>DKPN01000077.1 GCA_002471195.1 Bacteroides sp. UBA7333
GTATAAACATCATTCAACACAACTTTAGGATTCAATTTTCGAATTAATTCAGGATCGGTGTCGTCCTGAATTTTAATAGAAATATTGAGTTGACTAAACTGATGCTCATATTTTAGTTTTACAGTTTTAGAAGATGGAGTAATATTATTTGCATAGGCTATCATAAAATCGGATACATTGTAATTATACAATGTGTTCTGTTCCAATGCCACACTTACATCCATCATAAACGAACTTTCTTTAATACCTTCCGTCCGATAGGGATGATAGGAAATAATATCAGTTTTAGTTTTCCCCGATGGATAATATATGGGAGCAATAGGAGCAAAGCCATCACTTCGACACACCATTTTATGGTTGTCTATATGTCGTGATTTATCCAAAGAAGCTGTAGATAAAGTAGCAAACAATCCGATTGATGTTTCACGCTCTTTATCATAGATTTGTTTTTGCAAAGCATCAGACTCTATTTTAATTAACAATGTACCATTTGTAGCTTCATCCTCTTCTTCTTGCTCAACTTCAATACTATTAACACATGAGCAAAGAAAAAGAGAGAAGACTGCTGATATTATTAAAAAATAGCGATATTTAATAATACGCATAAACATTTATTTTTTGATTAAGCGAATAGAAAAGCCACATCCATTTTTTACATTAACTCCCGAAATAGAGTCTAAAAGGGCACTGATCAATACACCTTTTTCAGTCAATTCAAATGCACTATCTTTTATTTTCCAATAGATTAAAAAATGATCACTTGCACCTTGTATTATTGAGCCTTGATTCTCAAAATAGCCACCATTAGGAATTGCGTAAAATCCGGTTAGATTACTAGGACGTTGGATACCATTTTTTATAGTCCATAGATTTCCTGATTTCAATTTTGCACTCCTATTACCGATATAATTTATTAAAACATTCCACTGATTCTCATTAGGTATCGTCCAACTTCCGGTACTTAATTTATTTGTCAACACAGCAGCATCATTATAAAATATGTTGCTGTTGTTTTCATAATAACCCGATGTTTTTAAAGATAAATTTGTTGTATTATTCGATATAGATGTACCGTCATTATATCGTTTTGTTTTTAAATCTTCACGCATCCAATATTGATTTCCGATTTTAACGATCGGGTATTTTATTGTTTCCTCACCTCGGGTATCGATCAATAAATTGGGGATTTCACTAATAAAAGGAGAAGTTTCAGATAAACTTGTTATCACATCACCGTTTGTATTCAAAAACAAAGTAGCAATTTCATTTGCCGTTTCATTGGCTTGATACGAAAATGAATTATTGCTCCATGTTATCGTTCCACTATTAATGGTTTTATCAACACCGTATGTTTTTAATATTCGTCCTACGTGAGGAGTTGTTATATTATAATAAACCAATGCCACAGCATCTATCGTCTCATTAAAAAGATACTCTTTACAAACTGTTCCTAAAATTCTCTTTTGCTCATCCACCACATCATATACGGATGAAACATCAAAATTAATATTTTGTACATTGATCGATTGACTTTCAAAAACTTCTTCCAAAGCTCCCTCATTATCACTGTTATCTTCTACCCAATTACCAATTTGATGAGAGATTTGAGTGATTCCTATTTTCGAATCAAATTTTAATAGAATATTATAACTGGTCCCCGACTGTAAATTGATTGCAGGAAATTTTGAAATAAACTCTCTTCCATTTATACTCAATATTATTTGAGCATTTGAGCAGTCTTGAGGAATAAGAATTGCTTTTTTACCACATACCCTCTTCTCAATAATCTCCCAATTGCCATATGGCTTTAAACTTTGAGGATTAGACAAATCAGAAATTAGACCGGAATCTAGGCTATAAAATGCATTTGTGTTGATATTAGATACCGTAACCACAGCATTTTCTTTAATTAAAGTCGAATCGCCTTCTACAATTGGATTGACAATAAAATTAATTTTAGCCAGTTTGTGATTAAATTCTAAATGGACACTTTTATTAGTAGGAACCACATTGGATGTTAGTGCTGTTAAAAAGTCTGACTTACTATAATTTTCGATAGAGGTTTGATCTGACTTTATTGTAATGTTAAGCTTATCTGAAGATGCAGCCGCCCCACTTATACTGTATGGATAATAAGCAAAAAATTTCACAGGCGTTTTAGCTTCGGGATAGTAATATGTTTCGCCTGTTTTAAATTCATTATTGATAAATGTGTATAATGCATTGTCGATATGTCGGTGTTCAGCAAACAATTGAGACTGCTTAGCAAGAAATAAACCAATTAAATCATTTTGCTGAAATTGATTATCGGCCATTCTAGTTTTAAAGATCTCAGCACTTAATATTCGATGAGACAATTGAATAGGAATTTGGGATATCTCTTCTAAATTATCGGGGTCGTGTAATACGTTTTGACATGAGAAGATAGATAAGCTTAGACATAAAAATGCCATTACAGATTTAAGGAAAGTGTTGTTTTTCATAATATTTAGATATTTAATAATTATTTGAAAAACAAATATAGCATTTAAACTCTATTAACAATATTATTCGGGGTAATATTTTTTTACTATAATAGATTCATACAAACAAAGCACCCATAAAACTTGATATCAAGTATTTATGGGTGCCCGGTTTTATTAAATAGTTACTAATTTATTTTCTATAAATTTCTGTAACACAACAGCATTGTTCATGATTGCATCTTTCGAAGCATACAATAATGTAATAAGAGGTAAAGATTTGATCTTAGAGATGAATTTAGACATATAAGGCGATTTCTCTAATTCCATATTGTATCTCTGTACAAATTCAGGCCAATGCAAAATTGGATTTTGATGTAACCACTCTCTCAATTCGGTCGATGGAGCTAACTCTTTATCCCATTCATTTAATTCGGCCTCTTCTTTTGCAATTCCGCGAGGCCATAATTTATCAACTAATACACGGTAACCATCTAATGGGGAAGATGATTCATAAATTCGTTTAATATTAATAATTGTCATAGCTTTTAAGTTTTAGGTTTATATATAAACAAACAAGACCAATCATATGATTGGTCTTGTTGCGTTAATATTTAAAAAAGGAATATTAAATTCCTAACGATGCCATTACCGCTTTAATTTTTTCATCAGCAGCTTTGTTCGCAGCCTTAATGCTATCACGATCTTTCACATCGGCAACTACCTCTATATAGAATTTAATTTTAGGTTCAGTTCCCGAAGGACGTACCGAAACTTTAGTTCCGTCTTCAGTATAGTATTGAAGAACATTCGATGTATCAGGCATGTCAAGATCAGTAACTTTACCATCCGCATCGGTTTGTTTCAAGGTAAGGAAGTCTTTGCAATAAGCTACTTTAGAACCGGCAATTTCTTTAGGAGGATTATTACGGAAATTAATCATCATTTGTTTAATTTCATCGGCACCGCTCTTACCTGGTTTAACAACACTGATACCTTTTTCTTTAGAAAATCCATATTCAACATAGATATCTAGAAGAAGTTCGTACAATGTTTTACCTTGATCTTTAGCCCAAGCAGCAATTTCTGCAATCAAACAACATGCTGATACTGCATCTTTATCACGAGCAAACGATTCGGCCATGAAACCATAGCTTTCTTCACCGCCGCCAATATAGATTTTCTTACCTTCATACAAACGAACTTCACGAGCAATCCATTTGAATCCGGTGTAACAGTCGATCATTTCGATGCTATTTTTATCAGCAATCTTTTTGATAAGTTCAGTTGTCACGATAGTTTTCACAACAAACTCTTTGCCTGTCATTTTACCCAATTTTTTATATTGAGTAATGATATAATAAAGATAAAGAAGACAAGTTTGGTTACCGTTGACAAGCTCCCACTCACCTTGATCATTTTTGCATGCAATTCCTACACGGTCAGCATCAGGATCGCTCGCCATTACCAAGTCAGCATCAATCTCTTTACCCAATTTAACAGCCATAGTCATAGCCTCAGCATTTTCAGGATTTGGAGATACTACTGTTGAAAAGTTTCCATCAGGAATCATTTGCTCAGGAACGGTAACTACATGTTTAAATCCCCACATCTCGAGTGCGCGTGGTATCAAAGTCATACCGGTGCCATGAATAGGTGTATAAACAATCTTCATATCTTTTTGATGAGCAATGGCCTCAGGATCGATAGAAACGGTTTTCACTGCATCCAAATATGGTTTATCGATATTTTCGCCTACAATCTCAATCAAAGCAGGATTGCCTTGGAATTTAATTTCCGAAGCATCTTTAATTTTTTCCACTTCACCAATAATACCTTTATCGTGTGGAGCCAATACTTGAGCACCATCATCCCAATATGCTTTGTATCCGTTATACTCTTTAGGATTGTGCGAAGCAGTTAAGATAATACCACTTTGACAACCTAAATAACGAATAGCAAATGACATTTCAGGTGTTGGGCGCATACCGTCAAAAAGATAAACCTTGATGCCGTTTGCTGAGAATATATTGGCTGATGTTTCTGAAAATAGTCGGCTATTGTTACGAACATCGTGACCTACTACAACAGAGATTTGCTCTAAATCTTTAAAATTGTTTTTAAGATAGTTAGATAACCCTTGAGTGGCAGCACCAACAGTATATATATTCATTCTATTTGTACCTACTCCCATGATACCGCGTAAACCACCTGTACCAAATTCTAGATCTTTATAGAAAGCTTCAATCAAATCAGTTTTATCTTCATTAGCCAACATGCGCTTTACTTCAGCCTGAGTTTCAGCATCATATGCTGGGGTAAGCCATTTTTCGGCTTTCTCAGTTACCAGCTTAATAAGTTCTTGATTTTCCATTTACAATATTTTTTTTGGTTTTAATACCTATTTATATTACACAAAATTAAAGTGTTTTTGTTTAAACACCTAACGTTTTTTCAATTTCTCGTGGGTGCAATTATTTAACTTTATATCGATCACCTGTTTGTTTTACATATTCTTCTAAAAATGCAGCAGGATATCCATGACGCACAACACCGGCCGGTTGGCCAATATCATTTCGTTCGAATTGACCATTCTTCATCTTTTTAACAACACCATCATTATATTTTACAATAATAAATTCACCCAATTTTTTCCATGAGTCAACAGCGTTTTGAGCCATCATTCCTGTATAGTTAGTCAAAAACTTAACAGCCTCAACCGGATTTGTTTTATGTAGTTTCACAGCAACTTCCTCAATGCCCGGTTGCGCTTCGAAATATTGATTCTCTAAACCATTTTGCACAGTACGTACATCGTCAATCATTAAATTATAACGTGGATATACCATATTGGCCACCCAATTGTAAATCCAGAATGCCGATTGCCATGAGAAAGTGATATAATCGGCACCATCTACACGAGTGTAGCATTGGGGAGATTGGGTAGTAGAACAATATACGGGAGTAAATACTGTCATATTCGCATCATCCGTTCCGAACCATAATACACCGCCTACTGCATCGGGCAAGAAATCACGCATTTGCGATACAAACACAAAGCCCGATTGCTGTGTAGAGATAGGACGTTCATTAAAATATTCTACCTCATCTACTTTAAACGAAAGTGGGGATAGGCGGTAAGGTGTTTGAAACGGACCTGCTCCAAAATCTTTGCTTAAATCTAATGCTGTACCTTCATAATGGTCGCGCATAGCGTTTTGAACCTCACGAACTGATATTTTTTGTTTCGGTTTCATATAAAGTGGCATAGGTGTATCGGTTTCGCCTAAAATATAAGGCAAAAACTCTTCACCACTGCTTGTGAACATATTATAATAGCTCCATACACGTGCTTCGCAATAGCGGCGTGCACCAAAATCGAGTGGAGCGTAGGCATTGGCAAAACTGAAATCTTTGTTCACACCACTGAAGTAGCCTTTTTCGCGTGCAAAAGAGATGACATCGGGCGAATAAATACAATTTTCTTTATCGTTCAAATTAAATTGATGAATACGTGCTTGATTTGCATGAGCCGAGATACAATCATCGGGGATTCTAACAGCTACCCATACAGCACCACGTACACCGGGACCTTTACCGATCATTTCCATGATCCAAACTTCATCAGGATCGGCTATTGTAAACGATTCGCCACTACTATAATAACCATATTCGCGAACAAGGTCGGTCATTACTTTAATCGCCTCCTTTGCTGTACGCGAACGTTGAAGAGCTACATAAATTAAGCTACCATAATCCATGATGCCTGTTGAATCAGACAATTCGGGACGACCGCCAAAAGTAGTTTCGGCAATGGTTACTTGAAATTCATTGATATTGCCTATTACATTGTATGTTTGTTTCGCTTGTTCAATTTGTCCTAAATACTTACCAGTATCCCACTCATGAATATCAATCAGGGTTCCTTTGGCATGTATGCCGGCAGGGTAATGATATAATTCGCCAAACAAACCGTATGAGTCGGCCGAATAAGATACGATTGTAGAACCATCGGTAGAAGCTTTTTTTCCTACAATCAAATTTGTGCAGGCAAAACCTTCTATCCATATCGCTACAATAAAAAGTGAACTTAATAATAGTTTTTTAGTCATTAGTTGTCTATTTATTGATTATTAAAATTTATAGTATTATATCGTTTGTCATCGAAATTATGCCAAAACAAGACATTCTATTCAGCGGTTTGAAGCCATCTTTATAAATCGTTTCATTTTAAGGGGTAAATTATTACAGTTAATACACTTAAATGTAATGTTTTACAAGATAAATTATTACAGTTATCTAACTACAGGTATATCACCAATAAAATGTTTCTGTTAGGATTGTTTCATTTCCCGAACTGTCAATTGCAATCAACTCTAATTCATGATGTTGTCCTTTTTGGATATATTTTGGATCTAAATCACAAATATATTGAGAACTTAGCATATTAGGTCTATAAAACAATGCAAATTTCCCATCAATCATGCCTTTATAGCTAATTATTTTTCTTTCGGTATCGGTTATAGAATATACAATCTTATTTTTAGATGCCCAGTGGGATTGATTCACTGGTTTTATTTTCGGGCCTATCGTATCGATTGCTATCGTATAAGTGCCCAACTCACGAATATCGGTTTTCAAATAACCATCTTCATATTGACCACCTACATCAATGAGTCCTTTGGGTGTCACTCGTGCTATATAATATTTTGAAACATCGCTTACCGGCATTTTTCTTAAACCAATAGCCAGTTGTGCGTTATCACGAAGCATTATCTTTTTATCGTGCAATTGATATATGTGTGCAATACGCGAGCTGTCGGCTTTGAGTTGATAGTTTAATTGTACATCATCATATAACGATCCTTTGGGAAATACCACATTCATGCCCAAATCGCTCAATTGATTGGTGCGTTGCCATTGCATAGAATACTTATTATCGGGTGTGTGCGATTGAATGTTTTGCTGTTTTCCTACTAACGTGAAACGGTATTTTACCGTATTTCCGGATGCATCTTGCAGTGTATAAATACATTTGTAATCGCGTTCTTGGTCGATATTAATCCAACCATTATCATCATTGTAAGCATGGTGCAGACGAAGTGTATTGCCAGGGTCAATAAACGATTTCATATAACCATTATAGCTCCATGAATTAACTTGACGCGATTCGTTTGAAGCAATTCGATCGACAACACTAGTGTACACATCTTGTCCATCCACATGGAGTGTTACTGTGTGCACTCCACAACGATTGTTGGCGCCATTCATATAGTCGAAGGCTTTTACGGCTAAACCTACCTTTCCCCAAACGTTTAAATGAGCATTGCCGGGTTGAAAGATTACATTTTTATTATTTCCGTTGACACTTCCCTCTCCTAGTTTGGGCATTATCATAAAGCTTTCGGCCTTAGGAGCTGTAGTATCTACAATATACTTTCCAAACAAAGGTATTGGATCTATGAAATCGCCCGTTGCCGTTTCTTTGACTTCGAGATGCAGATGTGGCCCAAACGAGTAACCTCTATTTCCGGCCAATGCAATGGTTTGTCCTCGCTTCACCCGATACTCATCCATCTCAGGTATGATTTCGACTTCATACTTTTCGCTGGCATATTGTAACTCTTTTATACGATGAGCTATCGGCTCCAAAAACGATTCTATATGTCGATTGATAGTAGTGTAGCCATTGTCATAGTTCACTTCGAGCACACCACCTGAGCCATGTGTAAATTGAATACGAGAAATATAACCATCGGCCAAAGCTAAAATTGGTTTTCCTACTACACCACCCGTTTTAAAATCTAAACCACCATGAAAATGTGTAGAACGAATTTCACCGAAATTGCCGCTGAATATTGGAGTAGAAGCAAAGGGAAGGGTAAAAATTGGAGTAGCAGTTTTTTGAGAGAATGCCTGCATGCCCAACACAAACATTAACATCATTGTATACTGTTTCATCTATATTATTATACTTTATATCTGCAAATATAAAGCTTTTTAGGCTAAATACATATCTTTGTAGTTGGTAACAAAATATAATTAAAATAATGATGAACACATCTGTGCTTTCGAAAGAAAAAGACCCTATGGGGACAGCTATATATGACTATTTCGAACATCAAGAATCTTCAAAACTCAAAGTCTTTTCATCACAATTTGACGAAGACGAAATACCGGTAAAAACGCTTTTTCGATCGTTCAGTCAGATGCCTATTTTAGAAAAAGAAGCTTTAAAAATGGCTTCCGGAAAAATATTAGATGTAGGCGGAGGCAGTGGATGCCATTCGTTGGCACTACAAGAGATGGGCAAAGAGGTAAGAGCTATCGATATTTCTCCTCTTTCGGTAGAAACCATGAAAGCAAGGGGTGTAAAACAGGCCGATTTAATCAATCTTTTTGATCCAACATTTACAGACAAATTCGATACTATTTTGCTACTAATGAACGGCTCTGGCATCATCGGAAAACTAGAAAACATGGCCGATTTCTTTATCAAAATGAAACAACTACTTCATCCAAATGGATCGATTATTTTAGATTCAAGCGATTTAAAATATTTATTCGAAGATGAAGATGGGAGTTTTTTAATTGACATTGCTGGAGATTATTATGGAGAAGTTGATTTTCATATGGAATATAAGGAGGTAAAAGGAGACGATTTTGACTGGTTGTATATCGATTTCCAAACATTAAGCCTGTATGCCTCGGAATATGGTTTTGCTACCGAATTAATACGCGAAGGAAAACACTATGACTATCTAGCTAGAATAACTCAAAAATAAAAGATAAGCAATCATATTTAATAAATTAATGCCTTAATAAACTTTGTTTATTAAGGCATTAATTATTTAGTTCTTTTGCAACATCTGATCTATCTTTTCTGTGAGTTCACTAAACTCTGTTTCATTAAATAGACGCGTTAGCATTACAATATTTCCGTTTCTGTCAATCAAAACATTTCGAGTGATTCCCGATTTACGTAATGCATATTGGGCAAAAATATCTGCATTCGGGTCTAATCCGATAGGATAAGTCACACCGGTTGCTTCGATAAATTTATTCACCACATCAAGAGGTTCATCTCTATCAATACCAATCAAAGCAAAATTAGGGCTGTTTTTATGTTTCAACCAGATATCTTTTTCGATAAATGGCATCTCTTTGCGACAAACGCCACACCAACTTGCCGTAAATTGCAGCATCACTACCTTACCTCTCAATGAGTCTAAAGTCAACTCCTCGCCGGTTGTCAATTTTATTGTGAAATTAGGAGCCTTTTCACCAACCTTCACAATATATCCGGTAGAATCGGCAATAATTTCTTTCGCTACTTCATTTTTTGAAGCAGAAATTGACGTTTCATTTTTTTCGTTGTCACCTACACTCTTTTTCGCACATGAAATGATAGATGACATCATGACTATCAATACTATAAAACTAAAACATTTTCTCATTTTACTATTTATTTTTACATTTCTCATAACAAAATTAGAGAAAAGAATTCATTAATATACGCTCATTGACGATATTTTTTTCTGTAAATGTTTGCAAATATAAAAGTAATTACTACCTTTGCACTCGCAAAACAGAAACGCCTCTTTAGCTCAGTTGGCCAGAGCACGTGATTTGTAATCTCGGGGTCGTTGGTTCGAATCCGACAAGAGGCTCACAAAAAATAAAGGTATCTAAATTTAGATACCTTTATTTTTTTATCAGCATAGCAACACCAGACAAAAATCTAACCATTACAACGCATAGCGATACGCATAATCATTGCAAACATCAACCGCCCTACCCTATATTAATCACTATACAACAAAACCGTTAAACTGATTTCCCCTTGAGCACCGGTAATGTGTACCGCTTCAATATCGGCAGTTGCAGAGGGTCCGGTATAAAATGAGCCATATGATTCTTTACTAAAATCAACCTTTTGATAGGCTTGATGCAATCCGTCGACAATCTTCTTCTTATCTAACAACAAATATAGATCGGTCGAAAACAAAGCCGTTGCAGCCAATAATAAAGAGTTGTTTGTAACCCAAATTGAGCCCGTTTCAGCAACCCCAAACAGTCCCTCACTGATACATATATCAACCCTATGAGCGTCGTGCGGATCGGTCAAATCGGTTAAAGTTATGTTTCCATAATATTGTGGAATGGATGAAAACACACATTTCGAATCTTTATCGATATTCGCGTTCAACCATGCCAAGGCTTGCTCACGTGTATCGAATTTCTGAACAACCGCATCGAAACTGGTTACATTCTTAATAAAACCTTCTATCAAATCGCCCGGATAAGAATAAAGAGGCACATCTGGAAGTTTTACCAAATTAGGTTTCGAACTTTTTATTTTATTCAGAATGAAGTCTCTTGAATTTACTACTTCTGATGACATAATTATTTATTTTTAGACTTTTGTTCTTTATTGTAATACTCCCTGAAAGTCTCATCGGGAGCTTCAGGATTAGCGTGTTTAATAGCCCATGGATTTAATTTTGAATCGATAATACTCTTTGGCATGTATTTTAATGCTGATAAAGCAACCTTTTCGGCCCATGACAAACGATATTCAGATTCTAACAACTGCTTACTGACATTCATTTCGAGACGATGTGATAATAAATCCTCTTTCTTATCTACAATAATATTTCGCCATCTAAATACAAGAGCAGGTATGGGTACATGAACCGGACATACATTGGCGCACGAGCCACAATGAGTACAAGCATAAGGTAGTTGAGCATAACCGTGCAAATCGTAACTTGGCTGCAATACAATTCCAATTGGCCCCATATAGGTAGCCTCATAACTCAAACCTCCTGCTCTACGATATACAGGACATGTATTTAAACATGCAGAGCATCTAATACATTTTAATACTTCCCAATAATCTTTTGTTGCCAATCTATCCGATCGACCGTTATCAACAATAATCACATGCATTTCTTGTCCTTCGCGCGGACCATGATAATGAGAGGTGTATTGTGTAATATGAAATCCTAAGGCACTTCGCGACAATAAACGTACATACAATGGTATATCACTGACACGAGGTATCAACTTTTCGATACCTACACTTGCAATATACAACGGTGGAACAGTAGCACTAATATCGGCATTCCCTTCGTTGGTACAAACAACAATACCTCCCGATTCGGCAACAGCGAAGTTTACACCACTCATTCCGGCATCGGCCTTAATATAATTTTGACGCATATCCTTACGCATCACACTATTTAAATAATGTGGATCATCATTATTAGGATCACTGTGCATGTATTGGGAAAAAAGTTTAGCGACATCGCCTCTAAGTTTATGAATAGAGGGCATCACAATATGGGAAGCTCTTTCATTACTTAATTGCTGAATACGTTCCCCTAAATCGGCTTCAAAAATCTCAATACCTTTATCTGCCATAAATTCACGCATACCACATTCATCCATGAGCATAGATTTACCCTTTGTTACGATCTTAACGTTATGCGATTTAAAAATCTCATATACAATTTGATTATGCTCATCGGCATCTTTTGCCCAATGCACCTTTATACCGTTTCGTATGGCATTCTTTTCGAATTGTTCAAGATAAACATCTAAATTAGATAATGTATGACGTTTTATTTCAGAAGCAAGTTTTCGCATCTCTTCCCACTCAGGAATATTCTTAGCTACGGCATCTCGTCGCATTCTAGCCGCCCACAAACATTTATCATGACTGTTCCAATGTGCAGTGTCAGCTAAAAATTTAGCACCATTTTTTTGTTGATTTACCTGTTTCATAATCAAACATCTCCATTAAGTATTTCTGCAATATAATATGCTTTAAGATCGATGCCATTTTTTTTTGCGATACACTCTTGATGCAACAAACAAGAAAAATCGGCAGAGGTTACATACTGCAAACCGTTTCTTTCATAATCGTTCACCTTATCTAACCCCATTTGACCCGAACAGCTAACGTCCCAAATAGAGAAAGTTCCGCCAAAACCACAACACTCATCTCTTCGCTCGGCATAAGCCACTTCCAAACCCTCTACCAGACTCAACAAATCTTCGGTTTTCGAAAAATCGGGCTCCATCAACTCCGTTGGGCGTGCATGATTAAGATAACGTAATGAATGGCAACCATTATGTAGTGCTACTTTATGTGGGAAATGAGCCCAAGGCAAGCTTTTCACCTTGAGCACATCATGCAAAAATTCTACTATGTCATAAATTGAAGTTCTTACTTTTTTATACTCTTCGGGCAAATCTTCAGTCTCGAACAACACGCGGAATTGATCGGTACAAATACCCGATGGTATAACTATATAATCGTATTTAGCAAATACCGGAGCAATATCTTTCTCCATAGCACATGCTTTTTTCTTATATCCCATATCATAGAGTGGCAAACCACAACAAGATGCACGCTCAATAAATTCTACATCAATATCAAATCTTTTTAAAAGATTAAATGTTGAAATTGCAGCTTTTGGAGATAATGCATCTATATAACATGGAACAAAATAACCGACTTTCATATATCTGTATTTTGTCTAAATAAATAATTACATCAATCAATGAGGAAGTACTATAGTATCAAGTATTTCAGCGTCAATCGATTTTAATGCTTCAATCATTCTATCGCGAAAAGCAATATTCTCTTTGGTATCATGAGGCTTGATAGCCGTGTATATAAAATTAGGTTTTACTCTATCAATCACTTCCTTAAAGTTTTCGATTACACGCATGTGGTCATAACCCGAATTTAACACAACAATATTACCATCATTGATATCTTTCAATACAACCAAAATTGTATTGTAATTATCCTGATTCATAACCTCAACCACTTCATGACTCAATCTCATTTCTTTAAGTTTGTCAATGATCCAAGCAGATTTCACCTCGTCTTTTTTACTTTCAATTAAAATTACTTTTGTCATAATCGTTATTATTTAATTATTGAACATAAATCACAACACTATCTTATCAAGAAACATTCAGATTTTATTAATGTTTATTCAGACTTCATGAATTTCGACATTAAAAATTATAAAGATGAGGCATGAATTAAATACCAAATCAAGATTACATCTATTTCAACAAAAAAAACGGCGATTATCCCTTTAAAAGGATAATCGCCGCTTAATATACTTTACAGTTATATTATTCTTCTACTGTTTCTTCTTCAGTTGTATCTTCCGCAAAGTCAGTGATACCATTATTGATTAAGATATTATACCATTGAATCAATTTTTTAATATCGGTTACATATACACGATCACGATCATAATCGGGCAAAACTTCAGCAAGAAATGCTTTCAATTCTTCTGGTTTTGCTTTTTTAGTATCGATAGATACTGCTTGACCCTCTTCTTTCGTTTTAATTGATTCGAATACCTCGCGCAATGGAACCTCATCATCATCCGTATACATAGCAATATCTGCCAATGAGATAATTTTTTCATTTCCGTATGCAGGAAATCTTTTTTTGTTGGCATCCAATGATTCAACAATCAACATATTCTTTCCTTGCGAAATTAGCTTATATAATCCCGGTTTTCCCGAGATAGACAATATAGTCTTCAACATGGTATATTATTTTAATTATAAATATTTTTGACGAGCAAAGTTAAGCAATAATTTGGGAAAGAGAAGAAATCAGTTTTAAAACCTGAGGAATTAACGGATTTTCACCATCATTCATTATTAAATAATCAGCATACTCAAGGCGCTGTTCATCGCTCATCTGAGAATTAATTCGCTTCAAAGCATCGGCCTCGTTCAACTGATCGCGCTGTTGTATTCTCTCTATTCGCAAACCAAGTGGCGCTTGAACAATGAGTACCTTATCTACTAAATCAACAAAAGAAGATTCGATTAAAATAGCCGATTCAATAGCCACTATAGGTTTGTATTCATACTTCTTCAACCATTGTTTAAAATCTTCCATTACAATAGGATGAACAATTGCATTAATACGATTGGCATTGTCTGCGTTGGCAAATAAATAGGCCGCGAGTTTCTCTTTATTCAATAAACCGTTATGATAGATATCATTTCCTAAAACACGAATTAAACCTTCCTTAATCTTAGGATGTAAAAGGATTAATCGCTTTGCTTCTATATCAGAATTATAGACTGGAATATCAAGTTGATTAACGAGGTGAGAAACCACACTTTTACCAGATGCGATGCCACCTGTAATACCTAATTTAAGACTCATTTTTTTATGGGAGATATTTGTTCAATCAAGAAATCGACTTGATCGGGGATAATACGAATTTGACTAACGTTTGTGGGATAACGCTGTAAGCTGACTTTACATTTGGGTGCATCACTATTTACAATTTCATCATAAGGAACTATGATGAGAAAATCTTCGGGTGTAATGTACTTGAAGTCACCCATACCAATTTTAAACGTAACTTGTACTTTCGAAGGAAAAGTTCGCAACACTTTATCGGGTGGAAAATTAGCTCCTATTATAGGAACTTCAATTGTTTTCTCTGTATAGATATCAGTTAAAAATGTACATTTCACCTTGTTGGGAACGAACTTAACCCCTTTGATTGCAGCCAGTTCAATTACCCTACTTAGTGTATCCGATACGTTATTTATTTCGACGTGGTGCGTATACGCAATAGTCAAAGTATCCAATATAGACGATGGAGCATATACGGTAACCGAATCGGGCGATAACAATATATCCGAAATATAGTATTGGCGAGCAGGCGAAACTTCACCTCCAAATTTTGCAGGCACAAGTTTAGACCTACCGGATGAATAATAGTATTCAATAGTATCGGGATAGGTCGATAATAAACGAGTTGAAACATTCAACTGATTAATAATCTTACGCTCCAGATCTGAAGTGCGTATTTTCACATGGTTATCCTTTACCACTTCTTCGGCAAAATCAATATTAATGGGAGAGAATTGTCGTTTCAAAAGATAATTAAATAATACAGTTCCTCGATCTTTCACTTTGACTTTTATATCCGAAATCGGCTCGGTAGTAATCACTACCTCCTCAGGAACGTCTTTTATGCGTAAGGGTATCGATAACTCTGTTTCGTATTCATTATCGAGCGTTTGTAGTAACCAAAAACAACATGCCATTAATAAAAAAAATAAAAAGATTAAAAACTCCCTACTCTTTGGACTGAGTAGGAAGTTCTTAATCTTTTTAGAATATTTCAAATAAAGATGTTTTGTATGAAAATGCTTCAACATCTATATCGAGAATTTAAATTATTTTTGTTGTTGCTGTTGGCTCATAGCCGATGCATCAGCAAAAATTGAATTTTTATCAATTGTAATTTTTACATTGTTTGCTATTTCCAAAACAACTACATCATCAGCAATTTCTTTAATTACACCGTGGATTCCGCCGGCAGTAATAACTTTTTGATTTACTTGCAATGATTTGCGAAAGTTTGCAATTTGTTTTTGCTTCTTGTTTTGTGGTCTAATCATGAAGAAGTACATTATAACAAACATACCAATCAACATAATCCACAACAAGCTGCCATTTTGTGCTGGTGCAGCAGGTGCTTGTAGCATTAGTGTTACTAAGTTCATAGACATTATTTTTTTTATTGTTTGACGTTAAAGATAGGTTTATTTTGCCAACTTACCCTCTTTTTTTAATTGATTTACTATAGTATCAAGAGTTCCGTTAATGAAACTTCCACTTTTGTAGGTGCTATATAATTTAGCAATCTCTACATATTCATTTAACGAAACATTCACCGGAATGTTTGGAAAACTCAAAATTTCGGCTAAAGCTGTTTGCATGATGATCACATCCATAAAGGCAATACGATCCAAGTCCCAGTTTTTAGTATTTTCGCTAATTAAGTGACGATAATAATCTGCATTTAATATTGTTCTTCTAAATAATCTACGTGCAAATTCTTGATCTTCATCATCTTTAAATTCGGGCAATAATGGCTGATGGATACCTAAATTTTCTTCAAAACGTTTAATTGTTTTCAAAACAAAAGTATCTACAATCTCTTTGTCATCATTCCAATACAAACTTTGATCTTCCAACAATTCATCCAACGAATCATTATTAAAAATAAATTTCTTATAAATTTTTCTCCAAAACTCTTTGTCGGCAGCATAAGAAACATCGGTTGACTCCATATACTCTTGATATAATTCGGATGCCGAAATTTTATCAAATAACTCTTTGATAAACTCAGGATCGTTACTCCATGTACGTTTTTGAGTAGATATAAAATCCATCAATTGTTTGTTCACTTCTAATTGTGCGACAAATTTGTTATCGACAAATCGCATGTTTGGATTTAAATCAGCACTGGTAGGTTTCAATCTAGCTTTTGCGGTATCTATTTTTTTACGCGCATGTTCCGTCAAAGCAATCATCAACAATAAAAGGTAGTTGTAAAGATCATATGCTTTCGAAAGGCTAAAGAATAACTCTTTTTCCGCTGAATCCAAGTTTTTACTTCCATTTTGATAGTAAGCATACACTATCTGAATGACTTTTAGACGAATAAGAACTCTGTTAATCATAAATCTATTATAATTCTGTTATTTACGAACTACAAAAGTAGCTATTTTTAATGAGTAAACATAAATAAATGACATTTTTTTATGATACATTTGATTCTCTTCGCTAATTCTTTTGATGATAAAAAAAAAAGTTCCATTTTTGGACGCAATTTAAACAATACTACAAAGCAATTATGGAAGATACTAAAAAGAAAACAGAATTTGAGATTAATGATAAAGAGATTGTTTTTTCAAAATCCATTAAAGCAGGCAAACGAATATACTATTTAGATGTAAAAAAAAATCGCAAAGATGAGATGTTTTTGGCCATTACCGAAAGTAAAAAAATAATCACAGGTGAAGGAGATAGCACTCAAGTAAACTTCGAAAAACACAAAATATTTTTATATAAAGAAGACTTTGAAAAATTTCTTTCCGGATTAAATGAAGCTGTTTCGTATATTACAGAGAAACAAGGCAACATATCGACTGATATTAAGACAGAAGAGCTACAACAACCGGCCAATGAAATTAAAATTGATATAGATTTTGAATAGCCAATATTTGGATATTTCATATAGAAAACGTAATTTTGCACCGCTTTTTGCACATCGAGTGGATTATCCGCATCGTGTGATGGTGAATTAAGCAAAACAATTACTTAATTTAGAGTAACACAAAAATTTTAAAAAATGAGATCAATTGAAGTAAAAGGATCTGCAAGAACAATTGCAGAACGCTCTTCTGAACAAGCTAGAGCATTGAAAGAAATTCGTAACAACGGTGGTGTTCCATGTGTATTGTATGGTGGTGATGAAATCGTTCACTTTACAGTTTCTGCAGAAGGTCTTCGTAACTTAGTATTTACTCCACACATTTATGTAGTAGATCTAACTATCGACAACAAAACAGTAAAAGCTATCATGAAAGATATTCAATTTCACCCAGTGAAAGACAATGTTCTTCATGTTGACTTCTTGCAAATTGACGACATCAAACCTATTGTAATGGAAGTACCTGTACAAATGGAAGGTTTGGCAGAAGGTGTTAAAGCAGGGGGTAAATTGGTTCTTCAAAGCCGCAAATTGAAAGTAAAAGCTTTGTATACTGCAATTCCTGAAAAATTAATCGTTAATGTTGCTCACTTAGGTCTTGGTAAGACTGTTAAAGTTGGTGAGTTGAGCTACGAAGGTCTTGAGCTATTGAACGCTAAAGATGCTGTAGTATGTGCAGTTAAGTTGACTCGTGCCGCAAGAGGTGCAGCAGCTGCAGCTGGAAAATAATCGAACGATTACAAACATATTATTAAACGCGGGTTATCACAGATATAATTTCTGTGTTAATCTGCGTTTAATTTTAATATCAATATTACATGAAATATTTAATTGTTGGACTAGGAAATATTGGATCTGAATATCATGAAACTCGACACAATATCGGTTTTATGGTAGTAGATAAGTTCGCAAAATTAAACAATACTCCATTTGTAAGCAACCGATATGGTTCAACTGCTTCAATATCCTTAAAAGGAAAACAAATCACACTTCTAAAACCATCAACATTTATGAATTTAAGTGGTTTGGCAGTGAGATACTGGATGCAGCAAGAAAAAATTCCTCTTGAAAATGTTTTAATAATCGTTGACGATATAGCATTACCATTCGGCGTATTGAGACTAAAACCCAAAGGAAGTGATGCCGGACACAATGGATTAAAACACATTGCAGCCACTCTCGGTACTCAAAACTATAATCGATTAAAATTTGGCATCGGAAATGATTTCCCTAAAGGACACCAAGTGGATTATGTATTAGGTAAATTTACAAATGATGATTTGACAACAATGGACGAGCGTCTCGAAATGGCTTGCGAAATCATTAAAAGTTTCTGCTTAGCAGGTGTCAGTATAACCATGAATCAATTTAATAAAAAATAGATCATATGTCGGAGGCAAGAATAGATAAATGGTTGTGGGCAGTACGTATTTTTAAAACACGTACTATTGCTGCCGAAGCATGCAAAAAAGGAAGAGTAAGCATCAATGGCGCATACGTTAAACCATCTAGAATGATAAAACCGGACGAGATAATTCAAGTAAAAAAATCTCCCATTACATATTCGTTCAAAGTTATTCAAGCTATAGAAAAACGTGTGGGTCCAAAGTTAGTAGCTGATGTTATGGAAAATGTCACTACCCCAGATCAATATGAAATCCTTGAAATGAATAAAATAAGCGGATTTATTGATAGAGCGAGAGGTACTGGCCGCCCTACAAAAAAAGATAGAAGAAGCATGGAAGATTTTACCACTACAGAATATTTTGAAGATTTAGAGTGGGATCTCAGTGAAGAAGATGCATAATATTATTTCTTTCATAGTGATATTCGACTTCATAACTCATACTTCATAAACTATACATTAAGTTATGGCTTATAAACACCTTTCTCTACATAAATTCAAAATAAAAGGCAGACACCTATATTGGTATCTGCCCCATTCATTTTAAAAGTTAGAATCTTAATTATTCTACCTGACCTAAAGATTCTCCATATTCCATTTCGCCTTGTACTACAAAAAGAACATCTTCAGGGTCAAACTCACCCATTTCATCTTCTTTAGCTTCCTTAACGATGTATTTTACAACTTCATCAAGATCTACATTCACAAATCCGTCATCATCAGGATCAGCATCTAAAATACCACTTTCAACATAATATTCATCGATTAAATCAAGGAAATAGTAAAGTTGATCATCAGTAAATTTCTCTTTTAAATCTTGTGGTAAATAATTTTTAATGAATTCGATGGTCTTTTCGTCATCTGCATCAGCTAATAAGAAATCATCTTCTAACCCCATAATAAATTATAATAAGTTTTTAATTTTCTCGTCAAATACATTTTTAGCAACTGCGCCTACTTGTTTATCTACGATTTTTCCATCTTTAAAAAACAACACAGTAGGTATATTACGAATACCGAATTCAGCAGCCATATCGCTGTTCTCATCCACATCGCATTTTCCAATTACAACTTTGCCTTCATAATCATGAGCAAGTTCTTCAATAATAGGACCCACCATTTTGCAAGGTCCACACCAAGGAGCCCAAAAGTCAACAACAACCGGTTTTCCTTCTGATATTATCTCCTGATAATTACTGTCGGTAAATTCAAAAGCCATAGTTTTTCTAATTATTTATATTATATATAAAATAGACAACAAAGTTCTTGTCCATATGTTGCAAATATATCCATTTAATTGGAGATAAATTCACATATTATTCGTTTATCTTCTACAAAAAATAAAATTATCGGTTAATCAACTTATATATAAAACATTAGTTAATACGAAAATCCAAATAGGGTTTTTCACGTAAGTAGGATATTAAATCTTTGCCGACCGAAAGCTTAAATCCTTTCGATTGAAAGTCGATTTGAATGTTTTGTTCAGGATCTACTACTTTGAAAAACAGCTCAGTATTTCCAGGATTTTGCTTAATAATAGTTGATAATTCTAATACTAAAGTCGATTCTAATTGATTAATGGGTATAGAAATGGTAATTTTCTCGACCAGTTTTTCTTTTACATCCGCTAAGAGTTCCATAGAGGTTATAACCATTTCCAACTCAGTGGGTCGCCACTGCTTAGGCTGACATCGAGAACGCATAAACAAGAATGTACCTTCGTGCAAATACCCTTGATACTTCACCCACTCATTACCAAAGAAAGGTAGTTCGGTCGAACCCGAATAATCTTCTATTTTAACGATACCATAAGGATTGCCATTTTTGCTAGTACCTCGCCGAACAGCCGTTACAATACCTCCCATGGTGATATCCTTATTGACCAAAGCTGTTTTATCTTCCAGTTCACTCATGCGTGTATTGCAAACATGTTCTAACACAATTACATACTGATCGAGAGGATGAGCCGAAAGATAGATACCTACCAAATCTCTTTCACGATTCAAACGTTCTAAATCACTCCATTTATCGGCAGGTAATATTTCAGGAGTTGCTATCTCAACCACATTTTCACCTCCAAACAGCGAATTAGCAGCCACTGATTGGTCAGTTTGATATCGATTACCATAACGCATTAATGTTTCGAGAAATGTTTCGCCTTTATTATTGACAGCAAAATATTGTTCGCGCTTTAATTCTGTAAAACTATCGAGTGCCCCCGACAATGCCAGACACTCCATATTCTTTTTATTACATGCATTTAAGTTGACACGTTGCACAAAATCGAATATTCCTCTGAAAGGGCCATTTTGTCTACGTTCTTGAATAATACTCTGCACAGCCGATTCACCTACTCCCTTCACTGCACCTAAACCAAAACGAATGTCACCTTCAGGATTCACTGTAAATTTCAAATTACTTTCATTTACATCGGGGCCTTTAGTTTGTATACCCATGGCCTTACACTCATCCATCAACTTAGTGATATCCTCTATTTTAGACAAACTTCGGCTCATTACTGCTGCCATATATTCAGGAGGATAATTGGCTTTCATATAAGCTGTTTGGTAAGCTACCCACGAGTAACACGTAGCATGAGATTTATTGAAGGCATAAGATGCAAATTTTTCCCAGTCACCCCAAATCTTTTCAAGGATTTTAGGATCGTGACCATTCTTCTGTCCACCTGCAATAAACTTTGGTTTCATATGATCCAGTTTATCGCGCAACTTCTTACCCATCGCCTTACGTAGTGCATCAGACTCACCACGGGTGAAATCGGCTAAAAGACGCGACAAAAGCATTACCTGTTCTTGATACACAGTAATCCCATAGGTATCTTTCAAGTACTTTTCCATTACAGGAATATCATACTCTATAGGTTTACGCCCATGCTTACGATCAATAAAATCGGGTATATAGTCCATCGGACCGGGACGATAAAGGGCATTCATCGCAATCAAATCTTCGAAAGTAGTAGGCTGTAACTCTTTCAAATATTTTTGCATACCAGCCGATTCAAACTGGAATGTACCGATGGTTCGACCATCACTATATAACTTATAGGTAGTTGGATCGGTGATAGATATACTATCAATATCAACCTCTATCCCCTTACTTAATCTAACATTTTCGACAGCTTCTTTAATGATTGAAAGCGTTTTTAATCCTAAGAAGTCCATCTTGATGAGCCCTGTATCTTCGATCACAGAACCTTCATATTGTGTGACAAGTATTTTCTCGCCCGTCTCTTTATCTTCGGCTGTACTTACCGGTACCCAATCGGTAATATCATCACGACAAATAATCGTACCACATGCATGAACCCCGGTTCCACGAACATTTCCCTCAAGCATTAATGCATACTTAAGTGTATCTCGCACTAAAGGATCGACCGACGCTTCGGCTTGTTGTAGCTCCGGCACATAATCAATAGCATTGCGAAGATTCAGCTTTTTATCGGGAATTTTATCAGGAATCAATTTTTTTAAACGATCCGATTCCGATAAAGGAAGTTTTTGTACACGTGCAACATCTTGTATGGCCATTTTGGTAGCCATCGAACCATAGGTAATGATAGCAGCCACTTTTTCGTGTCCATATTTATTTTTTACCCAACGCAACACCTCTCCACGTCCATCATCATCGAAGTCGACATCGATATCGGGAAGTGAAATACGATCGGGATTCAAGAAACGTTCAAAAAGCAAATCATACTGAATTGGGTCAATTCGTGTAATTCCTAAACAGTAGGCAACAGCCGAACCGGCAGCCGAACCACGACCAGGACCTACAGCAACACCCAGTTCATTGCGAGCTACATTAATAAAGTCTTGTACAATCAAAAAGTAACCCGGAAAACCCATCGTCTTCATAATGTACAACTCAAAATTCAAACGTTCCTTCACTTCATCACTCAAAGGATCGCCATAAAAATGCTTCGCACCATCGAATGTTAACTTGGCCAAATAATCGGCTTCAAGTTTAATACGATAGAGTTTATCAAAACCACCAATTCGCTCAATCTTATCGTATGCCGCATCTTCGCTCAACACAACATTTCCATTTTCATCTTGAGTAAACTCATTAAACAAGTCTTGGTGTGTGTACTTTTGGCGATACCCTTCCTCAGTGCCAAACTCTTCGGGTATATCGAAAGTAGGCATAATGGGAGCATGATCAATAGAATAAGGTACTACCTTATCGAGAATTTCGAGTGTATTACTCAATGCTTCAGGAACATCGGCAAAAAGCTCGTTCATCTCTTCACGCGTTTTCATCCACTCTTGCTTAGTATAAAGCATACGTTTAGGGTCGTCCAAATCTTTGCCGGTGCTCAAACAAATCAAACGATCGTGAGCTTCTGCATGTTCGGCATTTACAAAATGCACATCATTGGTACAAATCAGTTTTACATCAAACTTTTTTGCATACTCGATAATGTATTTATTTACATTTACCTGCAACGGATAAGCTTCGTGATTGGCACGTGGTTGTGTAGCTTTATGACGCTGGATTTCGAGATAGAAGTCGCTACCAAAAGTATTTTTAAACCACATGATAGCTTCCTCTGCTTCGGCATATTGTTCATTGGTGATTCGCTTCGGTATTTCGCCTCCCAAGCAAGCCGAAGTCACAATAAGGCCTTCTTTATATTTTTCTAAATCGGCTCTATCGGTACGTGGTCGCATATAATAACCATCTACCCACGATCGTGAAACCAATTTAATAAGATTATGATAACCGGTAATGTTTTTTGCCAAAACAATTAAGTGGTAACCACTTTGATCAGGTTTTCCCTCTTTTTTATCTTTCGAACGGCGGGCAACATACATTTCGCAACCCACTATAGGCTTAAACAATTTATTCTGAACCTCTTTGATTTGTGCTTTATAGGTTGCTATTTCAGTCTCTTTGTCGGCACACTCTATTTTTCCCGATTCAATGTCAGAAATTTTCTTTTTGAGAGCTTTAATTTCAGAGTTTACAGGTCCATTCTTTTTGTTGATATAATTGGTAAATTCTTTGACACCGAACATATTACCATGGTCGGTGATTGCAATACCTTTCATCCCATTTTTCATGGCTTTATCAACCAATGCGCTAACACTGGCCTGACCATCTAAAAGAGAATATTGTGTGTGGACATGTAAATGAACAAAATCTTGCATAAATGTAGATTGAAATTATTGAGGCATAAAAGTACAATCAAAAGGTCGACCTGCAAAAATTATGTCTAAAAAGTTATCAACACTTATATTTCTTCTACATTATTTGCTGTTCTTTCAAATAAAATCTATTTTTGCAGAACAATATTTATTTAATCTAAAATGAGTCGACTCAAAAAACTTAAAAAAATACGTATTCATCATGAGGGAACAACCCTTTTATGGTGCAGTTTTATCATATTATTAGGCATCAATGCTGCCCTTTATTGGGGAATAGATTGCAAAATACCTTTTTATATTTTTGCTTTAATCAGTCTTGTTGTTTATGGTTTGATGATTAATTTTTTCCGTTGTCCTATTCGTTTGTACGATGGTGAAACCGAAAAAATTGTGATTGCTCCTGCCGATGGTAAAATTGTAGTTATTGAAGAGGTCGATGAAAATGAATATTTCCATGATCGCCGATTAATGATATCGATTTTCATGAGTGTTTTGAATGTACATGCAAACTGGTATCCAGTAGATGGTGTTGTTAAAAAAGTAGGTCATGAAAACGGTAAATTCATGAAAGCATGGCTCCCCAAAGCAAGTACTGAAAACGAACGTTCGATGGTGGTAATAGAAACCCCCGAAGGAGTTGAAGTAATGGCACGTCAAATAGCAGGTGCTATGGCACGTCGCATTGTGACTTATGCTGAGGTAGGCGAAGAATGCTTTATCGACGAGCATATGGGCTTCATCAAATTTGGTTCGAGAGTTGATGTTTATTTACCGATAGGCACAGAGGTATGTGTTGAAATGGGACAATTGACTACTGGAAACCAAACCATACTAGCAAAATTAAAATAAAACATATATAAAAGACACATGGCCAACGCTATCACAAAACATATACCCAACACCGTTACTTGTTTCAATTTATTTTCGGGCTGTATTGCATGTGTTATGGCTTTCGAAGCCAACTATCCAATGGCCATGTTGTTTATTGTTATGGGTGCAATATTCGATTTCTTTGATGGAATGTTAGCACGCTTACTAAACGCCCCCTCCCCCATTGGCAAAGAGCTAGATTCATTGGCAGATGATATCACATTTGGTGTAGCACCTGCCCTTATGGTATTTTCATTTTTAAAAGAGCCGGCATTAAGTTATCCCGATTTTTGTGGCAACTTCTTATGCAACTATCTTCCCTATTTGGCTTTTCTGATTGCAGTATTTTCGGCTTTACGGTTAGCTAAATTTAATGTTGACGAACGCCAAACAAGCTCATTCATAGGCATGCCTACTCCTGCCAATGCTCTGTTTTGGAGTTCTTTAATAGTAGGCGGAGAAACTTTTATTTACAACCACATCAACGCAATGGTCATCATTGGCTTAATCCTTGTTTTTTGTTGGTTGCTTATTGCCGAACTTCCCATGTTTTCATTAAAATTTAAGAACTTAACTTGGAAAGATAATAAAATCACATATATCTTCTTAATTGGCTGTGTACCTCTACTAATATTTTTCACGATTAGCGGCATCGCAGCTGTAATCGTATGGTATATTATTCTTTCGCTTTTTACAAGAAAAAACAATTAAACATTTGTTTATCCTAATTGTTTTTATGTAATTAAGGTATATCAAATTCAACCGACACATGCATATTTTAGGATTTTTACTTATTTTGTTTCTTGCCATTTTTGTAATGGCATTGGCATTCATTGGAAACATTCTTCGATCCATATTTGGTATTGGTCGTCGCAAACGCACGTCAAATCAAACCTATGGCCAAACAAGACATACATCACAAAACCAAGCAAACGGAAATAAACAAGAAAAAACCGAAGCTGATAACAATAACAAAAAGCACGGAAAAGTTTTTTCGGATGACGAAGGCGAGTATGTTGACTTCGAGGAGATTAAAGATTAGCGATTATCGTCTTTTTGATAGAAAAAAATCTTTCATCAAAGCAGCACATTCATCTGCCATTATCCCTTTTACAACCACAGTTTTTGGATGTAGTGCATTTCCTGCATATTTCTGATATCCTCGTTTTTCATCTTCAGCACCAAAAACCAATCGGCCCGTTTGTGCCCAAGCGATAGCCCCGGCACACATCACACAAGGTTCTAATGTAACATAAAGCGTACAATCTTTTAAATACTTACCTCCCAACACATTGGCGGCAGCTGTTATAGCCTGCATTTCGGCATGGGCAGTTACATCATTCAGTACTTCGGTAAGATTATGCGAACGAGCGATAATTCGTTCATTACATACCACAACAGCTCCAACAGGAATTTCTCCTCTATCGGCAGCTTTTTGCGCTTCAACAAGCGCTTGTTTCATAAAATAGTTATCATCAAGCATTTTTAGACAAAATCATCTGCGCATTTCATGTTCGCCAAACAAAGTAGGATAGTCTTTTTCTAAGTTTTTGTAAACAAAAAGAAGTATCGTTTCACGAAACCAACGCGATTTATTAGAAATTTTATAACGTTCAAGATACCGATCAATCATCTGCTGCTCTTCATCACTCAACATAACGCTCATTCGATGCTCTCGTTTAGTGAGGTCGATAGCGCATTTGCGATATTTAGAACATTTGTTTTTCATAATAGTATTTAGTATTGCAAATTTAGTTTTACTTTTGATATTACAAAGCATAAAAAGATATATATTTGTCAAAAAAGATGGCGAAACACAATGAGTTAGGAAAAGAGGGTGAAAAGGCTGCAATTGCCTATCTATTAGAACATAACTATGTTATCAGACACCAAAATTGGCGCAGTGGTCATTTAGAACTCGACATCATTGCAGCCAAAGACAATATGCTCATTGTAGTCGAAGTTAAAACAAGGCGCAATACCGATTTTGCTGAGCCCGAAGATGCCGTTAATAAAACCAAGATACGCAGAATAGTAAGAGCTACCGATACATATTTAAAGATGTTTCAGCTGGACACTCCCGTTCGTTTCGACATCATCACTGTGGTGGGTAATGTCGGTAATTTTGAAATAGAACATCTTGAAGAGGCATTTTATCCACCTTTATTTACATAGATATAACGATGAATATAGAGTTAGTACGCGAATACTGCTTAAAGAAAAAAGCAGTGACCGAATGTTTTCCTTTTGATAAAAACATAAATGGAACTAGAGCCATAGAAAGAACATTGGTATTCAAAGTTATGGATAAAATGTTTGCATTGGTCGATTTAGTGGATGCCGATAGCATTACATTAAAGTGCGAACCCGAATATGCCATTGAACTGCGCGAAACATATGAAACCATACAAGGAGCTTGGCATTTCAACAAAAAATATTGGAACGACATAGGCTTCGATCCCGCTATAAACGATACACTCATCTACCAGTTGATAGACCATTCATACAACGAAGTAATAAAGAAGTTCACTAAAAAACAACGTGCCCAATACGATGCCATTCCATAATATCAAATCATTCCCGATTCTACATTTCGAAGAGTTACACTCTACCAATAGTTATCTTTCTGATCTATGCAATGAAAAAACAATAGATGAAATGACAACTGTTATAACCGATTTTCAAACCGCCGGACGAGGTCAACGAGGCAACTCATGGGAGTCGGAAGCCGGATGCAATCTATTATATAGTGTAGTGCTTTATCCCTGTTTTTTAACAGCACGCCACCAGTTCGTAGTTTCGCAAATCGTAGCAATCGCTATACAAGAAGTGTTAAGTCAATATGCCGATGGTTTCAGTATAAAATGGCCCAACGATATCTATTGGAGAGAAAAGAAAATAGCAGGAATACTGATTGAAAACGATTTATGCGGCACACACATCGAACGAAGCATTATTGGTATTGGTCTGAATGTTAATCAATCGCTGTTTGTAAGCAGTGCTCCTAATCCAATTTCGCTGTTTCAAATTATAGGTTCACAAGTAGATAGAGGACAGTTGCTAGATGAGGTTTTAAAGAAAATATCACACTATTATAATGATATACAAACGAATAGCACGTACGATATCAAACAGAAATACATGAATGTACTTTTCAGAAAAGAGGGATTACATCCTTATCGCGACTCACAAGGAGTGTTTAATGCTCAAATTGCCGATATTGAAGAAAGTGGTAGAATCATATTAAAAGACGATAAAAATCAAGCAAGAGCTTACTACTTCAAAGAGGTTGAATATATTTTATAAAACACAACAAGCGGCGAGTATTTTATTTACTTCGTAAATTCCAGAAACGTATAATTACAATCTTTAAATGTGCATATCTTATATCCACAACATGGGGATGTAGGGCAACACAACATGGGGGTGTAAAGCACCAATACACCCCCATGTTGTGGATGATAATAAGCATAAATGATATACTCGGATCAAAAAAACCAAACCTTATTATTACAAGATTGTTACATTCAGATATTTATGTGTAATAAAAGTTGTATATTTTTAAAATAGTACAATATTATTAATAACTTTGTCGTCCATTTTTTTTAATCATGTAAGAATAGAGTTATGGCAAAATACAAAAGAATCTTACTTAAACTCAGTGGCGAAAGCTTAATGGGTGAAAAGAAGAGCGGTATCGATGAAAAAAGACTTGCAGAATATGCAGCTCAGATTAAGGAGATACATGGCATGGGAGTGCAAATTGGAATTGTAATAGGTGGAGGCAACTTCTTCCGCGGACTATCGGGTGCCGGAAAAGGATATGACCGTGTCAAAGGCGATCAGATGGGAATGCTTGCAACTGTAATGAACAGCCTTGCATTGAGTTCGGCATTGGTAGCGGCAGGCATTAAAGCACGTGTATTGACAGCCATTCGTATGGAACCTATCGGTGAGTTTTACAGCAAATGGAAAGCAATCGAGTATATGGAAGCAGGCGAAGTTGTTATTATGTCGGCCGGAACAGGAAACCCATTCTTTACAACCGATACCGGTTCGTCACTACGGGGTATTGAAATTGAGGCGGACGTAATGCTGAAAGGAACTCGCGTCGATGGTATTTACACTGCCGATCCTGAAAAAGATCCAACAGCTACGAAATTCGACGAAATTACTTACGATGAAGTATTGAAACGCGGACTCAAAGTGATGGACTTGACAGCTACATGCATGTGCAAAGAAAATAATCTACCAATTATCGTTTTCGATATGGATACTGTGGGCAACTTACACAAAGTCATATCGGGCGAAAACATTGGCACTTTAGTACACAACTAACCCACTCTAATATTCTATTTATAGATATCGGCAGACGGGCTATCAATTCTCATTCAAATAATAGCTTATATTATTTGAATGAGAATTTGTCGTCTTTGCACATTTGAGATGATGAAAATAAAAGCAAAAACAGAGTATATGTAAAATAACAATTCAAGCATTATGAAATTATCAAAGAAAAATTTATTTACCGCGCTTTTGGGCCTTCTTGTTGTATTACAAGGAGTGAACGTAAGTGCACAAAGCCAGATAGAAATACCTGACGGTTATTACGACAAAGCAAACGGCTTGGCGGGAGCTGAACTGAAAACGGCCCTTCACCTTATTATAAAAGGCGGCACTAGATTGACCTATGGAAGCGGACCGGGAAAAACATGGTCGGGTTTTGAAAAAACCGATAAACATCCCGATGGATATGTTTGGGATATGTATTCGAACAACAAACGTTACTTCCCAGGCAATGCAGGAGTACCCGGAGGTATGAATATTGAACATAGTGTAGCCAAAAGTTGGTGGGGAGGAACAAACAATAATGCATATAAAGACTTATATCACCTCAACCCATCGGATGCCGATGCTAACTCTGCTCGTAGCAACTACCCTCCAGGAATCGTTACAGTGGTAGATAAAGTAGTAGGTACTTTAAAAATTGGTAATAATTCGTACAAAGCTCCGGGAACATCTACAGCTGAATACACTGAAATATGTTTCGAACCACTCGATGAATATAAAGGCGACTTTGCGCGTGCCTATCTATATATGTTCACAAGCTATGAAGATTTAAATTGGACAGGCACAAAGGCTCCCACTATGATCGTAGCCAATCAAAAATATCCGATGCTACGCAACTGGGCTTATAATATGTTGGTAGAATGGTGCCGACAAGATCCTGTTTCAGAAAAAGAGATCAATCGTGCTAGCGAAATTTATAAAATTCAAAAAAATAGAAACCCTTTTATTGACTACCCCGAATTGGTAGAATATCTATGGGGAAACAAAAAAGGAGAAGCATTCGAATTTGCGCCTTCAACCGATCCACGTATTACTGCTCCTAGCAATGGTACTACATTTACGATGCCCGAAACGTCGTACGTATCGACATCAACTTTCGAGTTCAAATTGAAGGGGCTTAATCTTACCAATGGGGTTACATTGACTCAAAAAGGAGCTATGCAACATTTATTTACCTTATCAAAATATGAAGCTAGCCCTGTAAACGGCACTATTGATGAAACGATCACAATCACGTTTAATCCTGAAGGTGTATCGACCGAAAACATGCAGATCGTTATCGCATCAAACAATAGCGAGTTTGCTGATGTCACTATTAATGTAAATGCAACGGCAAACGAAAATTTCTATGCTTTACAACCTACGGATATTACATCAACATCGTTTGTTGCAAACTGGACTCCATTATCAACGACCAACGATTTTGATTTAGATGTCTATACAAAAACAGTAAGTGGAACAGAGTCTAAGATATTGGCAAACTCATCTTTCAACAATGCATTGGATGCAGGTTGGACTACTTCGTCGAATGGATATACAACTCTAACAGAAGAAAAAGGAGCTATTCGTTTGGCTTCAGGTTCGAAGGGAGGTGGTGTTATTACTCCTGCAGTCGATCTTTCGGAGGGTGGAATGGTAACATTCACGGCAAAATCTTATGGTACTGACAAATCGGTGAATCTAACAATTAAAGTAGATGACGAAACAGTAGAAAGCGTACTCATTACATCGACATATGCAGAGTATAGTGTTGCTCTAAACAATTACAGTACTACATCGAAAGTTTCGATCAATGCCGTAGCCGATAAAAGAGCTTACGTGGCGGATATGACCGTATTATCGCAAGGCGAGAAAGTGGTAAAAACAAGCTTGCCGGGCTATCCGATAAGAAAAAATGGTGTAACATCGCACTTGGTCGAAAACCTAGAGAATAATCAAGATTATTTCTATACCGTTACTCCTTTTAACTCTTCATGGGGAACATCAGATGAGGTAAAAGCAACAACGACAAATGGTACGGGTATTAACGAAGTAAATCCCAATAATATCGTGATATATTATAGCAATAATTACATTCATGTGGATAATTGCGAAAAAGGTGATATCATCTTTGTATATAATATAGATGGAAAAGTTCTTTACAACAGTATTGCCGAAAAATCGAATCATCAGATATATTGGAACAACAATGGCATTTATATTGTGAAGGTGTATAATAATGGAAAAACTTATTCATCTAAATTATATACTACGGCTTATAGTTTTTTTCCAAAATACCAAGATAAAACATTTAAGCCTCAAAATATTGACTTTTACCAGTTCAGTAGCATAGAAGATTAATATCATAAAAACCGATAAACTCCCTTCAATAGATGCGCTATGATGCCATTTATTGAAGGGAATTTTGTTTTATGACTACAGGTTATGACCAAAAGGTTAAGATTTATTAGTACAAAATAAGTTGGTAATAAATGAACAATAATTAATAAAATATCTTTTAATAAATGGTAATAACATAGGTTAGTACTATCTTTATATCCATTAACCAAAAAAACTTAATTTTGAAGATAAAAGTTATTATATTATTCTACGTGTTGCTGCATGTATGCCATGCAAATGCCGAAGCAAATCACCGTTTATTCATAGACCACTCTATATTAGAGCAGATAAACAACATTTCGAGCACAGACAATGATTCGATTCATAAATCGAGCGCAGAAGAAGTTCTCGAATATTTTAAAGAAAAGAATTTTCCTATCACAACAGGCAATCAGGTAAAACTATTGAAAAGTGGTCATGACAAATTTGAAGATTTATTTGAAATGGTACGCGAAGCAAAACACCATATCCACCTAGAATACTTTAATTTTCGAAATGACTCGATAGCCAATGCCCTATTCGATTTATTGGCTGTGAAGGCAAAAGAGGGCGTTGAAGTCAGAGCATTGTTCGATGCTTTTGGCAATTGGTCGAACAATAAACCATTAAAGAAAAAACATATTAAAGCGATTCGAGATAAAGGGATTGAAATAGTAGAATTTGATCCGCTTAAATTCCCATATCTCAACCATATCACTCCGCGCGATCATCGAAAAATTGTGGTGATTGATGGAAAAATAGGTTATACGGGTGGAATGAATATTGCCGATTATTATATAGTGGGATTGCCCGAAATCGGTGCATGGCGCGATATGCATATACGCATAGAGGGTCCGGCAGTAAACGATTTGCAAGATATATTTCTTGATATATGGAATGAAGAAACAAAACAAAAAATTGGCGGAGATATTTATTACAGCCAATATAAATCGGCCGATGATGCGGTAGGTAATGTTACGATTGCAATTGTCGATCGTAAACCCAAAGTCACTCCTAAAGCAATAAGAGAGGCATATGCAGCATCAATATTGGCTGCCGACAATTATATCCGAATTGTTAACCCCTATTTTGTGCCTCCCCGCTCTATACGAAAAGCATTAAAAAAAGCATTAAAGAAAGGTGTTACTTTAGAAATTATGGCATCAGCCAAAGCCGATATCTTTTTTACCCCCGATGCATCGATGTTTAAGCTACACAAACTAATGAAAAAGGGAGCGCACGTATATCTATACAATAGCGGTTTTCATCATTCTAAAATAATGATGATTGACAGCACCTTCTGTACAGTGGGTACCGCCAATCTAGATAGTCGAAGTTTACGGTATGATTACGAAACAAATGCGTTTATTTTTGATTCGAATACCACAGCCGAACTGGATAAACAGTTTGATGAAGATAAACTCGATTGCACGAAAATGACTAAAGAATATTGGAAAAAAAGAAAACCATTTAAGAAATTCGTTGGATGGTTTGCCAACTTATTTACTCCCGTTCTATAGTTTTTTTATAACTTTGCGTTATTATTTTTTGAATACGACATGAAACAATATTTAGATCTGCTTAATCGTGTTTTGACCGAAGGAACAGAAAAAAGCGACCGTACCGGTACCGGAACTATCAGTGTCTTCGGACATCAAATGCGTTTTAATATGGAAGATGGTTTTCCGTGTTTAACAACAAAAAAGCTGCATCTAAAATCAATTATTCATGAACTTTTGTGGTTTCTTAATGGTGATACAAATATAAAGTATCTGCAAGATAATGGAGTAAGAATATGGAATGAATGGGCCGATGAAAATGGCGACTTAGGCCATATATATGGATTCCAATGGCGATCGTGGCCCGATTATAAGGGTGGTTCGATTGATCAAATCACCGAAGCCGTAGAAACTATTAAACACAATCCCGACTCTCGACGCATTATTGTAAGCGCATGGAATGTAGGCGATTTAGATAATATGAATCTACCTCCGTGTCATGCTTTCTTTCAATTCTATGTAGCCGATGGAAAATTGAGCTTACAATTATACCAACGTAGTGCCGATATATTTTTAGGAGTGCCGTTTAATATTGCCTCGTATGCTCTTTTATTACAAATGATGGCACAAGTTACCGGATTGAAAGCCGGTGAGTTTATCCATACTCTGGGCGACGCACATATTTATACCAACCATCTGGATCAGGTAAAATTACAATTATCGAGAGAAGTTCGTTCGCTACCCACCATGAGAATGAATCCCGATGTAAAGAGCATCTTTGATTTTAAATTTGAAGATTTTGAGTTGATAGATTATAACCCACACCCACATATAGCTGGAAAAGTGGCTATTTAAGTAAACTAGAACACAATGAGTAAGATTTCTATTATCGTTGCAGTGGATCGCAATATGGCAATAGGTTTTGACAACAAATTGCTCTTTTGGCTCCCTAATGATTTAAAACGTTTCAAAGCATTGACTAGCGGAAATACCATTATCATGGGACGCAAAACATTTGAATCGCTACCAAAAGGTGCATTGCCCAATCGCCGCAACATCGTACTTTCGCGCAACACCGACTTAAGGTGTGAGGGAGCCGAAGTATATCACTCACTAGAGGCGGCTCTCGAACATTGTAAAGATGAAGAATCGGTTTACATCATTGGTGGAGAAACAATATACAGACAAGCCATGCCAATGGCCGATGAGCTATGTATTACCGAAGTAGATGCTGTTGCCGAAAAAGCCGATGCATTTTTTCCTACTATTGATTTAAATATATGGAAAGAAAAAAGCAGAGAGTTTCATCCTGCTGATGAGAAACATCTCTGCTCATATGCGTTTGTCGACTATATTAGAATATAATATTATTCTTATCAATCTTGATCATCAGTGTCAATTATGATCGGCATCTGTCTTTTAATGGCTTCGTGAAACGATATTAATGTTTCTGTGCGCGATAAACCAAGTGGCTGTAATTTATCATGAATTACACTCAACAAGTGGTGATTATTCTTAGCATATATTTTGATAAACATATCATACTTGCCGGTAGTAAAATGACATTCTACAACTTCAGGAATCGCATCTAGAGCACGGGTTACAGAATCGAATGATTCGGGATCTTTAAGATATATTCCTATATAAGCACATGTTTCATAACCGATTTTCTCAGGATCAATAACAAACTCCGATCCTTTCAATATTCCCAAATTAGTAAGCTTTTGTATACGTTGATGTATTGCCGCACCCGATACATTGCATGCTCTTGCTACCTCAAGGAAAGGAATACGTGCATTTGTTGCGATCATTTTTAGAATTTGTTCATCTAAAGAGTCGAGTTGATGATGTCCCATTTTAGTTCAATTTCTTTATAATAAATGAATGTTTTATGCAAAGTTAGATATTTTTTTAGCAAGAAATGTCATAAATTATAAGTTTTCTTTTTGACCATTACAATATCTAACATTTGTTTATATCTTTGTATAAAACGATAAAACGATGTTAACAATGAAAATATTACCTATCATTTTGCTATTATTGAGCTTTAATTTGAATGCACAATCAGTTGACTTTAACAATGTTTTCGAGGATAAAACATTGAGAGTAGACTATATATTTGCAGGCAATGAAACTCATCAATATATTTATGTGGATGAGTTATCAAGTTTACCTACTTGGGCAGGACGTAGAAGTAGATTGTGCGAACTACCATTGGCAGGAAATGGGCAAATTAAAATGACCAATCTCAAGAATGGAGAATGTATATATAAAACGTCGTTTTCATCGTTGTTTCAAGAATGGATTGCAACCGATGAAGCGAAAACTACAAGCAAAAGTTTTGAAAACGTTTTTTTGCTTCCCTATCCTAAAGTACCGGTAGAAATCGAGATAACACTTTTATCGTCAAGTAGACAAGTGAGCTCAAAATTAATACATCAAGTAGACCCAAATGATATACTGATACGTGAAAATAGATCCGGTGAAATAGTACCTTATACTTACATCGAACAGAATGGAACGCCGCAAGAGTGTATCGATGTAGTGATATTGGCCGAAGGTTATACCAAAGATGATATGGAGCAATTTTATACAGATGCGAAAAAAACGGCAGAAAGCATTTTCTATTATGAACCGTTTAAATCGATGAAAAGCAAATTCAACATCATAGCAGTGGCTAGTCCATCATTAGAAAAGGGAGTATCAATACCTGGAAAAGACATTTGGAAGCAAACTGCATTCGGATCGCATTTCGACACCTTCTATTCTGAAAGGTATCTCACAACAAGCAGAATTAAAGCGATACACAATACAATCAAAAATATTCCCTACGAACATATTATCATCATAGCCAATACCGATAATTATGGCGGAGGAGGCATATATAATGCGTATACACTCACCGCTGCGCATCACAAAACATTCACTCCCGTTTTAGCCCATGAATTCGGTCATAGTTTCGGAGGCTTAGGCGATGAGTATTATTATGATGGTGATGTAATGGAAGGTTTTTATCCATTGGATATAGAACCTTGGGAACAAAATATAACAACATTGGTCGATTTTGATAGCAAATGGAATGATATGCTTCCAAACGAAACATTTATACATATATCGTCCAATGACTCGCTCAATAAAGAAATTGGTATATTTGAAGGTGGAGGATATGCTAGCAAAGGTGTATATAGGCCCTCGTTCGATTGTAGAATGCGCACCAATGAGTATCCTGAATTTTGCAAAGTGTGCCAAAGAAGCATTAAAAGACTTATCGATTTTTATACACAGAAATAATAGAAACTTATAACCAACAGAAACTATGATTCAATTTAAACGAATTTCGACTGTAGACCATGAATTATATCAATTCATGGAGAGTTTACTACAACAAGCTTTTCCTATAGAGGAATATAGAGACTTAACGTCTCTACGCGATTATACTGACAACAAAAGCCTATTTAATAATAATGTTATATTAGAAAACGGCAAGCCTATTGGGCTGATTACTTTTTGGAATTTCGGAGATTTCGCATATATAGAGCATTTTGCAATTGATCCCAATTTACGAAATGGTGGATATGGTAAAAGTGTTATCGAGTCTATTGTTAGCGAACTAAATATACCGATAGTTTTAGAAGTAGAAAGACCTATTGAAGAAATGGCAGAAAGACGCATCAACTTCTATAAACGGCAAAACTTTGAGTTGTGGAATAATGATTATCAACAACCACCGTATAGAATTGGAGATGATTATTTACCGATGTATTTAATGGTAAATGGTAAATTAAGTTCAGATAAAGACTATGACAAAGTGAAAAGTAAAATTCATAAAGAGGTATATGGGGTATAAAAAAAGCTCCCGAGTTTAAAACTCGGGAGCTTTTTTATTTATTAAAACTACTACTCACGCAGTTGTGAAGAATAGTTGATTTTCAAAGCGTATGCTTGACGAAGCGCATTTTTAATATCTGTTACGATACCCATTTTTGTGTCTTTGTCAATTTTCAAAGATACTGTCATTAATGCTTGGTCTTCTTCTTTCATAGTAGAACGTTCAGCAATAATGTAATCTTGTATCTCATTTGTTTCTGCAAATGCATCATTCAATTGAATACGGCTTTCAGAACCCATTTTAGAGCGAAATTCTTTCATTGGTTTACCCACATAAATGAATGTTACCAATGATTTCTTTTCTAACTTTTCTAGTTCTGTTGCTTGCGGAACCTTAAACTCAACCTTTAATGTTACCTCACGCATTGTTGTTACAATCATAAAGAAGAACAACATTGTAAAGATAAGGTCAGGAAGAGAAGAAGTGTTCAACGCAGGCATACCACGTTTTCCGGTTTTATTAAATTTTCCCATTACTTCTTTTCTCCATATTTTTTAGGTTCAGCTTCAGAGATTTTTTGAGGATAAACTTCACGAATCGCTTTCTTTTGATCATCGTTTAGTTCATTGTATTGTTTACCAAATTTCTCTTGAGCAATCTCATTTCTCAACTCATTATATGCAGCAACCAATTCATTTTGAACATTAATATATGCTTCATAAGATGAAGAGCGGTCATTTTGCAATGAAATAACATGCTTTTCAGTTACTTGAACAGGACCAAAGAATTCGATTTCTTTAACGCTTAACTCTGGTAATGTTTCGTCATTTAATTTGTTCGTAATAAACTCTTTTGCTTTATCTTTCAGTTGAGAAACGTTGATAACTTCACCGTTTACCATTAACTGATCATACATATTCAAGAACACTTGCAAAACATTACGTTGCTTGATCTTATCTTCAGAGTCTTGTTGATCTTTTTCCGGCGGAGGAGGCAAACGTCTTGCCAAGCCTCGGTCGGTATCCATTGATGTTGTGATCAAGAAGAAGATCAATAACAAGAAAGCAATATCTGCCGTTGAACTTGAATTTATATCAGGAACTTTTCTTTTTCCTTTTGCCATAGTATTTTACTCCTAATTTTTATTGAGCAAGCTCAATGGTTTATGATAATTTCTTCCAAATGCTACTTACGATGATAGCAACTACTGTTGCACCAAACAAGAAGTAAATAGTATAAAGAAGCATATCAGTCATCTTCAACCAGAAAGGAACATTGTCAGATCCTTCATAACCTTGAATGTTTAATGGTTGGTCGCTACCAATTACCCAAGCGATAACTAATACAACAACCAAAGCAATTAAACCACCCAAAGATTTAAGAGCATTTACAGGATTATCTTTAAGTGCCAATCCGAATTGGAAAATAGCAGCTATAACTGTTACAGCAACAGCAATGCCAAGAAGCACATAGATTAAGTACAATAACGCGTTTGTATGAGCAGGTTGCCACATATCAGGGTCAACTCCCATAACTACTGCAGATCCTGTAGCGTCGCCTCCTAAATAGAATAAGGCAAGTACTACGATAATGGCAGCAAACATCGCGTAAAGTACATAGTACGATACTTTATATGTTAACTTACTCATTTTGGATTATTTTTTGTATTTCAAGTTATATTTGATTACCATGTCAAGCAAAGAGATAGAAGAATCTTCCATATCGCTTGTTAAAGACTCGATTTTAGCAAGTACGTAGTTGTAGAACAACTGAAGGATCAATGCTACGATCAAACCGAAAATAGTTGTAATCAAGGCTACTTTCATACCACCAGCAACAACTGTTGGAGAAATATCACCTACTTGTTGGATTTTGTCGAATGCAGCAACCATACCGATTACAGTACCCAAGAAACCTAAAGATGGAGCCATTGCGATAAACAAAGTAATCCAAGAACAGCCTTTTTCTAGGTAACCAGCTTGTACACCACCGTAAGATACTACAGATTTTTCAACTACATCGATACCTTGATCAATTCTCATCAAACCTTGGTAGTAAATAGAAGCAACAGGACCACGAGTATTACGTGCAATGTCTTTAGCAGCTTCAACATCACCTCTTTCTAAGGCAGCATCGATTTGATTCATAAATTTCTTTGTGTTGATTTCTGCCAAACTTAAATAAATAATACGTTCGATACAGAAAGCCAAACCAATCACTAAAGCTACAGCTACCAAACTCATGAATGATGCAGTACCTTCAATAAATTTCACTTTTAACTCTTTGTGGATACCACCTGCTTCTTCTGCGCCACCTACTAGAGATGTAGCTTCAGCAGCTTGAGCTACAGCTTCAGCCACAGGTTGTTCACTCGCCTGAGCATCTTGAGCATTTAGGGTTGAGCCAAATGTCAAAGCTCCCATCACAGCAACAATTGCAAATAACTTTTTCATTGTGTGTCTAATTTTTAAGATTAATTAATTAATAATTATTTTTAATTTAGTTGTTTATAAAATCCTTAATTATGCGGAGAGAGGGGGATTCGAACCCCCGATACGCTTTTGGCGCATACACGCTTTCCAGGCGTGCCTCTTCAACCACTCGAGCACCTCTCCATTACCTGGAATTTTTTCTAGCCACAAATGTATTCTTTTTTTTCTTGTTGTAAAGCATTATCACTTTTTTATCTTGCATTATGGCTTTAAATTAATATATTTTAAAATCTTAACGATATTATTTGTTCAATCCAAACACATTTAAGGTGTTTTCTGCTAATTGATTAGATACAATATCATAATTTTGGTTGAAAATATCAGCGATTTTAGTGACTACACTTTTAACATATGAGCATTCATTGCGTTGACCTCTATAAGGAACCGGAGCCAAGTAAGGAGAATCTGTTTCGGCAACAATTCTATCGAGTGGCAATTTATTTAGGAAATGCGGTAATGTTGAATTTTTAAACGTGACCACACCATTGATGCCTAACATAAAATTCTTATAATCCAGCAATTGACAAGCCTCTTCATATGTTCCGGTAAAACTATGAAATATCCCTTTTAAATCGGTATTTTTATAGCGACTCATCAAATCGTTTAATTCGTGAAATGATTCACGCGAGTGAACAACAATAGGCAAATTATACTCTAAAGCCAATTCTATCTGACGTTCGAAAACCAATATTTGTTCTTTAATAAAAGTACGATCCCAATACAAATCAATCCCAATTTCGCCTATGGCGACAAACGAGTTGGGTTGTTTTAATGCATTCTCAACAATATCCAATTCTTGATGATAATCATTCTTTACAGATGTAGGATGTAACCCTATCATTGGAAAGCAATAATCAGGGTATTTAGCACAAGTTGACAACAATGGCTCAAGCGATGAATGATCAATATTAGGCATAAATATATGTGTTACGCCAGCTTCTTTGGCACGCGTAATGACCGAATCTAAATCTGAATCAAACTGTTCTAAAAACAGATGAGCATGGGAGTCTATAAGCATAATTAAAATAATTGTGGTTGTCTTTCGTTGGTGCGATAATAATAAATCAATCCAAATTCACGGCATTTGTCTAAACGTTCTTCATTAACGGGTATGTCTTGGAATTTTGATTCCACTCCATTCCATATTTCCAATATCAGCTCATCGGCGCGCAAACGCATTGAAGTTAACTCTTCCAGACTACGGTTAGTCCAATTTTGCAAAGTACGTTGTCGTTCATGGCTATCAACAAATATGTCGTAATGAACTTTTACCTTTGCTATAGTCGGATTATAAATAGGAATTCCTCCGGAAGACATTCTTTTTCGTTCGCCTTCGATGACTCGTTTACCCCACTCCACCAAACTCTGTTCATTAATTAAATCGGGCAAAGTAGATGAGGTTGATGACAAGCCATATAGTTTTCGCATTTCAGCTTTTATCTCGCCACGTGCAATACACATATTTAATACTTGAATAAAATGCGAAATATACAAGCGAGCCATTTTTACATTACCTTGATGCTTTCCACTTTCACCAACTTGTGCCTCGTAACATTTCCCATAATAATTATGAGCAATTTCAAATCGCTTTAAAAAATTACGTGCTTCCGAGAGAGTATGTATAGTAAAAGGTAATTGTTTAATGTCATAATGTTCACCTTTGGCAACTGCTGCCTTCAGTGCTCTTACGCGTGCTTGATCAGTATTAGGTAATCGTCTATAAGGCATTATAGTGTGTTTTTATCGATTAAATATTACGATTCATCAATTTTGCAATAAGCGATTTTAATTCATCTTTTCGATCACTAGCAACTTGTATACTTGCTAAGCAATTCATCGCATCATTAAAATAGCATTGTATTTTTTTTTCACTTAATTCTTTCAAATTAAGTTCAGAATAAATTGAAGTGACCTCTGCTATTTTCTTTTCCGAATCAAATTGTGTAGCCGAAATCCATTTTTCTAATGTAGCCTTTTGTTGTGGATTAGCCAACTCTAAAGCTTTTATTAATAAATAGGTTTTTTTGTTGCATACAATATCAACGCCATTATTTTTTCCAAAAACAGCTGGATCGCCATAAACGTCCAGTAAATCATCTTGCAATTGGAAAGCAAGTCCGATTTTTTCGCCAAATGAGTATAAGGCATTTACATCGTTGATAGAAGCATCGGCTAATACACCTCCTATTTTTAAACTTGCCGCTAGAAGTACTGCAGTTTTTAAGCGAATCATTTCAAGATATTCAGACTCTGTTACATCCGAACGATTTTCGAACGACATATCCATTTGTTGTCCTTCGCAAACTTCAATGGCTGTAGTAGTAAACAAGTTAATAACTTCTTTTAAGTTAGTATTGCATTGAGACATGTATTGGTAAGCCAAAACCTGCATTGTATCGCCTGATAAGATAGCTGCATTATCGCCCCAAATGGTATATGCAGTGGGTTTTCCACGACGCATTTCCGAACGGTCCATTAAGTCGTCGTGAAGAAGAGTATAGTTGTGATACATTTCGATACCTGCTGCTTGCGGCAATGCGGCATCAACATCATCTTTAAAAAGATTATACGCCATCAACAATGACAATGGTCGTATACGTTTACCACCCAGCGAAAGCGTATATTCAATTGGTTTGTATAGTTCTTCTGGATTTCTTTTATAATTTAGATTTGAAATATACGAATTAATAAGACTTACTAACTGAGATGTGGTATACATTATAATTTACACGATTAGAGGGTTAAAAATAAAAAGGCTGCAAATTCATGCAGCCTTTTACTGTTTTTTTGGATTACTGCAATCTAAACATTACAGGACATGTATAAAGTACACGTACCGGTTTGCCTCGTTGCATACCTGCTTTCCATTTCGGCATTGAATTAATCACGCGAAGAGCTTCTTTATCCAAATAAGGATCTACACTACGTGCAACTCTCGCATCTACAATCGAACCATCTTTATTTACAACGAACTGTACAATAACACGACCTTGAACACCGTTTTCTTGCGCAATTGTGGGATATTTGATATTCTTAGAAAGATAAGCCATCAAAGCAGCTTGTCCACCTGGGAATTCAGGCATATGTTCTACGATATCAAAAATCTCTTGTTCGTCTACAACTTCCTCTTCAACGATAGGAGCAATTGTTTTAATTTCAACAGCTTGTCCTGTTTCTTCGGTAGAAGCAATGATAGTTTCCTCAATATCCGCTTGGTCATCCACAATGTCTAGCACTTCAGCAGCTTGTGGAACCTCGGGTGGAGGTGGCACTTCAATTTTTTCTTGTTGTTCCGTAATCGGAATTAACTCATCCTCAAACTCGATGTCGACTAATGCCATGCTTGTATCAATCTTCTTATCTCGCTCGGTCCATTCGAACGCCACGAACATAACAGCTAATACAATCACGAAGCCAACAAGCAGCCATGTAGTTTTTTTACCTTCTAGGTCTGCTTTGGGTGATTTTTTAACTTCCATAAAATATAATATAAATATTAATAATACGTTCTTATTAATATAAAGAACGCGTTACTCAACATTCGTAATTAGTTTCACGTGCTTTGCTGCTACAAATATAAAGCAGATATTTGATAATTAGAATAACTTGGACACTTTTTTTCGATTATAATGTTAAAAAAAAATATAGCTATCATGCTCCTTATAATGTGGGCAATACGGATACAAGCACAAGAGGATAATTCTATTTTCCAATTTCTAAAATTACCTAATTCGGCGCATGCATCATCATTGGGTGGCGAAAACATTACGGTTATCGAAGATGATATTACAATGGCTGTACAAAACCCGGCTCTACTATCGAGCGTATCAAACAACACCATCAACTTTAATTATATGTTTTACATTGAAGGTGTAAAGGTGGCCAGTGCTGCTTATTCGAGAGTATTTGGCGAACGTTCTTCATGGGCGTTGACTGCTCAATTTGTAGATTATGGCAAGATGAAAGAGGTGACAGAAGAAAATATACAATTGGGTAATTTTTCGGCCAAAGACATTGCTATAGGAGGTATTTACTGCTACGAGCTGTCAGATTATTGGAGCGGTGGTATAAAAGCTAATATGATATATTCAAAATATGCTTCATACAATTCATTTGCTATGGGAGTCGATTTAGGATTAAACTATTATCATCAAGCACGAGATTTTTCCTTTTCGATAGCATGTAGAAATTTGGGCGGACAATTGACAACATTTAACGATCGACACGAAAAGCTTCCCGTAAATTTACAAGTGGGTATTACCAAACGACTAGCTCATGCACCTTTTCGAATCTCTGCAACATTATATAATCTCACTGATTGGAAAAACTCAAAATTCTTAAACCACTGTGCATTAGGTCTTGATTTCGTTCCTACCGAAACTTTTTACCTAGCATTGGGTTATAATTTTCAAAGAGGAGATGAAATGAAAATAGCAGGGTCGAGTCATTGGGCAGGTATTACTGCCGGAGGAGGCATACAAATTAAAAGAGTTAAACTAGGAGCATCTTATGGCAAGTTTCACATGAATGCATCTTCTTTTTTATTTAACTTTGCAATGACATTATAAGAATTACAACAATGAAAAAAATTACAATAGCAATCGATGGCTTTTCATCATGTGGCAAAAGCACTATGGCCAAAGACTTAGCACGCGAGATAGGTTATATATACATTGACAGTGGTGCAATGTATAGAGCAGTAACACTATATTGCATCGAAAACAACTTGATCAATGGTGAAGTTATTGACATAGAAAAGCTAAAAAATGAGATTGATAACATCCACATTACATTTAAGCTAAACGAGAAAACGGGACGTCCCGACACTTATCTTAACGGCAAAGACGTAGAGTCAGAAATCCGAACCATGGAGGTTTCATCCAAAGTGAGCTTAGTTAGCGCTATCGACTTTGTTAGAAGTGCAATGGTAGATGAGCAACAAGCAATGGGAAGAGAAAAGGGCATTGTAATGGATGGCAGAGATATAGGCACTACAGTATTCCCTGATGCCGAACTTAAAATATTCGTTACTGCATCTCCCGAAATTAGAGCAAAACGCCGATACGATGAATTAGAGAGTAAAGGAGTTAAGGCTAATTATGACGAAATACTCGACAACGTTAAACAACGTGACTATATTGATCAAAACCGTGAAGTTAGTCCACTAAGAAAAGCAGACGACGCATTACTTCTCGACAACAGCAACCTAACGATTGCTCAACAAAAGAGATGGTTGTTGGATGAGTTTAACCGTGTGATCGAATTAAACCAATGACCAAAGTAGAGACTGATAGCGGATCAGGATTCTGTTTTGGTGTAGTTACCGCTATTCGCAAAGCCGAAGAGGAGCTTTTAAAAGGCGTTACCTTGTATTGTCTTGGAGATATCGTTCATAACAATCGAGAAGTAGAACGTCTTAGCAAACTAGGACTAATCACCATCAACCACGAACAATTCAAACAGTTGCGCAATGCAAAAGTTTTATTACGCGCTCATGGCGAACCCCCTGAAACATATAAGATAGCTCAAGATAACAATATTGAAATTATTGATGCCACTTGTCCGGTTGTATTGCAATTGCAAAAACGTATAAAAAAGGAGCATCTTAAGCATCATGATAAACAAATCGTCATCTACGGCTTAAAAGGACATGCCGAAGTTTTAGGATTGGTTGGACAAACCGATGGAGAAGCCATTATCATTGAAAAGGTGGAAGAGGCAAAAAAAATTGATTTTAATAAAAACATCTATCTATTTTCGCAAACCACCAAATCGCTTGATGAATTTAAAGAAATTGTAAAATATATAGAAGCCAATATTTCACCCGATATCACATTCAAATATTACGATACCATCTGTCGCCAAGTAGCCAATAGAATGCCTAATCTACGAGAGTTTGCTGCATCACACGATCTCATATTCTTTGTCAGTGGCAAAAAAAGCTCGAATGGCAAGATTCTATTCAATGAGTGTTTTCAAGTGAATAAAAACTCGCATCTGATTGATAGCGATGACGAGATTGATGTTTCGCTGCTCAAAAATGCTAAATCGATAGGTATTTGTGGTGCTACATCAACCCCTAAATGGCTCATGGAACAAATAGAGAAAACTGTAATCACATTGTTGCAGCAAGATGTCATTTAACGTTATTTATCACAACAAATAACAGATTGATGGAATAATAAGCCTTTAGGTTACACTTTTTTCTATCTTTGCATCGCATAACTTAAATTAAGATTATCATGGGAGTTATTAAATGTATAGGTATTTTAACATCAGGAGGCGATGCACCTGGTATGAATGCTGCCATTCGTGCAGTAACTAGGGCAGCTATATACAATGGTTTAAAAGTAAAGGGTATTTATAGAGGATATAAAGGACTTGTGACCGGTGAAATTAAAGAGTTTAAAAGCCAGGATGTAAGTAACATTATACAATTGGGAGGTACCATTTTGAAGACGGCTCGTTGTCAGGAATTCATGACTTATGAAGGGCGACAAGTAGCTTACGATAATATGAAAAAAGAGGAAATCGATGCATTGGTGGTGATTGGTGGTGACGGTTCGCTAACCGGTGCACGCATATTTGCCCAAGAATTTGATGTACCTTGTATCGGACTTCCCGGTACTATCGACAATGACTTATATGGTACCGACACCACTATCGGTTATGACACCGCTTTGAATACGATTCTCGATGCCGTTGATAAGATTCGCGACACTGCAACTTCGCACGAACGCTTATTTTTTGTAGAAGTAATGGGACGCGACGCTGGTTTCTTAGCACTCAACGGAGCAATTGCTTCGGGAGCAGAAGCAGCCATTATACCCGAATGCAGTACCGAAGTCGATCAATTGGAAGAATTCATTAAAAACGGATTCAGAAAATCAAAAAACAGTAGCATCGTATTGGTAGCCGAAAGCGAAATAACAGGAGGTGCAATGCATTTGGCCGAACGTGTAAAAAATGAATTTCCCGAATACGATGTGCGTGTCACTATTCTAGGACACTTGCAAAGAGGAGGAAGTCCGTCGGCACACGATAGAATATTGGCAAGCCGATTGGGAGCTGCTTCTATCGATGCTATCATGGAAGATCAACGCAATGTAATGATTGGCATCGAACACGACCAAATCGTCTACATACCTTTTAGCAAAGCAATCAAAAAAGATAAACCTATCAATAAAGATTTAGTCAATGTATTGAAAGAATTGTCTATTTAATTTCAATACATCGGCTTCATTAATAATCGACTCCATATATTATCAACGATGATATATGGAGTTTTTTTATATTACATTTTATCCTGTTTTTATCTACAAATCACAAATAAAACATAAAGAACTATGGCATAAAATATTAATAAATAATTGCACACGATACAAATAATAAAAAGACAGCCCTCAACAGCTATATTTTTCATTCCGAACAGAAAATAATGGGTAGGCTAAATCATTAACTCGAACAATATAACAGCTTATCATTTTAATATATCCTATAAAAACAGTAATTTTGCACCCGTATACAAAAAATCATTCATTCATGAGTAACCAACGATACATGATGCGCGGTGTTAGCGCATCAAAAGAAGATGTTCATAATGCTATCAAAAACATTGATAAAGGCATATTTCCAAAAGCTTTTTGTAAAATAATCCCCGATATTTTGGGTGGCGATCCCGAGTACTGCAACATCATGCACGCAGATGGAGCCGGAACAAAATCATCACTGGCCTATATGTATTGGAAAGAAACCGGCGATTTATCGGTTTGGAAAGGCATTTCACAAGATGCATTGATTATGAATATCGACGATTTGCTTTGCGTTGGCGCAGTCGATAATATCCTTGTATCATCGACTATCGGTCGCAATAAGATGCTGATTCCGGGTGAAGTTATTTCGGCAATCATCAATGGCACCGACGAATTAATGAACGAGCTTCGCGAAATGGGAGTAGGTGTATACGGAACAGGAGGCGAAACTGCCGATGTGGGCGATTTGGTACGCACCATCATTGTAGACAGCACCGTAACTTGTCGTATGAAACGTTCGGATGTGATTGACAATGCAAACATTCGTCCGGGCGACGTTATTGTAGGGCTGGCATCATTTGGACAGGCTACTTACGAAAAAGAGTACAATGGCGGCATGGGTAGCAATGGTTTAACAAGTGCTCGTCACGATGTATTTTCAAAATATCTAGCCAACAAATATCCTGAAAGTTTTGATGCTAACGTACCCGAAGAACTAGTCTACTCAGGTGGTCTTAAACTGACTGATACGGTTGAAGACTCACCATTGGATGCCGGAAAACTAGTACTATCGCCTACCCGCACTTATGCACCCGTAGTAAAAAAACTATTGGATGCTTTACGTTCGGAAATTCATGGTATGGTACACTGTTCGGGTGGCGCACAAACAAAAGTGCTTCATTTTGTAGATGATGTACGCATTGTAAAAGATAATATGTTTGCGGTGCCTCCATTGTTTAAAACCATCCAAGAACAAAGTGGAACCGATTGGGCCGAAATGTATAAAGTATTCAACATGGGTCATCGTTTAGAGGTGTATCTATCGCCCGAACATGCTGCCGAAGTGATTGCTATTAGCGAAAGTTTTGGAATACCTGCTCAAATCGTAGGTCGCGTTGAAGAAAGTGATAAAAAAGAGTTAATCATCAAAAGCGAATTCGGCGAATTCAGATATTAATGAAAAAGTTGGTATTCATATTAATTTGCCTAGGCTGCATGTTGGCCACCGTTTATATGGGCTTTACATGCTGGTGGGCAACCGAAAGAGACGATTCAGTATGGAGCATTGCTATAAGGGTAGTAGCTACGATGGCCTGGGTATTATTTACCTACAGGGTGATAAGTAAGAAAGATCGATGGATACAAAAAACATTCAAATAAATGGCTGACAACAATAATATATTAGAAAAATTAGACGGACTTGTTGCGCGTTTCGAAGAGATCTCGACATTGATTACCGACCCTTCGGTAATTGCCGACCAAAAACGCTACGTGAAACTGACTAAAGAATACAAAGAGCTCGATGATCTGATGAAAGCTCGTAAAGAATATATGCAAATTCTTGCCAATATAGAGGAAGCTAAAGATATTTTAGCCAACGAATCGGATGCTGACATGCGCGAAATGGCAAAAGAGGAGTTAGACAACGGGCAAGATCGTCTGCCGGCCTTAGAAGAAGAGATTAAATTGCTACTTGTTCCACAAGATCCACAAGACGGACGCAATGCCATTCTCGAAATTCGTGGTGGAACCGGAGGTGATGAAGCGGCTATTTTCGCAGGCGACCTATTTCGTATGTATACCAAATTCTGTGAATCGAAAAGATGGAAGATGGAGGTATCAAGCGTTAATGAAGGTAGTTCGGGCGGTTTCAAAGAAATTGTATGTAGCATCACCGGCGAAAATGTATATGGCATCATGAAGTACGAATCGGGTGTACACCGTGTGCAACGTGTACCTGCTACCGAAACTCAAGGTCGTGTACATACATCGGCGGCATCGGTAGCTATACTTCCCGAGGCTGAGCCTTTTGATGTAGAGATCAACGAAGGAGAAATCAAATGGGATACTTTCCGAAGCGGTGGCGCAGGAGGTCAAAATGTAAACAAGGTTGAGTCGGGAGTTCGCTTACGCTATATGTGGCGTAATCCCAATACTGGTATTTCAGAAGAAATATTGATTGAATGTACCGAAACACGCGATCAACCCAAAAATAAAGAACGCGCATTGGCTCGTCTTCGCACGTTTATATACGATAAGGAGCATCAAAAATATATCGATGATATTGCTTCTAAACGCAAAACAATGGTATCGACCGGCGACCGTTCGGCAAAGATTCGTACTTACAACTATCCACAAGGACGTATTACCGATCATCGCATCAATTACACCATATATAATCTTTCGGCATTTATGGATGGCGATATTCAAGACTGTATCGATAAACTAACAGTTGCCGAAAATGCCGAACGCTTAAAAGAGAGCGAATTATAAAAGTACATTTATATCATAAATAAATAATAACGTTATGACAGGTAAAGAGTTATTCGAAAACATCAAACGTAAACAATCATTCCTTTGTGTAGGACTTGACACCGATATCAATAAAATACCACAGCATTTATTAAACGAGGAAGATCCGATCTTCGCGTTCAACAAAGCGATTATTGATGCCACTGCCGATTTATGCATTGCCTATAAACCCAATTTAGCATTCTACGAAAGCATGGGCGTAAAAGGATGGATTGCATTCGAAAAAACAGTACGCTATATCAAAGAAAATTATCCCGATCAATTTATCATAGCCGATGCTAAAAGAGGCGATATAGGAAATACATCTTCTATGTATGCACAAAGCTTCTTTACCGATTTAGATATCGATTCAGTAACGGTAGCTCCATACATGGGCGAAGACAGTGTGACTCCTTTCTTAGAATATAAAGGAAAATGGGTGATACTCTTAGCATTGACCAGCAACAAGGGTTCACACGATTTTCAATTGACCGAAGATATTCATGGTGAACGTCTTTTCGAAAAAGTATTGCGAAAATCGCAAGAGTGGGCCAACGAAGAACAAATGATGTACGTAGTAGGCGCTACACAAGGCAAAGCTTTCGAAGATATTCGTAAAATTGTACCTCACCATTTCTTATTGGTTCCGGGTGTGGGCGCACAAGGTGGCTCATTGTCGGATGTATGCAAATATGGCATGAACGATACATGTGGATTGATAGTAAACTCATCGCGTGCTATTATTTATGCTGATAAAAGCGAAAAATTTGCTGACGCTGCAAGAGCAGAAGCAATGAAAGTTCAAGCCGAAATGGCCAACGAACTGAAAGCGATACGATAAGTATGTAAATGTCGAAAGAAAGAAAAATTATAAACGATCCGGTATTTGGATTTATCAATATACCAAAGGGGCTGCTATACAATATTGTAAAGCATCCCCTTTTGCAGCGTTTAAACCGTATTAAGCAGTTAGGCATATCTGCGGTCGTTTATCCCGGTGCGCAACATACAAGATTTCAACATTCATTAGGCGCATTTTATCTGATGAGCGAAGCCATATCGCAATTGACAGCAAAAGGTCATTTTATATTTGATAGTGAAGCCGAAGCAGTAAAAGCTGCGATTCTAATGCACGATATTGGACATGGACCTTTTTCGCATGTTTTAGAAGACACCATTGTTAAAGGTGTATCCCACGAAGAGATATCTTTAATGTTGATGGAGCGTATCAACAAAGAGATGAATGGCCAGTTGAATCTTGCCATACAGATATTCAAGAATGAGTATCCGAAACATTTTTTACATCAATTAGTAAGTGGGCAGTTGGATATGGATCGGCTGGATTACCTCAGACGCGATAGCTTTTACACGGGAGTAACCGAAGGGAATATCGGATCGGCACGAATTATAAAAATGCTCGATATAGCCGATGATCGTCTCGTTGTTGAATCGAAAGGTATCTATTCTATCGAAAACTTCCTGATGGCACGCCGCCTCATGTATTGGCAAGTATACTTGCACAAAACATCGGTTGTATACGAACAAATGCTTATTAACACCCTTCGCCGAGCAAAAGAATTGGCAAGTGAGGGTATCGATATTTTTGCATCACCCGCCTTTCATTTCTTTCTTTATAACGACATTGATAAAAAACAGTTTATTGATAACCCCGAGTGCCTCGAACACTTCATAAATCTTGATGATAATGATATATGGACATCACTGAAAGTATGGTGTCATCATCCCGATAAAGTGTTGTCTACTTTAAGCCAAGGAGTTATTAATCGCCAATTATTTAAAGCCGAAATATCAACCACCCCATTTGACGATTCAAAAAAAGAAGAGTTATTGAGACAGATTAGTAAGCATTTAGATATCTCGACAAAAGAAGCAGAATATTTTGTTACGACTACCACTATCGAGAAAAACATGTACAATCCGGCAGATGATAGTATCGACATTATTTATAACGACAAAAGTATTAAAAATATATCCGAAGCATCGGATATGCTAAACATTTCGTTACTTTCTAAAAAAGTAAAAAAATATTATATTTGTTATTATCGTTTCTATAAAGCGTAATAAAATATTCATTAAAGAGTAATGATATATAAAAAAAAAATCCGTTATTTGTAACGGGAAAAGAATCTTTTTTTAATAAAATATTAATCGTCATGGAGTTTTCGGCAAAGCAAATTGCATCATTTATCAATGGAGAAGTTGTAGGTGATGAAAATGCGACAATTCATACATTTGCTAAAATTGAAGAAGGAATACCCGGTTCTATTTCATTTCTTGCAAATCCCAAATACAGTTCATATATATACGACACAAAAGCTAGTATTGTACTGGTGAATAAAGATTTCGTTCCAGAAAAAGAAATCAATACAACACTAATTAAAGTAGATAATGCTTACGAAAGTTTGGCCAAACTTTTAAACCTTTACGAAGCGAATAAGCCCAAAAGACAAGGTATTGATCCATTGGCAAAAATTTCGGAATCTGCTAAGATTGGCGATAATGTATATATTGGTGCGTATGCTGTTGTAAGTGATAATGCGACAATTGGTGATAATACATCAATTTTCCCCAACTCATATATCGGTGATAATGTTAAATTAGGCAATAACTGTACTATTCATCCCAATGTAACTATCTACAATGATTGTCGTATTGGCAATGAATGTATTATTCATGCAGGAACTGTGATTGGAGCCGACGGATTTGGTTTTGCCCCTACAGCGAATGGATACGATAAAATCGCTCAAATTGGTATTGTCATTTTAGAAGATAAGGTCGAAATTGGTGCAAATACTTGTATCGACCGTGCTACAATGGGAGCAACCATAATACATACCGGTGCAAAAATTGATAATTTAGTGCAAATAGCACACAATGATGAGATTGGTGCTCACACCGTAATGGCTGCTCAAGTAGGGGTAGCAGGTTCAACCAAAATTGGAGAATGGTGTATGTTTGGTGGTCAAGTAGGTATTGCCGGACATATTACAATTGGTGATCGTGTACGCTTTGGAGCACAATCGGGAGTACCAAGCAGTGTGAAAACCGGTCAACAATTGATTGGTACACCACCAATGGAAGAGAGATCATATTTTAGATCTTCGTCAGTATTCCGCAAATTACCCGACATGTATTTTGAATTAAATGCATTGAGAAAAGAAATCGAAGAATTAAAGAAAACATTAAACAAATAAACGATGCTGAAACAAAAAACTCTTAAAGACAGTTTCTCGTTAAGCGGCAAAGGTCTACATACAGGTTTGGATTTAACGGTAACATTCAACCCTGCCCCCGATAACCATGGATATAAAATCCAACGTGTCGATCTTGAAGATCAACCGATTATTGATGCTGTAGCAGATAATGTAACAGAAACCACTCGCGGAACTGTTTTGGTAAGAAATGGAGTAAAAGTAAGCACTATAGAACATGGGATGGCTGCGCTCTATGCATTAGGTATTGACAATTGCTTAATACAGGTAAATGGTCCGGAGTTCCCTATTCTTGATGGTAGTGCTCAGTATTATGTACAAGAAATCGAAAAAGTAGGTACAATAGAACAAAATGCTGTAAAAGACTACTATATCATCAAATCGAAAATAGAATTCCGTGATGAAGAAACCGGATCATCTATTATTGTATTGCCTGATGAAAACTTCAGCTTAAATGTATTAGTATCATACGACTCATCAATTATACCTAACCAGTTTGCTACACTCGAAGATATGAGCAAATTCAAAGAAGAGGTTGCAGCTAGCCGAACCTTTGTTTTCGTTAGAGAAATTGAGCCTTTATTGTCGGCAGGACTAATTAAAGGTGGCGATTTAGATAATGCAATCGTGATTTACGAACGCAAAATGTCGCAAGAGAACTATGATAAATTGGCAGATATTATGGGAGTGCCTCATATGAATGCTGATGAATTAGGATACATCAATCATAAACCATTAGTATGGCCAAATGAGTGTGCACGTCACAAACTTTTGGATGTTATAGGCGATTTAGCATTAATTGGAAAACCCATCAAAGGTCGCATTATAGCCACACGTCCCGGACATACTATTAACAATAAATTTGCGCGTCAAATGCGTAAAGAAATTCGTTTACACGAAATTCAAGCACCAACATACAACTGCAATGAAGAGCCAATTATGGATGTTAATCGCATCCGCGAGTTGCTTCCTCACCGCTACCCATTTCAATTGGTCGATAAAGTGATCGAGATTGGAGCCAATTATATCGTAGGTGTTAAAAACATTACCGTAAATGAACCCTTCTTTCAAGGTCATTTCCCTGATGAACCGGTAATGCCGGGCGTCTTGCAAATTGAAGCAATGGCACAAGTAGGTGGACTATTGGTGCTAAACTCGGTTGATGAACCAGATAGATATTCAACCTACTTTCTTAAAATAGATGGTGTAAAATTCAGACAAAAAGTTGTCCCTGGCGATACTCTATTATTCAGAGTAGAACTAGTCACTCCTATCCGTCGCGGTATTGCTACGATGAAAGGTTACGCTTTTGTAGGCGAAAAAGTTGTTTGCGAAGCTGAATTTATGGCACAAATTGTAAAAAACAAGTAAGATAGCATGATAAGTCCTTTAGCATCTATACATCCCGATGCAATTATCGGTGAAAATGTAGAAATCGGTCCTTTTGTCTTTATCGACAAAAATGTAGTAATTGGTGATAATAATAAAATTATGCCAAATGTTACAATACTACACGGTTCACGAATCGGCAATGGTAATACAATATTTCCTGGTGCCGTTATTGGTGCTGTGCCACAAGATTTAAAATTCCGTGGTGAAGAAACAACCGCAGAAATTGGTGATAATAACGTGATACGCGAAAATGTTACAATCAATCGCGGTACTGCTGCCAAAGAACGTACAGTTGTAGGAAACAACAATCTATTAATGGAAGGGGTACATGTAGCCCACGATGCCATCATTGGTAATGGATGTATCATTGGCAATTCTACTAAAATGGCAGGCGAAATCATTATCGACGATAATGCTATTGTTAGTGCAAATGTATTGATGCATCAATTTTGCCACGTAGGCAGTTATGTAATGATACAAGGTGGTAGCCGTTTTAGCAAAGATGTTCCTCCATATATTATTGCAGGCAGAGAGCCTATTTCATATTGTGGAATTAACCTCATCGGGCTACGTCGACGCGGTTTCTCTAACGAAGCAATAGAGAGTATTCACAATGCCTATCGTATGATTTATCAAAGTGGCTTAAACATATCTGATGCACTTTCTAAAATTGAATCGGATGCAGCCATTACACCTGAAGTAAAATATATTGTTAATTTCATACGTAGTTCTGAACGAGGTATTATAAAATAATTTAAACAGATTGCATACTGACAATATATACATCTCTATTTTTGTTAGTAAACAAAATAACGACATCAGAATTATATGATTTATAGATTTACAATTATCTCTGACGAAGTAGATGACTTCTTAAGAGAAATACAAATTGACCCAGAAGCTACTTTTTTTGATTTCCATCAAGCAATAATCAAATCAGTTGGTTACGACGATAATCAAATGACTTCATTTTTCATTTGTGATGACGACTGGGAAAAAGAGAAAGAAATTACACTCGAAGAGATGGATAATAATCCAGAACTCGATAGTTGGTTGATGAAAGATACCAAATTGAATGAAATGGTTGAAGATGAAAAACAAAAGATGTTATATGTTTTCGACTATTTAATGGAACGACTTTTCTTCATTGAACTTACCGAAATCATCACCGGTAAAGATATGACAGGGGCTAATTGCACTAAAGAGGTGGGTATTGCTCCTAAACAAATTGTTGATATTGAAGAGATGATTGCCACTGAAGGTTTGTTAGAATTGGATGAAAACTTTTACGGTGACCAAGATTTCGATTTAGAAGATTTCGATAGTGATGGATTCGACATGGATCACAATGCAGGCGGTCCAACTGATTATAACGACGAAAA
>DKPN01000076.1:0-1607 GCA_002471195.1 Bacteroides sp. UBA7333
AAAAAAAGGGAGTACATCTATGATGTACTCCCTTCAATATATTATACTAGGCGTATGTTATTTGCAATTTGTAAAGCCGTATCCCTCTTGTTGTGGGCATATATTTACAGCAGAATTCCATAAATCCCAATTTGGGCAATTTAACACTTCAGCAGGAATAGTTCCAGAAAGTTTGTTTTGATCCAATATTAAAACATTTAGATTTTTAATAGAACCATATGATGCTGGGATAGATCCTGTGAAATTATTGCCGGCAAGAGAAATTGTTTGTAGGTTACTTATTTTCCCTAGAGCTTCCGGTAGATTTCCAGATAAATTGTTTGTTGAAAGGTTGATTGTTTCTAAAGCAGTAAGATCTGCAATTGAAGCCGAAACTTCACCTCTCATTCTATTGCTAATTAGAGAAATCGATTTAACCGAACCATTAGCATGAGTTGTAATACCATACCAAGTAGAAACCGGTTGTTCAGAGTTCCAATTCAACTGATTGATCCAGTTTTCGCCGTTGGTGTTATCGTATAAAGCAATAAGCGCATCGCGTTCGCTTTCAGATCTGATTCCACGTTGGAAAACAGTCATTGTATCAGCATCTAACGGATTTGCTGTTGAATAAGCAATAACATAACCTGTGCGATCTTCAATATCATTATTAGCACTGATACGGAAAGCTGTAGTGTCAGTTTCTAGACTTTTAGTTGTTACTTGTTGAATCCAATTTGACGATTCGTCTATTCTGATTTTATAGTCAACATTGTGATCGATATAGACATCTAGTTCGTCGCCTTTTTGAGGAACAACGTATTTGTCCGTTTTGAACAATACTCCAGGTTTTTGAGCTTGGATAACTTGAATGATTTGTTCTTTTGAAAGAGCTTTTATTTTCAAGTTAGCTTCACGTTCAGCGTACGTAGTATTTGCTGATACTTTAATTTTGATGGTGTCTTTTTTAGAGGCAGTTCCCGAAGTAGGGGATGCTGAGCACCAGCTTTGCACACCAACTAAAGACCAATTAGTATTTACTTCAACAATAATCTGCTTTTCACCACCTTCAGGTCCAACTTCAAATTTATCAGCTGATACTTTAATTTCAACCCATTCATCTTTAGAGTCGTCTTTGCATGAAGATAAAGTAAGGGCTGACAAAAGGAGTAGGGATAAAAAACTTTTTTTATTTATAGCTCCCGCAGTTCTCATAACTGTTTTATTATTTTGATATGATTGATAATTACTCTGTATTTTTCATTGATACATACAAAAAAAGTCTTCTGTTTTCGGCAGAAGACTTTTTAGTGCTCAGGATGAGACTCGAACTCACACGGGCTAACGCCCACTACCCCCTCAAAGTAGCGTGTATACCAATTTCACCACCTGAGCTACATAATAAATAACTTATTGAGCGAAAGACGGGGCTCAAACCCGCGACCCTCAGCTTGGAAGGCTGATGCTCTATCAACTGAGCTACTTTCGCAAATACATAATGCTTCTATTCTGAGCGAAAGACGGGACTCGAACCCGCGACCCTAACCTTGGCAAGGTTATGCTCTACCAACTGAGCTACTTTCGCGAATAATAAAATAAGCATTCTTTGAGCGAAAGACGGGACTCGA
>DKPN01000076.1:1907-9450 GCA_002471195.1 Bacteroides sp. UBA7333
AACTGAGCTACTTTCGCAAATAAAAAATCAAAGAACTTCTTATTAAGAAGAGAGCGAAAGACGGGGCTCAAACCCGCGACCCTCAGCTTGGAAGGCTGATGCTCTATCAACTGAGCTACTTTCGCGTTATCGTTTTCTCGATTACGGATGCAAAAGTATGATGTTTTATTTAAACAAACAAATACTAAAGCCTGAAATTTTATAAAAAATTTAATCATGCTTGATTTTCAGATATTTTGCTTTACGTAAAAACTGAGAAATATATTCATATATACAATTCTGCGATTGTATAACGATCTTCTTTTTATCCCAACATGTCAATTACCGCGAAGCGAATATAATGATTAATTTAATAACTACATATATGATACACAAAACTAAGTGTAGTATTTTGAGACCAGCGCGTATCTAATATGTTTTATAGACTAAAAAAATATGCTATGAATATGATAATATGCTTTATTTTTGTATTCTGAAATAAGATAATAAATATGAATACAAGCAGACTAACACCTTACAAAGTTGCATTTATTGCCGGGATAACCCTTGCTTCTTGTGCATCCCATCAGGGTGAATATAATGTTGTTCCTCAACCAGTAGTTTTAAAGCAGCACTCGGGTTTCTTTAACATTACCGAAAACACCTCTGTTGCTGTCAATTCTGGCACTGAACGTGTAGATTCAATCATCAACGGATTACTTGATACATACATTGATTCTCGATACGGAGTGGTTGTGCAGCGAGACAAAAGTAACAACCCTACGATTGAATTTAAAATAGATGGAGATGTCAATAAAGAAGTTGGTGCAAAAGATGGATACATTATAAATGTAACAGGTAAGCATGTATTGGTTTCTTCATCAACCGATGCAGGTTTATTTTATGGTTTGCAAACATTATTCCAATTGATGGAAACTGATGGTATTCCTCAATGTGAAATAAAAGACTATCCTCGATTTAATTATAGAGGGATGCATTTAGATGTATCACGAAACTTTTTCCCAAAAGAATTCATCTTTAAGATGCTTGATGCGATGTCGTATTATAAGCTAAATAAGTTTCATTGGCACTTGACCGATGGAGCCGGATGGCGCATTGAAATCGATCAATATCCTGAGTTAACGAATAAAGCAGCTTATCGAAAGGGTGATACTTGGAAAGAGTGGTCTACAACAGGTAGCAAGTATTCAGATAGTAAGGATTCTACTGCTTCAGGTGCATATTACACAAAAGAAGATGTACGTGAAGTTGTGAAATACGCGCAAGATCGTTTTATTGAAGTAATTCCTGAGATTGAAATGCCTGGACATTCTGAAGAAGTCTTTTGGGCATATCCAGAATATAATTGTGAGGGAAAACCCTACACATCAAGTGATTTTTGTATCGGAAACGAAGGTTCGTTCGTGTTTCTCCAAAATATTCTAGATGAGGTTATTGAACTGTTCCCATCTCAATATGTACACATTGGTGGTGATGAAGCTGCAAAAGGTGGATGGAAGAAGTGTAAGAAATGTCAGAAGCGAATGAAAGATGAGGGCCTTAACAACCTCGACGAGTTGCAAAGCTATATGATCAAACGCATCGAAAACTATTTAATTTCTAAAAATAAGCAATTACTTGGTTGGGATGAGATTGTAGAAGGAGGCTTAGCTCCAGAAGCAACCGTTATGTCATGGCGCGACTCTACTTTTGCTATCACTGCATTAAAAGATGGTCACGATGTGATCATGACTCCAGGCGGATATTACTACTTTGACCATTACCAAGCGGTTCCGTTCGAGCAACCAGAGGCTATTGGCGGATATTCTCCATTGAAGAAGGTTTATAGCTATAATCCTACTTTTGCAGGACTCACTCCTGAACAATTGAGTCATATTATTGGAGTACAAGCTAACGTGTGGACTGAGTATATTCCAACACAAGAGCATGCCGAATATATGATCTTTCCACGTATACTCGCAGTTGCTGAAACGGGATGGACTCCAGATAGCTTGAAAAATTGGGAAGACTTTAAGAAAAGAGCAAATCATCATATTGGATACTTACAAACGAAAGGTATTAATGCGTTTCCTTTGACCGATGATATTGAAGTAATCACATCTAGAGATTCGGTAAATAATACCTTGGTTGTAACGTTGGATGCTGAAAAGTATCCGGTTGATATCCGCTATACCGTAGATGGAACCGAAACGACCAATACTTCTGATTTATATATTACAGACATTGTTGTAAAAGATTCTGTGCTGTTAGTGGCTTCTTTATTTGGCGAAAAAGCAGATTCGACCAAATTTACACGCAAACGTATCGATAATCATAAAGCAATTGGTAAAACAGTAACATACTTGAAGCCAATTAACAAATCATACCCGTCTACAGGTGAGAATGCTTTGGTTGATGGTCGTAAAGGTGGATTCGGATACAACGACGGTATATGGCAAGGATATACAAATGACCTAGAGATCGTAATTGATCTGGAAAAAGAACAAAAAATTCATCGTATATTTGGAAACTTTATGCAACTAATTGGCCCTGGCGTTTTTCTTCCGGCATCTTTAGAATTATATGCTTCTATTGACGGAAAAGAATTTACACAATTTGCCAATGTTACTCATGAAGTATCGGTAGAAGATCCTTCGTTAATCATTAAAGAGATGGGCTGGGATGGAGACATCAATACTCGCTATATCAAGGTTGTCGCAAAACAATGCGAAAAGAAAGGTTTCATCTTTGCTGATGAGATTGTAGTATGGTGAAAAAATAGAAACACAATAGACATAACTAAAAACTGAACAGAATGAAGAAAGTCTTTTTTTCATTATTAATGGGAGTGAGTGCAACACTCTTTGCACAAAAGCAACCTGTTGATTACGTAAACCCGTTTATTGGGTCAAGTAATTACGGGACAACTAATCCGGGCGCAATTTGTCCAAACGGATTGATGTCTGTAGTTCCGTTTAACGTAATGGGCTCAGACTTGAATAAGTTTGACAAAGATAAGCAATGGTGGTCAACACCTTATTCGTCAGACAATAGCGTGTTTACAGGTTTTTCTCATGTAAATCTTAGTGGTGTAGGATGTCCAGATTTGGGTAGCTTGCTTTTGATGCCAACAACCGGAGCGCTAAATGTAGATTATAAAGAATATGGTAGCGAGTATAAAAATGAGGCAGCTAAACCTGGTTATTATACAAACTTTCTTACAAAATACAATATTCGTACAGAAGCAACAGCTTCACAGCGTGTAGGATTGAGCAGATTTACGTTTCCTGCCGGACAAGCAAATCTTTTGCTAAACTTAGGCGAAGGTCTTACCAATGAAAGCGGAGCAACAGTACGTATTGTAAATGATACCGAAATTGAAGGCTCGAAATTGTTAGGAACATTTTGTTACAACCCAGATGCGGTATTCCCGATTTACTTTGTGATGAAAGTAAACAAGGCTCCTAAGAAAATGGGATACTGGAAGAAGCAACGAGAAATGTCGGGCGTAGAGGCTGACTGGGATGCAACTTCCGGAAAGTACAAGATCTATTCGAAGTACACCCGCGAAATGAGCGGTGATGATATTGGCGTATGGTTTGAGTATGATACGGAGAAAGATGAGCAAATCGAAGTTAAGATGGGGGTATCTTTCGTAAGTATTGAGAATGCTCGCGAAAACATGAATACAGAGCAACCAAACTGGAACTTTGAGGAGGTATATAATCAAGCAAAAACAGCTTGGAATAATGATTTGTCTCGTATCAATGTAGAAGGTGGAACCATGGATCAAAAGACAGTATTCTATACTGCTCTTTACCACGTTTTGATTCACCCGAATATCTTACAAGACGTAAATGGTGAATATCCGGCAATGGGTTCTTTGAAAACAATGAAGACTTCAGGTAATCGTTATACTGTATTCTCTCTTTGGGATACATACCGTAACGTGCATCAATTGCTGTCATTAGTGTATCCTGAGAAGCAAATCGAAATGGTACGTACCATGATCGATATGTATAAAGAAAGCGGTTGGTTACCAAAGTGGGAATTGTTTGGTCAAGAAACTCTGACAATGGAAGGTGACCCATCTCTTGTTGTCATTGCTGATACATGGAGAAGAGGCTTACGTGATTTTGATATGGAAACAGCTTATGAAGCTATGATCAAATCAGCAACATTGCCACAAGCTGAAAACCTAATGCGTCCTGATGCAGATGCATATTATGCAAAAGGATACGTACCATTGACATCTCAATATGATAATTCTGTTTCGCACGCTTTGGAATATTATATAGCAGACTGGAATTTAGCGAAGCTTGCTGAAGAAATGGGACGTAAAGAAGAGGCTAAAATCTTCTATAACCGAGCAATGGGATATAAGAATTACTATTGTAAAGAGTTCGGAACGATGAGACCAATTCTTCCAAATGGCGAATTCTATGCTCCATTTGATCCACTTCAAGGTCTAAACTTCGAACCTAGTCCGGGCTTCCACGAAGGAAATGCGTGGAACTATACCTTTGCAGTTCCTCATGACGTAATGGGGCTTGCTAAATTGATGGGTGGTAAAAAGAATTTCGTAGAAAAACTACAAATGGTATTCGATAAAGGTTATTTCGATATGAGTAATGAGCCAGATATCGCTTATCCATATCTGTTTAGCTACTTTAAAGGTGAAGAATGGAGAACGCAAAAATTGGTAAGAGAGCTTCTTGCTGAGCACTTCACAAATAAACCTGCCGGATTACCAGGTAATGATGATACAGGAACAATGTCAGCTTGGGCTGCATTTAGCATGATGGGATTCTATCCTACATGTCCGGGTGATATGAACTATACATTGACATCTCCGGTGTTTGAAAAAGTTACAATTAAACTTGATCCTAAGTACTACGGAAAAGACAGCATTGTAATTACAGCAAACAATCCAGAGAATGTATATATCAAGGAAATCAAGTTGAACGATAAAAAGCATAACAGCTACTTTATCTCACATAAAGAACTTGTAAACTCTGCAAATTTATTCTTCGAACTAGAGAAGAATCATAAATAATTGAGATTATCTGTTTGATATAAAGAAGGTCTTGTTGCTGTGCAACAAGACCTTTTCTTTTTTATGATAGTATCATTCATATTTCTACTATCTTGTAAAGACGTATTCTTTGTTATTACTCAATTCAGAGTTATATACGTATCCGTTCCATGTAAATAGCTTTAAGTCGGCAGAGTTGTTCAATTGATTACGTGTGATGTAATCGATCAAATTCCCTTCTGCTGGTTTTGCATACGCACGTTCTGATAAGAACTTTCCATCTCCTTTGTTCTCTTTAAATTCAACCTTAATAAACTGAACTTTCCTCGACATGGCTTTTGTGTCGATTACGTGTTCAACCTCTTTTGAGGTTAGATTGATGATAATGCCGTCATCTTTGATTGCTAAACTATTCAGTTGATCGGTAATTTTCATTCTCCAAAACTCATACAAATCTTTACCTGGAATTGAATCTATTTTGAGATGAAAATTAATTCGATAGGGTTTTATTAAATCGAATGGCCTCAGTAATCCATACAAAGATGAGATAATCAAGACATGTGCTTGAAGGTATTCTAGTGAAGCTTGATTCATTGTGTGCAAATCAATATTACGGTATACTGATCCTGCATAGGATAAAATTGCTTGTTTTGGAGGATACTTGCCATTGTCAAAATTGAGATAACGATCGTTATTTACTAACGCTAAATCATGACTAAGATGTAAGGTTTGCTCCAATTGTTCGATTGACAACTTAGACATCTTTTGGGCAATCAGTTCTGCCTCATGATCGAAAATCGGATTGCTTTGCGGTAATTTAAGATCTGCATCCGATGAGTTCATTGTGTTGGAAGGAGAGATTAAAGTAATCATATTTAATGAAATTAAAAAAAGACAAGCTTATCCAGAGCTTGTCTTCTTATTTGTTATCTAAAATCTTTGAGTTTGCTTTGCAAGGTCTTACGTGCAAAGAATATTCTACTTTTGATCGTTCCTAATGGAAGATCAAGTTGCTCGGCGATTTCGTTGTATTTATATCCGGTAAGAAACAATGAGAAAGGTATTTTTAAATCATCGTTTAGTTTATTAATTGCCGAATTGATTTCGTTCATTGCATATGCTCCATCAGGTGAATCAAAGCCTGACTCTAAAGATAGATTAAGGTTGTAAAGATCAATTTCTTGGTCTACTACGGTTTGTGTGCGCAATACTTTGTGATAATTATTGATAAAGGTGTGTCGCATGATTGTTAAGACCCAACCTTTGAAATTTACATTATCGATAAATTTGTCTTGGTTATCTAAGGCTTTTAAGGTTGTGTCTTGCATTAGGTCGAGTGCATCTTCTTTGTTTGCTGTAAGCATCATGGCAAAACTCATCATGTTGCTTTGTAGGCCCATTAGTCTCTCTTGGAATAGTTGCGCATTCATAAGCTTAAATTTTCTAGGTGAAATTAAATTCAATGCTATGGAAACTTATGTGATTCATGAAGAATCAACACTTGTTTTCAGAAAAGATCTTGATTTGTATTGATAAAAAGTCAACCTTCAAATATCAATCAATCAAGAAACAGTGAGAGGAATACTAATAAAAGTATGGTGTACAGTTTTGGTTCTTTCTAAATTCTTCTTTCTGTGTCAATAAATACAATCAATAGTTTTAAGTTAAAAACATCATTGAATTTATTAGATGTAATAACTTACAATGTTGTTTTTGTTTATTTGATTCTTTTATCATTTATATATAAAACAGTTGAGGGACGTATTTGTTTTATCTTAAGCCTAAGTTTGTAGTCGCTAGAGTGTTAAAAGTGGCCGTTTGAAAAAGCCGTGCATATCTATTTACGAGACAATCGATAAAATATCAGTTTATCAAAGATTATGAATCCCTTTATCCGATTGAATTGATGTGTGAGGGGGGCATTGACACGCTTTCAACTATAAATTACAATAAGCTTTTGTCGGGGCAACCGGTGTGCAAGCTTCGTGATACTTGCAAAGCTGTTTTTTTCGTTGATTTTGTCTCCTAGATTGTAAATTTAGACTGATTTTTTATGTTCAGAAAATCATGTTTTCAAGTCGAGTTGCATCCCTTTATGATCCATCCCTGTGAATAACCTGCAAAAACTATGCGGCCTTTGAGCAAAAACCATGCATGGTTGTGGCAAGAACCTCGTTTGATTCACAAAAAAAGGTCATTTCCTTTTTGCCAATAGCAATCCGGCGTTTTTAAAAAGGGGATAAGCGTCTGGGAAACATGGCCGCTTCTTTTGATGAAGACTTTTTTTAGTTACCGTGGAGAGTAAATTCATTCATAACGAAGAGTTGCTACCTTCTTCACGGTAATGCAAAACACTCTTCGTGGAAAAGATTTTACGTCTTCATTGAAAACTTTTGTCCTCAACGCGTCCACAAGCGCTTGTACGCCCCAGTGTGCACAATGTTCGCTGCCGCGCCACGCATGCCGCGTTGAACAAATACAAATCGTTATCAATGATCTTATTTTAAGAATATATAGATAGCTCAAAAT
>DKPN01000076.1:9713-9870 GCA_002471195.1 Bacteroides sp. UBA7333
AAACGACAACCATCTAGCTTTTAAACTACAGCTTTTCGGCAGATCAGCTTGTTTTTGTATCAAATGCCCTCGAGTTGTGAAAAACGAAAAGAATACATTAAGTGTGTATGATTTGTTCAGTACGTTGCGTAATAAACCGATACACTGAAATGGTGTG
>DKPN01000076.1:10127-30001 GCA_002471195.1 Bacteroides sp. UBA7333
TGAAATTAAGCATATCTGCACTATTCACAAAAACGATTACGGAATGCTCTTAGAAAGTTTATACGGAAATACAAAGTTTAAAGAAGCTCCAAATCAAATGTATTTGGATTCACAAATTTCAAATATTACAGCATTGGCATGCGTAGAGCAAAAAACAGTCTTAATTGTTGATCATTATGCTAAAGCAGCGCACATTGCTAATTATAATACATCAGTGGGAGCTATACTTGGAGACAAGAAGTCTGGTGTGTTATCATCTGAAACCGAAATTGTGATGAGCGGCGACGATCAAAAGGCATTGGCCCGCTATTTTAAAATCATAAATGACTATTTAGCAGATAAAAAGAAGTTGGAAGAGCGGTATATATACTTCTCTATTTTATATACGCCAACCTTCACCTCACATGAGCGATATGCATTTAAGGTTGTACCATATGTTTATACCGATAAGCTTGATTTAGCTCTCACATTATGTTTTTTAGAAAACAGCAATCATAAATCACGTACCATGCTATTATTACATAAGGTACATGAAGACAAAACAATGATTTATTCACAGACATATAAGAAGTTTGTAAATTATGAGAAGATGATTTTGACAAACGACGAAATAGAGATTCTCAGAATGTCTGGCAATGGTATTAAAGAGCAAGAGATTGCGGACGCTTTAAATACGAATTTATCTAGTTTGAAGCGTTGTAAATCAATTATCTTTGAGAAGTTAAGAGTAAAGTCTATTTCTGAAGCGATCTATGTTGCTTATAAACAAGATTTATTATAATATACATAATATCCAAAAGTAAATGTCAGGTCTAGTTACATCATATCAAGAAACGGCAGGTCTGCATATTGATAGTTATAAGTTAGTGATAGATGATATAATTCGGCGCATCGAGATCTATAGTCAGGCGATGGGTAATGCTGCTTATATATCGATCAATAGAACAGGTATGCCTTTGTTTGTTTCAGATAAATATCTTGAACTTACAGGTTATAGTAATGAGGAGGCAAAAGAGCTCGGACTTGATTTTTTGCGAAAAACGATAGATCCGAAAGATCGAGCTCGCTTTGTAAAGATTGAAAAAGAGGTTCCATCTTGCTTTGCAGCGTGGATGAGCGAAAGCAGACTCAATAATTTCATAATACAATACAATTATAGAGTGCTAACGAAGCAAGAGGCTTTGATTCCTGTTGACTGTACGTTAGTTCCGGTATTATTTAATGAAATAGGGCGTCCTTTATTGTCGGCTACATACGTCAAAGTTGCGGAAGAGGTTTATAAGCCACGCTTTCTTATTTATGATGCAATTGGAGATAAGCGTTTTATCTATAACGAACGGATGAATAAGTTTGTACATGAAGAGAAAGTCGAGCTAAAAATGATCGAAATAGAGATTTTACAGCTTATAGCCAAAGGAAATAGAGAACAAGCTATTGCAAGAAAACTTGGTATAGATATCAATCTTCTCAAATATTATAAGAAAAGTATTCTTACGAAGTTTTCTGTAGGGAATATGCCGGAAGCCGTGTATTATGCTTTGCGAAATGGTATTATATAAAGTCATACTTTTCGAATTCAATTGAAACAATTATATCGAAAAGTATGATTGATAAAAGTTATTCTTCTTTTGTATGTAGTATTCCTAACTGTGTAAATAATGTTTGATATATCATTGCTTTCTTTTCGATAGCTAATGGGTAGGCTCTTGAGGAAGAAGGCATGCGATAAAACTGGAGCTCCCGTTTGTCGATTACAATATTGCTGTAGTTGCCGATTGTTGGTTTGTCACAACCATATCGTTCAACTAGAGTGTCTGTTGCTTTTTCGCCTGTTGTCACAATAGCTTTGCATTGAGGTATTTGTTGTAGAAGCAGAGAAATATCTGTGGGTTCAATAATTTGTAGAAACTTGTCTGACGCATTATCCTTGAGTCTCTTTATTGTTTGTGCCGTATCAAATATTGCAATACCTTTTTGTGTACAGAATTCAACAATCTCATCGTATTTGAAACGCTTATTAATTGAGTCTACAAAATATTGCTTGTCATTATAGAATAGGTAGCCCATAATACGCCACATGTCATTTTGAAGATTCGGGTAAAAGAAATCCATCGACCAGCGTTCTTTTTTAGGAGGGAAGCTTCCCAGCATAAGCAGTTTTGCATTTATCGGTAGAAAGGGTGTAAGGGGATGGTGCTCGTTTGGTATTTTGTCTAATTCCGTCATATTATTTGTTGATTCTTTCTGGATAATTATATTTCTACAAAAATAATATATCATTTGTAGAGAATTACCGATTTTAAAATGTTTTAAGCTTAGAAGTATTGAGGCTGGTAGATGTTGGTAATGTGTAAACAATATCAAATAAGATTGTATATTTGCATAGAATTAATGTCCGGCTTTATTAATAAAACGATTACGATTAGTCCTTTTTATATGGAGAAACATAACAAAAGAAACTTTTTAGTCTTGGTAGATTGTCAATATGACTTTTGTAACCCGCAAGGTTCATTATATGTAACAGGTGCGACCGATGATATGAAACGCCTTTCTAATCTTATCATTGAAAAGGCAAATTGCTTTTCAAAAATCTTTGTTGGTTTAGATTATCATCCCATCGGACACTGTTCTTTTCATACATCTTGGAAGGATAAGCAAGGCGCTATACCTGCACCATATTCTCATATTTCAACATTCGATTATGGGCATATTGTCTATAAACCCATTGTGGGGAGTGTAACGGACGAGGCTTTTGTTGACAATGAGTTTGATATATGGCCCGAACATTGTGTTGCACATAGTATTGGAGCTACGCTTGATTCAGCAATCTCGAATGCATTATCTCACTATTTGCTAAAGTCGGAAAAATCCGGATTTGTAGAATATTATACAAAAGGGGAGAGTATGATGACTGAAGAGTATGGGAATATTGAGCTTGCAAGAGCAGTTAGCTCTCATGCTCATAATGATATGGCTATCTATGTAGCAGGAGAAGCGCTTGATTTTTGCGTGTTTAATACTCTAAAGCAAATAAGACAGCATACTAATTTGCCTTTGTATCTAATAGAAGATTGTACATCTTGTGTAATTCCTAAAAGTAAAAAAGCAATTTATGATGAACTTGAAAAATTAGGAGTGCAATTTATAGCAAGTACGAATATTTAACTTATTCAATTTCTTATAAGAGTAAAGCCATATTTCCTATCTGTAAAAATAGGAAATATGGCTTCGTTGTTTTATCTGAATTTGTTTATCGCTGATAGTATGCAACAATAGATGCTTTTTCTATAGTTTTAGCCCATAGCTGAAATCCAATCTGAGCGGCCGATGTATTCTCTTCTAACACGATTGGAGCATTTAATGCATATACAGTTACGGTATACATATGCCAGCCATGTCCGACTGGAGGATGTGGACCACCATATCCAATGGTTCCATAATCTGTTTTACATTGTATGGCTCCTGCCGGCATTAAGTGTGCATCTATATTTCCGGCGTTCTCAGAAAGTTCTGTGATTGTTTTGGGAATGTTCACAACAATCCAATGCCAGAATCCACTCGTTGTGGGCGCATCTTTATCATACATCGTTATCGCGAAGTATTTTGTTTCGGCAGGAGCATTAATCCATTCTAGTTGAGGCGATATGTTTTTACCTCCACTAGCTGTATGAGCTTCTCTTTCAGAAATAACACCACCCATACTGTTGCTTTGGAGTGTAAATGTATACTTCTTCATATCCTTCTAATTCGTTGTATTCAAAATGACAGCCTCTCCTGTGTTGTCATTCACCAACAGATAGTCTGTTTCTTGAGTGAAATAATGAGGAGAAGGGAATATTACATAATTCTTTTCCAGGAAGATAGGGTTTTCAAAAGCGTTGAATTTGCCATCATCGTAAAGATCTTCATGACGCCAAATGTATTTACCGCTATTGAGATCTAATTTGCCCACAAAACCTAATGTAGATACATACGCATTATTATCTACAATAACGGGTGTGCCTAAATTAAAAGCATAAATAGGATTACTCCATACAATTTGTTTCGTCTTAGAGTTGATACGTTTTGCATAGCTAAAACTATCTTCAAAGTCTGTTTCAGTGAAGAAGATTATATAATCATTATCGTATATGTATAAATATATATTGTCGATAACGTCTTTGTTTTTTAAGAATACAAAATCCTGAGACGTATCATTGATTATTTTACCGTTTGATAAAATCGTATAAGTATTATTGTCGAAAACACAGGTCATCGTGTCCGGATTTGTTTCACGTATATAATCTGCACGAGAAGCTGTCTTGTATCGTAAATTGATTCGCTCATTGTGTATCAAGTCATCGATAGAAGGTATAGTGTCTTGTCCTAATATATCAGGACTCATACAACATAATACTGAAATAAAAAATGCCGAAACTTTATTCATTGTATATAGAGTATATAAGCACAGTTTTATTTTAAAAACAGTAAAAGTATCCGAATGTTTTATGGTTTTATTATTCTTTTACCAATTCATGCAAATTAAGTTGACCGATGAAAATTTACGAGTTTAATATGGCAATAAACAGTTGTTTGTCAGTTGTGATTCCCTTCGGGATACCAACAATAATCTCACACTCTTTAATTTTATCCAGCTCTAATAAACAGCTCTTTAAATGATATAAATACATTTCAGATGAATATATGCCACGAAGAACTAATGTGTTTGATGGAATCTCATCCATCCATCTTCTCAGATTCTTTATTGGATATTTTTTGAGCGTAAGGTCGGCTTCTATCCATGCCAGTGTATGTGCTTCTAGAAGTTCAGGATGAAATTGAGCACAATATTCATAGAGTAATAGCCCTCGTTTTTCAATACTAAGTAGGCTTTGTAATACACCTTTCGAATCGAGCCAGTTGGTGAAATGATCAATAAAGTCAATATCAATTAGTAATAGATAACGTGTAATTATTTGCCATTGTTTTGCGTTGTAAAACAGGTCGATGACACGAGAATATTGCATAGCCTTACATAGTTCGGCATAGCTCATGCTATCACTCTCAAGTATTTCATAAGGAGGTTGAGTGCTGTATTTTAGACCTAACGATGTGGCATTGTTTCTCATCTTTGTGCCGGGAAGGAGTTTCAGTGTCTCCAGTTGTATTTCATCAGCATTGAATCGAGCTAATGATTGTATGTCCTCTTTTATGGCTTGAAGGGTGTAACCTGGAAGACCGGCAATGAGGTCAAGATGGGTCTCTATATTCTCAAGAGAGCCTAAAAATGATAATCCGTCAATAGCTTTTGAGAGATCTCCAATACGATCACTTTTTGTTAGTACATCCTTTCGAAGAGATTGTATTCCGGCTTCAAGATGCAGTAGTCCTTTGGGCATTGTTTGTAGTTTTGCACGAACTTCTTCACTAAGGTATGCAGGATGTATCTCAAGATGAAAAGCTAGTTTATCTTTGTATTTTTCAAAAAGCAGAAGAAGCTCAATTGCTCTTTTACTTGATCCATTAAATGTGCGATCGAGTAAACGTACATTTTCAACACCCCATTCAGCATACATGTCTAAGCGTTTTTTGATAGAGTCCAAACTAAGCGATCGCACCGGTTTGTCGGCACCACTTACACAAAATGCGCATGTGTTAAAACAGCCACGAGTTGTTTCCAGTTGTACAAATGCTTTCGTTTTACAAAAGAATGGAGATGTTTCAGGAAAAGCTAACTGATCATAATTTTGTACTTTAGCAATACCGTTGTCATGATATACACCTTTTGAATCAATATAGCATAAGCCATCTATTACAGTATCATTACAATATGGTTCTACTAATTGTTTATTCGTTTTAATATATGCTTGTAGCCATTGGGGAAAAACGATTTCGCCTTCACCTCTGAATACTGCTGATATGTAATTGTGTTGTGATAAATAGGTTTCGTTGTTTCCTAAAAATTCTGGGCCACCTAATACGATCGTAACATGAGGGCAGAGTGTTTTTACTCGTTGTAACACAGCCAACAGATAGTCGGATGTAAATAACCAAGATGTTGCAGCTATAATATCAGGCTTGTGTTGTAAAATTTGAGTTATTACTAACGAAAGATTGGTGTTGATAGAAGCTGTAATAGATTTCCATTCGATTTGTCGATTCCATTCTTGGTTTTGGCATTGAGCATGGAGTGCAGGTAGAGCCAACGATGAATGAGAAAAAGAGGCATTAATGTCTAGCCAAAGAAGATTTATTTGTTGCATTCGAATTTGTATGAGTTGAATAAGAGCATCAAGAACTTCTTTTTTGGTGTAATCAAAAAGAGGGTTCTTCGTGTTTTGATGCAATACGTTGTAAAAGTACTCATTTTGTATAAAATTACAGTGGGTTTAAGTGCTTGTAAATGATTTGCTCACCTTAGGGTTAACTGTTTTTAATATTGAAAAAAGATGTTATATTCAATAAATTCAGTTTATTGCAAGAGATTTTAGTTGAAATATAAACCCTAATGTAAATGCCTATGAAGAAGATTAACATTTTGTTATTGTTCTTATTGCTCTCTTTTTCCATGTTTGCACAAGACAGGATTTCAGTGTTTATCCAGCGAGCAAATAGATATGCGTCAGTAAATACCTCAGATTACCAGACACGCCTATGTAGAGAATATAATGTAAGAAACCATGTGCTTAATGATTATTATCGCAGATGCGGAAACAATTGGGGTAATGTTGGTTTGGTCCTTGAAATTGCTAAGGTTTCGGGGAGAAGTGTAAGAGATGTGTGTGACTATTATGGACGTTATAATAGATATGGATGGAATCGTATTCTTGTAGAAATAGGAATGGGGCCAACATCTAGACATCATAAGCATTTTTATGATCGCATACATTATCATAGTAATTGTTGGCACGATTATTATGAATCTCACTGTGGACATCATGCTAAGCCTAAATGTAGATATTGTTGCAATGCTTATTGCAATGGGCATCATGGATACGAACAAGTGTCACATCATAGAGGATGCAAATGCAAAAAATGTAAGAAATATTATCATCATCGAAAGAAGAAATATCATGACGATGACGACGACGATGATGATTGGGATGATTGAAAAAAGACCGTTTTCGAGAAAAAAACTCGAAAACGGTCTTTTTCTTTTCATAAAAAATAAAAACCGTAAAAATATTTTTATCTTTAACTTGAAATTATACGAGTAATACTTGTTATATGATATAATTAATACAATTGAAATGGCTTTAATAATGGTAAAATGAAATTAGAAAAACACAATCACTATCAGTTTAGAATTTGTGAACAGACCAAAAGCCGAACGTACTTTATAGACGAAGATGGAGAGAAGTTTAGTGCTCCTGCTTTTCAGCAAAATGTAGATGAAGTTGTATGGATGTATATTTCAGATGTAAATGATGATAAATATACATTTAAATGGAGTGTCAAAAATGAGAACTTTGAAGAAGGTAAGACGTATCCGTTCGTTATTACATCTTCGGTAAGTCAGGGTGCAAAAAATATTAGTTTCTTGGTGCGACATGGTGCCAACTTTTCTACTGCCTTGGCTGTAAAGCGAGATGATACTTCGGATTATGCGTTTGAGAAGAATAAGCTGATTCACTGCAAAGTTGAGAAAATAGACATTGAGAGCAATGGTGTTGCATTGCAATATGATGAGCATTTTGATGAAGTGAGTGATGCTCTGAAATTAATAGAAGAGCAAAAAGCTCTTGATTATATTGCAGAGTTAAAGAATGAATTACTTTATGTCGCAAAGATTCCCCGAAAGAATTATAAACTAGGAGTACTTGTTGCCTTAGTTCAGCATATAAAGCTTCCTCTTGATGATCTTATCTCGACAATTTATATTCTCTATACTCGAAACGATCTAGATAAGTACACGGTAGATATGCTTCTTAAAGGTTTGTATGCTTATACAAACTATAGTGCAGAGTCTGTATTACAAATGCATCAGCAGATTGAAACAGCTTATGTTTCAGAAATGTCATTAGATCATGGTGCGATAAATGAGATTGTACGCGCTTTGGCTGTTCAGATATTATTACTAAAACATAACGGAGAATATCCACGATTTAAGTATGTTGCTTTTTATAGGTTTATGGCTTATTTAGCGACAACGGATATACAGCGCGATGTTTTGATTAATATATCGTTGGCTTACGCTCATGCAACAAAAGTAAATGATAAGAGTCTAGAAACTTACTTAGACTGGAAAGATGTCGTGTTTAAGCTTGAATACGATAATATTTTAGAGAAAATAAAGTTGTCACCAACAACTATTAAATCTCCAAAAACATATGTTCCAAAGAAAGCTTTTGATTCGAAAAAAGAAAAGATTCTTAAATCATATAAGGCACTTGTTTCTGAAGTTGTGAAGACTCTAGAATATAAGGCTTTGTTTGAAAAGAGGCTTCCGAAACGCATAAAGTTACTGAATGAGCTTCGTCGTCTATGTCGAGCAATCGATTCTTCATGGTTGCTTATTTATGGCTTGCAGCAATCTTATTTCTTAGCTCTTATATCCTTTTGTGAACAGGATGAAAAAACGACATTCAATGGATGGAAAGCTAATGACAAAGCTTTGAAGCGATTTCCTCATCTTCGATGCTACTATGATATTATAAGCTTGCTTACAAATAGTGGTATTCAAGAGGTGAATATGCAACTATTAGAACGTGAGACTTCTGAACCTGATGCGCATTTAAGAAAGTTGATTCGACTCATTGTTGCATATAATCTACAGTGTTCTGTTTCTGATAATTCAGACTGGACTAAGAACTCTCGTAATATGATTATTGAATTTCTTCTTGGAGAGGAAGAGTATAAATCAATAACGAAGGGAACGTTAGATGCTCTTGAAGTAGATGCAGAGGAGGAAGAGCCTTTGAATTTGGGCTTAGAAGACGGTCAACGCGAATTTAAGAAATCAATTTTATTTCCCCCAGGAAGTAAAGAGCCTAATATTGGACGTCAAGCAGCAGTTATAATGCGAACTATTGCCGGATTTTTAAATGGGAGAGGGGGTAGTTTGTTTTTAGGTGTTGATGATAAAGGTAATATTGTCGGTTTGAGTAGCGATTTTAAAGCTTTGGGCAAAGATTGTGGTCCCGATAGATATGAGCGAGAATTGAGACGATATATTGTAGATGGATTTGGAAAAGATATTAATTCTTCGATAGACTTGAAGTTTCAGACTGTTGCGAATATGACTTATTGTGAGGTTATTATACCAGAAAGTAAATCGCCGGTTTGTTACAAAAATGACTTTTGGCAACGACAAGGGAATGAAACCCGAATTTTAAAAGGGAATGATATTGCTTTATTTATCAAACGGAAGCTAGATTAGTTTTATTTTGATTTACATAAATCCTAATAGACGATGGGAGAAGATGTAGGTAAGATATGGTTAGATCAGAAAGTCTATTTTGAAAGTGGAGAAACGAAAAACTATCAATTTAGGCAAGAGGCGTTGAAAAAGCTAGAAAACGCAATTCTTAAATATGAGTTGAGACTGTATGATGCTCTATACAAGGATTTGCATAAGTCTAAACAAGAAGCTTTTTTGACGGAAATAATGATTGTGCTACAAGAAATTAAGTATCATCGTAAAAACTTAAAGCACTGGATGAAAAGGACTCGCATTCCTGTTCCGTATTATTTTGTAGGAACAAGATGCGAAGTAATGGCAGAACCATATGGCTTGAGCCTTATTATTGCGCCTTGGAATTATCCGATTCAGCTGTTGTTAGCTCCTTTAATTGGAGCTATATCAGCAGGAAACTGTGCAGTGCTTAAGCCTTCTCCCTATGTGCCAAATGTATCGGAAGTTTTAACTCTAATGATACGTGAAGTATTTGAAGACCGGTATATTGCAGTTGTTGAGGGTGGAAGAGATATAAATACTCTTTTATTAAAGCAACGATGGGATTATATCTTTTTTACAGGAAGTCCAACTTTGGGGCGTGTCGTGATGCAGTCTGCTGCTGAAAATGTAACACCGCTTACATTAGAACTTGGAGGAAAAAGTCCATGTATCGTTGATTCAACAGCAGATATCAAAATCGCCGCAAAGAGAATAGCTTGGGGTAAATTCCTTAATTCTGGTCAAACTTGTGTTGCTCCGGATTATTTATTAGTTCATGAGTCTGTAAAGGATGAATTGATCTTTTATATAAAAGTATATATTGCTGAATTTTATGGATCTAACCCCCAGTTATCTGAGTTTTATGGACGGATTGTAAATGATAAAGCCTTTAAACGTTTAGATGATTTGCTTAAAGATGTGAAAATATTGCATGGTGGTTGTCGAGTTGAGGCGGATTTATATATTGAGCCAACTTTAGTTGATGTTGAGGATGTGTCTACATGTCGACTTATGGAGGAAGAGATTTTTGGTCCGATTCTTCCTATAATTTCATTTAAGGATATATCAGACGTTTGTCAGTTCGTTTCTTCAAGGGAAAAGCCATTGGCTTTGTACTGTTTTTCTGATAAACAGATATTCCGTACAATTTTAGATAATACGAGTTCTGGGGCTGCATTGTTAAACGATGTAGTGCTGCATGTTGGAAATGGATTGCTTCCTTTCGGTGGGGTTGGTAATAGTGGTTTCGGTAATTATCATGGTAAAGATTCGTATATTGCTTTTATCCATTTGAAGTCAATACTTTATTCACCAAAGTGGTATAGTAATGTATTTCGTTTTCCACCATATAAATGGTTTAAGCTTGTAAAGACTCTGTTTTCATAGGCTAAACTAGATGACGAGAATCGTCGTGATAAAAAAACAGTCTCAATGATTTAAACTAAAATCATTGAGACTGTTTCATTTGTATAACTCTTAATCTTGTACTCTACTCTTTATCCAATCAAGCAGAAGCTCTTTACATATTGTAGCGTATCTGAAATCTGAGTATAATCCCCAACCATGTCCACCTTTGGCGAAAATATGTAATGCTGATTTGATTTTACACTTTAATAGTTCCTCGTAGAACAAAAGTGATGCGACAGGAGGTGCAATAGGATCATCATTACATAAAACCAAAAAACAAGGAGAGGTTGCTTTGTTGACACTTCGCTCGGCAGATAAAGAAATGTATAAATTCTCACTAGCAGAAGAGCCAATCAATTTTTCTCTTGTAGGGATATGGGTTAATCCATCCATCATAGATAATACAGGATAGAATAATGCCGTAAACTTCGGTTTTATTCCTTCGGGCGATAGATTACCTAATCTTGCAACGGTATTGCCGCCAATAGAGAATCCTATAGCTCCAATCTTATGTGGGTCAATGTGCCAAGCTTTAGCATGTAGTTTTGTTTGTGTCATTGCTTGTTGCGCATCTTCCAGAGGGATTTCATAATGCTGATTTGGAAGTCTATATTTTACGACAATAGCTGCAATATCATGTTCAACTAACCATTGAGCAGTTTTGACTCCATGATTTTCAAATTGAAGAAGAGAAAAACCGCCTCCTGGAAAGATTAATACAGCAGGAGTAAGACTGTTCACGTTTTTGGGTAGATATGCATATAATTCGCCCTTGCTGATATTATCAATCTTTCCTTCAATGTTATTTTCTGCCCCGCTTAGTCCGTTTGATGTTGGGGCCTCAGAAGGCCAAAGACCTATTGTGATTGGTGATTCCATAAAGCTTAATGTAGTATATGTGGTGAATGTGGATATATCTGTTGATGGTAAGTTAAATACATACAGGTATAGAAAATAGTACCTGTATGTATAATAATCAGGGATGTTACTTTAGTTGAGAAACCTTGCGTATTATATCTAGAAATTCATCATTTGACATGTCAATTTCGGGTTCTCTGTAGTGTACATAATCTTCAAAATAGTCGCTAGCAATGTCTGCCATAATATCTTTACCCGGCAAATCATTTTGATTAAGAAATGCCTCAATACGATTCTGAACATCGTGTATTACAGCGAGCTTATCTTCATATCTATCAGGTTTATCATTGCCGATGATATGTTCGTTGCGAGCGATTAAATATACAGAAGTATAAAACTTTGCAATATCTCCAAATACGGGTGCAAATTTTTGCTTTGTGCTATCAGGTAATAAATCGAGATAGTTTTGAGTTGCTGTTTTCTCCATATTTTAATTAATTATTCGATTCAAATTTACGAAAATAGATTAATAGAAGACCATTGTATACGTTTTCAGTTGTTACTATTTGCTTCTATTTGTATAAACAATAGAAAGAACACTATGTTTTGTCCGAATAAAAATAGCGACGAAGTACTCTCTTTTTTAAGAAAACTTGTTACCTTTGACCACCATTTTACTGAATAAAAATATAATTAGCAATGAATATATCTTACAACTGGCTGAAGGATTATTTAAATTTTGATTTGCAACCTGAAGAAGTTGCAGCAGCTCTTACTTCTATAGGCCTAGAAACAGGTGGTGTAGAGGAAGTTCAAACAATTAAAGGAGGTTTGGAAGGATTAGTAATTGGTGAGGTTTTGACATGTGTTGACCACCCTAATTCTGATCATCTTCATATCACAACTGTTGATTTAGGCAATGGAGAACCTTCTCAAATTGTATGTGGAGCTCCGAATGTAGCAGCAGGACAAAAAGTGGTTGTTGCAACAATTGGAACTACATTGTATTCCGGAGAAGAGAGCTTTAAAATAAAGAAAGCCAAAGTGCGTGGTGTAGAATCAAACGGTATGATTTGCGCTGAAGATGAAATTGGTCTTGGTGAAAGTCATGACGGAATTATGGTACTACCTGCTGATGCAGTTGTAGGTACATTGGCTAAAGATTATTTTAATATCAAAAGTGACTTTGTTCTTGAAGTAGACATTACTCCAAACAGAGTTGATGCAACATCTCATTTTGGTGTAGCACGTGATTTAGCTGCTTATCTTACTCAAGCAGGCGGTGACGCAACATTAACTCGTCCATCTGTTGATAATTTTAAAATCGATAGTCCTGAAAAGGTAGTAGAAGTTATTGTTGAAAATCAAGAAGCTTGTCCTAGATATTCTGGTATTGTAATTAAAGGTGTAACTGTTGATGCAAGTCCAGAGTGGTTGCAGAATCGTTTGCAATTGATCGGTCTACGTCCGATTAATAACATCGTAGATATTACAAACTTTATTCTTCATGAGCTAGGACAACCTCTTCATGCGTTCGATTTGAATGAAATCAAAGGAGATAAAGTTATTGTAAAAACATTACCTGAAGGAACTAAATTTGTTACTTTAGATGAGGTTGAGCGTACTTTAGATTCAAATGACTTAATGATCTGTAATGCTGAAGAAGGAATGTGTATTGCAGGTGTATTTGGAGGTTTACATTCAGGTGTGACAAAGAAAACAACTGATATTTTTATTGAGTCAGCTTATTTTAATCCAACTTCAGTACGCAAAACTGCACGTCGACATGGCTTAAATACAGATTCATCTTTCCGTTTTGAGCGTGGTTGTGATCCAAACAATACATTATATGTTCTTAAACGTGCTGCTCTTTTAATCAAAGAGATTGCAGGTGGACAAATTACAGGAGATATTATTGATATTTATCCTACTGTAATAGAGGAGCCAAAAGTAGAATTATCTTTGGCTAAAGTAAATTCATTGATTGGAAAAGATATTCCTGTTGAAACAGTGAGAAGTATCTTGAAATCATTAGAGATTTCCATATTAAAAGAAGAAGAAGGTATATTGTCATTATCTATTCCAACTTATCGCGTAGATGTATTGCGTGATGTGGATGTTATTGAAGATATTCTTCGTATCTATGGATATAACAATGTTGAGATTAGCGAAAATGTTAAGTCTAATCTTTCATACAAGCAAGCTTCAGATGTATCATATGCATTGCAAAATCTTATATCGGAGCAGCTTACCGGTTGTGGTTTTAATGAAATTCTGAATAACTCACTTACTAAGAGTGCATATTATACAGATCTAATTACCTATCCGGAATCAAAACTTGTACAGTTGAAGAATCCATTGAGTAATGATTTGAACGTAATGCGTCAAACTTTACTATTTGGAGGATTAGAGAGTGTAGCTTATAATATCAATCGTCGTAATTCAGATCTTTGTTTATACGAATTTGGAAATTGCTACAGCTACGATAGCGAGAAAGTAAAGCCGGAAATTAAGCTTTCAGGATATGCTGAAGAGCAACGTTTGGCTTTATTTGTAACGGGAAATATGGTTTCAAATAACTGGGCTCACGCTGATGAAAAGTCAAGTGTGTATGAGTTAAAAGCTTATGTTGAAAATATTCTAGTGAGATTAGGTATTTCTCTTCGTAAAGTTGTATTTGGAGCTTTGACAGATGATATCTATTCGGCTGGTATTTCAATTCAAACACAAGCAGGTAGAAAACTAGGAACACTTGGTATTATTCAAAAGAAGATTCGCAAGCAATTTGATATTGATGCTGAAGTATACTTTGCTGAGTTATCTTGGGATCAATTGCTTAAAGAAGCTAATAGTAATAAAGTAACAGCAACAGAGATTTCTAAATTTCCAGCTGTAAAACGTGACTTAGCACTGCTTATTGATAAATCAGTACAATTCTCTGAAATTGTTAAGATTGCTTTTGATTCGGAGAAGAAGCTATTGAAAGATGTAACTTTATTCGATGTGTATGAAGGGAAAAATCTTCCAGCAGGAAAGAAATCTTATGCTGTAAGCTTCTTCTTGCAAGATGAGAATAAGACTTTGAATGATAAGCAGATTGATGCGATCATGAAGAAGGTTCAAGCAAATCTTGAATCAAAACTAGGCGCACAATTGCGTTGATTTTACTAAATAACAAATAAGCCTTGATTCCTTTCTTCTAAGATAGGATACAAGGCTTAGATTTGTAATTAAATATTTTATTATATATGGGAAGAGCGTTTGAATATCGCAAAGCGAGAAAAATGAAACGTTGGGGCAACATGGCTCGTGTGTTTACAAAACTGGGTAAAGAAATTACAATCGCAACAAAAACAGGCGGTCCAGACCCAGAAACAAACCCGCGTCTTCGTGTATTGATGCAGCAAGCTAAAAAAGAGAACATGCCTAAGGAAAACGTAGAGCGTGCAATCAAAAAAGCTACTTCAAAAGATTATACAGACTATAAAGAAATGGTGTATGAAGGATACGGTCCTTTTGGTATTGCGATTGTTGTAGAAACTGCAACTGATAATCCAACAAGAACTGTAGCAAACGTACGAAGCTATTTCAATAAACTTGGCGGTTCTTTAGGAACTACAGGTAGTTTAGAGTTCCTTTTTGATCACAAATGTGTTTTCAAAGTAGCTGCAAAAGAAGGTGTTTCTCTTGAGGATCTAGAGCTTGAACTTATCGACTTTGGAGTAGATGAAGTAGAGGAGGATGGAGAAGAAGTTATCCTTTATGGAGAATTCAAATCTTACTCTGATATTCAAAAGTATCTTGAAGACAATGCTTTTGAAATTCACAGTGCAGAGTTTGAGCGTATTCCAAACGATACAAAAGAACTCAATGCAGAGCAAAGAGCTCAGATTGAAAAACTTCTTGAGAAGTTTGAAGATGATGAAGATGTTCAGAATGTTTTCCATAACATGGCTGAAGCAGAAGACGAAGAATAATTCAAGTAAGAATATTTATTTCGATATAAAGAAAGCAGGATATTAAGTCCTGCTTTTTTTATGTACAATATTTAGATATAAAATAATTTGCTTAAATACTTGATATTGTGACGATAGAGGGTTTGTTGTGTAAGTTTAAACAAGAAAATGTAATTTTTTTTCATTGAAATGCTTGCAGCGTAAAATAATTTATCTATCTTTGTAGTGTTCAAATGAGATACGGGTTTAGCTCAGTTGGTAGAGCATCGGTCTCCAAAACCGAGTGTCGGGAGTTCGAGTCTCTCAACCCGTGCAAAAGCAGCATCGCAAGTGCTGCTTTTTTTTGTTTATAACTTTTGTTGCCTGTAAGATCACTAGCCTACCTTAAATCCGTATATATACTTCAAAATAGAACGATTATCCCTTGTTCTGTATTTATCACTTACCAATCTTCAACTTTTGATCATTGCAAATGTTTTTTAATAAAAAGTTTAGCCATGCTAGTACATTTATCACCCGAAAGATTTGTTCGGCTAGTTGCCGATTATCGAGGAGAGAATCTATGGAAGTTCAAGAATGAAGATCCCATGTTGATTTTGTTTACAAACAATGAGCATTTATTCGCCAAAGGACTCCGTGATATTTATGATCCATTACACGATTCATATCCAAGTTTGAGAACCTACGAAGTAATAGAGCATGAAGATCCCGATATTGCAAGAGCATATGGAATATATACATTTCCTTCTACTATGTTTATATCAGCAACACATGAAGTGCATATAATGCATGGATATCTTAGCGCTGATCAAGTGAAGACCACGATAGATCAAATTATTGTAAGATAAAATATACGATTATGATGAAAAGAGAGAATCATGAGCCAGACAAGCTCGACACTGAAGAAAGACGTGAGTTAACGAATGATGAGTTTGGTTTGCCAGAAGAGCGAGCTTATCCGATGCCAGATGCGGCACATGTGCGAGCAGCTGAATCATATTTCAGGTATTGTCCGGATGAGAACAAGCCAGAGTTAGCAAGAAATATCATGCGAAAAGCAGCAGAGTTTGGAGTAAATGTTAGAAGTGAGACCATCCTAGAGTGGGCTGCTAAGTAACGATCGGTTGAAAGCGATCTTTAAATAGATCTATATTATACCAAATCTTACTTTAGCGATGAAAGAATAAATACTAATATAACACATTTGTATTATGAAATTAATGCCACTCAAAGGAGCAAAAACCACTGATCTGAGTCTTTACGGAATCATCCTGACATTGGGTGTAGTATTTGGAGACTTAGGGACATCTCCATTGTACACCATGCAAGGAATCCTTAACGCGACTAACAAAGTTGATGAAAACTTTGTACTAGGAGCGTTATCTTGTGTTTTTTGGACGTTGACTTTACAAACAACAGTCAAATATGTATTGATTGCTCTTCGTGCACGAAACAATGGCGAAGGCGGTATCCTAACCCTATTTACCCTTGTAAAGAAGAATAGGCGATGGACCTATATTATTGGAATACTCGGAGCTTGCGCGCTATTAGGCGATGGCGTTATTACCCCATCCATTACTGTAACATCAGCTATGGAAGGAGTCAAGATATTTGCCCCGTCAACGCATGTTGTATTCTTTGTTCTGATCATATTAACAGTTCTCTTCGCTTCACAACAGTTTGGGATAGTCTCTATTGCCAAATATTACGGACCTATTATGGTATTATGGTTTGCAATGATCGGAGTGCTCGGTTTTATACAATTGATTGAGATGCCATCCATATTAAAAGCATTGAATCCATATTATGCATACCATATTATCACAGCTTACCCGCAGGCGTTGATATTATTGGGTGCAGTATTTTTATGTACAACAGGGGCAGAAGCATTGTATTCCGACATTGGACAGTGTGGTTATGCAAACATTCGTTATTCATGGATTTATGTAAAAGTGACGCTCTTGCTTAGTTATTTTGGTCAAGGAGTATGGGCTTTGAAACACTTGGCTTTAGAAAATGCACCGGGCAATGTGAATCCGTTCTTTTCTATTATGCCAAGTTGGTTTCTCCCGATTGGGGTTGTCATTTCTACCATGGCCGCGATTATTGCCAGTCAAGCATTGATTACAGGTTCTTTTTCGGTAGTTAGTGAAGCAATCTCGCTCAAGTTTTTCCCAAAGATCCGGATCAACTATCCTACTAATATCAAAGGTCAGATGTACATACCATTGATCAACTGGACCCTTTATCTCCTATGTCTTTTTGTTGTGTTTTATTTCCAAAATTCCAACGCAATGCAATCAGCCTATGGAGTGTCCATTACCATTGCAATGCTTATGACATCCGTTCTTCTTACGCTGTATATAAAAGATCGATTATCGATATATTGGGCAATTCTCTATGCAGTGGTCTATTTTACAATCGAAATCGTATTCTTTACAGCCAATATTACTAAATTCTTCTCAGGAGGTTGGTTTACAATAGCTTTGACACTGGTATTCTCTTCAATCATGTATACATGGTTTAAGGGTGGAATATTTACATCAAAATACTTGGCGTATAAGAGCTTTTCTGGATTTAAAGATATCTTAGTGGCACTAAGTAACGACGAAACTGTTCCAAAATATGCATCGCATTTGATATACATGAGCGAATCTGATAGTGATGGTTTGGTCGAAAATAAAATTTTATATTCTATTTTACGAAAAGGACCTAAGCGTGCAGATACCTATTGGTTTGTGCATGTAGAGATAGCTGAAGACGATCCGCATAAGTTAGAGTATAGTATAGATACCATTGAGCCGGGCAAATTATATCGCATCAATATGTTTCTTGGATATAAAGTGCCAACTAAAGTAAATTTCTACTTTAATAAGATTCTCGACGATATGATTGCCAGCAAAGAAATCAATATGGTGAGTACATATCCTTCATTACAGAAGTACAATGTAATGACGGATTTAGTGTTCATTATGATAGAAGTAGAGCCTGAGCGAGATTATGTATTGTCATTCTTAAAGCAAATAATGGTGAATTACTACTTTATGATTAAACGAACGATCGTTAATGAAAGTAAGTCATACGGACTAGATCCTTCTCATACGCATTATGAAAAAGTTCCGTTCTTCCATACAAGCGAATTGAAAGAAGACTCGATAGAAGAGATTCAACAACTCAACGAGCTTGAAAGCGGAGGAGAGCAAGATTATCAAAACATGACATTGGTGCGTATTAAATAATGAGTCTTTTAGCGGTCATTCTCTATATTAAAAAGAGAATGACCGCTTTTTAATTTCAAAATGCATATTCAAATTTTCTGTCACAACATATAAATACAAATTAATACATATATGCTTGCTTGATTCTAAGAGAATGTATACTTTCGAAGGGTGAATTGAAGTTGAATTTTAATAACCCTTATTGCAATAACAACAGATTTATTACAGGGCATAAGACAATAAACAGAATGAAAAGCCTAATAAAGTTGGTGCTTGCCGGATTTATAGTTGTCATTACACTATATAATTTTGGAAATAGAATTGAACGATACTACAATCGCTCAGCACGATACATCGTTGTAACAGATTCTATTATCAACGCTGATCCCTCATTAAAGAATAAAAAAATCACACTCGTCGAAGAACTTCCAATTTGTGTTGCAGATGATACCTTGTACTCCTTATTTGAAAAAACGGATAGTTCCGAATTTTTGCTAGACACAAAAGGTGCAATCACGCAGCGACAAGCTAGTTCTAAGAAATTTGTTGATTATATATTATCTGGTAGTCCTGCAAAATATTTACATTTAGCAGATTCTGTACAAGGGCTTACGGTAATACACAGTTTTGCCCATCAAATAAAAGGAGAAACCTTCTTCTTTATCTTAGGTCGTAAAGACAAACAAAAAGGACTGCCAATCTATTTACTCTCAAAAAATATTGATTCAGATTCGTGTTATACTTACGAAAATACAGATCTCGAATATGTAAGTGCACGTGATGAATTGTCTGCAATAGAAGGATACGAAAGAGAGTATCCGGGAATAGTCGTAAACGACCGTTACAACTCGGTTGTATTTCGATTTGAAAGAATGGCCTCTTCGGGTAATACATTTCCGGTATACATTCGTTTCGATGGTTCACGTTTTAATGAAGTTGATTTATCAACAATCGTTTGTGTCGGTAATAACAACGCTCCAAAAGCCAAGGTTACTTCTAATGTCCTTTCCTTAAACTATTAATATAAACATAGTGAACTTCGAATCGTCAGGTGCCGAC
>DKPN01000076.1:30237-37940 GCA_002471195.1 Bacteroides sp. UBA7333
CAGGTCGCCATCTGACGATTTAATCTTCACTTGTTTTCTATATCATAAAAGCGGAGCAGATCAAAACTCATAGAGATGATTCTTTTGTGCTACCGTAACGACTAAGAATAGTTGCAATAGAAGGCTCAGCTCAAGGTGCTGATTTTCGTAGAAGCGGATTGGATGTTTGATTCAAAATGTTTATTTTTACAGAGAACAAATATCATAAAAATACCGATATCACTAAAGTTATTGACATCGATACTGTAAATTCATAAAAATTCAGTATGTTTGTAATAACTTTAACTGAACAACACTAATAGAATAGAAAATGCAAGTGAAAAACAGACAACTTTGGATGTCTTTGATGGGATGTTTTGCTCTTAGTACTTCTCTTTGGGCGCAGCGTACAGAACAGCTTCTTGAAAAGAACTGGAAGTTTACCCGTGAAGACAATCCTGAATTTATTCAACCTACATTTAACGACGCAAAGTGGCAAAATGTGAGAGTACCTCACGATTGGGCTATTTACGGACCATTTAGTGCTCAGAACGACAAGCAAAATGTCGCCATTGCTCAAGACGGACAAAAAGATGCGATGGAACATGCTGGTCGTACAGGCGGACTTCCGTTTGTAGGAGTAGGTTGGTATCGTACCGAATTTGAGTTGCCCGATTTTACAGAAGGAAAGAAAGCTACTGTGATTTTTGACGGAGCAATGAGCCGTGCCAAGGTATATATCAACGGACAAGAAGTAGGCTTTTGGCCATACGGATACAATACATTCCATTTTGATATTACTCCTTACGTTAAGCCGGGACAAAAGAACACAATGGCGGTTCGCCTTGAAAACATGCCCGAGTCTTCACGTTGGTATCCCGGAGCAGGTATCTACAGAAACGTTCATGTTATCGTAACCGAAGATGCGTATATTCCGGTTTGGGGTACATACGTTACTACACCTGAGGTAAACAAAGACTTTGCGAAAGTAAAGATTCAAACGAAGGTTGCTAAACCTGAAAACAAAGCATATTCAAACTATACACTCGAAACAGCAATCAAAGCTCCGAATGGAGAAGTGGTAGCTACATCGAAACAACAACTGACCAAGTACGATGGCAATGGCGTAGAACAACAGCTTGTTGTTGACAAGCCACAGCTATGGGATCTTGATAATCCGCATTTGTATACAGCAGAAACTAAGTTGTATGAAAACGGAGATTTGAAAGACGAATACAACACAACGTTTGGTATTCGAACAGTTCAAATTATCCCGAACCAAGGCTTTTACCTAAACGGTGAAAAGACTGTATTCAAGGGTGTATGTAATCACCACGATTTGGGTCCGTTGGGCGCAGCTGTAAATGAAGCAGCTATTCGTCGTCAAATTCGTATCATGAAAGATATGGGTTGTAATGCTATTCGTACGTCGCACAACATGCCGGCACCAGAGCTTGTAAAAGCTTGCGATGAAATGGGTATGATGTTGATGTGTGAGAGTTTCGACGAATGGAAGCAACCAAAGGTACACAATGGGTACAACCTATTCTTTGATGAGTGGGCAGAAAAAGATATGGTAAACCTTATCCATAATTTCCGCAACAACCCGAGTGTGGTAATGTGGTGTATCGGAAACGAGGTTCCAGAGCAATATACTGCAAATGGTGAGAAAGTAGCACGCTTCCTTCAAGACATTTGTCATAGAGAAGACCCAACACGTCCGGTTACGCAAGGTATGGATAATCCGCACGCGGTTATCAATAACAACTTCGCGGCTGTGATGGAAGTTGCAGGTTTCAACTATCGCCCTCATATGTATCCCGAGAACTATAGCAAACTTCCACAACAAATAATCTTGGGTAGTGAAACTGCCTCTACAGTTAGTTCGCGTGGAGTATATAAATTTCCGGTAGAACGCGTGGCTATGAAAACCTACGATGATCACCAAAGTTCTTCGTATGATGTAGAACACTGTTCTTGGTCTAACCTTCCTGAGGATGATTTTATCCAGCACGAAGACTTACCATATTGCATCGGCGAATTTGTTTGGACAGGTTTTGATTACTTAGGTGAGCCAACTCCATATTATACAAACTGGCCAAGTCACAGTTCGTTGTTTGGTATCGTCGACTTAGCGGGTATCCCAAAAGACCGCTTCTATTTGTATCGAAGCCACTGGAACAAGAAAGAAGAAACTCTTCACGTACTTCCTCACTGGACATGGACAGGTCGCGAAGGTGAAGTAACTCCAATCTTTGTATATACAAACTATCCTTCGGCCGAAGTATTTATCAATGGTAAAAGCCAAGGTAAGAAAACAAAAGATTTGAGTGTGAAGCTTGAAGGTTCATATACTGACGAAGCAAAAGCATCATTTGAACGTCAAAAACGTTACCGCTTGATGTGGATGGATACACGTTATGAGCCGGGAACTGTAAAGGTTGTTGCATACGATGAAAATGGTAAAGCAGTAGCTGAAACGGAAGTACACACTGCTGGAAAACCATATAAGATCGAGCTTTCAGCTGATAGAAACGAAATTCAGGCAGATGGTCGTGATATTTCATTTATCAATGTGAAGGTTGTAGATAAAGATGGCAATTTATGTCCGGATGCTACAAACCAAATCCGATTCAAAGTAAAAGGACAAGGTGCGTTTAAAGCTGTTGCTAACGGTAATCCTGTAAGTTTGGAATCGTTCCAAGAGCCTAAGATGAAGGTGTTTAGTGGTCAACTTACAGCATTGATCCAAAGCTCGGAAGAGAGTGGAGCAATGGAGTTAGAAGCTTCTTCACCAGGATTGAAAAGTGCAAAGATTAAAGTAGTAACGAAGTAATTCGTTTTACACATATAGTTTAGGAAAAGAGGAGATTCGCAATGAATCTCCTCTTTTTTTTATTCGTACCATATTATTCAAAATTCATGAATACATGAATTGTCTACAAAATGGATTAACTCGGTTTTCAAATCTTTCGAGTCTAGGTTTTTTGATAATGTAAAGAATGCATGTTTGTCGATACACGAATCATAAAGTGAGATAAATGCTTTTAGTTTAGTTTTTTCACAAGTAATAGAAGTAGTCAATTGTCTGATTTCATTTACTGAAAAATAATGTTGAGTAGACAATTGTCGTGCTACGCTTAGCTTTTGCTCATCCGTATCTGTGTCGTTTATTGCAGCATACGGATCATCGGATAAATGTTCTGATACAATGCATTCAGAAGTTTCAGTATAATGTGCTCCTTCAATTGTACTTGCATTTGCTGCAGTCATTAGCAAGAATGAGCCGAAAAGTGCCAAGAACGTTTTAGTCATAAAGTATTATTTTAAGTTGTTATTGAGACGCATTCATATATTTATAATTTGAAAAATTGACAAATTGTTTACTTTGAGACTGAAAGATTTTGTCTTTTTTCTTCATCAATTTGTCTACAAGATCTATTTTTGCTTTAGAAATACATAAAAGAAGATATATTAGCATTTCATGGAAATTAAATATGCAGTGATTGGTACCGGTGCCATTGGTGGATACTATGGATCCAGATTGGCGCAGCACAATAAACAGGTTCATTTCTTATTATACAGTGACTTTGATCATGTGAAAAACAACGGACTCAAAATAGAGTCGTGTGACGGCGACTTTGAACTTAATAATCCTAATATATATAACAATGTTGCACATATGCCTCAGTGTGATGTTGTGTTGGTTGCATTGAAGACGACTCAAAATGAGGTGCTAAAAGATTATCTTCCTCAGGTTACGCATAGTAAAAGTATTGTTATTCTGATTCAGAACGGACTGGGGGTAGAACGTGATCTTACAAACTGGTTGCCAGATCTAGATGTATGTGGAGCATTGGCATTTATCGCAGCAACTAAAATAGGTAAGGGACTTATCAAACATTTAGATTTAGGGCGTATTATGATTGGCGCTTATAATTTTGAGAAAAATGAACTGTTGCAACAAGTTATTACCGATTTCAATGAGTCTGGGATTCCTGCAAAGTTGTCAGATGATCTGCAACGTGCGCGATGGGAGAAACTTGTGTGGAATATAGCCTTTAATGGTCCTACAGTAGTATTGAATTCCTTGACCGATAAACTGATGGAGAATACATCTTCCCGAAAAATGGTATATGATTTAATGCTCGAAGTTATAAAAGGTGCACAAGCTGTAGGCGTTGCGATAGATGAAACATATGCTGATAAAATGATGGCAATGACTGATAAAATGAAGCCGTATGCTCCAAGCATGAAAGTAGATTTCGATCATAAGCGAGCGATGGAAATCAGATATATCTATACTGTGCCTGTGGAAGTAGCTAAAGCTTCGGGTTATCACATGAAGAAGGTCGAACAGATTGAAGAGCAGCTTCGTTTTATAGCTGAAAGATAGTATAATAAAAAGCCTCTTATCCGAATCAATTATATTAAGACTGATTGGGTAAGAGGTTTTTTTAGTTTTTACAATAGACTTATCTCTTTGTGTTTATATACTGACGAAGTTGCTGTATTTTATCTGTATTGATAAAGTCGAAGTTGAGCATTATAAATTGATCCCAAGCTGCTTCGTTGTCGGGACATCCCCACAGTCGTGCCGGAATATTCATTTGATGAGCATTGGAAACGAACGTTTCTATGTTTTGCTTATCCGTTTTCGGCATAGCTCCATAGCCAGGCCATTTGGCATGGTTTGCATATGAATCACTAATCATACCGAGGCGTTCTTGCTGCTTTTTGGTATAACTTCGTTGAGGACGACCGTCGAAAAAGATTATCGAATCATACTTGTTGAAAAGATCTGCCGGAGGTATTGATCCGCTGATAACTACTTTTACAGCGCCTGGGTTATTGTTGCTATCGAAACAAGCTTTATGTTCTAATAATTGCTTTTCAAGAACAGGAAGTGTGCTTTGATGATCGGTCTTTAAATCGATCAATAGTTGCAACGGAGTGCCATCTGAATAAATCTGATTGTTTTGTTTTTGCATCAATTCAACAATCGGATTAAGATAAAGAGCCTTGAATGTCCGAGCAGAGTCTATCTTTTCCTTGTCGTGTGCAACGTATAATTCTCCGTTTACAAGGAATATATCTGCCTCGATTGAAGCGAATTTATGTTCGTAGGCTAAATAGAATGGTCTTGCCTGCTCGTAATCATTGTGTGAGTGTAATTTTACTTGTGCCGATATTGAGCAGCAACACCCTAAGAATAAAGAGAAAAAATGAATTAGCTTCATGTGTTTGTTTTCTGTTTTTTTACAAGACAAAGTAATATATAATAGATTGCATTTTGATTTCAGCAGAGTTACGACTATGTGTTTAATCAATAAGTTTTTTGAGCTGAAGTCCTAGCTTTTCGTATCCCTTCTGATTGGGATGAAGCCCGTCTTTAAACCAAGCTTCGTTGATTGTATTGCTTGTTGAGTTTAATAATACGGTACCAATTTCTGCAAAAGGAATATTGAGACGATTGCATTCAGAATAAAGAAGCGAATTTATGTTTTGTATTCTAGCTTCCATTCCTCTTCGGGGAAGTAGTCCTAAAACGGTCAACTTACTTTCGGGTTGTAATATTTTGATCTGTTGTGCTAAGTTGATTATGCCCGTTACAATATCTTCATTTGTGTCTTCTTCTAAGTTATTTGTGCCGATCTTCAAGAGGATCTGTTTGGCCGAATAGCCCGATAATGCACCATGTTGTACTCTCCAGAGTGCATTTTCTATCTTATCCCATCCCGAACCCATGTTTAGAACTGTTTTGTTTCCAAATGCTTTTTTCCAACCAACAGTATCTGTCACGATGGGAGCTACGGGCGTTCCATTCCAGTAGTGTAGAATAGAATTGCCGATAATGATTACTTCCGGAGTTTTTTCTTTAACTTGGCTTAATGTATTTTCATATCGTTCGTTCCATTCATAGAGGCCCGGCTCTCGTCGTTGTCGACAAGGTGTGGTTGTTTTAAGTTGTCCTTTTGATAGATTGAGAATAGAGCGAATTGCTTTTTCATATGCTGTTGCATATTCAACCATACCAAGGTCGGTGGGATGTACTCCGTCTACAGTCCCATCATTACTCATATTTATATCTTGTTTCGACAAGTAGTAAATATGATCGTATTTATCTTTCACTTTGAGAAAAGCAGCATGTTGTTGTTTATTGATGTTTTCGACCTCTTCATTTCTCGATGTAGCGTACAATTGATCAGGATATCCGGCATGATCTACAAGTAGAATTGGTGTATTATCTTTTTTACGTATAGATGCAATACTATTTTCGACAAGCGAATCGATCGACAGCTCTTTCTTTCCGATAAGGTTAGGTAAGTTATCGAGTATAATTAATCTGGCATCAATTGTGTTGATGATATCCAGTACAGCCTTTTCAAGAAAGGCATTCCCCGAAAAACCTAAATTAATGAATGGCATATCGAGTTGTCGTTGTAAAATGTTGCTCCATGCCATTCCCGGACGTGAAGCACAAGCTCCTTGCGCAATGGATGTTCCGTATACTACGATAGGAAGTTGATTGCTTCTATTTTCAAACTTAAACTCAGAAGTTTCATCTGTTCCTATTTCCATCCATTTTACACCATTATATAGTGGAAGAAAAAGTGTGAACTCGTTACCCTTATTGTGGGTATTGATGTACTCAACTACAGGAAAATTATATGTAATGGTATCACCGAAAGCATATTTGCCGGCACACCAGATTTGTTTGCCGTTGCAATCGCGCATATATAAATCAATTCCGCTAACACCTGTTGCCGGCATGTGTGGCATAGATAAACTGCCTTTTACTTGATATCGGATTTTTATATTTGAAGAGTTGGTGATGAAATTGAAATAGAGTCCGGCTGTATTTTGAGATAAATTCCAAACAGCCTCACGTAGGTTGGCTTGCTCAGAAGGTTGAATACGTAGAAACGTATTCGCAGCATCGGGAGTAAAACTGTTTCCATTTATAACTGTTTGCTTTTGAATAGCCGGATTATGCCACTGTGTTTGAGCAAATGTACTCGATGCAAGGAGTGAATAGAATAAGAAATGTAGTGTTCTGTTCATGGTTGATATCGTTGTGTTTAATAGCAAAGATAGATAAATTATATTTTAACGAAGAGATTGGATGATCTTGTATTTATGTAACTTTGCTTTGAAAAAGATGATTGCCAATATTGTAATCATGAATTATATTTATATGAGGGGAGAATCTATTTTTCTAAGTTTTGTCTTTTCTGTTTGTTGCGTGAGTATTCAAGCAATCTCTAAAACTTCAATTGATTCAATTAATATGAAGTACAATCATATGGGAGTATTCTATTTTCCATCGATCATCGATTCACATCAAAAGATATTATTTACAAAGCCCTTGTACGATAATATTAGTAATCAGAAGCAATTAGGAGGTAATAAAAAAGAGATCTTGAGTTATGCTCGAAGTCTTATCGATAATAACTATCCAACTGGAATATTTATATTCAATGAAACTTTCTTTTGCAACGAAAGCGAAAGATCATCGGATGCGTCAAGTTTATCCGAGATCAGAATGGTTACAGATTCTTTGCATATCATGGGTTTCAAGGTTATGTTAAGAGCAGACCTGCTTACTGAAGCTAATAGTGTATTTGATGTTTCTAAAATTGAGATAATTAAGCTTCAAAAAGAATATAAACTCGATGGTTTCTTATTCGATTTTGGAAAACGGTTGTTGACAAACAAAGATA
>DKPN01000076.1:38215-39460 GCA_002471195.1 Bacteroides sp. UBA7333
ATTGCCCTTTTACTTAATAAGGACTGAAGATTCGACATCTTTTGTTCGAATGGATAAAAAAGGAAATGCTTGGGATTTGCTACCTGTTTTGTTGTCAAAGGCAATATCTCTTGGTTTGCAACAACCGTATGCTTTTCCTGATATAATTAATGATAGCTCCTTTACAGAAAATAGGAATTTGTTGGATGGCCGATTAATTGTTCGGTTGTGTCAAATGCAATCCTTGATGCCAGTAATGCAATTTCCATTGATGGTATGGCGCGTTTTAGATCCGGAGTTAAAAGCTATTTGTGGGCTATATATTCGTTTTCATGAGCAGATGAAAAGATATATTCTTCAAATAGCGCTATCTTCTACAGAAACAAATTCTCCAATGATACAGCATATGGATAAACTGTTTCCAAATCAAGGTTTTTCAGCATGCGAAGATCAATATATGTTAGGTGATCGCTACTTGGTTGCTCCAATGATAACATCTAACAATAAGCGAATTGTAAAATTGCCAGCAGGTAAGTGGCAGGATGATGAGGGTAATGTCTTTTATGGCCCTAAAATAATGGAAATATTAGTTCCTATTGATAGACTTCCTTTTTATATGCTTCTAAAATAAATGAAATGCAAAAGCAATAAAGCCGGATTAATATTTAATTAATCCGGCTTTATTGCTTTATTCACTTGAAACAAACTCTTTCCAGGCATAATACCATTGTATTGATTCTGAACAATCGACAAACTCGTCGACTTTTACTGAGTAATGATTCTTTTCGACAGATTTTATAGGCATTTCGTCTAATATTTTCACAACTGTAGCTTTATTAATCCTGCCATATACAATAACTTGATCTTCTACTGTTTCATTATAGATCAATGTGTCAGGGTACAGTTGAGATAGAAAATAAAGCGAACGGTCGTAAGCGCACCATTCGTCGCCAACGTGAAAAATATGAGCAACATTGTTTTGTGAACTCATTGTCAGAATGCTATCCATTAATTCAATGTCTGGCATTATGTTTAAGGCTGTTTCCATGTGTATACGCTGTAATTAAGTTGTTGATGCGTGCTTATCGGATAAAGCGAATTAATGATATTCTTTTAATCTATTACTTTTGGTAAATTGTTAGAAACAATCTGACACCAAAAATAAATATACAAATAAACTTATCCAATAGTTGGATGTATATATTTTTATCAAAAATGGTGCGAAGATAGTTAATTAACAATCTGATCAACTTTGAATATGCAGTT
>DKPN01000076.1:39776-43700 GCA_002471195.1 Bacteroides sp. UBA7333
ATTTGTAGTAATTCCCTCTTTTTTGTTTCTTTGTAAAAAACACGAATAAAACACTAATCTTTTTTTCAAAATGAATATTATTGGTCTTTTGCTTTCCTTATTAGTTATTGGGGGAGTAGCCTTTTTCCTGTTTCGAAATTATTATGCACAAGCTGTATTATTAATTGGTGGCTTGATCTTAATTACAGCAGCCTTATTATTTGAGGGTAGTGATGTGGTTTTTGCAAATATCGGCAAAGGAGAAACGCATTCTACAATCTTTAATCTAATTTCATTATTCAAAGAGATTGCTGCTTCAAAACTTGCAGGAATTGGCCTGTTAATAATGTCGATTGGTGGCTTTGTGAATTATATGAAGCATATTGGAGCTAGTACGGCTTTAGTTGCAATTGCAGTAAAACCGTTGAGATTGTTTCGTAAATTTCCATATTTGACAGCTGCAATGCTTATTCCAATTGGTCAATTCCTATTTATGGCTACGCCTTCTGCTGCAGGTTTATCATTGTTATTAATGGTTGCTGTTTATCCGTTGCTGATTCAACTAGGTATTAGTAAAGTGAGTGCTGTGGCTGTGATTACAGCATGTACGATCTTTGATATGGGGCCAGCTTCAGGAAATGTACATCAAGCTGCAGCATTATCAGGGATGAGCGGAATTGATTATTTTGTAAACTATCAATTACCACTTACTATTCCGGCAATGTGTTTGATGGTTATTTTATACCTATTCGTGAATAGGTACTATGACAAGAAAGACGGATTTGAGGTAGAAGAAATAGAGAGTGAAGAGTTGAAGGCTGATATTCCGTCGTTCTATGCTTTGCTGCCCGTTCTTCCAATTGTCATGTTATTTGCATTTTCAGATTTATTTGGATCGAAAATACATATTAATGCGCCAATTGCGATGGTTAGCTCAATGCTTGTTACGATGCTTGTTGAAATGATACGACTTAGAGATTTTAAAGTGGTTGTAGCTACGACGAAGAGTTTTTGGGATGGAGCTGCTGATGTTTTTGCGTCTGTTGTGTCCTTAATTATATGTGCAGAGTTTTTTGCAGAGGGGGTGAAGCTTATGGGCTTTATTGATTCATTGGTATACATTTCTCAGCATTTAGGCTTTGGTTTTATTGGCTTATCAGGGATTATGACCTCTATGATCTTTGGATCGTCAGTCTTGCTAGGTAGTGGTAATGCATCTTTTTTTGCATTCGGTCCGTTAGTTCCTGATATTGTACAGCAATTAGTCACTTCATCTGCAGGAGAGATACTAGATACGGGACGCATGATTGTAACTATGCAGCTTGCTGCTAGTACTGGTAGAGCATTGTCTCCAATTGCGGGTTTGATTATTGCTACATGTGCAATTGCAAAAATATCACCTTTTGAGGTTGTAAAGCGGAATTTAATACCTTTAGTTGGGACAACTATATTTATATTTATATTGAATGTTATTTTAGCTGCATAAAATATAAAAGAGAAGCAACATATTGTATATATCGATATGTTGCTTTATTTTTCAGGCATAGTATTGATTAAATCAAATATTATGAGTAAAAGACCATCTGAATTAAAATTGCGAATGGTTATATTTCTTATAATTGCCATATTCGTAAATATTTCGCAAGTTAAACCACAGCATAGTGATACATCTAGAGTTTCTCTTATCATGACCGGTGATGCTCTTGTTCATGAAGCAGTTTATAAAGATGCTTTAATTAATTCAGGGAATTATGATTTTAGAAGAATGCTTGAGCCTATAGACCCTTTACTTAAAAACTATGATTTGCGTTTTTATAATCAAGAGTCTATAATAGGAGGGGATGATCTGGGCTTTTCTTCTTATCCTGCATTCAATACTCCTTCTCAATTTGCTGATGCTATGATCTCAAAAGGTTTTAATCTAGTTTCTCTTGCAAATAATCACTCATTAGATAAAGGCGAGAAGGGTATACTTAATTCAATTAGATATTGGGATACAAAGCCAGTATTATATTCAGGAATGAATAGTAGTTTGGCTTCAAGAAATTGGAATAAGATTGGTGTTGCTAATGGTATATCGTACGTGTTGCTAGCATATACAGACTTGACAAATGGGCTCAATAGGCCAAAAGGAAAAGAGTATTTGCTAGATATCTATAGTGATTCTTTGGTATTAGCTGATTTTGAAAAGTATCGGTCATGGGTAGATGTAATTTTAGTTTCCGTGCATTTTGGTGACGAATATTCACATACTCCTTCGTCACGACAAAGAGATATTGTCAAATTATTGATTAATTTTGGCGCAGATATTGTTATAGGTCATCACCCTCACGTGCTTCAACCTGTTGAATGGGTTGAAAATACATTAGTAATGTATTCTTTGGGCAATTTTATATCTGGTCAAATAGGTGAAAATAGACGTGTAGGAGTTATGATAGGTATGGAAATTGTAAAAATTAGAAATAAACAAAACGACTCTTGTCGTATAGAAAAACGTGTAATAGAGACTCCTCTTATTTATACTAGCTATAATGACAAACGAGAAGATTTTTGCTTATATCCATTTAGTCAACTTACCGATTCAATACTACCCAACTTTAAAATAATAGAAGCTAAATATAAAGACATAATAAAGAGTGATTCTTTATTAAATATCATAAAGTATGATTATAAACAGTGTACTAGATAATGACTTATATAAGTTTACAGTCTCGAATGCATATATGCAATTGTTTCCTCACGCAAAGGGCCAATTCGCATTTATTGATAGAGAATCAAGAACTTATACTTCTGAAATGCTTGAGGAGATCTCTCGAGAAATTGAGTATATGATGAGTTTACGTCTTACAGAAACTGAGTATTTTGCATTAAGAGAGAAAGTTCGATTTTTACCGCCAAGTTATCTTACTTATTTATTAGGTTTAAATTTTTTCTCTACAGAAATACAGTGTTTTTTGGATGATGACAATAAACTAAATATTACTGCAACAGGATATTTATATGAAATTACACTTCTGGAAGTCCCTATTTTAGCAATTGTATCTGAAGTATCAATGCGTCATTTTTCAGGAGCTGTTTCTGATGAAGCTATCGTTACATCTACATTGTCTAAAGCATTGTTTACACAAGAGCAAGAAATAGCTTTAGCAGAATTTGGAACTCGTCGCCGTTTTTCATATAAAGCTCATGATTTAGTTGTAAAGACATTTAAAGAAAATTGTTGTTCGTTCAGAGGTACTTCAAATGTACATTTAGCAATAAAATATAATGTAAAAGCATTAGGAACTTTCCCTCATGAATGGGTAATGTTTCATGGTGCAGTATTTGGTTATAAACAGGCGAATTATTTAGCAATGGAAAATTGGCTAAAAGTATATGATGGAGATTTGGGTATTACTCTTACCGATACATATACGAGCGATATTTTCTTTAAGAATTTTAGCCGCAAACATGCTAAACTGTTTGATGGAGTTAGGCAAGATAGTGGTGATGTATACGTTTTTGTGGATAAGGCTGTATCAAGATATATTGAGCTAGATATTGATCCTATGCATAAAACAATTATTTTTTCTGACGGACTTACATTAGAGAAAGCTAAATCTATTCAAGATTATTGCAATGAGAAAATCAAAAGTTCATTTGGTATCGGAACTCATCTTACTAATGACTTTGGTGGTAAACCTTGCAATATCGTGATGAAACTTGTGAATTGTCAGATTACATCAAAACAACCTATTTATGATACGGTCAAACTTTCAGATGTAGAAGGGAAGCATTTGGGAGATCCTGATGAAATAGATCTATGTCTTAGAACACTTCGCTTAAAGTGATGAGATTTTTGTTAGACAATATAGCTGTAAGTAAATAGAGTTTTTGATTAAATAATTCAATACTGATATTTTAACTATGTAGTAAGTCTTTTAAAATTAGAGATTAAACTATATG
>DKPN01000039.1 GCA_002471195.1 Bacteroides sp. UBA7333
AATATTTCGATATATAAATACGCTGCATTTGAGATGGTAGAAAAAATAAATTTAACCGAGCAACTTAAAAACTATTTTGGTTTTGATAAGTTCAAAGGCAATCAGGAAACCATTATAGAGAACTTATTAGAGGGAAACGATACATTCGTTTTAATGCCTACTGGAGGTGGTAAGTCTTTATGTTATCAACTACCCTCTTTGTTGATGGAAGGAACTGCTATTGTTATATCTCCATTGATAGCTTTGATGAAGAATCAAGTAGATGCGATGCGTAACTTTAGTGAAGAAGACGGGATCGCTCATTTTATTAATTCTTCTTTGAATAAAAGTGCGATAGATCAGGTGAAGTCTGATATTGTAGGTGGGAAGACTAAGTTATTGTATGTAGCACCCGAATCGCTGACTAAAGATGAGTATGTTGAATTTTTAAAAACCATAAAAATATCTTTTTATGCTGTTGATGAAGCACATTGTATTTCAGAGTGGGGACATGATTTTCGACCTGAATATAGACGCATACGTCCTATTATAAATGAAATAGGTAAAGCGCCTTTAATTGCTTTAACAGCTACTGCTACACCGAAAGTTCAGCACGACATTCAAAAAAACTTAGGAATGGTTGATGCGTCTGTTTATAAGTCGTCATTTAATCGTGCCAATTTGTATTATGAAGTTCGTCCTAAAACGGTAAATGTAGATAGAGACATCATTAAATTTATAAAATCGAATTCTGAGAAATCGGGTATTATTTATTGTTTGAGTCGCAAAAAGGTGGAAGAACTCGCTGAGATTCTTCAGGCCAATGGAATCAATGCAAGAGCCTACCATGCAGGTATGGATTCGGCTACAAGAACTCAAAATCAAGATGATTTCTTGATGGAGAAAATTGATGTGATTGTTGCCACCATTGCCTTTGGTATGGGTATTGATAAACCTGATGTGCGTTATGTAATACATTATGATATTCCTAAAAGTCTTGAGGGTTACTATCAAGAAACAGGTAGGGCAGGTAGAGATGGTGGAGAAGGCCAATGTATTACTTTCTATACGAACAAAGACTTGCAGAAGTTAGAAAAATTTATGCAAGGAAAACCTGTGGCAGAGCAGGAAATAGGTAAGCAGCTTCTGTTAGAAACGGCTGCGTATGCCGAATCTTCTGTATGTAGACGTAAAACTCTACTTCACTATTTTGGTGAAGAGTATATGGAAGAAAATTGTGGTAATTGTGACAACTGTTTAAATCCTAAAAAGCAAGTGGAGGCTAAAGAATTATTGTGTACTGTAATTGAAGCAGTCATAGCAGTAAAAGAAAATTTTAAAGCTGATTATATAATAGATATTTTACAAGGTAAGGAGACGTCTGAAATACAAGCTCATTTACACGAAGATTTAGAAGTCTTTGGTTCAGGGATGGGTGAGGAAGATAAAACTTGGAATGCTGTTATACGTCAAGCTTTAATTAATAGTTATTTAAGTAAAGATGTTGAAAATTATGGACTTTTGAAAGTAACTCCGGAAGGACATAAGTTTTTAAAAAATCCTAAGTCGTTTAAAATAACCGAAGATAACGATTTTGATGAGGTGGAAGAGGAAACTCCTAATCGTGGTGGGAGTTCGTGTGCAGTAGATCCTGCATTATACTCTATGCTGAAAGATTTGAGAAAGAAGCTTTCTAAAAAACTAGAAGTGCCTCCTTATGTCATCTTTCAAGATCCTTCACTCGAAGCTATGGCTACGATTTACCCTGTTACTGTTGATGAATTGCAAAATATTCCGGGTGTAGGTGCTGGTAAAGCAAAACGTTATGGTGAAGAGTTTTGTAAGCTAATTAAACGTCATTGTGAAGAGAATGAAATAGAACGACCTGAAGATTTGCGCGTACGTACAGTGGCCAATAAATCTAAAATGAAGGTATCTATTATTCAATCTATCGATCGCAAAGTGGCATTAGATGATATTGCTTTATCAAAAGGAATTGAATTCGAAGAACTTTTAGATGAAGTCGAAGCCATTGTTTTCTCAGGAACAAAATTAAATATCGATTATTTTTTAGATGAGATAATGGATGAAGATCATTTAGATGAAATTTACGACTATTTTAAAGAGTCGACAACCGATGAGATTCAAGCGGCTTTGAATGAGTTGGGTGAAGACTTCTCTGAAGATGAGATTCGTTTAGTACGATTAAAATTTATATCTGAAATGGCCAACTAATTTTGAAATAAAGAATAAAGCTAAAAAATTGCGTGCAAATTATACGGTATCGAATTAAAACCGTATATTTGCACGCAATAATTTTATAAAAGCTTATCTTTATGTCATTTATTGCAGATAAAATTGTAATGGACGGATTAACTTACGATGATGTTTTGTTAATTCCTGCTTACTCCGAAGTTCTACCACGCACTGTCGATCTGACAACCAAATTCTCTAAAAACATTGAGTTGAAAATTCCTTTTGTAACTGCCGCTATGGATACCGTTACAGAGGCTAAAATGGCTATTGCTATAGCTCGTGAAGGAGGGATTGGTGTAATTCACAAAAACATGTCTATCAAAGATCAGGCCAAACAAGTTGCTACTGTTAAGCGCGCTGAAAATGGTATGATTTACGATCCTGTATGTATTAAGCAAGGTTCTACCGTTCGCGATGCTTTAATGCTAATGGCCGAATATAAAATTGGTGGTATTCCTGTAGTTGATGATAATAAATATTTGGTCGGTATTGTAACCAATCGTGACTTGCGATTTGAGCAAGATATGGATAAGCGAATCGATGAGGTGATGACCAAAGATAATTTGGTGACGACCAATCAATCGACAGATTTAGAGGCTGCTGCTCAAATTTTGCAGAAATATAAAATAGAAAAACTTCCGGTTGTAGATAAAGAAAACAAACTGATTGGTTTGGTTACTTATAAAGATATAACCAAAGCCAAAGATAAGCCAATGGCTTGCAAAGACTCGAAAGGTCGCTTAAGAGTAGCTGCTGGAGTTGGTGTTACTGCCGATACGTTTGATCGTATGCAAGCTCTTGTTGATGCTGATGTAGATGCTATCGTGATTGATACTGCACATGGTCATACGAAAGGGGTGATTGATGTATTAAAAGAGGCAAAAAAACGTTTTCCTAGCATTGATATAATCGTTGGTAATATTGCTACAGGTGAAGCTGCTAAAGCGTTGGCCGAAGCAGGTGCAGATGGTGTAAAAGTGGGTATCGGGCCTGGTTCTATATGTACAACTCGTGTTGTTGCGGGTGTAGGTGTTCCTCAATTGTCGGCGGTATACGATGTTTCGAAAGCTCTTGAAGGTACAGGAGTTCCTTTGATTGCAGACGGTGGTTTGCGTTACTCGGGCGATGTGGTTAAAGCTTTGGCAGCCGGTGGATATAGTGTAATGATTGGCTCTTTGGTAGCAGGTACCGAAGAAAGTCCGGGCGAAACAATTATATTCAATGGTCGTAAGTTTAAGTCGTATCGTGGAATGGGTTCACTCGAAGCGATGGAAAATGGCTCAAAAGATCGTTATTTCCAAAGTGGCGAAATGGATGTTAAAAAACTGGTTCCAGAAGGTATCGCTGCTCGTGTTCCATATAAAGGTACATTGTTTGAAGTGATATATCAATTAACCGGTGGTTTGCGTGCCGGCATGGGATATTGTGGAGCCAATACCATTATCAAACTTCATGATGCTAAATTCACGCGTATTACAAATGCGGGTGTAATGGAAAGTCATCCACACGATGTAACTATTACAAGCGAATCACCCAATTATAGCCGTCCTGAATAGTAATTGCACATTTACAATATAAGAGATCTTATCTAAATAATATTGACAAAGATCGATTTGTAAATTTAAAAATAAGAAGCACCATTTTAAGCCTATACTTATAGGTGTAAAATGGTGCTTTGTTTATATCTTTAATAATAAAGAAATCTTTTTTAAGCCTTATTCTACGTTTTCGGAGTTCTCTCTTTGCTCTTTCCCCTAATCATTAAAATAATTCTTGGCATTTAATTTTTGTGATTCCGCTTATTCACTGTGCTGATTCAGGCGAGTCAGTATGGTGACACACCTGAATCACAAATCTATTTGTGTGTAAATTGTCAAATCGAATTTCTTGTTAGATACTTGTTTAGTAAGTACTTTTTGTGTCTACCGATACAATTTTCTATGGGTTTTATCGTTTTATATCTGAAATAAACATGTAGAATGATGAAAAAGAATTTAGCGTTTTTGTTTTTAGGATTTTGTGCAAACTTGCTTTCAGCTCAATCGGATCCGATTTTATTGACTATTAATGGACAAGATATAACACGCTCTGAGTTTGAATATATATATAATAAAAACACTGCTTTAAACGAACTTGAAAATAAAGATTTAGATAGCTATGTCGATCTTTTTATCAACTTTAAATTGAAAGTAGAAGCAGCCAAACAAAAAGGGATAGATACGACAAAGGCATTTAGAAATGAACTTTTAGGTTATAAAAAGCAACTGGCAAAACCATATTTGATTGATGAGAAGTCGAACTTACAAGCCGCTGCCGAATATTATAATTCAATATCGCGTTCGTCTTACCCAAAAAGTGTGAAGATTATTCAAATTTTCAAACAGATGCCGCAAAATATGTCGAAGCTACAGCAGCAAAAGGTCTATTCGGAAATGGATTCTATCTATCATCTCTTTTCGAGTGGTGTGAATACCGATTTTGAAGCGATGGTTGAGAAGTGTTCTGATGATAAAAATAATTTCTGGATCGATGTACTTCAAACGCCCGAAGATTTCGAAAATGCTGTATTTGCATTGAAAAATGGAGAAATATCGAAACCTATACTTTCTCCTTATGGAATGCATATTGTTAAGATTTTAGATCAGAAGCAATTGCCCACTTTCGATGAAATGAAAGAGACAATTGTCTCTCGTTTGGAGTATAGAACAGGTGTCAATAAAGGCATCGAATCGGTTGTAAATCGTTTGAAAAAGGAGTATGATTTTCAGTTGAATCAAGTGGCTATTGATGATTTGAAACGCACAGGTGTTGCCACTGGCACGTTGTTTAGCTTCAATAATCAATCATACGATGTGAAGCTGTTCGAGAAATTTGCTGCTAATTATTCGTTTGGTATCGAAAAACAGTTAAATAGCTTTATAAACAAAACGATATTAGATTACGAATACGCTAATCTAGCCAATAAATATCCAGATTTTAGAATGTTGATCCAGGAATATAGCGATGGTATGTTGCTTTTCGAAATAAGCAATCAGGAAATATGGGATTATGCCATTCAAAATGAAGAGGGGCAAGCCGCATTTTTTCGCCATAATCGATCGTCTTATAAGTGGGATGCCCCAAAATGGTATGGCGGAATTGTGTTTTATAAAGACAAAAAAATGCTGAAGAGAATAAAAAAGCTGATCAAAAGCACCTCTCATTCAGAACGCACCGATGCATTAAGTCAAGCATTTAATGTGGATGGATTGGAGATGGTGAAAGTAGAAGAGGGGGCCTATGCCAAGGGAGATAATATATATATAGACGCTGCTGTATATGATGTTGATACGATTGCGACTTTGAAAGATTTTCCATATGTGTATGTTTTTGGTAAAAAACAAAGTATCCCCTATTCTTATACCGAGGTGAGAGGCAATCTTATATCCGATTATCAAAATTTCCTTGATGCTCAATGGGTAAAGCGTCTAAGAGCCTCTTCACGTATAGAAATTAATAATGAGATTTTAAAAACCGTTAATAATCACTGATGTAAACATTTATTGCGTATCTTCGTATCATAAACATTAGTATATCGTTTAATTGAAAATCTATTTTATAAACCTTTTGTTACTTATTTCCTTTGTTGGTGTCTCTTGCTCAGAGAAACAAAATCATGAAGGAAAGACTCCATTGGTTGAAGTGAATGGCAATTTTTTGTATCTTGAAGATTTAAAAAACGCATTGCCATATCCGATTTCGGCCGATGACAGTACTCTATTTGCCGAACATTATATTCGGACATGGATCGATAATGTATTGTTAAGCGAAAAAGCCAATAGTAATGTGGGTAGTAATAAGGAGATAAACCAATTGGTTGAGAACTATCGTCGTTCATTGATCATGCACTCCTATCAGCAAGAACTTATCAATCAAAAACTGTCGAACAAACTTTCTGAGGCCGAGCTTATGGCCTTTTATGAAAACAATAAAAAACTTTTCACATTAGATTTTCCCCTGATAAAAGGATTGTTTATAAAAGTCCCTATTACTGCACCTCAAATAAATGATGTACGAAAATGGTATAAATCCAATACACCTGATGCTTTGGATAAGTTAGAGAAATATCGTTTTAATAATGCAGTCAATTATGCCTACTTTTATGATGATTGGATTCCGGCGAGTCAAATAGTCGACTTTATGCCAATTCCTGTCGATTCGATTGAGGCATATATCAATAAGACAAAGAATATAGAAATAAAAGATAGCGCGTTCTATTACTTTTTAAATATTAGTGATTTGCGTTCGAAGGGTGAAGAAGAACCTTTTGAATTTGCTCGTCCTGATGTAGTAGACATGCTAATCAATACAAAACAAGTAGAATTTTTGAAAGGTGTAAAAAGTGACCTATATCAAAAAGCTTTGAAACAAAATAAAATTAAATACAAATATTAAATGCAAAGGATGGAGCGGTTTATGAATTTTAGATCTATTTTTTTATTAGTCCTCGCTGTATTTTTAAACACAACTATACAAGCGCAAGATAACGTTATTGATGAAGTTGTTTGGGTAGTTGGTGATGAAGCCATTTTAAAATCTGAAGTGGAAGAAGCGCGATTGAGTGCATTGTACGAAGGACGTAAAATTGATGGTGATCCGTATTGTGTGATTCCGGAAGAAATCGCTGTACAAAAGCTATATTTGCATCAAGCAAAATTAGATAGTATTGAAGTTCCCGATGCAGAGGTGATTCAACAAGTTGACTTCATGACCAATCGTTGGATCCAAATGTTGGGATCGCGCGAAAAAATGGAAGAGTATTTCTTCGAACATCAAAATAAAACTCCACTTCAAATCAGAGAAACACTGCGTGAAAATGCACGTGAGGGATTGACCGTTCAAAAAATGCAACAAAAACTTGTAGGTGATATTAAAATTACTCCTTCTGAAGTAAGACGTTACTTTAAAGATCTGCCTCAAGATAGTATCCCATATATTCCAACCCAAGTTGAAGTTCAAATCATTACTCAACAACCTAAAATCCCGATTGATGAAATAGAGGATGTGAAAAGTCGTTTGCGCCAATATTCAGATCGTGTGCAAAATGGTGAGATCGAGTTTTCAACATTAGCGCGTTTGTACTCTGAAGATCGTGGTACTGCTGTTCGTGGTGGTGAAACCGACTTTATGGGAAAAGGTGTTATGGACCCTGCATATGCTGCTGTAGCTTTTTCTTTACAAGATCCTAATAAGGTGTCGAAAATAGTAGAGTCAGAATATGGTTATCATATCATTCAGTTAATTGAGAAACGTGGCGATCGTGTTAATACCCGTCATATTCTATTGCGTCCCAAAATATCCGAAAATGAATTGATTGCGGCATGCGCTCGTTTAGATTCAATCGCAAACGATATTCGTACCGATAAATTCTCATTTGGTGAAGCTGCATCTGCGTTATCGCACGATAAAGAAACACGCAACAATCATGGTTTGATGGTAAATACCAATTCAAATGAAGCGATGGCAACCTCGAAGTTTCAAATGCAAGATTTGCCACAAGATATTGCCAAAATTGTTGATAATATGAATGTGGGTGAAATATCTAAAGCATTTACGATGATAAATGAAAAAGACGGTAAAGAAGTTTGTGCTGTCGTTAAATTGAAAAATCGTATTGATGGCCATAAGGCTACTATTGCCGATGATTATCAAAACTTAAAAGAGATTGTTCTTGACAAACGTAGAAATGAGTTATTGCAAAAATGGGTATTGTCAAAACAAAAACAAACTTATGTTCGTATTAACGAAAACTGGAGAAATTGTGATTTCAAATATCCAGGATGGGTTAGAGAATAATGAATAAAAAAAAATATACATATAGAAGCATCCTCACGGGGATGCTATGTTTGTTTGGGGCTTTTCTTATTTGGGCTCAAGCACCTACCAATCAAACTCAGCCAAAAAAGACAAAGGTGATTTTGCTGCATGCCGATCAAGGTAAAGCAGACAAAGTGCTACTGCCGGATGTTCAAATATTGATTGGAGATGTGAAATTAAGACACGATAGCATGTATATGTACTGCGATAGTGCTTTAATTTTTGAGAAGACTAACTCTGTGGAGGCTTTTGGTAATGTTAGAATGGAGCAGGGTGATACACTCTTTATCTATGGGGATTATCTTTTTTACAATGGTATTTCTCAACTCGCTGAGTTACGCGAAAATGTAAAGATGATCAATCGTAACACAACATTGCTCACTGATAGTTTAAATTATGATCGTGTATTAGATTTGGGCTATTATTTTGATGGAGGGACACTGTTTGATGAAAACAATGTATTGACATCTAATTGGGGTGAATATAGTCCGGCTACTAAGCAATCGGTATTTAATCACGATGTAAAGTTAGTCAATCCACAATTCGAACTAACCTCTGATACGCTTCAATATAATACTTATTCAAAAATAGCTACCATTTTAGGACCCTCCAACATTGTAAGTGATGATAATCATATCTATTCGGAGCGTGGTATATATAATACAATTTCTGAGCAGGCAGAATTATTAGACCGATCTATTTTGACCAATAATGGAAAACAATTGACGGGTGATAGTTTGTTTTACGATAGGATAAGAGCTATCGGCGAGGCTTTCGAAAATGTGGAAATGGTCGATACGGTAAACTCAAACATGTTGCGCAGCAATTATTGCTATTATGATGAATTATCGGACAGCGCTTTCGCAACAAAACGTGCTGTAGCTATCGATTATTCGCAAGGTGATAGTTTATTTATGCACGGCGATACATTGATGTTGGTAACTTACAACTTGAATAGCGATTCACTATTTAGAGAGATGCGTGCATATCATAAAGTGAGAATGTTCAGAACTGATATACAAGGGGTTTGCGATTCGTTGGTATACAATTCGAAAGACTCATGTTTGACAATGTACACCGATCCGATTTTGTGGAACTATAATCAACAGTTATTGGGCGAAGAGGTGAAGGTATATATGAACGATTCGACTATAAACTGGGCTCATATCATCAATCAAGCTTTGGCAGTCGAAATGAAAGATTCGATACATTATAATCAGATCTCAGGACGCGAAATGAAAGCGTTTTTTGAAAATGGAGAAATGCGTAGAGTCGAAGTCATCGCCAATTTATTGTTAGCTTTCTATCCCGAAGAGGAGAAGGATAGTACTATGATTGGTTTAAACTCTGGTGAAGGTAGCTTACTTCATCTGTTTCTTGAAAACAACAAGATGAAAAAGGCTATCATGATAGGAAAATCAAATGGAACTTTATATCCAATGGATCAAATACCTCCCGATAAAATGAGACTACCAAGTTTTGTATGGTTCGATTATATCCGACCTAAAGACAAAGAAGATATTTTTGAATGGCGAGGCAAGAATGCCGGTGAAGAGTTGCATAAATCGACAAGAAGAGCGACTAAATCTTCAAATAAACGAGATTTAATGAAATAGTAGATTATTATGGGATTGTTCAAAAGTGGAATGAATAAACCAAGAAGGTTTAATCACCAATATATATATTATAATGAGCGTAAGGAGAAACTGGATAAGCGTATAGAAGACAATAAACGCGAACTCGGTATGATCCCTGAGAAGGAGTTCTCTCCTGAAGATATAAGAGGTAAATTTGTAGAAAATACCAAACATCTGAAGCGACGCAAAGAGAGTGGTAGAAAACCTTTGCATTTTGGTATAATTATACTAATCATTATATTGTTGGCCTATATTTGGTATTGTATACAAAACGATACTTGGATTTTTTAAATATTTTCTGATTCTTTATTATGAGCGATATCATTCATTTACTGCCCGATTCGGTTGCTAACCAAATAGCAGCCGGTGAAGTTATACAGCGTCCTGCATCCGTCATCAAGGAGTTGGTTGAAAATGCAATTGATGCCGAAGCTAAGAACATAAATATATTAATAACTGATGCCGGAAAAACCTCCATTCAGGTTATTGATGATGGCAAAGGAATGTCTGAAACCGATGCTCGGCTCTCGTTTGAGCGACATGCTACATCCAAAATACGAGAAGCTAATGATCTATTTCAATTGCGCACAATGGGTTTTCGTGGCGAAGCGTTAGCTTCAATTGCTGCCGTAGCTCAAGTAGAGCTAAAAACGCGTTTGCGCAATGAAGAGTTAGGTACACAATTAAATATAGCAGCCTCCAAGGTCGAGAGTCAAGAAACTATATCTTGTTCTGTCGGTAGTAATTTTCAAATACGGAATCTTTTTTATAATATACCTGCACGTCGAAAATTTCTGAAAGCTAATTCTACTGAATTAAGTAATATTATTGCCGAAGTAGAACGGATTGCTTTGGTGCATCCCGATGTTTCTTTTGCACTTTATAGTAACGAAGTCGAAATTTTAAATTTGCCGGTAAGTTCGTTGCGTCAACGCATTATCAACTCGTTTGGAAAAAAACTCAATCAACATTTATTGAATGTTAAGGTAGAAACTTCATTGATAAAACTTTCCGGATATGTCTCAAAACCGGACGCTTCACGTAAAAAAGGTGCGAATCAATTTTTCTTTGTAAATGGCAGATACATGCGTCATCCGTATTTTCATAAAGCAGTTATGGAGTCGTATGCGCAATTAATACCTATCGGCGATCAGATTTCTTATTTTTTGTATATTGAGGTTGATCCTGCTAACATTGATGTAAATATACATCCTACGAAAACTGAAATTAAATTTGAGAACGAACAGGCCATATGGCAAATCATAACAGCTGCTGTAAAAGAGTCGTTGGGTAAGTTTAATGAAGTTCCTACCATCGACTTTGATACAGCAGATATGCCCGATATTCCGGTGTTTGAACAAGTTGAAACCATTGTTCAACCTCAAATACACTATAATTCTGATTTTAATCCTTTTAAAACACAGACGATACATCATTCAACTTCTCACTCATCTAATCAAAATAAAAACGATGATTGGCAGTCTTTGTATGGAGGAATAGGAAAGGCAAGCAAAATGAATAGCTCTTTCGAACCTGAAGTATCAGAATTAGAAAACGTAAGTATTGAAGCTGCAACATCGAATATTTCGGGTGGGCAAGAGATGTCAAGTAGTTTGTATAATGATAATCTACCTTCTGAGCACGGCAATTCAACTCTGCAATTTAAAGGACGTTATATACTAACTTCAGTAAAATCGGGTTTAATGTTTATTGATCAACATCGAGCACATGTTCGAGTATTATTCGATAAATATTTTAATCAGATAACCCAGAAAAGAGGTGTGTCTCATGGTATGCTTTTTCCTGAGATATTGCAGCTACCAACATCTGAGATTCCTATTTTTGAAAGTATCAATGATGAACTTACTTCATTGGGTTTTGATATCGCCAATTTGGGAGGCGGAAGTTATGCTATTAATGCCATACCCGATGGAATTGAGGGATTAAATCCCACAGAATTAATTCAGAATATGGTTCATACGGCTATGACTAAAGGAAGTGATGTACGCGAAGAGATTCAAACACTGCTTGCTTTGACTATGGCTAAAGCATCTGCTATTGTTTATGGACAGGTTTTAAGTCTACAAGAAATGTCTGCTTTGATTGATTCGCTTTTTGCTTGTGCATCGCCCAATTACACTCCTGATGGCAAAACAGTTCTTTATACAATCAACTCTAATGAAATCGACGGCTTTTTTCTTAATAAATGATCTTCCTATAATAATTTTGTAAAGGATAGATTGTCAGTCCATTTTAAAACATTAAAGGATGAATATTAAAAATGGGCAGATTTTGTTTTAAATTAAACCTTTTTCATGCATTGATGTTATTATGTTGTTTAATGAGAATAACTTTTAAGTAATAATTAAATTTTATATGTATGAAGAAAATTACAATGTTGCTGGTTTTTGCTGGCTTTTTCACATTGGCTTCGGCGCAAGAAGTCGTTGTAACAGATACAGAAATAATTGAAGTGCAAGACAAATATTCTGTAATGACAAATCGTTTTTTCGACAACTGGTTTGTTACCGTAGGTGCTGGTGCACAAGTCTTATTGGGTTCTGAAAATGATATAGGTAAATTTAAACAACGTATTAGTCCGGCTTTGAATGTTTCTGTAGGAAAATGGTTTACTCCAGGTTTGGGTTTGCGTTTACAATACAGTGGTTTGCAAGCAAAAGGATTTACACGCGATGGTAGCCGCGATTATGTTCATGGTGGATTGATTGATAATTCATATTACAAACAAAAATTTGATTATATGAATTTGCACGGTGACGTGTTATTCAATTTAAATGCTTTGTTTGGTGGATATAATTCAAAACGTGTATACGAAATTATTCCTTTCTTAGGTGCTGGTTTTACCTATAACTTTACTTCTCATCATTACCGTAGCTTCAGTATGAATGGTGGTATTATTAATAAATTTAGACTTTGTGACGCTCTTGACTTGAATCTTGAGTTATTTGCAATGGGTGTACAAGGTAAATTTGATGGTAAGAGTGTAGAAAAAAGAGATTACGACTGTATGTTGGGTGCATCTTTGGGAATTACTTACAAATTCAAAAAACGCACATTTACTCGTCCATTACCTCAACTGTTGAGCGCTGCCGAACTTGCTGCGATGCGTCAATTAATGAATGATATGGCTGCAGATAATTTACTGTTGCAAGAAAAGGTTGCTCAACTAGAAAATCAACCAGCTCCTGAAGTTGCTGAAGTTGTAGTACTTGAAACTAATATTGCTCCTAGAACCATATTCTTCGATATCAACTCTTCGCTTATTACTCCAAGAGAAGCAATGAATCTTAAATATTTGGCTGAAACAATTAACTCTGAAGAAGGTACTAATTATACTATAACAGGTTATGCTGACTCTTCAACCGGTACTGCTGTTTATAATCAACAATTAAGTCAAAAACGTGCTCAAGCCGTTTATGATATGATGGTAAATGATTTTAAGGTAGATGCAAGTCGTTTGGCAATTTCTGCTGATGGCGGTGTTGATAAATTTGGAAATCCAGTTTATCTAAACCGTGTAGCTATTATTGAAAATACCCCTCAATAGTATATTAATTATTTCTCTAAATAATAATAGCCTCATCTTGATTGCAAGATGAGGCTATTTTATTAATAATACTAGATATTAATTAATCGTGAAAACGTTTCGCTTGTTCGGCAATGAAGTTAGTGTCTTCAAAGTAGTTTATTTTCATGGCTCTGCGCACATCAGCCAATGTGTCAGCTGCAACAGCACGCGCATCATCGCAGCCTTTTTTAAGCATTTCGTAAATCGCAGGAATATCCTTTTCAAACTCTTTTCGGCGTTCTCGAATTGGACCTAATTGCTCTTCCATAATGGCACCAAGAAATTTTTTAACCTTCATGTCGCCAAGACCTCCTCTTTGATAATGTGCCTTTAACTCATCAAGATTAGCATACTCATTTAAATATCTGCCAAAATGCTCATCATTGCAAAATGCATCTAAATAAGTAAATACAGTATTACCTTCGATTTTGCCAGGATCTTGTACTCTGATATGATCGGGATCAGTATACATGCTTTTGATCTTCTTTTGGAGTTCATCAGCCGTTTCAGATAAATAGATACAGTTGCCAAGAGATTTGCTCATTTTCGCTTTTCCGTCGGTTCCTGGAAGTCTTAAACAAGCGGCATTATCAGGTAATAGTATTTCTGGCTCCACTAAAGTATCGCCATATATATGATTAAATCGTCTAACAATTTCATTCGTTTGCTCCAGCATCGGTTTTTGATCTTCACCTACCGGAACAGTTGTTGCTTTAAAAGCTGTGATGTCGGCTGCTTGGCTGATAGGATAAGTAAAGAATCCAACGGGAATGCTGCTTTCGAAATTACGCATTTGAATTTCTGTTTTAACCGTAGGATTACGTTGTAGACGAGAAACAGTAACCAAATTCATGTAATAGAAAGATAGTTCACAGAGTTCTGCAATCTGAGATTGAATAAAGATGGTTGATTTGGTAGGATCAATACCACATGCTAAATAGTCTAATGCAACCTCTATGATATTTTGACGTACTTTTTCAGGGTTGTCAACATTGTCAGTTAATGCTTGCGCATCGGCAATCATGATGAAAATTTTATCAAATTCACCAGAGTTTTGGAGTTCAACTCTTCGTTTTAAAGAGCCAACGAAGTGGCCTATATGTAGTTTCCCAGTAGGGCGGTCACCTGTTAATATAATTTTTTCTTTTTTCATGTCATCATAAATTTAATGGTTACAAAGATAATTATAAAAAACGAATAGATTGTGTTAATGATATAATAACTATTAATACATAAGCCTTTAGTATTGTTATATCATAATAATATTATCTTTACTCTATAAATAATAAATCTATACGTTATGCTCATTTTGCTTTCTTGTGCCAAAACGATGGTTGCTTCTACTAAAATTAAAGTGCCCTATACTACAACCCCATTGTTTCAGAACAATGCTAATGAAATTGCACTGCAAATGACTCAATACTCAGTGGACGAGTTAGAGCAAATTCTTCATGTTAATGCGAAATTGGCTTTGGCTAACTATCAACGTTTCCAATCTTTTCATTCATCTGATGTTGTATCAATTCCATCTATCTTATCATATACGGGAATTGTTTTTAAACGATTAAAGCCGATGGATTTTAATGTTACTGATTTCGATTATGCTCAAAGTCACCTTCGTTTTACCTCTTTTTGCTATGGATTGTTGCGCCCGCTGGATATAATACGTAATTATCGTTTAGAGGGTGATGTGCGTCTTCCTCAATTTAATTCAGAAACGGTGTTTGCCTATTGGAAATATAAATTGACTGATCTTTTGATTGACGATATAAATCGTGCAGGCGGAGTATTGTGTTATTTGGCGAGTGATGAAATGAAAGGATTGTTTGACTGGAAAAAAGTGGAAAAGAGTGTGCGAATAATTACGCCACAATTCTCTGTCTTAAGAAATGGCGTTCGTAAAACGATTGTGGTTTATACAAAAATGATGCGAGGCGAAATGGCGAGATTTATATTGAAAAACCAGATTAATGATATTGAAAAATTAAAAACTTTCGAATTCGACGGATTTAATTATGATCCATCTCAGTCGGATGAGAATAATTTAGTGTTTACTTTACTGGCATAAACGAAAAAAAAATGTGGTTGGTTAGTATAAAATGGGCTGGAAAACAATATTCCATTTTTTAATCTGACAAAAAATAATCGATAAAACATTGCATGTATTTTTTTTGTGTACAAATTTTAACATACTTATAAGTGTAAGAATATCAGATTTATACATTGTATGTTCAATATTTGATGAAAAAAAAGTATAGCAATGTTTTGGTAATATCAAAATAAACCATACCTTTGCAACGCATTTGAAAGGAAAGTGTACGGGCGCTTAGCTCAGCTGGTTCAGAGCATCTGGTTTACACCCAGAGGGTCAGCGGTTCGAATCCGTTAGCGCCCACACAAAATTCCAACACTTTCCATCATGTTACGGGCGCTTAGCTCAGCTGGTTCAGAGCATCTGGTTTACACCCAGAGGGTCAGCGGTTCGAATCCGTTAGCGCCCACATTTCAAAAAGGTCTACAGGTAATTCTGTGGACCTTTTTTTGTTCAACCAAAATGTGGATTGTATTGGATTGTGCTGAGTAGGGGTTGTATCGAAATCCTGAGGTGAGTCTTTAAAGTTTTTTTCCTTCCCTGAGATTGCCAATTGGTATAAGTTGTGATATCTTCCTTGGTTTCGTTTTTCTTGATGAGGTGTTGGGTTGTTTCGAGATTGGTAAGGTCAGTGAATCTGCTGGCGGAGTTGAAGTGTTCTTGAAGTAAGGGATAATCCTCCTGAGAGATGCAAAAATGGTAAGCTCGGAAGCCGGGATTTCTATAAAGAGGTGTTTGTGTGATTTTCCGATGTGTGACCTGGTTGTGTTTTGTTAATAAAGAAGCTAAGCGAAAAAGGGGGGTGTTGTGGTTATGATAAAAGGTGTTGATGTAAAGGTTTGATCTGGATTAAATGTGATCTCCATTTCTGCTACAATTATTTTCTTGTCTCGAGCCTTGTTTTTTCCCAATATATTCCTCTTTTTAATATCTGCACTAGGATACGCATGTGTGATTGAATTTTTAATACTGGATAAGCTATCGCATATAAATGAATTAATCTCACTAGCTCCTCTTTCTTTTATATCATTGAATATGTCAAGCCAGTTGGAAACACTTTCGGTTGGGAAATTTACAATTGATAATACCTCACGGGTTCTATCTTATTTTGCTCCTAATATTGCATAGTGCGCTTTATTTGAAACCGGGTCATTGCGCCTGGTGGTGGCATACGTAGCATTAATATAAATGATTGGATAATGTCTATCTAATCTACGGTTCAATCATGCGGAAGCATCTCAACGTGCCGTATCAAGGAGCCGGCTTATTTGACTCTTACCGTATGCTTGCTATAAAAATCTTCTGAGATATCACCAGCTTGCTTGGTGGTCGAGTCTTGAGTATATAAGCTACGAATTGAGCGCTGAACTTCGGCTTCTTGATCTTTAAGTACTCCTAATAAAACAGGATAAAAGTTGCTCTCGCGACTGCGAGGAACATGAATCTCAAACATTTGACCTCCATGACATACTCGGCGATTACGATAGTCATTACTTACATCATTAGCCTGAGAATTATAAATCTCACGCTCTGATTTCATTAATGACTCTATTTCTAAACGGATTAATTCCTGAAATTCTTCTTTTTCATTTGTAAGTGAAGGAATAATCTCAAATATTTGTTCTTGCGTGAATTTTGTTTCTCTTTGATTTTAGTTTCCAATACAAATCTAAGAAATATTGGGATTTGCACACTTTCTGGAGCGCTATCTTCAAGAAATATGTATTATGGAGTTCTTTGCAATGTAGAAGGTCTGAGATTTTATGTTGTGAATATCTGCAAATTAATCCGAAAATGAAGGGGGAATTGTTGATATGATCTGTATGATTCTGTGGTCTGATTGTATTAAAATAAAAAAAGGAGTTCAAGTGAACTCCTTTTTCTAAGTGATCCGCCTGGTATCTATTTCTAGCCCGTTTTTTCAAGGCTTATACCTGCGTTACTCTTTTAGTATCAAGTAGTTCCTAATTCACATTCAAAGTTCGTTTCGAGTTGGTAACACAGTTTGGTAACACATGTTATTTATCTCTGGGGAGTGCCCTTGCGGGTTCACTTGGCAAAGATAGGGGAATTTAGATAATGAACTTAAATATACATGGCTATTTGCACCCTCGAAGTATAAATAATTATTGTAATTCGCACATATAATCTAAAAAAGTTAAGTTTTAAATGTTTTTCCGTACTTTTGTAGCTACACTGCAAAGACTTGCAATTTATTAGAAATAGAATTCTCTTAACTATTAATTGCAAAGGTGAAGTGCGTTTTTAATGTGTAGAAGAGTTTATTTCTTAAACTACAGAAATAATAGTCTACCGCTTTAGTATTTATATAAATGAGACAAGAAAAAATTAAGCTAAAACGCCTCGAAAGGCTACTAATGGACGTAGCTGATGATTTAAGAGGTAAAATGGACGCTTCGGAATATAAAGAATATATTTTTGGTATGCTGTTTATTAAACGTATGTCAGATGTATTTGACCAAAAACGTGAACAGCTAATCAAAACTGATTATAAACATTTGGTTGGAAATCCGTTTTTAGAGGAACTGTTAGAAGACAAACAAACCTACGGTGAAACCTTCTTTGTGCCTAAGCGTGCAAGATGGAACACTGGATTTACTGATGAAAATGGAGTTGAGCAGCCAGCTATTAAACACTTACAAGCTAATATTGGTCAGATGCTCAACAAAGCCTTAGATGCTATTGAAGATGCAAATCCAGATACACTTTCGGGCATATTTAAAGACCGCATAAACTTCAACAAAGAGGTTGATGGAAAGCAGATTGTAAAAAATGCCGACTTAAAGAAAATCATTGATAAGTTCAATGAGTTTCCTAAGTTGATAAATGAAAATTTTGAATTCCCCGACCTTTTAGGTGCAGCGTATGAGTATTTACTAAAACACTTTGCTGAGGAGGGCGGAAAAAAAGGAGGTCAATTCTATACCCCTAATTTAGTTGTACGCTTGCTTGTACAGCTACTTAAACCTGAATCAGGTATGTCTATCTACGACCCCACAGCGGGCTCTGGAGGTATGCTTATTCAATCATACCAATACATTGAGGAACAAGGACAAGATATTCAAGACTTAGAGCTATTTGGGCAAGAAAACGACCCTACAGTGGTGGCTATTTGTAAAATGAATATCATTTTACACAATGTGGCCAAATATCGCATTGATTATGGCGATACATTAGCTGAGCCTCTGAACTTGAGAGATGGTAGAATTATGGAGTTCGACCGTGTAATTGCCAATCCTCCATTCTCGCAGAACTACAATAAAGCCGAAATGAAAAACCAAGAGCGTTTTACTTATGGCTTTGCTCCCGAAACTGGCAAAAAAGCGGATTTGATGTTTGTACAGCATATGTTAGCCAGCTGCAAACGCACTGGTAAAGTGGTGGTAGTGATGCCTCACGGTGTACTATTCCGTGGTGGCAAAGAAAAGGAGATACGCGAAAGTATGCTAAAGGCTGATGTTATTGAAGGTATTATCAGTTTGCCCGAAAAGCTATTCTATGGCACTGGCATTGGAGCTTGTATAATGGTGTTTAATAAAAACAAACCCGACAACCTCAAAGGTAAAGTCTTCTTTATCAATGCTGATAAAGAGTATGCAGAAGGTAAAAACCAGAACACACTACGTCCAGAAGATATTGAGAAAATAGACCACGTATTCAACAATAAAATTGAAGAAAAAGGCTATTCTCGTTTTGTAAGCATTAAAAGCACTGACGAAGAGCCTGATTCTATTGAAAAATACGACTACACTTTAAAAATACGTCGTTATGTAGATAATACGCCACCACCAGAGCCACAAGATGTAAAAGCTCACTTAACAGGTGGTGTGCCAATGGTAGAAATAGAGCAAATTCAGAACACGCAATGTCTTAAATTTCAATTTGATGATAGTAAATTCTTCAAGCCTAAAACCGAACTATTTAAAGACTTTGCCATAGCTGTAAAATCTGATATTAAAACCATTATTGACGAGGATAAGGCTGTTGAGAACACATTTGTAGATTTAGGCTTACAACTTGCCGATTGGTGGCAACAAGCAAAACACGATTTCTCTACCTTAGCTCCAGAGCCTGTACAAGAGGGAGTAGTAGCCGATGGTATAGTTGCCTATTTAGGTGTAAATGGCGATAATTTTACAAAAGTACGCAAGCAGCTGTTAAGTTCTATTGTAGAAAAATTTGAGCCTGTTGGCGTACTCGATAAGTATCAAATAGCAGGGGTATTTGTAAACTGGTGGGACAATATCAAATACGACCTTAAAACCATTATGAAATTAGGTTGGGACCCCAGCTTAATAGAAGATGCTTATCTGATAAATGAGTTCTTCCAAGCGGAGCAAAAGCAAATAACAGAGCAGGAAAATCTATTAGCACAGCACGAAAATAGCCTAAGCGAAACAGTGGAAGAGGCTTTGGCTTTGTTGGAATATGAAGCAGACGAAGAGGAAGGCGAAGTGAAAATAACGCCCAAATTGGCTAAAGACGAGTTAAAGGCTGAAATCAATTATTTACTCAATGAGAAAATACGTCCAGCTGAAGCAAAACCACTGCAAGCACTTGAAACCAAGATTAAAAATCTGGAGGCTAAAATAAAAGGCTACAAGGCGGAGATTAAAGAGCTAAATGAACAACTTGAATTAAAACTAATTCTAAAACGCTACGGAGCTGATGATGAAAAAGTTGATGCAGAAAACTACTTAAAACTAATAGAGAAAGAGTTACCACAGTTGGAAGCGGAGAAAGCTACTTTACTACAAAGAGCAGATACAAAAAAAGCAATTAGTGCTTTAACAAAACAGATTAATATCTACAAAAAAGCCAAAGTGCTGGTAACTAAAAAACTAAATAGCTTAGACGACTTGCTTCTGTCTATTGGAGGCATTATTACAGAAGAGGAATCACAAAAGCTGATTCTAAAAAAGCATTTCGATTTGGTAAACGAACAGCTACAACGCTATCTTTCTGCCGAGCAGCGTACACTTGTGGCTGCCTACGAAAACCTATTCGATAAATACTTTGTTTCTTCCAAACAGATGGAAGAAACACGTACTAAAACGCTTAATGAATTAAATGATTTTCTAACGAAACTAAATTACCTATGATAAAAGAAAATCAAATAAATATCCCAGATGGGTGGCATAAAAGCGAAATCAAGACTGTTATTGAGGAAAAAGCAAAATCTTCAATAAAGGTTTCTGATGCAACTAATTATGGAGGGTTTCCATTCTTTACAAGTGGCGAAGGTATTTTGCTTCACGATACAAAAATAATTGAAGGTGAGAATCTATTTTTGGCAACAGGTGGTGTAGCTAATATAAAATACTACAATGGTGATGCAGCATACTCTACAGATACATTTGCTGTTGCAGCAAAGCCAGATACTATAACCCAGTATTTGTATTATTACCTATTAAGTAATATCAATTACATAAATAAAAACTATTTTGAGGGTAGTGGATTAAAACATTTACAGAAAAAAGATTTTAGAGACCACTCGTTTTTATTGCCCTCCTCAACTATTGAGCAACAAAAAATAGCCACTATTCTTTCAAAGCTCGATGAAGCCATTGCTCAAACCGAGCAGCTTATCGAAAAATACAAAAGGATAAAAGAGGGCTTAATGAACGACCTACTTACTCGTGGCATTGACGAGCAAGGAAATATACGTTCAGAAAAAACGCATAAGTTTAAAGATAGTGAACTGGGGAGAATTCCTGAGGAATGGGAGGTTGTAAGTTTGGGTGAATTGATAGATGCAGTAGACCCACAACCAGACCATAGAACACCAGCAGAGGTTGATAATGGTATTCCATATTTGGGGATTAGTGATTTTATTACGCATAAAATATTTGATACTAAAAAATGTCGCAGAGTAGGAGCAGAAGTACTTACTAAGCAACAAAAGTCATTTAAAGTTGAGAACGGGGATTTAATATTTGGAAAAATAGGAACAATAGGTAAACCAACAATATTACCAGCATTTGATGAGAATAATTTTGCTCTAAGTGCTAATGTCATTCTTATAAAACCATATGAGTGCGCCAGTTTTATATATTGGTCGATGGAAGCAAATTATGTTACAGAGCAAGTCAAGGTAGCTACTCACTCAACCTCTCAACCAGCTTTTGGCATACAAAAGATTAGAGAACTAAGCATTCTTTGTCCCCAACCAGAGGAGAGAAATACTATCACAAATAAGTTAGACAAGATTGAAACTGTATTAAATGAGACAATAGAACAACTTCAGAAATTGAAACTTCAAAAATCAGGTCTTATGCACGATTTACTAACAGGGAAAGTACGGGTTAAAATGTAATATAAAAAAACACAGTTGAAGATATCAAAAAGGATTGGCGCAAAGTGATATAATCAACATTCAACAAATAATACTATGATACTGAACAACGACATAAAGTACAAAGGCGAACAAGGCAAATCGCTAAAGTTAGACGAATATAGTAGTGTTGAGCTTCCATTTATGGAGCAGCTTCGCGAGTTGGGTTGGGATAATGCTCTTAATCAGGTGATTGAACTAAAAATGCAACAAGCACCCGAAGAGAGTTTCAGAACTTCATTCTCCGAAGTTATTTTGTTGCCAAAGCTGAAGGAAGCATTACTAAGAATCAATCCATTTCTAACTGATGTGCAGGTAGATGATGTTGTACGCAAAATCAGAACCTTCGACCGTAACAGCCTAATTGAAAACAATCAGAGAGTACTCGATTTGTTACTCGACAATACCACTGTAACAAAAAATGAGCTAACTGGCGAAAAAAGCCCCACGGTTAGATACATTGATTTTGAAAATCTGGAAAACAATGTTTTCACTGCCATTTCGCAGTTCAAAGTGGCTATACCTGGCACCGACCACCATATCATTCCCGATATTATTCTGTTTGTAAACGGCTTGCCTTTAGTAGTAGTAGAGGCTAAATCACCAAAAGTAAAAGAGCCAATTCCAGAAGCTATTGACCAACTATTACGCTATTCAGAACAACGTGGCGATACTGGTGAGGGTAACAAAGAACTGTTTTACTACAACCAATTTATCATTACTACCTGCCGTACCGAGGCTAAATTTGGTACTATTACCACACACATATCTAAACACTTTTATCGTTGGACTGACCCATATCCAAAAACGGTAAATGACCTACAACACGGACAATCCTCACCAAACGACCAACAGCGTTTGGTAGCTGGTATGTTAGACCCTCGTAACCTGTTAGATATTTTGCGAGTATTTACAGTGTTCAGCACTGACGATAAAGGTAAAAAAATCAAAATTGTTGGTCGTTACCAACAATTCCGCGCAGTTAAATTAGCTACTAAAAGACTTATTGAGGGCAGAAACAGCATTGAACGTGGTGGTATTATCTGGCACACACAAGGCTCAGGCAAATCACTTACTATGATGTTTTTGGTCAGAGAAATGAAGCTTCACAACGAGCTGATGCCTTGGAAAATAGTGTTTGTTACTGACCGTACACAACTCGAAGACCAACTTTCAGGCACAGCAGGAAGCATTGGATTCTCTGTAAAAACAGCTAATTTTATTAATCCTCGTCCTAATTCCGATGGTCGTAGTTTAAAAGAGTTACTGAGCAACGATAATTCTGATTTGGTAATGGCAATGATTCATAAATTTCAAGAGAATGGAGATTTAGAAGGCTTGCAGATATTCCCAGAACTAAATAAAAGCACCAATATACTCATACTGACTGATGAAGCTCACCGTTCACAGTACTCTATGTTAGCGGCTAATTTAGATAGAGCTATGCCCAATGCAACCTCTATAGGTTTTACAGGAACGCCAACAGCCAAAACGGAGAAAAAATATAAAGACTATATTGATAAATACACAATGCGTCAATCTATTGACGATGGTGTAACCCTTGAAATTGTATATGAAGGCTTTACCCACAATGCCGAAGTAGAAGATAAAAAGGGTATGGATAAGAAATTTGAAGATGTCTTTAGTGAGTACAATCTTACAGAACGCCTTCAAATACTTGGGTTTGGCTCTCGCGATGCCTATTTAGATAGCTTTGAAACCATTAAAGAAAAAGCAGGAAAAATGGTAGAGCACTATGTGGAGCAAATCTTTACAGGAGGCTTTAAAGCCCAAATTGTGGCAAACTCACGCCCTTCGGCTGTTCGCTACAAAGCTGCCATTGATGAAGCTATTGCCCAAAAAATAGCAGAGCTTAAAATTAGTAACCCAATGCTGGTAAATATCGGTTTGCTCGAAAAATTGGAAACAGCAGTGGTTATTTCTGGCAATCATAACGATGAGCTTGCCATTAAAGCCTATACCAATGGCGAATACCATAAAAAAGCCATTAAACGATTCAAACTACCTTTCGAGAGAGTAGATGAAGAGGACAAGCAAGTAAATGGTAACGTAGGTATCATTATTGTAAACAATATGTTACTAACAGGCTTTGATGCACCTATTGAGCAAGTGCTCTATTTAGATCGTGTTATTGTAGCCCATAACTTACTACAAACTATTGCGCGTGTAAATAGAATTGGTTCTGAAGGCAAAGAAAAAGGCTTTATTGTCGATTTTGTTGGAGTAGGACACCACCTAAAACGAGCAATAGAATACTACGATGAACGTGAAACAGCAGTTGATACAAATGAAATCAACCAAATTCTGGATTGCATAGCAACAGATGAATTTGAATTAAATGAACTTACAAAAGCACACGCAGCCGTTTGGGACTTCTTGCACCAGCACGGACTAACTGATTTGTCTGATGTAGATGCATTCTTCGACCTGTTCTACGATGAAGATATTCGTTTTGAATATATGAACTTATATCGCAAGCTAACTTCGTGCTTTAACAATGTATTGCCACGCAAAGAAGCCTTAGACTTCTTTGTGGATTGGAAATCGTTTACTGAAATAAATGCATTAGCCGAAAAGCATTTCCGTGATGGTCGTTTCAGTATGAAAGGTATTCCACCAAAACTTAGAGCCATTGCCGATGAATATCTGAAGTCAAAAGGTATTTTCCAATCTGTTGCGCCTATTTCAATCATTGCTGAAGATTTCCAAACAGGAGTCAATGCAAAACGAAGTAAAACCAAAGCAGCAGAGGTGGAACACGCTATTCGTCACTTTATCAATATCAATATTGATGAAGACCCTGAACTATTTGCTTCATTCTCCGAAGCCTTAGAAGAAATTCTAAAGAACTTCAAAGGCAATTGGAAAAAAATATACGAGGAGTTGGAAAAACTTCGTGAAAAAATCAAGAATCGCGAAAAAGAACAAACCTTTGGTTTGGATAGAAAAAAGCAGATGCCATTCTTCCGCATTTTCAAGGCTGAGTTGTTTGATAATCGCGACTTAACAGAAGATGAAATATCTAAAAACATAAGCCTAACGCAAAATGTATTTAACTTGGTAGCTACAGAAATAAAACTAACAGGTTTTTGGGAAAGCATTCCAGCCCAGAACAAGCTAAAAGCCGAATTACAGAAACTATTGCTATCACCTGAGTTCGTAGCGTATCCACAAATAACTTTAAAATACAAAGAGCTTATCTCTCGAATTATGGAGTTAGCAAAAGCGAATCATTATAAAATAGTTCAAGATTGATGCATATTGAATATGTAATAAAATACAGCAATAGAAAAACGTTCAGTATCACAGTAGAACGTGATAGACAGGTTGTTGTACATTCGCCTAAGAACCTTTCAGAAGAAAAGATTAAACAATTAGTCGATTCTAAAAGGGAGCTGATTCAGCAGAAACTGAACCACGTGCAGAAATATCCTACAAATATATCTGCAAAAGAGTTTGTTTCTGGTGAATCGTTGATGTTTTTGGGCAAAAGCTACCAGTTACTTGTTGTTGAGGCAGAAGTTGATGGTATTCAATTCAACAAAGAATTCAAAATCTCCAAAAACGACCAGTCTGTTGCGAATGAACTATTCAAAAAGTGGTACAAGAAAAGAGCATTAGAAATCATATTACCCCTTGCGAATGAATATGCCGAAAATCTTGGTGTTAAGTTTAGCGAGTGTAAAATTTCAGAAATGAAATACCGCTGGGGCTCTTGTACTACAAAAAACAACATTAATTTCAACTGGCGTATTATCAAAGCTCCACTTTTTGTAATCAAATATATCATTGTCCACGAGCTTATCCATTTAATAGAAGCCAATCACACAGCCACATTCTGGAATATCCTTTCAATACAGGTGCCCGATTATCAACGTGCAAAAGATTGGCTAAAAAATAATGGACATTTGTTGGAAGTGGACTTCTAATATAAATCATACTACAATTATCTATATATACATTAAGCACAATTTAATAACAAAAACAAGTGCCGGAGAATCATTGCTTTACTAATATTCGATAATGCTAGAATAGTAAAATAACAGAAGAATGTACACTGTTTCCCTCTTGAGTATGATTTTTAAGTATGATTCCCCTTTTTCTCTAAAATCCCGTTAAATATCAAACTCAAATAAGAGTTTAATTCTTCCCTTTACTGTATCCCCCTGTACATTTGCGTCGTGTTCAAATGGTTGGCGCCACCATAAGAGCCTTAGTAATAACACAAACACGCAAATATGAAAAAAGAAACCTACATAAAAGTTGTAGATGAAGTGGTACAGAGAGTATCACAACACGCAGATATAGTAATGAACGTAGAACAGGTAGCTAAATATCTTGGTCTCTCAATTGCTGCTGTTAGGAAACGTTGCCAGCGCAAGCAGCTACCTTATCATCGGAATGCAAAGCATCTATATTTTAGTAAGATTGAAGTTGATGCTGCTTTATTGGGCAGAAAAAATAAATTAGAAGCGTAAGAGCGGAGAATTACCAATCAATACAACAACCCAATAAAAGGTAGGGAAAGAGAAGATTCACCAATAGAATCTCCTTTCCCTACCTTTCTTTTTTGCCTTCTACTGAATAAAGCTTGCTGATTTGTGGTGGGTGCTCTCTGTTGTGGCTCTGCCAGCAACGGGTATTAGGCTACCCCTTTCGTATATCTACTGAATAAAATGGCAAGCCATACGCTGATGCATAAAAAGTAAAGCCACACCTTCACGTTGTTGTGATAGATGTGGCATTAACCAGCAGTAGGTAGTTTACTTCCAGATATTGAATACCTGTCTGTCTAGTTTTTGAGAAACAAAGGTCATAGGCATCTTGGCGTAAATCTCGGTTGTCTTGATAGAAGAGTGCCCCATCATTACTTGTAATACCTCTTTGGGAATTCCTTGCCCCAACATAACTGTGCAAGCAAAAGTGTGTCGGGCAATATGGGTGGTTAAGGGAAAGCTACACCCTAAAGCTAAGCCTATTCCTTTCAAGAATTGATTGTACTTTTGGTTAGAGGGTATCTTCATCTCAAAATTATTCCGTTCCAAAATCTTTTGGGTAATGGGGAGGATAGGGGCAATAAATACATTATCGGTTTTTATTCGTCTGCCATCAATGTAATCTTTACCCTCTATGGCAACCACGTGTTGTTTGTAGTCAAATGTTTTGGCATCAATATAAGCCATACCTGTGAAGGTTTGAAAGAGGAAGAAATCAATGTACTTGTTTAGCTGCTCATTCTTGCTGGTCTCTCTCATCCCTACAAGTTGTTCCACTTGCGCTTTAGTTAGGTGAGGTCGTTCATTCTTTTCGCCACGTTTATCTTTGAAGCGTGTATAAGGATTCTCTTTCATTAAGCCGATATTGAATGCTTCGGTTACATACGGCTTGAAACGCTTGTGATAATTGTGAATTGCTGCATCGCTTCGGGTGATGGGTTTACCTGTGGCGGTATAGGTCTTTTCTTCTCGTATAAAGAGGTCGAACTGATTGATATGTTGAAGGGTAACATCATCAAAGGTCTTGAACTTGCCAAAACGCTCTAACGCATGATAGGTGGTTCGGTGCCCTGCTCGTGTACCTTCGCCCAAACTTTTGTTTTCGATACGTTCACGTAGCCATGCCATAAAGTTACGGCGGTTACTGCCCTCTGCACCCATATAGGTTTTGAATTGAGCAAT
>DKPN01000062.1:0-14024 GCA_002471195.1 Bacteroides sp. UBA7333
TGCCGAATTCATAACAAAAGGGCAATTAGAAAATGCATTATCAATACTTAGAGGAAGTCAAGCCTATTCGAATGTAAACTTTAATTTGACTCGTGCCGATAATGATAAATACAATTTAGATTTTTTATTAGAAGAGAAATATGACAAAAATTTAAATATCGGCATCCGATTTGACTCTGAGGAAATAGCATCGTTACTGCTTAATGCTAATTTACATTTAAAAACAAAAATACCTTCAAGAGTATCAGTGACAGGCAGATTAGGACAAAGGTATATAGCTCGAGTAGATTATACAATAGAGCCTCTTCAACAAAGAAATTTCAATTTGGCATATCAATTTGAATATAATGATTTAAATGTTTTTGATAAGGGTAAAAAAGTTTACAACACTTCATACAAATACCATTTAGGTGAATTTAGTTTTTCGGATGTGTGGTTCAGAAATTTCAAATTTGATTTTGGTCTTCGCTTCGAATATTACAAATATGGTAATCTGCTGTACAATACTCCACAATTTGATATCGTTATTAAACCCGAACATTTCGTTAGCTATTTTGCCAACGTACATTATAACTCATTCAACACAGCTTACTTCCCAACTAAAGGAAATGAATTTAGAGCTGGTTATTCGCTATACACTAGTAATTTTGCTCAATACGACGGTCATTCTCCTTTTTCGGCTATCAATGCATCTTGGGTAGGAGCATATTCGGCGAACTCTCGCTTCACATTTCTACCTGCCATCTATGGTAGAGTGCTAATTGGAGATTATGTAGCATATCCTTTCTTAAATTTCATTGGCGGCAATTACTTTGGCAAATTTTTAACTCAGCAATTACCCTTTGCCGGTATTAACCATGTTGAATTAATGGACAATTCGGTAGTCATTGCCGAACTGAAACTAAGACAGAGATTGGGCCAAAACAATTATATAAGTGTATCCGGCAATTTAGCTTTGTCGAGCAATAGCTTTTACGATATTTTTAAAGAATCATGCAAATTTGGTGTAAATGTGGGTTATGCATATAATAGCTTATTCGGACCATTAGAGGCAACGATAGGCTATTCTAACCAGACCAAAAAAGCCGCATTCTATGTCAACTTAGGATACTATTTTTAATACATATTTTGTCAAAGCGGAATAAAGTATCTATCTTTACGCCGATATATATATTCATTATTCACTTTTAATAAAAGAGATTATGGCAAGTAGAAGACAATTAAAAAAGAACGTTAATTATATTGCAGGCGAATTATTTGCTGAATGTTTGGTAAATACTTTATTAATTCCGGGAACTGATAAAGATAAAGCAGATCAACTAATGGCTAAAATTCTTCGTATGCAAGACGAATTTATCAGCCGCATCAGCCACACTGAACCAGGTAACGTTAAAGGATTTTATAAGAAATTCCGTTTAGATTTTAATGCAAAAGTCAATGAAATTGTTGACGAAATCGAGAAATTAAATAAATAATGAAAAAAGCTTTATACAGTTTTATTTATTACAAAATCTTAAAATGGAAAACCGATGTTTCGGTTCCTGATTATGATAAATGTGTGGTTTGTGCTGCACCTCATACAAGCAATTTAGACTTATTTATAGGGAAGCTTTTTTATGGAGCTATCGGTCGAAAAACGAGCTTCATGATGAAAAAAGAGTGGTTCTTTTTTCCAATAGGACTAATCTTTAAAGCAGTAGGTGGAATTCCAGTTGATCGTCAACGCAAAACATCTTTGGTCGATCAAATGGTTGAACAATTTAAGAATCGTAAGAAATTTCATTTGGCTATTACTCCGGAAGGAACACGCAAGTGCAATCCAAATTGGAAAAAAGGATTTTATTATATTGCTCTAAAAGCACAAGTTCCTATCGTTTTAATCGGCATGGACTATCCATCCAAAACAATTAGTGCTACCAAAGTAGTATTCCCTACGGGTGATATTGAAAAAGATATGCATGAGATTAAAATGCATTATAAACAATATACAGGAAAACATCCCGAATTATTTTGCTTAGGTAATATTTAAAATTTGTAATGTTATGACGCAATTACGTCTTACATTAATCCAAACTAATATTGTTTGGGAAAATAAAATAGACAATCTCCGTTTGCTCCACGAAAAGCTTAAAAAGCTGAGTGGAACAACGGAGATTGTTGTTTTACCCGAAATGTTTTCGACAGGCTTTAGCATGAATTGTAAAAATCTTGCCGAAACAACCGAAGGTAATACAATAGACTTCGTACAAAAGATGGCGCATACATACGATGTAGCTATCATAGGAAGCTTTATGTGTCATGAAAGTGACAAGTATTATAATAGAAGTTTTTTCATCACGCCCGATGGTAAGAAATATTACTATGATAAACGTCATCTTTTTAGAATGGGCGAAGAAGCAAACTATTATACGGCAGGAGACAGAAAAACAATTGTTTCCTATCGTGGATGGAACATCTGTTTACAGGTATGCTACGATCTAAGATTTCCGGTATGGAGCCGTAATGTTAATAATGAATACGACGTGCTGATTTATATAGCTAACTGGCCTGCATCTCGACGAACGTCATGGGATATATTATTAAGGGCAAGAGCCATCGAAAACCTTTCGTATGTGTGTGGTGTGAATTGTGTCGGTATCGACGAAATGAAAATCTTATATGATGGAGGTTCGGCTTTTATTTCTGAAAAAGGCGAAATCTTATTGCAGGCCCAAAACGGCGAAGAAGAATGCATCACCTATACACTTTCATTAGAGCCACTTCAACTAATTCGCAAAAAATTTCCGGCGTGGAAAGATGCTGATAAATTTGAGATTTTGTAAAGGATTAATAAAACTTAGTTCTCAAAGGAACAATATGATTGCACTTTGTTTTATTTAAGTAATAAATCATGAAAATATGAAGAAATGTAAATCACTAATTAGCGGCGCACATAATATGCGAGATTTGGGCGGCTTCGAAAATAGATTTGGGAAAAAGGTGAAATCGGATATGATATTTAGATCTGACGACTTAACAGCAATAACAATGGAAGATCTTGATTATTTATCAAGAATACCTTTAAGAACGGTTATTGATTTTAGAAGCATTCCTGAAATAGATCATGCGATTGATCATCTTCCGCAAACCGTATCAAAATATATCAAACTGTCTATCGATTTAGGGAATGTATCTGAAATAGATCTTACTAAAATTGAAAATCCCGATATCTTAATGATGCAAATGTATGCCGAAATTGTAAGGAAAGCACAAGAGCAGTTCAAGTCATTCTTCAAATTTTTAATCGAGAAAACCAACACACCAATACTATATCATTGCACTGCAGGAAAAGATAGAACAGGAATAGCAACGGCTCTATTTTTATCGGCTTTAATGGTAGATAAAAGTGATATCATTGAAGATTATATGCAATCGGCCGATTGTTTGAAGAAGAAATTCGGAGATATTGTAAAACGTTATCCCGAACTTGAATCATTGTTTACAGTGAAAGAAGAGTATTTATTGGAAGCTTTTAAAGTGATTGACAATGAGTATGACGGCATAGAAAATTATTTAGTCAACCATTTAGATGTTAATGTATTGGCACTGCGTGAAATCTATACTTTTTAAATTGTTGAACAGAGTGGTTTTAAAAAAGTGAGACAATTGTTTTATTTTTCAACTATTTTTCTAACTTTGCCATATCATCATTTTAAAACTTTACAATTATGAAATTCACTATACAGGCCAATGCTAGCGGCACACGCACGATTTCAGTTTCAGAAGAAAATTTGAGAACCATTGAGAAATATGCATTATTTAGACATTTAATTGATAGTAATGGAATTATTGACGAAGATGTTTTAGAAAAACTCAAACTCAACATCAGAGCTTTAATTGCCAGCCAAGAGCAAGACAGTAAAGACTTATTGGATTTATGTATTGATGTTATATATAATAATAATATGAAAGCTTTTGGTTTACAACAGTTAATTTTACTGTATCTAAATTGGCTGCAAGAACAACATACTGAAGAAGATTAATCTGTTTATGATTACGATTAATACATGCAATAATACCGAATACAGCCCTTTAATTCCTGCAATAAAGGCAATATATACCTCTCCAAAAGGTGAAATGCTAGAGATTATCATGGATAATGCTACTGCTTTTCATGATTTGAAGACCTATCTTTCTGAACAAAAAATAGGCTTTAGAGAAATATATCAAGGCGAACAAATGACGATTCAGTTTTGTGTAAAATAAATTTTTGCTCTATTAATCGTACATATGGATATCTTCTTAATCATCATTGGAATCATCTTATTAATTTTAGGATTAATAGGATGTATTCTACCCATAATTCCCGGACCTCCATTATCTTATTTAGCGTTAATAATCTTACAGCTAACCGATAAGGTTGCATTTTCGTATACCCAATTAATCACATGGCTCTTATTGGTTATATTGTTTCAAATTGGAGATTATTTCATTCCTATTTTAGGTGTGAAAAAATTTGGGGGAGGAAAATGGGGTAATTGGGGTTGCTTGCTCGGTACATTGATTGGTGTTATTTTTTTTGCACCTTGGGGTATTATTATTGGTCCATTTGTTGGCGCCTTTATCGGTGAACTATTAAGTGGCAAATCTTCAGATATCGCACTGAAAGCCGGAATTGGAGCATTTATAGGCTTTTTGTTTGGTACGGTTTTAAAAATAACGTTGTGTGGTTGGTTTATTTACTGCTTCTTTAGCGCGTTAATTTAATTTGTTTTTGGTTTAAAATACCTTTCCCTCTCCTCTTTTTAAGCAGCAGTTTCCAATTATCTACATATTCTGCCTATCTTTGCAATATGAAAGATTATAGACTTACTGATTGGTTGCCCACTACTAAAAAAGAGATGGAATTGCGTGGATGGGACGAACTGGATATCATCCTATTTAGTGGAGATGCCTATGTTGACCATCCATCTTTTGGTGCTGCAGTGATTGGACGTTTGCTCGAATCGGAAGGATTGCGAGTAGCAATCGTACCACAACCCAATTGGAGAGATGATCTTAGAGATTTTAAGAAACTCGGTCGACCTCGTCTGTTTTTTGGCATTAGTGCCGGATGTATGGACTCGATGGTAAATAAATATACTGCCAACAAACGTTTACGAAGTGAAGATGCTTATACTCCTGATGGACGTCCGGATATGCGTCCGGAATACCCTTCTATTGTTTATAGCAACATCTTGAAAGAGCTTTATCCAGATGTACCGGTTGTTTTAGGAGGGATAGAAGCCAGTCTTCGTCGTTTGACGCATTATGATTATTGGCAAGATAAGATACACAAAAGTATTCTTTGCGATAGCAAAGCCGATTTGTTGATTTATGGTATGGGCGAGAAGCCCATCATTGAACTATGTAAAAGGCTCAATGATTCGATCAATAATGAAATTCCTACAGATATACCACAAACCGCATATCTATCAAACAACTACATCTCGAATGAAGACGATTTAGTATTAAACTCACACGAAGATTGTATAAAAGATAAAAAAAAGCAAGCCGCCAACTTTAAGCACATAGAAGAAGAGTCGAATAAATACGAAGCTTCAAGAATCATTCAAGTTGTAGGGAATACAGCTGTTGTTGTCAACCCTCCCTACCCTCCTTTATCACAAGATGAGCTAGATAGATCGTATGATTTACCATATACACGGTTACCCCATCCAAAATATAAAAATAAACGCATACCCGCATATGATATGATTAAGTTTTCGGTCAATATTCATAGAGGTTGTTTTGGTGGTTGTGCCTTTTGTACGATATCTGCCCATCAAGGAAAATTCATTATGAGCAGAAGCAAAAAATCAATATTGAATGAGGTTAAAGAGGTTGTGCAACTTCCCGAGTTTAAAGGATACTTGAGCGATCTTGGCGGCCCATCGGCCAATATGTACATGATGCGCGGTTTCGATGAATCGATATGCAAAAAATGCAAACGACCATCATGTATACATCCTAAGGTATGTAGAAACCTAAATACGGATCATAGACCTCTATTAGACATCTATAAAGCTGTCGATGAATTGCCCGAAATTAAAAAATCATTTATCGGCAGTGGCGTTCGTTATGATTTATTACTTCATAAAAGCAAAGACGAAGCAATCAATAAAAGCACAGAAAAGTACACCAAAGAATTAATAAAAAATCACGTGAGTGGACGTTTAAAGGTGGCTCCCGAACATACTAGCGATGCTGTATTATCGATCATGCGCAAGCCTTCATTTAAACAATTCGAAGAGTTCAAACGTATTTTTGACAGAATTAATAAAGCGGAAAATCTTAGACAACAACTAATCCCCTATTTTATTTCGAGCCACCCCGGATGCACAGAAGAGGATATGGCTGAACTTGCTGTAAAAACCAAACAAATGGACTTTCAGCTGGAGCAAGTGCAAGATTTTACACCTACCCCAATGACAGTTGCTACCGAGGCTTGGTATACAGGATTTCACCCCTATACACTAGAGCCTGTATATAGTGCACATACCAAAAATGAAAAACTGGCTCAACGCCAATTCTTCTTCTGGTATAAACCCGAAGAGCGTAAAAACATTATGAACGCATTAAGAAAAATGAAACGTTCTGATTTGATTGATTCATTATACGGTAGGCGCAAGAACTAACATCTCGCGCAATACATCTACAGCAGTTGCCACATTGGGTATGTCGTTTATCACCATTGAACGACGCCCATTGGGCTCACGCAATACACATCTACGTGTATATTTCATCATATACGATATGACCCTGGCAAACATTTCGCTTTGATAAAACTGGCTCTCAGGATTATTTATAAAAAACAACGTCATTTTTCCGCCTTTTAAAAATATCTTCTCAATACCCAATCGTGGTGCTATACGTTTTAAAGGTACAATTCTCAATAGTTCTTCAGTTTCGGGAGGTATCACTCCGAAACGGTCTTCAAGACGAATTCTAAATTCTTTTACATCATTATCTAACGTCATATTATCGAGTTCACGATACAAGAGCATACGCTCACTACTGCCGGTTACATAGTTGGCAGGCAATAATAATTCCAAATCACTTTCTATTAAACATTCTTCAACATATTGCTCACCATCAATTGAGTCCGATGTTTTTAATTCTTCGGCATATAATTCTGCAAATTCATTTGTTTTAAGTTCGCGTATAGCTTCTGATAATATTTTCTGATACGTTTCATACCCTAAATCGGCAATGAAGCCACTCTGCTCGGCTCCCAACATATTTCCGGCTCCACGTATATCCAAATCTTGCATAGCAATGTGAATACCACTTCCTAAATCACTGAAATTTTCGATAGCTTGCAATCGTCGCTTCCCTTCGGAAGTCAATGATGTTAAAGGAGGTGCCAACAAATAGCAAAAAGCCTTTTTATTGCTACGCCCTACTCGCCCACGCATTTGATGTAAATCACTTAATCCGAAGTTTTGCGCTTGATTAATAATAATGGTATTAGCATTAGGAATATCAATGCCACTTTCAATAATTGTAGTGGCAAGCAAAACATCATAATCGTAATTAACAAAATCTAAAATAACTTCTTCCAATTTATTGGGTTCTAATTGACCATGACCAATAGCGACCCTGCAATCGGGTATACTGCGTTCGATCATTGCTTTCAGTTCGGGCAAGTTGGCAATACGATTATTGACAAAAAAGACTTGTCCGTTGCGACTCATTTCAAAATTAATAGCATCAATAATCACCTCATTATTAAATGTATGCAACTCGGTTTGAATCGGGTAACGATTGGGAGGAGGAGTCGATATAACACTGAGATCGCGCGCACCCATTAATGAAAATTGTAAGGTTCGAGGTATAGGAGTGGCTGTCATAGTAAGTGTATCAACATTCACTTTTAATTGACGCAATTTCTCTTTCACAGAAACTCCGAATTTTTGCTCTTCATCAATGATTAGCAATCCTAAATCTTTAAACTCTACATCTTTTCCCAATATGCGATGGGTACCGATAACAACATTTACCTCTCCGTCTTTCAAACCTTTGAGCACAGCTTTTGTCTGTGCGGCAGTACGGGCACGACTCAAGTATTCAACTTTGCATGGAAGATCTTTTAATCGTTCCTTGAAGGTTTGGAAATGTTGATAAGCCAATACAGTGGTAGGCACTAGTATGGCTACCTGTTTATTATCAGAAACAGCTTTGAAAGCAGCTCTAATAGCAACTTCAGTTTTCCCAAATCCAACATCACCACAAATTAATCGATCCATAGGACGATCACTCTCCATATCTGCCTTTACATCAGCAGTAGCCTTGCCTTGATCGGGCGTATCTTCGTAAATAAACGAAGCTTCCAACTCTTTTTGCAAAAAACTATCGGGTGAATATGAAAACCCTTTTTCTTCACGCCGTTGAGAATAGAGTTTTATTAAATCGCGTGCAATATCCTTAATTTTAGTTTTTGTACGCTCTTTTAATTTCTCCCAAGCGCCAGTTCCCAATTTATTTAATCGAGGTGCTTCTCCATCCTTTCCTTTATATTTTGAGACTTTATGTAAGGAGTGAATGGACACAAAAACAACATCATCATTTTGATAAATTAATTTTAAGACCTCTTGGGTAGTATTCCCATTGGGCATACGAACCAAACCCGAAAATTTTCCGACACCATGATCGGTATGCACCACATAATCGCCAGGGGTGAATTGATTTAACTCTTTCAAAGATAAAGCTACTTTTCCTGAACGTGCTTTATCGCTTTTGAGATTATATTTATGAAAACGATCGAATATTTGATGATCGGTAAAAACACAGATATTCAATCTATTATCGGCAAATCCACCGTGAAGTGTACCTTCAACCGCAGTAAATGTAATGTTATCTTTACGGTCATTAAATATATCGCGTATACGATTGGTTTGCTTTATACTATCACTGCATATAAATATGGTATAACCTCGACTGATATACTCTTTAAAGGAAGCAGCTACAAGATCGAAATTCTTATGAAATATGGGTTGAGCTGTGGTATCAAAATGAATCGTTGCATCGGGCAATCCTGTAGCTTTATTCCCGAACTCAATTCGCTTGAAATCTAAAGAACTTGTTGCAAATTGATCACCATTTATCAATAATTCATCTAAAGAAGTCGTATTTTGTTCATCGGCCAACTCAAGAGCTAACGCTTGTGGTGATAAAGCCTCTTCATAAATCGATTGAACTCTTTGCCGCAACCACATTATATCGTGCATTACCAATACGGTATTTTTAGAAAGAAATTGACAAAAAGGGACAGAGCCTGTTGCTGTTTTCCCTAAATCCGGCACAATAAGAATCTCTGTTTTCTTTTCGCGTGACAACTGTGACTCCACATCAAAAGTACGAATACTGTCTACTTCATTCCCAAAGAAATCGAGTCGATAGGGATATTCGGATGAATATGAGAAAATATCAATAATACTACCTCGCACTGCAAATTGACCCGGTTCATAAACATAATCAACATATTCGAACCCATAACTACGCAAAACATCGCTGATAAATACAGAATCGACCTGCTCGCCAACTCTAAGTTTTAACATTTTATCACTCAACTCGTTTTGAGAAATCACTTTCTCAACCAAAGCATCGGGATAGGTCACGATAAATAAACCTTCCTCGCCTTTCTGCAAACGACTTAACACTTCGGTTCGCAATATCTCATTTGCAGCATCTTTTTGACGAAACTTAATTGCACGCTTATAGGAAGAAGGAAAAAACAGAATCTTATCCGAACCTAATATTTGTACCAAATCATGATAAAAATAACCCGCTTCTTCGATATCATCAAGGACAAATAGATAGGGACTTTTATTGCAACTTATAAAAGATGAAAAAAACAATGATACAGAAGAGGCAGCCAGCCCATCACAATAGATATATTGTATGTCTTTATTGTCTAAAACATTGGATAAAGCAGCCACATTGGGATGCGACGCATATTGATGATGTAGTTCGTTAAGAGTCATAAGCCCGTAAAAGAATATTTCTTGCAAAATTACAATTAATAAAGAGTTTTATTACATAATTGTTTTCTAAATTAACAGAATTAATTTACTTTTGTGTATAAACCCAAATGACGAATATGCATACTTCATCTGATAGCATTGTAATAATTCCTACCTACAACGAGCGAGAAAATATTGAGAATATTATTCGCGCAGTTTTTAATCTTGAAAAAGATTTTCATATATTAATTATTGAAGATGGTTCGCCCGATGGTACCGCTAACATCGTAAAAAATCTACAGAAGGATTTTTCTGATCGGCTTTTTATGATTGAACGAAAGGGAAAGCTGGGACTAGGAACGGCTTATATCACTGGTTTTAAATGGGCCTTGCAACATCATTATGAGTATATTTTTGAAATGGACGCAGACTTCAGTCATAATCCGGAAGATTTACCTAGATTATACGATGCATGCAGCAATCAAGGTGGTGATGTTGCCATTGGATCACGTTATGTAAGTGGAGTAAATGTAGTGAACTGGCCCATGACTCGAGTATTGATGTCATATTTCGCATCTAAATATGTGCGTTTCATCACCGGTCTCCCCATTCATGATACAACAGCCGGATTTAAATGTTATAAAAGAGAAGTATTAGAGACGATCAACCTTGATAAAATAAGATTTAAAGGCTATGCGTTTCAAATTGAGATGAAATTTACTGCCTATAAATCAGGATTCAAAATAGTCGAAGTACCTGTTATATTCATTAACCGTGAATTGGGTACTTCGAAAATGAATAGTAGCATATTCGGAGAAGCTATATTTGGTGTTATAAAATTAAAATTAGGAAGTTTATTCTATAAGTACCCACAAAAGAAATGAAAAGAATTTATATAAAAGATGCAATTATTGTTAATGAAGGAAAGCGCTTTCTAGGATCAATCATTATTGCGAATCAATGTATTGAGGAAATTATCATTGGAGATGACACACCTTCGGCTGATTATGATGAAGTGATAGATGCGAGTGGCTGTTTTTTGCTTCCTGGCGTAATTGACGATCATGTACATTTTCGCGAACCGGGATTGACACATAAAGCCGATATATCATCGGAAAGCAGAGCCGCAGTTGCAGGTGGGGTAACATCAATAATGGATATGCCTAATACCACTCCATTAACAATTACTTTAGAAGCACTAAATAGTAAACTCGATTTATATAAAGAAAAATCATTGGTCAACTATTCGTGTTATTTGGGAGCGACCAATGACAATGCCGATCTATTCAAAACACTAGACCCACATATGGTTTGTGGAATTAAACTTTTTATGGGATCGAGCACGGGGAATATGTTAGTGGACAGACTTTCGACGTTAGATCGCATCTTTTCGGAAAGCAATATTATTATTGCCGCACATTGTGAAGATCAAAATGAGATACGATGTAACACTCTAAAATTCGAAGATGAAAAAATTAATGATGATCTCCCAATATCATATCATCCCTTAATTAGATCGAAAGAAGCATGTTTCAGTTCATCAAAATTGGCGGTGGATTTAGCAAAAAAACACAATGCAAGATTACATTTATTGCATATTTCCACAGCCAACGAATTAGATTTACTCAACAAAGCACCTTTAGCCGATAAGCGAATCACTGCAGAAGCTTGTGTTTCGCACTTACTATTTGCAGATAACGATTATGAACATCTCGGAACACAAATCAAATGTAACCCAGCGATAAAATCGGCAGATGATAAAAAAGCGTTACGTGAGGGAGTCAATTCCGGATTAATTGATGTGATAGCTACCGACCATGCTCCCCATTGCATTAACGAAAAAGCAGGTGGTGCACTCAAAGCTGTTTCGGGAATGCCAATGATACAATTTTCATTGGTGAGCATGCTGGAGTTGGTAGATGATGAAGTATTTACCATCGAAACAGTTGTTGAAAAAATGTGTCATGCACCGGCCACTATTTTTGAAATCAATAAAAGAGGATTTATAAGAGAGGGATATAAGGCCGATTTAGTATTAGTGAAGCCTAATTCACCTTGGACCGTCAAAGAGGAAATTATTTTAAGTAAATGTAAATGGAGTCCTTTAGAAGGACATCAATTTCAATGGAAAGTAGAAAAAACGTTCGTCAATGGAAATATCGTATTTAATGAGAGCATCATAAATGATGATACGAAAGGACAACAACTAATCTTTAGATGATGAGTAAAATCTTTTCCTATAAAATTCATGAAGTCACTCCATATATTAATTGGATCTACTTTTTTCATGCATGGGGTTTTGCACCGCGCTTTGCAACGATTGCAAATATAAAATGTTGTTATGCTTGTAGAGCCATGTGGCTGACCACATTTGTTGAAAATGATAGACCGAAAGCATCGGAAGCACTTCAACTATACAAAGATGCCGAACGGATACTTAAACTCTTAGACAAAGACTATGAAGTTCAATCTATTGTAAAACTGTGTAAAGCATACGCCGATGGTGATGATATTATTTTAGATGGAATTAGAATCCCACTTTTGCGACAACAAAAGATAAACAATGACAACTCACCCAATTTATGTTTAAGCGATTTTATCCGTCAAAATATAAGTCAAGAAAATGACAAAATAGGTAATACTGTAGGCGTATTTGCAAGCAGTGTAGATGAAGAGATCGCTCATTTATATCAAAATGACCCCTACAAGTCGCTTCTCATCCAAACACTATCGGATAGATTGGCTGAAGCAGCAACAGAAAAGATGCACGAAGATGTTCGTAAAAACTATTGGGGATATGCAAGTGATGAAAACTTGTCAATGCCGGATCTATTATTAGAAAAATTTCAAGGTATACGTCCGGCTGTAGGTTACCCGTCACTACCCGATCAATCGGTCAACTTTTTAATTGACGAAATACTTAGTTTTCGCTCAATTGGAATTACATTAACAGAAAATGGCGCAATGCATCCCCACGCTTCCGTGAGTGGGTTAATGTTTGCACATCCCCAATCGCAATATTTCTCCATTGGGAAAATCGGCCATGACCAACTGAACGATTATGCAAAAAGGCGTGGTCTTTCTATGGAAGAGGTTCGCAAATATCTCAGTGCTAATTTAAAAGAATAATTATTTTTATACGGCTGTGATTTATCCTGAATTTATGCGTCTTATAATTAAATTAAGAAAATAAAGAATCGATAGATGGATCAATCATCAACACTACTTCAAAGAAACTCTGAAAAGGAATTTCTTAGCATGATACGCTCATACGAACGTGTCATATATAAAGTGTGTTATATTTATACTTCACCTCAAATATCTATCAGTGATTTGTATCAGGAAGTGGTTATCAATATTTGGAAAGCCTACCCGAAGTTTAGAAATGAGTGTAAAATATCGACTTGGATTTATAGAATTGCACTCAACACATGTATCAGTTATCTGAGAAAAGAAAGTCGAAGTCTTGAATTTGTCAATTTGAATCCTGAAATAAATTTTATTATTGATGAAAATGATCCAATCAATGATCTGCTAAAGGAACTCTACCATATGATTAATCAATTGGGTCAGTTAGACAAATCGATTATTCTTCTATTTCTCGAAGAAAAAAGTTATGAAGAGATAGCTGACATTACTGGATTAACCATCACCAATGTAGCGACTAAATTAAGTCGAATAAAGGGGAAGCTTAAAAAAATGAAGAAGGAGGAATAACATATGGATATAGATGAACTAAAAAAATCGTGGAATACTATTGATAAACATTTGGAACAAAAACAAATTGTTGATAGCGAAAGCATTAAAAGACTTATTGAATATGCTTCTAAGGATATCCAGATCATGAGTCGTGTTAATTTCCGATTGATCGCTATTTCTTTATTTATCATTATAGCTTTAGCAATGACTTTTATTTGGAATCATGAAATGCCGACTATTGTATACATTATTATATTCGCAATGTCCATTCCTGCATTCATATGGGACATTGGTAGAGCACGATTTCTTAATAAGACAAAAATAGACGAAATGCCTATTAAG
>DKPN01000062.1:14234-14481 GCA_002471195.1 Bacteroides sp. UBA7333
CGATTCAATAAAATGGAACGTTGGGTAATATACGATCGTAATATTGGCATTCTAATCTTTCTTATCTTGACGTTAGTATTCTTTTTTACACAACACGTTTGGGATAATGTATTCAATACTATTATATTTGTGGTTATTTACACAACAAGTTTTATTATTGTACAAGGTATTTATCGCAAAAACTTGAAACGTTTGCGCGAAATTAAAAAAAATCTTAATGAACTAAGAGAATTGAAAGAGCAAGAAT
>DKPN01000062.1:14640-15160 GCA_002471195.1 Bacteroides sp. UBA7333
AAGAGAATTGAAAGAGCAAGAATAAACGTTTTCTTTTATATCATAATAAACTATTCCATTTCTTTAATATTGTCATTTTAAAGAGATGGAATATTTATTTTAACACCAAATACAACTGCTTGGCATAACAGCACAAAATGTTTAATAGCTTATAAAATCTCAATAATATTTCAGAAACTTTTGTTTATATTTGTCGCAACAAATAAACATATATGAAAATACTATATTACCTTTATCAAATTTGCATAGCATTGCCAATACTATTAATATTGACTATTTTAACTGCGATTATCACCATTATAGGTTCTTTATTAGGAGGGGCGCATATATGGGGCTATTATCCTGGCAAAATATGGTCGCAACTTGTATGCTTATTTCTATTGATTCCTGTGAAGGTAGTTGGCAAAGAAAATATCCAAAAAAGAACTTCTTATATATTTGTACCTAACCATCAAGGATCATTCGATATTTTTTTAATCTATGGTTTTCTAGGTAGAAATTTTAAATGGATGATGAAAAA
>DKPN01000062.1:15324-39269 GCA_002471195.1 Bacteroides sp. UBA7333
AATTTTAAATGGATGATGAAAAAAAGTCTAAGAAAACTCCCATTTGTAGGTAAAGCTTGTGAAAGCGCAGGACATATTTTTGTTGATAGAACAGGTCCTAAAAAAGTTTTAGAGACAATAAAGCAGGCTAAAGAGTCATTAAAAGATGGGGTTTCGCTAGTTGTATTTCCTGAAGGTGCTCGTACATTTACAGGAAAAATGGGTAAATTTAAGAAAGGCGCATTTCAACTTGCAGACGATTTACAATTACCGGTAGTTCCTGTAACCATTGAGGGATCATTTGAAATCTTACCAAGAACCGGAAAATGGGTTCATAGACACAAAATGATATTGACAATTCACAAACCTATCATGCCAACGGGAAAGGGAAGTGAAAACATAAAGGAAATCATGAATGAATCATATAATGTTATTGAAGAATCGCTACCGGAAAGATATAAATAATATACTGGAAATTAATTTTGTATCAAACTTTGATGCTCATAAATTAATTTCATATTCTGATTGGCTTTAAGCATAAATTCTTTTACCAATTGATTTTCGACAAAACATGATGGTGCATCTTTAATAATCTCTTCGATTTGTTGATTTATAACAGGATATGGTAATGAACTGCATAAAAACATAAACATATTTGGACCAATCACATTTTCATAATTTTCTTTGATAAATCCAATCATATAATCATTCATTTCATTTAAAACGGCTTCATTTTCATCTTTAAAAGTTTTTTGAAGAGATTCATAATTATCTCCGGTCACAATCGATTTATATTCTCTTTCATGAATTTCTTCGAAACGTTTTTCAAATGATATACGATTCTTAAAAAACTGGTGTAGCGCATTATTTAGATGAGTACCTTTTACATCTAAAATATTATCTGTAATTCTTACATTTATTTTTCCTTTTTCCAATATAACAGGCATAATAGCCTCGCCTCCCATGAAAAGAGTGGCAAACATAACAGAATCGACCTCTCCTTTCATTGAAAACTTACCATGAACAATCTCGGTAGAATCTACTTTCTTCCATTTTCCGTCTTCGTATATATTTATATAAACCTTATAGCCATCGAGGCTTCTGATGGAAGAAATGCCTTGTATGTCGTATGCGTGATTGCAAGAAGACAAGCAGTAAATAAATAAAAAAGATAGCGTAATTAATTTAATCATATATCTACATAATAGACAAAATATTAGAAGCAAATCTAAGATAGTTTTTGAGTGAAATGAAACTTTTTATCAATATTTAATCCTTGTAAAGTTTTTTTCTTTAATAATACTTATAAACATATTAAGAATAAAGCCATTTCGGTAAGTTTTTGTAAATTTGCAATAGGAATGTTTTATCATTGAAACACCGAATTTAAGACACTTATTCAAAACCTTTTAATTACGCTATATGTCGACCTATGCACCTTTCGCAAAACCACTATATGTAATGCTAAAGCCTATTGGGGCTGTTTGTAATTTATCGTGCGATTATTGCTATTATCTTGAAAAATCAAAACTCTACGAAGAGGATCCCAAACATATATTATCTGACGATTTATTAGAAAAATTCATTGAAGAGTATATTAACTCACAAACTATGCCACAAGTACTCTTTACTTGGCATGGGGGAGAAACGTTAATGCGTCCGTTATCTTTTTATAAAAAGGCAATGGAGCTGCAAAAAAAATATGCCAAAGGACGTACGATTGACAACTGTATTCAAACTAACGGTACTTTACTAAATGACGATTGGTGTAAATTCTTCAAAGAGAACAATTGGTTGGTAGGTGTATCGATTGACGGACCCCAAGAGTTTCATGATGAATATCGCAAAAACAAGCAAGGTTTACCATCATTCATAAAAGTTATGAATGGCATTAAGCTGTTAAAAAAACATGGTGTAGAGTGGAATGCAATGGCTGTAGTAAATGATTACAATGTTGAGTATCCACTAGATTTTTACCGTTTCTTCAAGGAGATAGGCTGTCGTTTTATTCAATTTGCACCGATCGTTGAAAGAACGAAACAAGGTACCAATAAATCGTTAGCATCAATAAGTGATGATGACAATGCAGTGTTGACCGAACATTCGATTACTGCTGAACAGTGGGGACATTTTTTATGCACGATATTTGATGAATGGGTAAAACATGATGTAGGAGAATATTTTATACAAATATTTGACTCGACCCTAGCCAACTGGATGGGAGAACAACCGGGTGTATGCACTCTTGCAAAAAATTGTGGGCATGCTGGTGTTATGGAGTTTAATGGTGATGTTTATTCGTGTGATCATTTTGTTTTCCCCGAATATAGATTAGGAAATATTCATAGTAAAAGCCTAGTTGAAATGATGTATGGGGAAAAACAGCAAAAGTTTGGAAACATGAAACAGCAATTGCCATCTCAGTGCAAAAATTGCGAATACTTATTTGCTTGTAATGGCGAATGTCCCAAAAATCGTTTCATAAAATCATCTAATGGTGAATTGGGACTCAACTACTTATGCAAAGGATTTTATCATTTTTTCGAACATGTAGCACCTTATATGGATTTTATGAAAAAAGAATTGATGAATAAACAGGCACCTGCGAACATTATGAGTGCAATTAGAAATAACGAAATTGATATAAATAATTAAAATAAAAAATTAAAATGAACAAACTAAAATTCTATTTATTGATTGCTACTTTAGCAATTGTAAGCTCTGCAAAAGCAGATGAAGGGATGTGGTTATTGCAATTGATGCAGCAGCAAAATTCCATAGATATGATGAAAAAACAAGGTTTAAAGCTTGAAGCATCTGATTTGTATAATCCCAATGGTGTATCACTAAAAGATGCAGTTGGCATCTTTGGCGGTGGGTGTACTGGTGAAGTCATTTCGCCTGAAGGACTTATATTAACGAACCATCACTGTGGATATTCGTCCATACAACAACATAGTTCGGTAGAGAACGACTATCTAACTGACGGATTTTGGGCTACTTCAAGAGATAAAGAGCTTCCAACTCCAGGGCTTAAATTTACTTTTATTGAGAGAATTGAAGATATAACAGATCTTGTTAATCAAAAAATCGCAGCGAATGAAGTATCCGAAACAGATGCATTTTCGAATGGATTCTTAAGTAAATTGGCTAGTGAACTATTATCGCAAAGCGACTTAAAAGATGTACCAGGTATTAAACCTTTGGCACTGCCATTTTATGCTGGAAATAAATTTTATATGTTCTACCAAAAGGTATATCCTGATGTAAGAATGGTAGCGGCTCCTCCTTCATCTGTAGGAAAATTTGGTGGTGAAACTGATAATTGGATGTGGCCACGGCACACCGGTGACTTCTCTATGTTTCGTATTTATGGAGATGCAAATGGAAATCCTGCTGAATATAATGAATCAAACATACCATTACAAACTCCTAAGCATCTAGCGATTTCATTAAAAGGTTTAAATGAAGGAGATTATGCTATGGTGATGGGATTCCCAGGTAGCACCAGTAGATATTTGACAGTATCTGAAGTAAAAGAAAGAATGAATTCTACCAATGAGCCAAGAATTAAAATCCGTACCGCTCGTTTGAATATTCTAAAAGAAGTGATGAATGCTAGTGACAAAACTCGCATCCAATATGCCAATAAATACGCAGGTTCATCGAACTATTGGAAGAACTCAATCGGAATGAACAAAGCAATTATTGATAATAATGTTTTGGGAACAAAAGCTGAACAAGAAAAACGCTTTGCTGAATTTGCAAAAGCACAAAATAATCAGGCGTATATGGATGTTGTAAATGAGATTGACAATACAATTGCAATAACTGCACCCATTAAGTATCAAATGACTGCGTTAATTGAAACATTTTTTTCTGCAATTGAATTTTCAACAGCCTACCCGGTAATGGAAGATTTAAAAACTGCATTGCAAGAAAAGAACAAGGAAGGTATCGACAAAAACATCAATATTTTAAAACAGATCTATGATCGTATTCATAATAAAGATTATGATCATGAAGTTGACCGCAAAGTAGCTAAGGAACTTTTCCCTCTATATGCTGAAATGGTACCTGCAGATCAACGCCCTGCTTTCTATTCAATCATCGAAAATGAATATAAAGGCGATTATAATAAGTTTATCGACCATATGTATGATAATTCGATTATGGCTAACCAAACAAATTTCAATAAATTTATTAAGAAGCCAACTGTAAAAGCAATTGATAAGGATTTATCAACAAGCTATTCGCGAGAAAAATTTGAAAAATATCAGGCGTTGTCAGAAAGTCTTAAAGATTCAGATGATAAATTGTTGATTTTGCATAAAACATATATTAGAGGATTAGGAGACATGAATGCCCCTACTCCATCTTATCCAGATGCAAATTTCACTTTGCGAGCAACTTATGGAACAGTAAAACCTTATAGTCCCAAAGATGGTGTCTTCTTCAGCTACTATACTACTACAGACGGTATTTTGGAAAAAGAAAATCCCGAAGACAGAGAATTTAATGTTCCAGCTAAATTAAAAGAATTAATTATTAATAAAGATTTTGGTCGATATGCGATGACAAATGGAGATATGCCAGTTTGCTTCTTATCAACAAACGATATTACTGGTGGAAATTCAGGAAGTCCTGTGTTAAATGACAAAGGTGAATTAATTGGTTGTGCCTTTGATGGTAACTGGGAATCATTGAGTGGTGATATTAATTTTGATAACAACCTCCAAAGATGCATCAACTTAGATATTCGCTACATTCTGTTCATCGTTGAGAAATTAGGAAACTGTGGACACTTAATCGATGAAATGACAATTGTAGAATGAAAATAAAATTATTATCTATATTTCTTACCGCTATCTCTTTGTCGGCTTTCGCCGACGAAGGGATGTGGATGCTCACTGATTTGAAAGAGCAAAATGCAGCTGCAATGAGAGAACTTGGGTTAGAAATTCCAATAGATGCTGTATATAGTCCGGATGGAGTTTCCATCAAAGATGCTATTGTTCATTTCGGTGGAGGCTGTACAGGCGAAATTATCTCATCAGAAGGATTACTACTAACGAATCATCATTGTGGCTATGGAGCCATCCAAAAACTAAGTAGCGTTGAGCATGATTATTTAACCGATGGCTATTGGGCTATGAATCGTGATGAGGAGTTAAAATGCGATGGTTTAACGGTTACATTCATTGATAAAATTCTAGATATTACTTCGTATGTGCAAGAGCAATTGTCTAAAGATGAAGATCCGGACGGATTGAATTACTTATCACCTTCATATCTTGAAAAGGTTGCCGACAAATTTGCAATTGAGAATGACATTGAAAAAGTAGAATCAACGCGTTTGGAACTAAAGCCTTTTTATGGTGGAAATCGCTATTATCTTTTTGTAAAAAAAGTATATGATGATATCCGTATGGTTGGTGCTCCTCCCTCATCAATAGGGAAATATGGTGCTGACACTGATAATTGGATGTGGCCACGTCAAACGGGTGATTTTTCTTTATTCCGTATCTATGCTGATAAAAACGGAAATCCTGCTTCTTACTCTGAAGAAAACATTCCGCTAAAAGTAAAAAAGCATTTGAAAATTAATTTAAATGGTATTCAAGAAGGTGATTTTGCTTTTGTTATGGGATTTCCGGGACGTAATTGGAGATATATGATTTCGGATGAGGTTGAAGAAAGAATGCAAACCACCAACTTTATGCGACATCATGTACGCGATGCTAGACAAAATGTTTTAATGGAACAAATGTTGAAAGATCCAGCTGTTCGCATTCATTACTCTAGCAAATATGCCTCTTCGGCAAACTATTGGAAAAATGCAATAGGTATGAACGAAGGGCTAATCAGATTAAATGTTCTTGATACCAAACGCAAACAACAAGAAGAATTACTTGAAAGAGGTTTGGCTATTAATAACAATGACTATCAAAAAGCTTTTACTGAAATACAAAATATTGTAAGCAACCGTAGACAAGCCTTATATCATCAACAGGCGATTGCAGAAGCTTTTGTAACAGCTTTGGATTTTTTAAAGACTCCATCGACAGAAGAATTATATAAAGCTCTTTTATCGAAAGATAAAGCAAAAATTGATCTAGCAAAAAGTAATTTGTCGAAAGCTGCCGATAACTATTTTGACAATGTACCTTTTCAAGAGGTTGAGAAGTTAGTGGGTAAAAAAATGATGAAAACATATATGAGTTACATTCCTGCTAATGAACGTATTTCGATCTTTGAAAATATACAAAAACAGTTTAAGGGAGATACGGATGCTTTCATTAATGCATGCTTCGATCAATCTATTTTTGGAAATAAAAGTAATTATGAGAAGTTTATAACTAATCCTTCTATAAAAAAAATAGAAAAGGACTGGATGTTAATTTTCAAAAACTCAATTCGTGATGGATTAAAGAGTTGTGCAAATGAAATGAAAGAGGCCAATGTCAATTATAATCTGGCGCATAAAACTTGGGTCAAAGGAATGATGGACATGAAATTAGCTAAAGGAATGCCTATCTATCCTGATGCTAATTCAACATTACGTCTTACTTATGGTAAAGTACTACCTTATTCGCCTGCCGATGGAGTAACCTACAACTATTTTACAACATTAGATGGTGTTATGGAAAAAGAAGATCCAAGTAATTGGGAATTTGTTGTTCCACAAAAACTAAAAGATTTATATAATAATAAAGATTTTGGAAAATATGCCATGAAAAACGGACAAATGCCGGTATGCTTTATTATCAATACAGATAATACCGGTGGAAATTCAGGAAGTCCGGTTCTTAATAGCAAAGGAGAATTGATTGGTACAGGGTTTGATCGTAATTACGAAGGTTTAACAGGTGATATCGCCTTTAGGCCATCATCGCAACGCGCAGCTTGTGTCGATATTAGATATACTCTATTTATTATTGATAAATTCGCAGGTGCATCGCACATTATCGACGAACTAGACATTGTTGATTAATTATAAAAAATGGCTATCAAAATTGATAGCCATTTTTTGTTTATATGGATACACATTTAGAATAGTCAGACACATCATCACAAACATTCTTATTCAAAAGTTTATCTAACTCTTTTAATATAATTCCTTCACATGTATGCACCCAATATATAAATTCTTTATTGGGAGAATAATGATTAGAGAAACTCAATAACTCGTCAATATCAAAACGATTACTAAAAATACCTGCACCCATTTTAACTGCTTCGGTTGTACAAAAAAACTGATCATGGTTTTTAGGGATCATCAGAATCGGTTTCCCCAAATACATTGCATCGCATATCGATTCAAAATCACCTGTATTAATACAAGCCTTACATCCTGCTAACAAATTCAATAGTTTTTCTTCGGTATATGGATGAATATTCAAACTATCATTTACGGCATCAACATCTTCTACCTCAGATAAATTATTGAGTAAATGAATCTTTATATGTGGATTCATCCAATGATATCGCATTACGTTTCTATAATATTCACTATCTACGATTTTACCACTTAAATACTCCCCAGAATTTGAAGGTATAGCTGTAATATCTTTACGAATAAGTGGTGGTACGATAATAATTTTTTGTGTTTCACTATTTTGAAATTTGCGCATAGAAAGTGCAATTCTTTTTTTGGCTCTAATGCTCGTTAGGCGTGCATATATTTTTAATAAAGAATAAGAAAAACGACGATTTTTGGGTACCATGAAATCATCATGCAAAAACATATATTGATGACCGATACATATATAAGGTGAAGATGGCTTAAATAAAGCATAAGTCAAGCCCGTTAATAATTCATAGAAATTAATCACCAGATCAACCTTTGTTTTATGAATTCTATTATTAATATAACACATACTTTTATAATAATCGGGCAAATTATTTAGTGTTTCTAGTACTTTATTTTTAAAATCATCACTTCCTTCGTTCATTGAATATTTAGATACCGGAGCTATAAATCGCTTAATCACGGAATGTGATGCAGCATTAAAAAATCCTGGGATCTTACTATCTGGGCTGGTACCCACCAACATTTCGACAACTTGATGTCCATTCCTGATAAGAATTTCTTCAAGAGCCAACGCTTGTGTTAAATTACTTTTTCTTTCACCTTGTATAATAAATAAAAATCTCATATGTTTTTTCTTTTAGAACAACGATTTGGAGAGTTTTGTTTTAATGTTTTAAATATCACTCTATTCAATGTCAGAAGCATTACTTTTGTATTATAATAAGATGAACAATTTCAATAATTCTTTCGTTGAAGTGTAAATAATAATTATATTAGCAGTCGAAAGACTCATCATGTACTTAAAAAAGAAAGGAATTAGTATGGAAAAGTTCGAAGATTTACTAAAATCACCTATGCCCGTATTGGTAGATTTTTTCGCAGAATGGTGTGGTCCTTGTAAAGCCATGAAGCCCATTCTCGAAGAAGTTAAATCGAAAGTTGGAGATAAAGCCCGCATCGCAAAAATTGATATAGATAAAAACGAAGCGCTGGCTATGCGTTTTAGAATTCAATCTGTACCAACTTTGATTCTTTTTGTAAATGGAGAAAGTGTATGGAGGCATTCAGGAATGCTTTCTACCGATCAATTGGTTGGAATAATTGAGCAACATTTAGAAAAATAATAAATATGAGAAAATTTTTAGCTACGACCTTCATTCTTATATCCTGTGTTCTTTGCGCTTGTGCTGGTAATAAACAATCGGAGAATGAGGATAAAAAGGGCGAAGTAATACAAATGAATAAGGCTATGTTCATTAAAGATGTATTTGATTATACAGCAAATACAGATACTTGGCAATATAAAGGTAATAAACCTGCTATTATTGATTTCTATGCTGATTGGTGTGGACCATGTAGACAAACAGCTCCTATAATGAAAGAGTTAGCAAAGCAATACAGCAATGAAATTGTAATATACAAGGTGGATGTAGATAAAGAGAAAGAATTGGCAGCATTGTTTAATGCATCAAGTATTCCTTTATTTGTTTTTATACCCATGAAAGGTGAACCACAACTATTCAGAGGAGCTGCCGACAAAGCAACCTATGAAAAAGTGATACAAGATTTCTTACTAAAGAAATAAAAAAAGAACTTGTCTATTTATTTAGACAAGTTCTTTTTTTAAATAATTGAATATATGATATATCAAGATATTCTTAGTCATATTCATATTTCAACAAACAAAAAATGATTTATACTAAATAGCAATGAATGGATTTGTAAATTTCATGAATCATTTGTAGATTGTACTTAAAGTTATAAATACAAAAACATATAAAATGAAAAAAGTAAAATTGTTTTATCAGCCTAGATGTCCATTTTGCAAAATGGCGTTCCGATTCATAGATGAACTAAAGAGTGAACATCCGGAGTTTAAAGATATAATAATTGAAACAATCGATGAACTGGAAGAACCGGAATTGGCAGATACTTTTGACTATTACTATGTACCAACATTTTACATAGATGACACAAAAGTACATGAAGGAGGTATCTATAAACCAGAGGTTGAAAAGTTGCTGCGGAAAATTATAGAAAAATAAAATGCACTGTTATATATTTGACATCCATCATTTAGTGCAAATAAATTGTGAAATAAATAGACAATCTTCAAACATCTTTAATGAAGAAACCGTTATTGAAACATCACAATTAAATATCATTTTTTTGGATATATCACGAAAATTAAATTATATTGCACTGAAAATCTATAGAAAATCGATTATAAAAGCTTTTTAAAGAGACCATCGAACCGATGCCGATAAACTTGAATGCATATAAAAATGGAAATGACATTCCAGACTTAATGGGAAATGATATTTTTCATTCAAAGAAGCTTTTTATGATTTATGAAGCAACTCCGGCGTATACTCCTTATATGGTTGTGGCTACCGATGAAAATGGATCGATTGTATCTTATTTATTGGCTACTATCAGAAAATCGAAGTTTATAATTCCTCCATTTTTTATACATCGCTGCGAAGTTTACGGAAAAGGAGTATACTTAAATAGTAAATATCAAACTGAATATTTATTTGAGTTGATGCTGCATTTTCTTACCAAGAAAATCCATCGGCAAGCATTTTTAATCGAATTCCGAAATTTAGGAAATGCACTTTGGGGATATAAAGATTTTAGAGAAAATGATTATTTCCCAATCAACTGGCTTCGGGTTAGAAACTCTCTCCACAGTCAGAAAACAGCTGAAGAACGATTCAGTCCTTCACGCATAAGGCAAATAAAAAAAGGACTTAAAAACGGAGCTGTTGTGGAAGAGGCAAAAGCTGAAGATGTGTATGAGTTTGCTCGGTTGCTACATAAGTTTTATTCAATGAATGTACGTAAACATTTTCCAAATATTGCTTTTTTCATCAATCTTGAGGAGCATCTTATACGGACCAATGAAGCTAAAATTTTTGTAGTACGCTATAAAGGGAAAATCATAGGAGGATCAGCATGTATCTATTCGGGAGACAGTGTATATCTATGGTTTTCGGGAGGAATGCGTAAAAGTTATTCGATGCAATATCCGGGGGTTTTAGCTGTGTGGGCAGCTCTGAAAGACGGATTTGACAGAGGTTACAATCATTTAGAGTTTGTTGATGTAGGCTTGCCTTTCAGAAAGCATGGTTATAGAGATTTCGTACTACGATTTGGTGGCAAACAGAGCAGTACACGTCGTTGGTTTCACTTCAAATGGAATTGGCTCAACAAATTATTGATTAAAATATACGTTTAATTCTTTTTTTGCGTTATAAGTATATTTGGTACCAAATGCAAATGAAGAATCGTTTTTTTATTATATATATTTTTCTACTTTTCAATCTATCATTATCCGCACAACAAGTGAAAGTGGGTGGTGTTATTCGTGATGAAAATGGTGATCCTGTTGAGTTGGCAACTGTGCGTATTGAAGGTACGGCCATTGGAACAGTTAGCAATCTCAAAGGACAATATTCTCTGAAGTTTAATTCGAAAGATACTGTAACTATTGTATACTCAATGATTGGTTACAATACCCGAAAACGCAAACTCACTCATCCTCAAGGTAACATCAGCATTAATATAACGCTTCCGGCTATAGGCTATGAAATCGGTGAGATTACAGTTACCGAAAACCGACGACAAATGAATACGGTTCAAAACATTGATATTAAAGCTAGTACCTTCATGCCCGATGCTTCGGGAGGGAATATAGAATCAATTATCGCCACACAAGCTGGAGTTAGTTCGAACAATGAATTAAGTTCTCAATATAATGTACGCGGCGGTAGCTACGATGAAAACATGGTATATGTAAACGGCATCGAAGTATACAGACCGTTGTTGATTCGTTCGGGTCAACAAGAGGGATTAAGCTTTATCAATCCTGACATGGTAGCTAATGTAGGCTTCTCTTCGGGAGGTTTTGAGGCACGATATGGCGATAAAATGTCATCAGTTTTAGATATTACCTACAAAAAACCGACTTCATTTGAGGGATCTGTATCGGCTAGCTTATTAGGGTTTTCGGCCTATTTAGGAATGGGTTCTAAAAAATGGTCATGGATAAACGGTATAAGATATAAAACCAATCGATATCTATTGGGGACACTTGATACGAAAGGTGAATATGACCCTCGTTTTATCGACTATCAAACGTATTTTAATTGGAATATATCGAGCCGATGGGAAATTGGCTTCATAGGCAATATTTCTGATAATAAATACACATTCAAACCCAAAGATAGAAATACACGATTCGGAACATTAGAAACTGTACGTGAGTTTAAAGTCTATTTTGACGGACAAGAAAAAGATCTATTTCGGACCTTCTTTGGAGCAGCCAATGCTACTTATAAATTGAACGAGCGCAATAATATTACATTCCGGGCATCTGCCTTTCGAACTAATGAGAAAGAAACATATGACATCACCGGACAATATTGGCTCAATGACTTGGACGATACCAATACAGGTGAAGGCGATCCGAATGCGACTATTGGTGTAGGTACATACATGGAACACGCACGTAACTATCTTAATGCTACCGTGCAAAGCTACTCACTCAACGGTTTGCACCAAATAAAACAACATACGATTCAATGGGGCACGGAGTTAAAAAAAGAGTCAATCAAAGATCGTATCCGTGAATGGGAACTACGCGACTCAGCTGGATATTCATTGCCAAACGTTCCGAATGGACCGGAACTGATTTATTCACTGACATCACGTAACGATATCAATAGCACTCGTCTATCTTTTTTTGCACAAGATAGCTATCGCTTCACATCGGGCTTAGGCATATTCACTATAACTGCCGGAATCAGAGGAAGTTATTGGAGCTGGAATAAGGAATTCATTGCTAGCCCACGTGCATCTGTAGCCTTCATTCCTAAAGCCAACGAAAAGTTTACCTTCCGATTAGCAAGTGGAATTTATTACCAGGCTCCTTTTTATAAAGAGTTTAGAGATACTATAACAATAAATGGTGTCACAGAAGTTGCTCTAAATAAAAACATCAAATCGCAACGATCGATACAATTTGTATTGGGCGGTGATTATAGCTTCCGAGCAGTTGGCCGGCCATTTAAGTTCTCGGCCGAAGTATATTATAAAGCATTGAGCAACTTGATTCCCTATAATGTGGACAATGTAAGAGTGAGTTATTATGGCCGAAATATAGCATCGGGGTATGCAACGGGAATCGACATGAAACTCTTTGGCGAATTTGTGCCCGGCACTGACTCTTGGATTAGTTTTTCGCTCATGAAAACCGAAGAAAAAATTGATGGACGATGGATTCCACGTCCTACTGATCAACGATATAATGTATCACTCTATTTCACGGACTATTTTCCTGGGAGTAAAAAATGGAAAATGAACCTAAAAGGGAGTTTTGCAGGGGGATTGCCGTTTGGACCACCTCATAGTGGTCGAGAAGCAGCCGTATTTCGCACACCGGCATACAAACGTGTAGATATAGGTATGTCGCGAATTCTTATCGACAATTATGACAAACATCGCACAGGATTCGGTCGTAATATTCGCAGTATGTGGCTAGGCCTCGACGTATTCAATCTTCTTAATATCAACAATGTAAACTCTTATTATTGGGTAACTGATGTTTACAACAATCAGTTTGCTGTTCCCAATTACCTTACTTCACGTCAAATCAATGCAAGATTGCTGATTGAGTTTTAAAATTAAATTGACGAAATATTTCTTTATTAAATAAGAATTGATTTTCTTTGTGCTGTTTATACACAAAAAAAGTATAATTTAATGCCAATATAAAGAAATAAAATTATGAAGATTTCACACATTGAACATTTGGGCATTGCTGTTAAAAGTATTGAAGAAGCCCTTCCCTACTACGAAAACGTATTAGGTCTTAAATGCTACAACATTGAAACTGTTGAAGATCAAAAGGTCAAAACTGCTTTCTTAAAAGTAGGTGACACAAAAATTGAACTACTAGAACCAACCTCTCCTGAAAGTACTATCGCTAAATTTATCGAAAACAAAGGCCAAGGCATTCATCACATTGCATTTGCTGTGGAAGATGGTGTAGCAAATGCTCTTGCTGAGTGCGAAGAGAATGGAATTAAGATAATCGATAAAGCCCCACGCAAAGGTGCGGAAGGTTTAAATATTGCTTTCTTACACCCCAAATCGACACAAGGAGTATTGACAGAACTTTGCGAAAGCTAAAAATCAGTATTAATAAATCAATTATAATCATTTTAATATATTAAATCATGAGTAACCAGCTTGACAAAATAAAAGAGCTCATCGAACGTCGCACTCAAGCGCGCATCGGTGGTGGTGATAAAGCGATTGCTAAACAACACGAAAAAGGTAAATATACTGCACGCGAACGTATAGCAATGCTTCTTGATGAAGGTAGTTTCGAAGAAATGGATATGTTCGTTGAACATCGTTCAACAAACTTTGGTATGGATAAAAAACACTATCCTGGTGATGGTGTAGTAACTGGTTGTGGTACAATCGAAGGCCGCTTGGTATATCTTTTTGCACAAGACTTTACAGTAACTGCAGGTTCTTTATCGGAAACTATGTCATTGAAGATCTGTAAAATTATGGATCAAGCTATGAAAATGGGTGCTCCTGTTATTGGTATCAACGACTCGGGTGGTGCACGTATTCAAGAAGGTATTAATGCATTGGCCGGATATGCTGAAATCTTCCAACGCAATATTCTTGCTTCGGGTGTAATACCTCAGATTTCAGGTATTTTTGGCCCTTGTGCAGGTGGAGCTGTGTACTCACCGGCATTGACTGACTTTACATTGATGATGGAAGGAACTTCATATATGTTCTTAACAGGTCCTAAAGTAGTAAAAACCGTTACTGGTGAAGATGTTACTCAAGAACAGTTGGGTGGAGCAAGTGTACATTCATGCAAATCGGGTGTTACTCATTTCACTGCTGAAACTGAAGAAGAAGGTTTGGCATTGCTACGCAAATTATTAAGCTTCATTCCTCAAAATAATCTTGAAGAAGCTCCGCTACTAGAATGTACCGATCCTATCGATCGTTTAGAAGATTCGTTGAACGAAATTATTCCTGATAGTCCTAATAAACCATACGATATGTATGAAGTTATTGCTGCTATCGTTGATAATGGTGAGTTCCTTGAAGTACAAAAAGATTACTCTAAAAATATTATTATCGGTTTCGCTCGTTTCAATGGTCAATCTGTAGGTATAGTAGCAAATCAACCAAAATATCTTGCTGGTGTATTGGATAGTAATGCTTCTAGAAAAGCAGGCCGTTTTGTTCGTTTCTGCGATGCATTCAATATCCCAATCGTATCATTGGTAGATGTTCCAGGATTCCTTCCGGGTACAGGACAAGAATACAATGGTGTGATTCTTCATGGCGCAAAATTGCTTTATGCATATGGAGAGGCTACTGTACCAAAAGTAACCGTTACTTTGCGTAAATCGTATGGTGGCTCACACATCGTAATGAGCTGTAAACAACTCCGTGGTGACATGAACTATGCATGGCCAACAGCAGAAATTGCTGTAATGGGAGGTGCAGGAGCGGTAGAAGTACTTTATGCAAGAGAGGCAAAAGAACAAGCTGATCCAGCTGCATTCTTAGCTGAAAAAGAAGCAGAGTATACTAAACTGTTTGCGAATCCATATAATGCTGCAAAATATGGTTATATTGATGATGTAATCGAACCACGTAACACACGCTTCCGCATCATTCGTGCCTTGCAACAATTGCAAACTAAGAAATTGAACAACCCTGCTAAAAAACATGGTAACATTCCATTGTAATCCTTATTTATAATAAAAATGAGATTAATTATGAATAAAAATAAATTTGGAATATATACAGTTTTATTGTTAGCGATTGCTTTCTGCACATCATGTAAAGAAAAAGCGCCCAACGAAAAACTGTTGCTGAATGAAGTCTTGATTGAGAATCAAAGCAATCTTCAAGATGACTATGGCATGCATAACGCATGGATTGAAATATTTAATAAATCTTTTGCAAGTAGTGACTTGGCTGGGCATTTAATTAAAGTGAGCAATCAACCTGGAGATACAGTAACTTATTTTATCCCTAAAGGTGATATTCTTACTTCAGTCAAACCGCGTCAGCATACTTTATTTTGGGCAGATGGTGAGCCAAAACGTGGCACATTCCATACCAACTTTAAGTTAAACCCATCAACAGCCAATTGGATTGGTTTATACGATGCAGGTGGTAAACTTCTCGATCAAATTGCAATTCCCGCAGGCTTACTTACAGTAGACCAATCGTATGCTCGTGTAAGTGATGCTGCAAGCGAATGGCAAGTAAAAGACGGTTCTGAAGAGAGATATGTGACTCCAAGTACCAACAATATGACAATCGACAACAATGCTAAGATGGAAAATTTCTTGGTTAGCGATGGTTCCGGTGTAGGTATGGCCATATCTGCTATGTGCGTGGTATTTGCCGGTCTAATACTTCTATTCATTATCTTTAAAATTATCGGAAAAATATCAGTTAGACTTAGTAGACGCAATGCTATGAAAGTTAAAGGTATTACTGATTTAAAAGAAGCGAAGGATAAGAAATTGGGTGAAGCTCCAAGCGAAGTATTTGCTGCTATTGCTTTGGCAATGCACGAAATGCAAAGTGATGTGCATGATGTAGAAGACACAGTGTTGACCATCAACCGTGTGAAACGTGCATATTCACCATGGAGTTCTAAAATTTACACCTTGCGTGAAACTCCCAAAAAGTAAATTACTCAATAAAATCGTAAAACAATGAAAGAATACAAATATAAAATCAATGGTAACTTATATAAAGTAACCATCGGAGATATTGAAGACAATATTGCTCATGTTGAAGTGAACGGTACTCCTTATAACGTAGAAATGGAGAAAGTTGCTAAACCAGCTCCTACTCGTCCGGTAGTACGCCCTGCAGCTCCTGCTGCTGCATCAGCACCAGTTGTAAAACCAGCTGCGTCGGCATCAGGTAAATCAGGAGTTAAATCACCTCTTCCAGGTGTAATCCTTGATATCAAAGTAAATGTTGGAGACACTGTAAAAAAAGGACAGACTATTATCATTCTTGAAGCAATGAAAATGGAAAATAACATCAACGCAGACAGAGACGGCAAAATTACAGCAATCAATGTTGGCAAAGGTGAGTCTGTTCTTGAAGGTACTGACCTTGTAATCATTGAATAATTATGGGAGACTTTTTTAGTTTTTTAGGAGGCAATCTTGCCGACTTCTGGACATACACAGGATTCGCTAACGCGACTTGGGGACATATTGCAATGATTGTGATTGGCTTGATATTTATTTATCTAGCGATTGCACACGAATTCGAACCAATGCTATTGATTCCAATTGGATTTGGTATATTAATTGGCAATATTCCTTTCAATATGGATGCAGGCTTAAAAGTCGGTATTTACGAAGAAGGTTCGGTATTGAACATACTATACTCCGGAGTTAGTTCGGGATGGTATCCACCACTCATTTTCTTGGGTATCGGGGCAATGACCGACTTTTCGGCATTGATTTCTAATCCTAAATTAATGTTGATTGGTGCTGCAGCTCAATTTGGTATATTTGGAGCATATATGATTGCCCTTGCTATTGGTTTCAACCCAATGCAAGCTGGTGCGATTGGTATTATTGGTGGAGCAGATGGTCCTACGGCTATCTTCCTTTCATCTAAATTGGCTCCCAACCTAATGGGTGCCATTGCGGTATCAGCCTATTCATATATGGCATTAGTACCAGTTATACAACCGCCTATCATGAAGCTATTCACCACAAAGAAAGAGCGTTTAATACGTATGAAACCTCCTCGTGTAGTTTCGCATACCGAAAAAGTGATTTTCCCTATTGTTGGTATGTTGTTAACAACCTTCTTAGTGCCTTCTGGCTTACCATTATTGGGTATGTTATTCTTTGGAAATCTTTTGAAAGAGAGTGGTGTTACTCGCCGCCTAGCAGAAACAGCTCGTGGTCCGCTTATCGATACGATCACTATTTTGTTAGGTATAACCGTAGGTGCTTCGACTCAAGCATCAGAGTTTCTTACCCCCGATTCAATTAAGATTTTCGCATTAGGTGCATTCTCGTTTATCATCGCTACCACTTCGGGTGTATTGTTTGTTAAACTCTTCAATTTATTCTTGAAGAAAGACAATAAAATCAATCCGCTTATTGGTAACGCTGGAGTATCTGCAGTACCCGATTCAGCTCGTATCTCTCAAGTAGTAGGTCTAGAATATGATCCAACCAACTACCTATTGATGCATGCTATGGGTCCTAATGTAGCAGGTGTTATCGGTTCGGCAGTAGCTGCCGGTATCTTGCTTGGATTCTTGGTATAATCAAACTAAGCTTTCAATAATAAAGTGTCTTTTCAGAAATGAGAAGACACTTTTTTTATACCTTTGTTTTAAAAACAAAGCAACATGCAATATACTACATATCTTTTCGATTTTGATTATACACTGGCCGACTCATCGAAAGGCATTGTAAAATGTTTCCGCATTATACTTACCCGTTACGGTTATATGCTTCCCACCGATGAGGATATTAAACGAACCATCGGAAAAACACTCGAAAGTTCGTTTTCCACCTTAACTGGCATAGTTCATGAAGATACTCTATTTAAATTTCGAAAAGAATATGAACATGAAGCCAATACCCACATGACAATCAATACGCAGCTCTATCCTGAGACAATACAAGTTTTGTCGCAACTTAAAAAACGAGGCTGTAAACTAGGTATTATATCGACCAAATACCGATATCGCATACAAGAACTGGTTGAATCAGAATTTCCAGAAAACTTTTTTGATGTCATTGTCGGTGGTGAAGATGTAAAACTTCACAAGCCATCGCCCGAAGGTATTTTAAAGGCTTTAGATTCTTTAAATGCAGATAAACATCACACACTATATATAGGCGATAATGAAGTGGACGCGCAAGCGGCACAAGATGCAAATGTTGACTTTGCAGGAATATTATATGGCATGACTAATCGCAAAGATTTAGCCTCATATCCTCATCGTTCTATCATGACTACATTATCAGAATTGCTCACGATATCACCCTCTTGATAAACTTCAATATTCATCAAATTAAATGTTAAGAACTAACCTGATAAATGTTAACATTTATACAGATAAGTATTAAGAGTTTATAGCAGTGAAAAGTAATAATTATTGGTTATTTTTGTAGCACACTATCAAAAATAGCCAATACATGCCGCAGCACTTATTATATAATGATTTTACAGGGTTCTTAAAAAAACATTTCCCGTTTAAAGTACAAAAGATATCACTTAACGCAGGTTTCACCTGCCCCAATCGCGATGGTTCAAAAGGAAAAGGAGGATGCACTTACTGCAACAACCAAACCTTTAATCCTGATTATTGCAAAACAGAAAAAACCATCACACAACAACTCGAAGAAGGGAAAGTTTTTTTTGCACGCAAATACCCCGAAATGAAGTATCTTGCCTATTTTCAAGCATATACCAACACGTACGAAAATATTGAAAATTTAAAGAAAAAATACGAAGAAGCATTGTCGGTGCCCGATGTAGTTGGATTGGTAATTGGCACACGCCCTGACTGTATGCCCGATAACCTACTCGATTATCTCGAACAATTGAATAAACGCACCTTTCTTTTAGTTGAATATGGCGTAGAAAGTACTTCAAATGAAACATTGCAACGTATCAACAGAGGTCATTCGTATGAAGAATCAATAGAGGCCATTCGTAAAACGGCTGATAAAGGTATTCTTACTGGAGCACATGTAATATTAGGGTTACCGGGCGAAAGCAAAGAAACCATCGTAAAACAAGCGCAAGAATTATCGGATCTTCCCATTAGCACTATCAAATTGCACCAATTACAATTGATTAAAGGCACACGCATGGCGCATGAATACGATATAGATCCACAATCGTTTCATCTATATCACAATATTGACGAATATATTGATTTAGTAATCGACTATACCGAACATCTAAGAAGCGACATTGTAGTAGAAAGATTCATATCGCAATCGCCCCGTCACTTGCTCATAGCTCCCGATTGGGGATTAAAAAATTTTGAAATTACTGCCCGTATTCAAAAAAGAATGAAAGAAAGAGATTCATATCAGGGTAAGAAATATAAGCTTTAAGAAAAAATGGTATCTTTGTACAAAGAAAAATAAAATAAAATCCAAATCAATAAAAATGAAACAGAATTCATTGATCAAAGGAAAAGTACACTATGTAGGTGTAAATGACCGAAACAAACACCTTTTCGAAGGTATGTGGCCATTGCCATACGGAGTATCTTATAATTCATATCTTATAGATGATGAAAAAATAACTCTTATTGATACGGTAGATATAAATTTCTTCGAAGTATATCTTCAAAAAATACAAAATGTGATTGGCGATAGACCAATTGATTATCTTATTATCAATCATATGGAGCCCGATCATTCTGGTTCTATCCGCTTGATAAAACAACACTATCCCAACATTAAGTTAGTAGGCAATAAATTGACCTTCGGAATGGTGCAAGGATATTATGGTTTGGCTGAAGATCAGCATATAGTTAAAGATGGTGATACACTCGATTTAGGTTATCACAAATTGACATTCCATATGACGCCCATGGTGCATTGGCCCGAAACAATGATGACCTTCGATAGTGCCGAAAACATCTTGTTTGCAGGTGATGCATTTGGTTGTTTTGGCACATTGAATGGTGGATTTCTCGATACTCGCATCAATACAGATATTTATTGGGATGAAATGGTACGTTATTACTCAAACATTGTTGGGAAATATGGTAGTCCAGTTCAAAGAGCTCTTCAAAAACTTGCCGGACTATCTATTTCAACTATTTGTTCGACTCACGGACCGGTATGGACAGAAAACATTGGAAAGGTAGTGGATATATACGACCGTTTGAGTCGCTACGAAGCCGAAGAAGGTGTAGTGATAGCTTACGGTAGCATGTATGGCAATACAGAACAAATGGCCGAAGTTATTGCAGCCGAACTATCTGCACAAGGTATCAAAAATATCGTAATGCATAATGTTAGTAAAAGCAATCCGTCCTATATTCTGGCTGATATTTTCAAATATAAAGGCTTGATTATCGGATCACCAACTTATAGTAATCAAATATATCCTGAAATCGAAGCCCTTATTTCGAAAATATTGATTCGTGAAATTAAGGTTCGTTATTTAGGATTATTCGGTTCATTCACTTGGGCAGGAGCTGCTGTTAAACGTATGGGCGAATTTGCTACACAAAGCGGATTCGAAGTAATAGGTAGCCCTGTTGAAATGAAACAATCAATGAGTGCTTCCACTTACGAACAATGCCAAGCATTAGGTGCACAGTTGGCTCAACGTCTTATAGCCGATAGAAAATAAAAATTCATAAACCCAATAAAAAGACAATATTATGAGATTAATCATTCAGCCCGATTACCAATCGGTATCAAAATGGGCTGCTCATTATGTGGCTGCTAAAATTAGAAAAGCGGCTCCTACTGCAGAAAAACCATTCGTTTTGGGATGTCCTACAGGTTCATCACCTCTTGGCATGTACAAAGAATTAATTGATTTGAACCAAAAAGGTATCGTTTCATTCGAAAACGTAGTTACTTTCAATATGGATGAATATGTAGGTTTACCGCAAGATCATCCTGAAAGCTATTACTCATTCATGTGGAATAACTTTTTTAACCACATCAACATTAAAGCAGAAAACACCAACATTTTAAATGGTAATGCTGCCGATCTTGATGCTGAATGCGAACGTTATGAAGAAAAAATCAAATCTTATGGTGGAATTGATTTGTTTATGGGTGGCATTGGCCCTGATGGACATATTGCTTTCAACGAACCAGGCTCTTCATTGGCATCACGTACTCGTCAAAAAACGTTGACAACCGATACAATTATCGCTAATTCACGTTTCTTCGACAATGACATCAACAAAGTTCCTAAAACAGCTTTAACTGTAGGTGTAGGTACAGTTTTGTCGGCTCGCGAAGTAATGATTATTGTAAACGGACATAACAAATCGCGCGCATTGCGTCATGCTGTTGAAGGTTCAATCAATCAAATGTGGACTATCAGCGCATTGCAAATGCATGAAAAAGGTATCATCGTTTGTGATGATGCTGCTACAGCAGAAATCAAAGTAGGTACATACCGTTACTTCAAAGATATTGAAGCAGATTTCTTAGATGCTGAAAAATTGATTCAGTAATCTAGATTTGTCTCAACACACTAAAAAGCTCCAATTCCTAGTAATAGAAATTGGAGCTTTTTTATAAATTTTCATTCAAACAGTACTATTTAAATTTATGTTTCCAATACCATTTTCGCAATCGATCATCTAAAAATAATAGAATTAACATCGGTATAAATATATAAATATAAAAACTAATATTACCAGAATAAATCACCTGCTTAAACTTATCAACAAGAGAAATAAAAGAGAAATCTGCATATAAATAGATGCCCAGTATACCTCCAGTTAATATTATTGATATTGCAAAAGCCATCAGAAAATATGTTATTTGCATACTCTTCCGCTTTATTTTTATTTCCTCATCGTAAATTTCATTCATCATTCGATGTGAAAAATTAGAAGACAAACTTTGTCGTTGCCTCTTTTTTAATGCTTCCTTCAATATAGAATCTCGTTCCTTTATCATGTTATTGATAATTTTTAGTCATTAATAAATATAACTTCTTGCGCGTACGATGCAACCGAACTTTAATATTTGCAGTCGTTAATTTCATAATTTTACTAACCTCTTCTATACTCTTTTCTTCCATATAGAAAAGTGTTATTAAAGCCTTCTCATCTGGCATCAATTTTTCTATAGCCTCTATCAAAAGTGATATTTTTTCTTGGGATTCCGATTCCTCCATCCATTGAGAAGCAAGTTCATCGGACACACTATTGATTGTGTTTTCATCGATAAAACACACTGGCTGTGGACGTTTCCGAGTTGCCGAAATTGCTATATTATAAGAAATACGATAAAGCCACGTCGAAAAACGACAATCACCATTATAAGAAGCCAACGACTTAAAAGCTTTTAAAAAACTATCTTGTACCAATTCTTCTGCATATTCTGGAGAGTTCACGATTTGTACAATCAAAGCATACATCGCTTTACTATAATTATCGATAAATATTGAATACAAATGGGTTTCGCCATTTAATATGCGCATTATATATAATGATTCATCTTGTTTCTCCATAGCATTTATTTAACGCAACTATCGCTAAAAGGTTACAATAAAAAAATATTTATTTGTAACCTTTCTTGCACAATATGCGTCAAACAATACAAAGAACGATATATTCGATAAATGAACAAAAATAATTAATTAAAAAAATTACACTATGATGGACTTTATTATGGTACCCACCATTATGGGAATTATCGCATTTTTTACCTACAAAATTTTCGAATTATTTGCACGCCGTAGAGAACGAATTTTATTAATTGAAAAGCTCACATACACCGAATTGACAGGAAATATAAAGGCAGGTGAGTTGCAAATGGCTAATAACAACTTTAATGCTCTAAAACTGGGATGTTTATTAGTAGGAATTGGACTAGGCTTATTAATAGGTTTCATTATTTGCATGCTTAGTATACCAAATAGCATCGAACCTACTTATCATTTAAAACAGACAATGGGTATAGTTTATGGTTCATGCACATTAATATTTGGTGGCTTAGGCTTATTAATAGCTTTTATTATAGAACTGAAATTGCCAAAAAAACAGTAGATATACATTCATTCATTTTTGAATAAATACATTTAATGTGGGATATAAAATGATTCAAGCTATATTTGTATGCGAAATCCCAATATAGACATTAAATGATCAACAAAAATGATTAGAAGTGTTACAACTAACGATAGTAAAGATATCGCCAATATTTATAATGAATATATCACCAATAGTGTTATAACTTTCGAAACTAAATGCATCAGCGTTGAAGAGATAAAAAATCGAATCGAGACATTATGTCGACAATATCCTTTTTTTGTTTTCGAGGAAAATAATCGTGTTACCGGTTATTGTTATGTTCACCCATGGAAAGAAAAAGCAGCATATAGTCATACTTTCGAATCGACAATATATATAGAGAAACAATCTATTGGTAAAGGCATTGGCTTGTTATTAATGGCAAAACTTATTGATGAATGTAGAAAACGAAAGTATCACAGCCTAATTGCATGTATTACCGATGGCAACGAAACGAGCATCGCATTTCATAGAAAATTCAATTTTACACAAGTTTCGCATTTTAAAGAAGTCGGTTACAAATTTAATAGATGGATTGATGTTAAAGATTTTCAGTTGATATTATAGACAAAAAGCAGGTTA
>DKPN01000062.1:39488-116708 GCA_002471195.1 Bacteroides sp. UBA7333
TAACCTGCTTTTTGTCTATAATAATTATTTCATTATTTATTTCTTTAGTAAAAACATTTACTAACCAATAAAAACATTAACATTCAAATAGACCATTATTTCGTGATCATCCGTACAAATAATCTCAATCTTATCTTCACGGGCAAGCCATCCCATAGCAGCTGCCAATTCGATATCGCTAAGATCAGAAGCCTTTTTTAGATCTTCGAAATTCCATTTGTTGTTGTCACTAAGTAAATGCCATAATTTCCCGGCACTCATACCTATTTCCTTTTTATCAAAACAGTCCATAGCCATATTATCGTAGATTGAATAAATTAACAGTTATATATTATAACATCAAACCTATATCATTTGTTAGTAAGGAAACTTCATTTTTAGCAGAACATAACTAATCATCATTTTACACCTACGATAAATATATCGTTAATCGTCAATAAACTAAAACAATAGATAAACTTTAATGATTATGCATCCTTATAATATTTAAGTATTAATCATTAATATTTTAACACGGATATAGCGAAAAAAATAGCACAACAATTGGTAGATTGTCTCGAAAAAAATGATATTAAACGTATTTATGCCATCACTGGCGATAGCTTAAATGAAGTAAATAATGTAGTTAGAGAAAACGGTAATATCGAATGGATCCATGTAAGACATAAAGAGGTTGGTGCATATGCATCGGTAGCAGAAGCCCAATTAACCGGAAATATAGCATGTTGTGCAGGTAGTAGTGGCCCAGGTCATGTACATCTAATAAATGATGATGCTCACCGTTCGGGAGATCCGGTTATTGCTATTGCATCAACCATATCTTCCATAGAGTTTGGCATGCGTTATTTTCAAGAAACTAATTCCACAAAGCTATTCGACGATTGCAGTTATTAAAGTCGTTTGTAATACACGATCCTAAAATGGTAGAAGATACATTAAAAGAAGCTTTCTTCACTGAAGGTACTGTTTTAATTAATGTAATGGCCGATCCTAATGCCCTTGCTATGCCACCTATCATTGACAAAGATCAAGTGGAAGGTTTCACTAAGTTCATGTACAAATTAATGATAGATGGTCGTTCACAAGAAGTCATTGATATCATCGATTCTAACTTTAAACATATCAAAGAGATATTTTAGAACAATAAGTAACATAAAAAATTCCCCACTTCAGAAATCGACTGAAATGGGGATTTTTTTTTATGATAAGTGATAATATTACATCATACCACCCATACCGCCCATACCTGGTGCACCCATTGGCATTTCGGGTTTATCTTCTTTTTTCTCAACAATCACACATTCTGTAGTTAAAAACATACCTGCAATAGAAGCTGCGTTTTCAAGTGCAACGCGAGTAACTTTAGCTGGATCTACAACACCTGCCGCATAAAGATTTTCGTAAATATCCATACGAGCATTGTAACCATAATCACCTTTTCCTTCGCGTACTTTAGCCACTACTACAGCACCTTCTTTGCCTGCGTTGAATACAATTTGGCGAAGTGGTTCTTCGATGGCACGTTTAATGATTTCGATACCGGTTGTTTCGTCAGCATTATCGCCTTTCATACCTTCAAGACAATCGATAGCACGAATATAACCTACACCACCACCAGGAATAATACCTTCTTCGATAGCCGCACGAGTTGCACGCAATGCGTCATCTACGCGATCTTTCTTTTCTTTCATCTCAACTTCAGAAGCAGCACCTACATAAAGTACAGCTACCCCACCCGACATTTTAGCCAAGCGTTCTTGAAGTTTTTCACGATCATAATCAGATTTGGTTGCAACGATTTGAGCTTTAATTTGATTGCAACGTTCGGTAATAGCTTCTTTGTTGCCTGCGCCATTTACGATAGTGGTATTATCTTTCGAAACAGTTACTTTATCGGCCGTACCTAACATTTCGAGAGTCGCTTGTTCTAAAGTCAAACCTTTTTCTTCGCTAATTACGATACCACCTGTAAGGATAGCAATATCTTCTAACATCTCTTTACGACGATCGCCAAAACCTGGAGCTTTCACTGCACAGATTTTCAATTGAGAGCGCAAACGGTTTACGACTAATGTAGTTAATGCTTCGCTATCAACATCTTCGGCAATTACTAATAGCGGACGTCCTGTTTGAACAGCCGGTTCTAGAATTGGTAAGAAATCTTTTAAGTTCGAAATTTTCTTATCGTATATTAAGATGTATGGTTTTTCCATTTCGCATTCCATCTTTTCAGTGTTGGTTACGAAGTATGGAGAAAGATAACCACGATCGAATTGCATTCCTTCTACCACTTCTATATTCGTTTCAGTACCTTTAGCTTCTTCGATAGTGATAACACCATCTTTCGATACTTTACGCATTGCATCAGCAATCAATTTGCCAATGGTAGGATCATTGTTGGCAGAGATAGTTGCTACTTGTTCAATCTTATCATAGTTGTCACCTACAGTTTCGGCTTGACCTTTAATACACTCAACAACTTTTGCAACGGCTTTATCTATACCACGTTTGATATCCATAGGACTTGCACCGGCAGTCACATTTTTTAAACCTTCGTTTACAATTGCTTGTGCCAATACAGTAGCAGTAGTAGTACCATCACCAGCATCATCACCAGTTTTAGATGCTACCTCTTTAACTAATTGGGCACCTGTATTTTGATAAGCATCCGACAATTCAATTTCTTTGGCAACTGTTACACCATCTTTAGTAATATGAGGTGCGCCAAATTTCTTTTCGATAATTACATTACGACCTTTAGGACCTAATGTTACTTTTACTGCGTTAGCCAAAGCGTCAACACCTTTTTTAAGTTGATCGCGAGCTTCTATATTGAATAAAATTTCTTTAGCCATGATTTATATCTTATTTAAAAATGAGATTTATATTAATATTATTAACCCAAAATTGCAAGTACATCGCTCTGACGCATGATTAAGTATTTAGTACCTTCCATTTCAAGTTCGGTACCTGCATATTTTCCATACAATACAGTATCACCTACTTTTAGTACCATTTCCTCATCTTTAGTACCGTTTCCTACTGCCACAACTTCACCTTTCAAAGGTTTTTCTTTTGCTGTATCAGGGATGATAATACCGCCAATTGTTTTTTCTTCTGCTGGTGCAGGAAGAATCAACACTCTGTCTGCTAATGGTTTAATGTTCATAATTACTTTTATTTTAATGATTATTTATATATTTAGTTGAATCTTTGTTTGAAGTTATACAAAGACACAACATAAATAACCAAAACTATGCCAAAATGTTTTTACGATAATATCGTCATAACATTCTGCCAAAATGACACTAAATAAAAATAATCTATTCAAAATAAAATACATACCTTTGCGCCATTAATACAATACAAATACATCACATTTATCATGAGTAAAAGAAACATGTTGATGGCTACCCTTTTATGCTTAAGCTGTCTAAGTATCTTCGCACAAGACAAAAAGTTTAAATTCAAATTTTACGGTCAAATTCGCACTGACATCTTTTATAATAGCCGTGCAAACCAAGAGCTGATTGACGGACTGTTTTATATGTATCCGTTAAATAAACTTCCCGATGCCGATGGAAAAGATTTAAATGCACGTTTCAGCGGAAACTTTTATGCATTGACTACCCGTTTTGGGGTAAACATCAACGGACCTAAAATTGGTAATGCTACTACATTTGCAAAAATAGAAGGCGATTTTAGAGGTGCTGGTACCACACTCTATACTGTTCGGATGCGTCATGCCTTTGTACAGTTAAATTGGAAACAATCTGATTTATTATTAGGTCAGACATGGCATCCTCTTTTTGGTGAGGTATATCCCAAAGTCATGAATTTATGTACAGGTGCTCCTTTTCAACCATTTAGCCGTGCTCCACAAATCCGTTATCGCCATCAGTTCGATGGGTTTCAAGCTACAGGTGCTTTGTTATGGCAATCACAATTTCAATCGATTGGCCCTAACAATACGCGCAGTGTGAATTATATAAAGGATAGCTGTGTTCCTGAATTGTATGCCGGTATAAGCTATAGCCTTGACAATTGGTTGTTTGGCGTTGGAATTGATTTTCTTTCGATAATGCCACGTACACAATCGAGTGTAATTAGTAATGTCGATGGTATTCAATCTGAAAAAATATACAAAACCAATGCACGCGTTAATTCACTATCATACGAGGGTTATTTAAGATATACGAACGACAACTGGTTGGTTGCTGCAAAATCGGTGTTAGGTAGTAATTTAACTCAATTGATTATGATTGGTGGTTATGGCGTAACATCGATAGATCCGAACAATGGAAAAGAAACTTATGCTCCATTGCGCAATTCAAATACATGGCTTAATGTAGTATATGGTAAGAAATGGAAGCCGGGGGTATTTTTAGGATATACTAAAAACTTAGGGGCAGGTCAAGAGGTAAGCAAACTTTATGGCCTAGGAACAGATATCGATCAATTATTCTCGGCAGGTATTGAGCTATCCTACAATCTTCCTCATTGGTGTTTTGGAGTTGAATATTCTTCTACATCGGCATGGTATGGAAATATCAATTACAAAAACGGTCGTGTTAACAATAGTTCGGCAGTACATAACCAACGAATTGTAGGAGTGGCAATGTATATGTTTTAAGTATCAAACTAAAAACGTCACATTCATAGATTATAAATGTATTGATTTACCGCATTCAATGTAACATTCATGCTTGATAAATGTTACATTGAATGCGGTAATTTTTTCGGTTATACTTCTCAGCCATTAAGTAAAGTGTTGGCACACATCTTACCAAAAGCATTGGCTGCCAACGGACTATCGCCACTCAACAATTTACGATCGACCATACATGCACCGGTAATGTTCTGATTTAATAGTGTCATACCTAGCGCTGTCAACTTTTCGCCATAATACCATGGAAGATCTCCTGGTAAATACCCTATAGCAGGAAGCTGCTTATCAATTACATCGGGGAAAGAATACATTTTATACCCCTTGTATGGATAATTTTCTTGATCAATATTAAGCGAGGCCGAAAGTAAAGCTGCCGGTCCGTGACATAAAGCCATCATATATTTATCAGTTTTAACTACCCAATCAATCACTTTCTCTAAATCCTCATTTGTAGGCAAACTAATGAGTGCACCATGTCCGCCCGGCAAATAAACAGCCACATACTCACCCTCTGACTTCATATCATTGGCTACCAATTTTTTTAAACTTTTAGGGGCATCTAGCTGCACTTTTAATTCATCATAAATACTTTTCACTGCTTCATCTTCGGTAGGCATTGCCCACATTTCCAAACATACCGGTTTACCCGTTGCAGTATAGATATCAATACCAAACCCTGCTGCCTGCAAATGTAGCAAAGGCACTAATGTTTCTACTGGATGGTTGCCGGTAGAAAACTTCTTACCATTTGACATCGTGAGATAACGATCTTCGGTGCAAACCACCATGATCTTTTTATTTTTATCTTTATTTCTATTGTCGTAAACCGTATGATCATAATCGGTTTTCATAGGTACATATAATACACGCGAATATAAAGATGGTTCATAACCAATACCATCAAAAACGGGATCTTTACTAATTTCTTCAACCATAATATTAATTTTAATAAGTTCATACAATTATAATTTGAATAATACACTTTTGATTATAAAAAAGTTTATCCAACACCCGATAAAAATTCAAAATAACACCACCTCGTCCTTATAATTCTAAAAACGACCTTAACAAACAAATGTATCAAATATATGATTCTATTTCTTTGGGGCTTTCATCAATAATTAGTATTATTGCAAAAAGTATCGAATGATGAATTAATTTGAATATTTTGATATCAATTGTCAAAACAAAACAACTATAAAATATCAAATCGGCAAGAATCGTAACTCTAATATTATTTATAGAACCCTTTACATATGCATAAAAAATTGGCAGTATCATCTATGCTCATGGCCGCCACTAGCCCTTTTCTTTTATTTTCGCAAAACACAAACCAACATCCCAATATCGTATTGATTATGTGTGATGACATGGGATTCTCTGATTTAGCGTGTTTTGGTGGCGAGATAAATACACCTAATATTGATTTATTATCTGAATCAGGACATAATTTTACTCAATTCAAAAATACAGGTCGCAGCTGCCCTAGTAGAGCATCATTATTAACGGGATATTATCAACACAATGCTGGCATTGGGTGGATGGCCGAAGTAGATGAACATCGACCAGGCTATAGAGGACAAATTTCGAAAACAGTTCCAACTATTGCCGAAGTTTTCAAAAACAATGGCTATTCTACCTATATGAGTGGGAAATGGCATGTATCATTATACGGATCATTTGGTAAACCCAACGGAAGCTATCCCACTCAACGTGGTTTCGATAAGTATTATGGTTGTTTGGCAGGAGGAGGAAGCTACATAACACCAAAACCATTATACAATAATCTCGAACCCGTCACTACCTTACCCGACGACTACTATTATACAACTGCTATCACCGATTCGGCAGTTAGTTTCATCCACTCGCACCCAAAACATAAACCGATGTTTATGTATATTGCTCACTACGCACCTCACTTACCTTTGCAAGCACCCCAAAATAGAATTGATCAATGCATGGCTCGCTATAAGGTGGGATATGATATATTGAGAGAGAAGCGTTTCGCAAGATTAAAATCACTAGGTATTATAGATAGTGACTTTCAACTGCCCACACATAAAAAAGAGTTTAATATGAATAGGCCTAGTTGGGATAGTTTGTCGGACAATCAGAAAGAAAAATGGATAAACGATATGGCTACCTATGCGGCTATGATCGAAATTATGGACGATGGTATTGGTGAAGTGATAAATACTTTAAGAGAAAAACAAGAACTAGATAACACGATATTTATCTTTTTGAGCGATAACGGTTCGACAAGCGAAGGCGGATTTATTAAGCAACTAATGGCCGATTTAAGTAATACACCTTATAGAAGTTATAAGCAGTGGTGTTATAATGGAGGTACAAGCACGCCCATGATTTTAACTTACGGAAAAAATATAAATAGTGATTTCGAGAAGCAGATTTCTACCATTCCTGCACACATCATCGATATATTTCCTACTTGTTTAGATATGGCATCTATTAAATACCCATCTAAATTTAGCGATAATAAAGTGGCTCTACAAGGGGTCAGTTTAACACCGATACTTAAAAATAAAAAGATAAAAAAACGCGATTTATTTTTTGAACATCAAACATCTTGTGCCATTATTTCAGACCATTGGAAGTTAGTGAGAAATAATGGCAAAACTAACTGGGAGTTATTTAATTTAGATATAGATCCTTTTGAGCAAAATGATGTTTCGAGTCAATATGAGCAAATTGCAAAATCTTTAGAGAAAAAATGGAATAACTGGGCAATGAAAAATCATGTATTCCCTTTTGAATATCGCCCATGGACTGAACGAATCAATTATTATAAAGAGAAAAATCCTGATCAAGACGGCATTGAATAAATGCGATTGACTAGTTACTGCTAACAAATTATTGCGATCCATCTGATTTCAACCTTTTCAATCCTAACATCAAAGTATAAACACCATGAAAAAATTATTACACTGTATTGGCTTCCTACTGCTTTTTATGAATACCAATATAACAACAATCAGTGCACAAAATACATATGAACCACAATATTCGACTGCTGGTTTTTATCAACTTCCTAATACCGGTAGAGAGGCATATTCAATGAATCCGGCATGGAGATTCTTCAAAGGCAACATCGCAGGTGCAGAAGCGATTGATTTTGATGATCAATCATGGTCGATCGTTTCACTGCCACATGGCATTGAATATATACCAGCAGAAGCTAGTGGAGGAATAAACTATCAAGGGGTAACGTGGTACAGAAAACATTTCGCGCCAACCAATGAAATGAAAAATAAAAAACTGTTTCTACATTTTGAGGGCATCATGGGCAAAAGCGATATATATATCAATGGTAAGTTGGCTAAAACACAATATGGTGGATATCTACCGGCAATAGTTGATGTTACCGATTTAGTGAAATGGGATAATGATAACGTAATAGCTGTATGTACCGACAATAGTGATAATCCAAGTTATCCTCCCGGAAAAGCGCAAGATGTTTTAGACTTTTGTTACTTTGGAGGCATTTATAGAGACTGTTGGCTCATTGCTCACAATAATTTATATATTACCGACCCCAATTATGTATATCATGTGGCGGGAGGAGGCTTATTTGTTGCCTATGATAATGTGTCTCAAACATCGGCCGATATCTTACTACAAACTCAAGTGATGAATGATACGGACAAGAAGTTTTCGGGATATGTACAGTACGATTTATTAAATACGAACGGCATTAAGGTAGCAAGCTCTAAAAACAACATTCAAGTGAGTAAAGGCAAAACCTTAACTTCGAAAAATAAAATCATACTTCAACAACCGCAACTTTGGAGCCCTGAATCGCCCACCTTATACAATTTGGTTGTGAAGATATGTGATAATAAAGGAAACATTATAGATGGGTATCGTAGAAGAATCGGAATTAGAAGTATTGAGTTTAAAGGAGAAAAAGGATTTTGGCTCAATGGCAAACCTTACGATGGCCCAATTATGGGAGCTAATCGTCATCAAGATTTTGCTCTTGTGGGCAATGCTGTACCCAATAATACACATTGGAGAGACGCAAAGAAGTTAAGAGATGCCGGACTAAAAGTAATTCGAAATGCACATTATCCGCAAGATCCTGCATTTATGGATGCATGCGACGAATTGGGACTGTTTGTGATAGTAAATACCCCCGGATGGCAGTTCTGGAATGACGAGCCACAGTTTGCCGAATTTGTATATAGCGATATAAAAAACATGATTCGACGTGATCGCAACCATCCTTCGGTATGGATGTGGGAACCCATTTTAAATGAAACATGGTATCCTGAAGATTTTGCAAAAAACACACGCGATATTGTTGATCGTGAATATCCCTATAACTATTGCTATTCAGGATGCGATAGCGAAGCAAAAGGACATGAACATTTTCAAATCTTATTTTGCCATCCTATGACTGGCGATAGCGAATGGGCTGCTAAAAATATAGATCCGAAAATAACTTATTTCACACGCGAATGGGGCGATAATGTTGATAATTGGAATTCTCATAATTCGCCGAGTCGTGTAGCTCGCAATTGGGGAGAGCAACCTATGTTGATACAAGCTAAACATTATGCCAAACCCTACTATAAGTACACTTGCTATAACTCATTTTATGAAACATCGCCTCAGCATATAGGTGGATGTCTTTGGCATTCATTCGATCATCAACGAGGTTATCACCCCGATCCCTTTTATGGAGGAATAATGGATGCTTATAGACAGCCTAAATATGCTTATCAAATGTTCAAAGCACAACGATCGACACAACAAGACAATCAACTTTTCGAAACAGGACCAATGGTATTTATTGCTCATGAAATGACTCCTTTCTCGGATAAAAATGTAATGGTGTTTTCGAATTGTGACGAAGTTAGATTAACCTTCAATAAAGAGGGTAATACTAAAACACATAAACGTGTGAATAGCCCATCTAGCATGCCATCACCCATTATGGTATTCGAAAATGTGTACGACTTTATGTTAGATAAAAAATTAACTAGAAGCAAGAAACAGGAGGACGTTTATCTATTGGCCGAAGGATTTATCGATGGAAAATGTGTAGCTACACACAAAGTTTATCCGGCTCGTAGACCCGAAAAAATTGTATTATGGACAGACCATGAAAATGTAACTCTAAAAGCAGATGGATCTGATTTTATACCGGTTGTTGCTGGAATAGCAGATAAAGATGGCAATATTAAACGCCTTAACAATTATCATATAAAATTTCAAATTGAAGGTGAAGGCAATATCATAGGTGGTGCTGAAACCTGCTCTAATCCTCAAACAGTACAATGGGGGACAGCTCCTGCCTTAATTCAGTCTACATTAAATCCAGGCAAGATATGGGTAACCGCTTCTGTTTTATTTGAAGGCTCGCAAATGCCCGTTAGTGCAACCATCGAAATCATTAGTGAAAAGCCACAAATACCACTTATTTACAATCATGATGAAAACGAAAAATTAATTGAAACTCACAAAGAACAAAAAAGAAATCACACAACAAAAACCACTAATGACTTAATGAAAGAATTAAATCAAAAAAAAATAAATAATGAAAAGCTCAAAGAGGTTGAGAAACAACAAACTGACTTTGGAGAACAGAGATAATTGACAAAAAACATCGGCCATTCGTTTAAGCAACTAGCAATTAAAATGAATGGTCGATGCTTTTTATATGATAATTATTTTATAGTTTTGCAGCGCATTTAGGAAATAACACAAGTTTGTGTTAGGGAATCCGATGAAATTTCGGAGCTGTACCCGCAGCTGTAATCCTCTATAAATAAGCCAATTCACAATGTCATTGCATCTTGCGAGAAGACGAATTGGCTTGAGGTAGCCAGAAGACCGGCCTAATTGTATAATTTATCGCATGCTTCGGGAAAAAAGCATCCATAGATTTGTAAAAGGCAGTATACGGCAATTTATCATTTCTTTGTATTTTTTCTCGTGGTGTTTTTATCAATTAAAATTTCATTAACATGAGAAAAAAGAATCTTTTTAAAGCTTATGCTTTTTCTTTCGCTTTAATTGCAACATCACTTTGTTTTTCATCTTGTTCAAACCATGACACTTCGATAGAAGAGATCATTCCTGAACCACCAACCGGTATTCGTTTTTTCACCCTCAATCAGTCCGGTAGTGTTCATGGTCAAAAACCCTCTATTTCATCAATGTCATATGATGGAAGTATAATATCAGATCTGTATAAAAGTACAAATAATCTCGAATTAGGTAGTGAACCGCAATTTATGTTACCTTTTCAAAATAGTTATTTAATTGCATTTGCCGACTATTGGGGAGCTAATAAAATTGAACTAGTTGACGCTAAAACATTAGAAGTAAAAAAACAAATCGATTTTGGACGAGATTTTGCCCCTTATTCAATTTGCCATCTTAGTGATAACAACTACTTAGCATTAGGAACGGGTATAATGGTAAGTGATAATCCTTTTTCTATGGCTTTATTGAATATTGGAGACGAAATACAAATAAAATCGAGTTTTGATACTGACTTTACAGTAACAGCTGCATGCAAAGTCGGCAACAAAATTATTGTTGGAGGTTCTTATAACGATTCTCAAATGGCTTTTTTCGACTCTGATAATATTACTATGGAAGGTATGCGTATAATGAAAGACAACCGTCAAATGTTTGGCAAGCACTCCTCGTTTTTTGTAGATAAAAATAATAAAATTTGGTGTGCCACAAAACCAAAAGATCAAAACCCAAAACTATGCTGTATTGATCCAGAAACCGAAACAATTATAAAAGAAATTTCAATACCAAGTGCATCAACACTCAAAACTTTCGGTATAGCAATGTCAAATGATGGTAACACCATTTATGTTCGTACACACGAAGCATTCTACAAAACAAAGATAGACAACTTAGAATTTTCAGACGATCCTATTTTTGAACACCGCGAACATACAGGTAGTGTCAATGATTTGAAAATGACGAAAGAAGGTACGTTATTATTTATCGATGAAAGCCTTACACCCTCGCAACCAAGTACAGTTTATGAGTATCGACAAGCTTCTAATGGCGAATGGGAACGCATACATCAAGATGGGTTTAAAGTAGGTACTGCAGCTAAATATATTTATATTGTACGTTAACTGTAAATCAATGAAGTATAAATTTCTTTTAACGATGGTGACTATTTTGATAGTCACATCGTGTACTCAAGTAGACACTGACTCATCTGTCATTATTCCATCGTCAACTGAGCTTAGGGCTATAGTTGTTAGTGAAGGGCAGTTTGGTTATGGTACCGGATCATTAACAACAGTAACGCACGATCAACAAGTAACACAAGATGTTTTCAAAAAAATAAATAATCGTGTGCTTGGCGATATCCCACAATCGTTAACACAGATCGGTGATAACTATTATATTCCAGTAAATAATTCAAGAAAAATTGAAGTTATTGACTCAAAAAGTTTCAAAACAGTTGAAACAATGGTGCTTAACACACAAATTATACCGATGTATGTTGAGCATTTAGGAGGCGACTCGATTATTGTTTCCGATCAATCAAGTTCTGCTATTCCAGGTAGTTCAGAATTTTCATCCTTGATGATATTGGATATTAATCATGGCACCGACCGTCAAATTATACGTCGACGCATAAAAATGAATTTCCCAACTTTTCAAATGAAGTTGATTGGTAAGAAACTATTTGTTAGCGGAGCTGAATTATCTGTATTCGACTTAGATAATCTGAATGCTTCGGCACGTAGATTTGTCAAAAATGCAGAGAACAAACCTTTTTCCATCTGCGATTTTTCAAAAATATGTATTGACAAACGTGGATTGATTTGGGCTTTAACACCAGGTAGTGTGGTTTGTATCGACCCCAATACAGAAAAAATTATCAATGAGTATTTTGTTGACGGATTAAGTAGCCGTTGGGGAAATTCAGATATAGATAAAGATGGACGCTATTTTTATTTTAACTCGGGTACGAAAGTCTACTCTATAGATACAGATAATCCAAGTACACCTTCTAAACCCATTATTAATCATAATAATAATGATCCTGAATGGACCACTTATGCACTTGGAGTTACTAAAGAAAATACTGTCATGATCGTTCGAGTTTTGTTTGGATCGATTACTCGCGGACGGGTATTTGAATACGATCGAAGTGGAAACATTGTGAAATATTATCTTGATAGTGAAGGACGTAATCAACCATATTTTCGTGCTGGTATATTCCCTCATTACATTCACTTTTTATAATGAAATATCTATATAAAATAGTTATATCATTGATCATAATATTCTCTTTTTCTTCGGTTCAGGCACAAACCGAAGAAAAAGAGAATATACGTCATTATGAAATCAATGAAACAACAATTTCGGCCAATAAACCTATCGAGAAAACAAGTATTGGCAGTAAAGTAACTCAAATGGACTCGACATTGCTCATCAAAAATAAAGCAAATGATTTAGCAACACTATTAACACGACATAGTACTATCAATATTAAAAGCTTAGGTCAAGGTGCCTTATCGACTGCTTCATTTCGTGGTACATCATCAAATCACACGCAAGTACTTTGGAATGGTATATCTTTAAATTCGGCTTCATTAGGAAGTTTTGATTTTTCGCAAGTACCCGTTTATTTCACTGATAAGGTGACACTTTACCATGGCTCAAGTGCACAACAATCTGGTAGTGGTGCATTAGGCGGAAGTGTAGACTTTGGAAGTAATGATAAACCGGTAACTAAGCCTTATTTTTCATTATTGAGTGAATACGGCTCAAACAATACTGCAACTGGAGCCGGAACAATACGCTTCACTAAAAAGAAACTAACTTCATCAACTAAAGGATATTATCAGCAATCTGACAATGATTATCGATATCTAAATAAAGTATTTAGCAATAAACCTTTTTATGAAAATCGGAAAAATGCAGCCTACAAACAAGGTGGAGTAATGCAAGAACTTTTTTATAATCCCACTGAAAAAGATATATTAAATTTGATGACTTGGTATCAATATGATAACAAAGAATTGCCTCAAAATATATTATCAAACACCACTGCCAAAGAGACATTGGTTTCAAACAATGTACGTATAATAGGTAGTTACCAGACCAATAGAGGTATCAACCAATTTAAATTAACAATGGCTAATCTATGGGGAAAGATGAATCATAAACGCAATTTTGGTAGTTTTAGTGATTTATCGAAAAATAAAAACAATAGCTTTGTTACTCGCATTGACTATCGCATTGACAATATATACAAATGGGATTTAGGATTAACAGCTAACTATCGCAATGATATGGTAAAATCATCTTCATATGATGGTAAAGCTATTCATCGAAACACATATACGGCACGAGGATTTGCAATGTATCGTATCACACCCAAATTACATTTCGATTTAGATGCCACAGCAGAGTGTGTTGATAAAAAGCTATATGGTATATATAACATTTCAGGAAGGTACTTCCTAATTAATCAATATTTAATATTAAAAGCGTCGAATGCATATAACCATAGAACTCCGACTCTCAACGATTTGTATTGGGCACCTGGAGGTAATCCTAATTTGAAACCCGAAACTGGTTTTTCATGGGATGCATCTATATCGTCATCAATCACAACGGGTATATTCGATTTATATTTTGAAGCACTGTATTATCATATGAACATAAATGATTGGATCATGTGGATTCCTACTGACAATGGATATATATGGTCACCAGTTAATTTTAGCAAAGTAAATTCACAAGGATCTGAGTTAACAGCAAAAATGACTGTGAACTATAAAAAAACAAATCATATACTATCAGGCAATTATACTTTTGCCCATTCTGTTGATAATTCTAATCGCGGCGATGATGCTCAAGGAAAACAACTCCCCTATATCCCTAGAAATAAATGGAATATAGATTATGAATTCTGGTATAATAATACTTTTTGGATTAATGCTAACTGTTCATTTACAGATATCCGATTTACATCGGCCGACGAGGAATATTATACCAATGCATACTATCAACTGAATGCCGAAATAGGTTGCATGTTAAGTTTAAAATCACATCAACTTAAACTATCTTGCAAATTGGATAATATTTTAAATAGTTATTACGAAAGTACACAGTACTATCCAATGCCTTTAAGGATGTGGCGTTTGCAACTCAATTATGTCTTTTAAAATCATTTGCACAGACACCATTAAAAAAAAGGGCGCTATAAGAAATGTAGAAACAAAAAATACTATTTTTGTAACAAGAAACATTAAAATCAAAAAATAAAAATGAAGAAGTTATTTTTTCTACTATTTATATCGGTAAGTATCGCCACCACATACGCGCAACAAAGCAGTAAAAAACTAGTATTAAAAGATATAGTTAATGGCGAATATCGTCCTGAAACGATTCGTAATATAGTACCAATGCCCGATGGGGAACATTATGCCCAAATGAATCAAGAAGGTACAAGAATCACTAAGTATTCGTTTAAAACAGGATTGCCAGTCGAAGATATTTTTGATGTAACAAAGGCTCGTGATGCTGATTTTAAAAAATTCGACAGTTATTCATTCGCACCTAATGGATCAAAAATGTTGATTGCGGCTAATTCACAGCCAATCTATCGCCACTCTTATACTGCTGATTATTATATTTACCCTTTAAACAGAAGTTTAGAAGGATCTTTGACTAATAATAAAGTTGAAAGGTTGTCGGAAGGCGGACAACAACAGATTCCGGTGTTCTCACCAGATGGTAATATGATTGCGTTTGTACGTGATAATAACATTCATCTTGTAAAACTTCTTTATGGCAATAGCGAGAGTCAAGTAACTGAAGATGGCAAAATCAACGCAATTATTAATGGCCACCCTGATTGGGTTTATGAAGAAGAATTTGGAATGAAAAGTGCTTTACAATTCAGTCCCGACAATAGCATGATTGCTTATATCCGCTTTGACGAAAGTAATGTACCAACTTTTGATTTTCAACTATTTGGCGGTTCAGCACCTCAGATGACCGAATATATAGATTATCCAGGTTCTTATTCGTATAAATACCCTAAAGCCGGCCAAAAAAACTCAAATGTAGAAGTTAGAACTTTCGATATTAAATCAAAAGTAACCCGTACGATGCAAGTCCCTGTAGCCGTAGACGGATATATCCCTCGCATTCAATTTACAGAAGACCCTACAAAGTTAGCAGTCATGACATTGAATCGTCATCAAAATAAATTCGATTTATATTTTGTTGATCCCCGTTCTACAGTTGCTAAATTAGCTTTAAGAGACGAATCACCCTACTACATAAACGATAATATATATGATAATATCAAGTTTTACCCGGAAGCATTTAGTTTTATAAGTGAAAAAGATGGATTTCCACATCTATATTGGTACAGTATGGGAGGAAATTTAATTAAACAAATCACAAAAGGCGATTTTGAGATGAAACGTTTCTTTGGCTATGACGAAAAAGATGGTAGTTTCTATTATGCTAGCAATGAAGGTAATCCTATGCGTCAATCCATCTATAAAACAGATAAAAATGGAAAGAAAACCATGCTATCCAAAGAAGAAGGCATAAACAATGCGACGTTCAGTCCTACGATGAAGTATTATATCAACACTTATACAAACTTAAATACTCCTATTGTCACTACCTTAAATGACAATACTGGCAAAACATTAAAGACTTTGATCGATAATAAAGAGTTAAAGAATAAAATTACTCAACAGTCTATCCCTCAAAAAGAATTTTTCTCATTCAAAACCGATAATGGTACCGAACTAAATGGATGGATGATGAAACCTACAGATTTTAATGGTAACAAAAAATATCCAGTCATTATGTATCAATATAGTGGACCAGGATCACAACAAGTATTAGATAGCTTTGGCGTTAGTTGGGAAACATATATGGCAAGCCTTGGCTATATTATTGTTTGTGTAGATGGTCGTGGCACAGGAGGGCGTGGTGTTGATTTCCAAAAAAGCACCTATATGAAATTAGGAATACAGGAGGCAGACGATCAAGTTGCAACAGCCCAATATTTGAGCACACTTCCCTATATAGACAAAGGGCGTATAGGTATTTGGGGATGGAGTTATGGAGGCTATACTACATTAATGAGTATGAGTCAAGGTACTCCTATTTTTAAAGCAGGAGTAGCTGTAGCAGCACCAACCGATTGGAAATATTATGATACTATATACACCGAACGTTATATGCGCACTCCTAAAGAAAATGCAAATGGTTATAATGCGACATCAGCATTTACCAGAGCCAATAATTTGAACGGCAACTTATTGTTAATTCATGGCATGGCAGATGACAATGTCCATTTTCAAAACATGGTTGAATATGCAGAACATCTTGTACAGTTAGACAAGCAATTTGATATGCAAATATATACTAACCGCGATCATGGCATTTATGGCGGCAATACACGAAATCATCTTTACACAAAAATGACAAACTTCTTTTTAAACAACCTATAAAAGCAATGGATAGAGTTAAAAAGCCGGAGTGGTTGAAAGTTAATTTTGGAGCAAACGGCCGATACACAGAGACAAAGCAAATAGTCGAAGAACACAAACTGCACACGATTTGCAGTAGCGGACGTTGCCCTAACGTAGGTGAATGCTGGAGCAAAGGCACAGCCACATTCATGATTGGTGGCAATATATGTACGCGAAGTTGCAAATTTTGCAATACAAAATCGGGTAAACCATTGCCACTAAACACAGATGAGCCCACTTCGGTAGCTCAATCTATTGCTTTAATGAAAATCAAACACGCTGTAATAACTTCTGTTGATAGAGATGACTTGCCCGATATGGGTGCACAACATTGGATAAATACAATCGAAGAGATCAGACGTCTTAACCCGGAAACAACCATTGAAATACTTATTCCCGATTTTCAAGGAAAAAGCCATTTGATTAATGCGATAATTGCAGCTAAACCACATATTATAAGTCATAATATGGAAACAGTAAAACGCATCACACCCGAAGTAAGAAGCGTTGCAAAATATGACACTAGTTTAAATGTTATAAAACAAATTTCCGATTCTGGTACCATTACCAAAAGTGGTTTTATGGTTGGTTTAGGTGAAACTATAAACGAAGTGAAAGAATTAATGTATGATTTGCACAAATCTGGATGTGATATATTGACAATCGGACAATATTTACAACCAACAAAACGACATTATGAAGTGAAAGAATACATTTCTCCAGCACAGTTTGATGAATATAAAAGAGTTGCTTTACAAATAGGATTCAAGAAGGTAGAGAGTGCACCATTGGTGCGTTCATCTTATCATGCCGAACAGTATAAAATAGAGCATCTTTGAATTTAACATTTTTGTTTGATAATTGTTATATATAGTATAAGATAAAATGATTTTAGATAATACCAGTAATTTTTGATGAAAATGAGGCGCAAAGATTTATTATCGTGGCAATACAATATGTCATTTGGATACATTCCGATTATAATCACATTATTGACATTCCAAACCATTGGACAGGGTATTGCAGTACTAATTGGACTTGTTATTGCATTAATGTACTCCGCATATTATGTATATAACAGAAAGACAAAATTTCCAAACATTATATTGTATCTATCGACATCAATATTAATGCTAGTTGGAATAGGCGAAATCATATTCCCTATTGGAATACCTTTTATAGCTTTTCCCATGGTTTTGGAAATATCATTAATCATTCCTTTATTAGTGCTTTTCTTACATAAAAAGCGTTTTATTAATGCATATTTAAATCGAAAAAGAAAATTGCTAGATAAAAGGAAACTGAATCAGGGCATAGAGTCTGGTTTTGTTTCAGTCAATATATTATTATTATTAGGTTTATTTCATTTTGTCTTTAGCGTTATTTGTGTGATGTTTTTTAGACCAATGAGTGAGCGTTTATTCTTTATTGTATTCACTGCTTTTCCTCCTTTAATATTAATATTGGCAATTGTATTAAATCAAATAAGTATTATCTTTTTCAATAAAATATCGAAACGAGTTGATTATTTTCCCATCATAAATCCGCAAGGAGGTGTTATTGGTAAATGCCTAGCAGAAGATGTTTTAGACAGCAAACATCCCAATGAACTATTCCCAGTAATAAGGATTGCAGTAATGCACGAAAACATGCTTTATCTTTGTCAGCGTTCGCCTTATTTTTTGCTCGATAAAAATAAAATAGACATTCCATGCGAGTCATATTTAAAATTTGGAGAATCAATAGAAGAAGGATGTAAACGAACTTTAGATAAATATTTTCCACATGGAAAAGATTTATCTCCTACATTCAGTATTAGATATCATTTTCAAAACGAGATAACCAACCGATTGATTTATCTGTTTATTTTAGATTTAAAAAATGAAACACTATTAGATTCTCAAAGGTTTGTGGGTGGGAAACTTTGGAGTGTTCAACAAATAGAACACAACTTAGATCACAACTTTTTTAGTTCTTGCTTTGAGAATGAATTCGAATATTTAAAAGATATTATCGATATAAGAGAAATATACATGGAATCTTAGATAGATTAGGTATTTTCCCTTTCCATTCTTTCACCGTTTTGGTCTTTATAAATTCATCATCGCAAGTAATATTTGCTGCGATACACAATCGTGTAGTGGGTTTACAGTGTTGAAGTATATCTTCAATCATCTTTGCATTACGATAAGGAGTTTCAATAAAAAGCTGTGTTTGATCCTCAGCATAAATGCGTTGTTCGAGCATTTTAAGCTTCTTTATTCTATTGGCAGATTCAACAGGCAAATAACCATGAAATGCAAAACTTTGTCCGTTAAAACCAGATGCCATAACAGATAAAATAATAGACGAAGGACCAACTAATGGTACTACCTTAAGATTTTGACGTTGTGCCATGGCTACTACATCAGCTCCAGGATCAGCGACAGCCGGACATCCGGCTTCAGAAATCACTCCCATAGAATATCCTTGTGATAGTGGTATTAAAAAACCCGATAACTCTTCTTTTGTTGTATGCTTATTCAATACAAAAAACTGTAAAGAGTCAATGTCTAAACTTTTCTCTACTTTTTTTAGGAAACGACGTGCCGATCGTATATCCTCGACGATAAAATGCTTTATGTTTAAGATAATCTCTTTGTTGTATGATGGCAAAACTGATTCGATAGATGTTTCACCGAGTGTAACGGGAATAAGATATAAAGCTGTTTCCATAATGTTGTTGATAATCGTTTATATAAAAAAGAATTACATCTATCTGAATAATTATCCAAATAGATGCAATTCATATCATTGAATATTATCCGTAGATAATATTTCCTTCTTCGTCTTTGTATTCGTCCAAACCTTTTTCGTAAGTAGCCATAGCACGAAGGCTCATACCAACACTTGAAAAACCTCCATCATGGAATAAGTTTTGCATTGTCACCTTGCGAGTTAGGTCAGAGAACATTACGATACAGTAATCAGCGCATTCGTCACCCGAAGCATTGCCTAATGGAGACATACGATCAGAAAAATCGTATAATTTATCCATTCCTTTTACACCCGAACCAGCAGTTGTGAAAGTTGGTGATTGAGAAATCGTATTCACACGTACATTGTGTTCTCTACCATAAATATAACCAAAGCTACGTGCAATAGATTCTAACAATGCTTTAGCATCGGCCATATCGTTATATCCGTAGAATGTACGTTGTGCAGCCACATAGCTTAATGCAACGATTGATCCATATTCCGAAATTGCATTGATTTTTTTTGCAGCTTGAATCATTTTATGAAAAGATACAGCAGAAATATCTAGTGTTTTATCTAACATTCCATAATCCAAATCATCGTATGTACGTTTTTTGCGTACATTAGGTGACATACCGATAGAGTGAAGAACGAAATCTATTTGTCCACCCAACACTTCCATTGATTTTTCAAATACAGTATGTAATTCATCTATGTTAGTTGCGTCAGCAGCAATCACTTCGCAATTTAATTTCTCACCCAACTGATTAACTTCACCCATACGAATAGCCATGGGAGTATTCGACAAAGTAATGATTGCACCTTCTTCAACAGCTCTTTCAGCTACTTTCCATGCAATAGAATGTTCATTAAGGGCACCAAAAATAATCCCTCTTTTTCCTTTAAGTAAATTGTAACTCATACCTATTTATAGTTAATTTAGCTGCAAATATAGGAAGATTTTGCATAAAATGTGCCAAAGTGTGCAATGAAAAGTGCAATATCACTCAAAATTGATTGGTTTATGCCTCTTTGTTGTCCCATATCGATAAATAAAAAAGTGCATGAGTTTTTATTTTAACGACTCAATGCACTTTATTATTTGAATTATATAAATCAATTCTAAAATACGAAATTCTTATTTTTCTTCTATTACATTATCTTTTTTAGAACTCTTTTTCACCACTGTTTTGATTTTAGGAGTCTTGATTTCTTTTGTTTTTGAGATACTTTTTGTTGTTTTTATTTTCGTACCACTCACTTTCAATTCATTGGTCGATTTAGAACTCTTATTTAAAAGACTTAATTCACGATGCAATTCTTCAATTTCTTCTCCTTGGTTGCGAATGGTTGTTAATAAAGAGTTTAACTCTTCATTATCAATATCTATTGGATAAAGAGAATCTACACGACTTATAAAATCGCCTAAAATATTCATGTAGTTAGTAAATGCATCGTAGGGAGAATCATAAATACCTCTATCCAACCATAAACCGGTATTTTTGGTAGTCATAAATCTAAAATTACTACTAGCTTGTAAATAGTCCCAATCTTGTTTAATGCGACGATCGTTGCATATATGCACACGTTCGGCTACACTGTAAAGTTTCTCAAAAGCTTCTCGTTGCATTACATTACCGAGCCAACTACTAGTATCACGTTCTTCATCCGTCCATGATATAGGATAGCTTACATCGAGCGCCGACACCGATTTCGATTTAGTTACAATTTCAGTAGGTGTTGAGAAAGTAATACCCTTTTCTTTAGCACATGCCGGAAGTGCTTTTAAAAACTCCAAGATATTTGAAGATAGTGGTTGTACCATTCCCAATGCTTTCAATTCCATAAATATATTGATAATTTGATCTTCGGGTGGAAAAGAATCTACCCAATTCATATATTTATCTGCGAACAAAGGATATTCACTCCATTCTGAGTTAGAGAATCTCAAACTTATATCATCCGAAAGCTTATAATCACGAAGCAAAATCTTCAAATTAGGAGCCATATTGCAGTGATAGACATAGTGAGGACTCTTCCATCCCAATATATGTTTTGCACCTTCAGTAAGTATCCCTTTAAAGCCCATCGAAGCCACTACTGCTCCTATTTCATCCGAATAGATCAAGCTAGAGTTTCTGAATACTTTAGGAGTTGTACCAAACATTTGTTTTACCTTTACACACATCCGTTTTACCTCTTCTACGAAGCAATCGTCATTGGCCAATGATGATAAACCGTGCGAATAAGGTTCAGCTAAAAACTCACAACATCCTGTGTCTGCCAACTGTTTTAACAGATCAATAACATCGGGTGCATAAATCTCTAATTGTTCTAAAGCAACTCCCGAAATTGACAAAGCTACTTTAAAATAACCATTCGAGTTGTTTATCATTTCGAGTAAAGTGCTTAAAGCAGGAATGTATGATCGCTGAGTAACTTCGGTTATATGTGTTTCATTTGCATAATCATCATAATAATAATGGTCTTTACCAATATCGAAAAAACGATATCTTTTCAAATGACAAATTTGATGTATTTCAAAATAAAGACAGATTGTTCTCATATCTATATTATAATTTAAGAGTTGTAATTTTTAATCATTTCATCATAGATGGCCCTTACTTTATAGCCAACATTTTCCCAAGTAATAGCATCCACTTCATTTTTACCCTCATCGCGCAAATACTCGTATAAAGCAGGATAGGTACAAATAGAATAGATAGCATCCGCCATAGCTTCAATATCCCAATAATCGGTTTTTATGCATTTTTCAAGAATTTCAGCACATCCCGACTGTTTCGAAATAATGGTGGGTACACTACATTGCATTGCTTCTAATGGTGAAATACCAAATGGTTCAGATACGGAAGGCATAATATAAACATCACTTGCCTTAAGTACTTCATACACCTCTTTGCCCTTCATAAATCCCGGAAAATGAAAACGGTCTGCAATACCTCTTTCCGCTGCCAGAAGAATCATTTGATTCATCATATCTCCACTACCAGCCATTACAAAACGAACGTTACGTGTACGTTTTAAAGCAAGCGCAGCAGCCTCAACAAAATATTCAGGACCTTTTTGCATGGTGATACGTCCTAAGAATGTAACCGTTTTTTCTTTCGCAGTTTTTTGTGGCACAATATCAACTATATCTTGCGACAAAGGAGATACAGCATTATGCACTGTAGTAACTTTACGGGGGTCTTGGAAATATTTATGAATTACCGTTTGACGAGTTAACTCACTAACACACATTATATGATCGGCTTTATCCATGCCATTTTTTTCGATCGCATAAACCGTTGGATTTACATTACCACGACTACGATCAAAATCTGTAGCATGTACATGAATAACCAATGGAACACCCAATACTTGTTTCGCATGAATGCCTGCTGGATAAGTTAACCAATCGTGTGAATGAATAATATCATAGTGTTGATTTCGCGCTACAACACCCGCAACTATAGAATAATTATTGATCTCTTCATGTAGATTGTCAGGATATCTTCCCGAAAATTCAATACATCCCAAATCATTGGTATTCATATAATTAAAGTCGGCATATATATGATTGCGATAATCATAATAATCTTGCGGATTCATATAGCCGCCTACTCTACTTTGTACATGATCCCAATTTACATCGCGCCAAGTCACAGGAACACTATTCATTCCTACTATTTTCAAAAAGCTTTGGTCTTCATCCCCCCAAGGCTTTGGTATACAAAAGGTTATATCCAGATCCGTTTGTAACGACATCCCTTTTGTTAAACCATAGCTCGCAGTTCCTAAACCACCTAAAATATGAGGAGGAAACTCCCAACCAAACATTAAAACTTTCATTCTATGCTCCTCCTAATAATTATATTTAGACAATAATTTGAGTATTCTTAATATTTCGGCTACATTCATTGCAAACGATACCGCTCCTCGGCCTTTAAAAGGAGGATTACCATCAAAAAGTTCGGGCAACGAACCAATACAGTGATCATTCATTTCGTCTTCGAGACCTATAAGATGGCGTTCCACAAATGAGAGTCCGCTCATTTTATAAATTCGCAAATAGGCTTCCATATAGAAACCAAGTAGCCATGGCCATACAGTGCCTTGATGATACGCATAGTCGCGTTCTGTTTGAGTACCCACATAGTTGGGATTATATCCTGCACTTTTGGGACTCAACGATCGTATGCCTTTTGGGGTTAAAAGTTCTTTTGTTACGATATCCAACACCTGTTTCTTTTGAGCTCTATCAAGTGGTGAGTAATCAAATGCTACCGTAAATATCATATTTGGCCGTACACTCCAATCCATCATATTGCCATCCACATAATCAAGCAAGTATCCATGTTCATTTCTAAATTTATCTACAAACGATACACCTGCTTTTTCGGCATGACTGTCCAAGATATCAGCAAAAACAAAATCGCCCTCTTCACGATTAACATCAGCTACAAATTTTAAAGCATTATACCACAATGCATTTATCTCTACAATGTAACCGCTTCTTGGTATTACTGGTTGTCCGTCTACTGTAGAATTCATCCATGTCACCGGTTTTTCAGTTCCATTGGTGTATAACAAACCGTTTTCGTGTATAAACAAATTATGATGTTTTCTTTTTAGAATGAAGTTGATAATGTCATTCATCAAATAACCATATTTTGCGTAACATTGCTTTTTGGAAGTCTCTTTTGCATATTGTTGCAAAGCCCAAATGGCCCATAACAATACATCGGGATCACCCATTTCATAGATTTTATAACCCACGAAACTGTCATTGATGTAGTTCATTATGGCTTTTTCGGCAGTTTTCATGGTATCTTCAAATTCATCTATCTCATCGATAGACAAAGTTAAGCCGGGCAACGAAATAAATAAATCGCGTGCTCGGCATCGGAACCATGGATATCCGGCCAATATATAATGTTCATCGTTCTGTTTATTATGAAATTGATGAGCCGAATTTTTCAAGCAGTGGAAAAAACTATCCCTTGGTGTTCTATCAGTGGCTTCAATCTCGTACATCTTTTCAAGCTTGTGCGAAGAAACTTCTGATATACCGGCAGAAAAAACAATGCTTTCACCCTTCTTTATATCTACCTCAAAATAACCCGGAACAAATAGGTCTTCATTAAAATGATAACCACGCTCTTGCTCTTTACTATATTCAATACCTTTATACCAATTAGGATCGTAATAAAAGGCATTCTTTTTATTTAATTGCATAAACAATTCGGGATATCCTTCATACATACAAGCTTTTATTCCATGTTGAATTTCTTGATATCCTAAATTGGCTACTGAATTTTCGTGTGTATATTCGCGTACACTGCGAAATGCTAAAAAGGGTCTAAATCGAAGTTTCGTTGGCGAATGCGCTTCAAGAAGAGTATAACGTATTAAGATGCGATTTTCGTAGTGCACAAAAACTTTTTCTTTACGAAGTACTACACCCCCTACTCTATATATAGTAGCAGGTACATGTTCGCAATCGAAATCACGAATATATTTATGACCATTAGGACTGAAATGATTGCCTTGATACTTATGTAGTCCTAAATTAAACTCAGCGCCATGTTGTATTACCGTTTCATCTAACGATGATAACAAAACATGATTTTCATCATCTAAATTAGGTACGGGGATCACTAATAGACCATGATATTTGCGTGTGTTGCAGTCAACAATCGTGGTACAATGATAAGCCCCAGACCGATTTGTCCTCAATATTTCTCTTGGTAAAGATTCTTCCAAATTAGTCATGAGAGTTTTGTCAAAATGTAAATAACTCATTGGCATGATTAATTAAAGTTGGTTATTATTATATACATCATAGTTGCTTCTTTATTATATCGACATAGTTTATTACATTTTATCTTCTAAATATCAACATCTAACAGATTAAATATTAAGAACTATCAGATTAAATGTTAACTATTAATTGGGTGTTCTGCACAGCTTATTCAATTGTTACTATAAAATGCCAGAATAATATAAATACAATCGAAGTAATATTTATTCACAAATTGTAATGTATTTTTTCCAAATATACAAATATTAAGATTATTGAGAAATAAAAACGATTTTTATTTCTTAATATCCTATTATTTTTTGTAGCATTGTGTATTATATTATTTCTAAAAGAACGATGAAGCAAGAAACACAACGATTATATGCCTCTTTCATGCCAGGAATATTATTCATTTTCGTGATCTATTTATGCAAAATAATTGAAATCGGAATGGATACTGATTTAGTACATTTAGGGATATATCCAATGCAGCTTAAAGGAATACTAGGGATAATTACTCATCCTTTTGTTCATGCCGATTTTAACCATCTATTTGCAAATACCTTTCCGTTGGTATTTTTAGTTTGGTGCACTTTTTATTTTTATAAAGATATAGCATTTCCCATCCTATTGAGCATCTGGATTGGATGTGGTTTATTTACCTTCATCATCGGAAAGCCAGCTTGGCACATAGGCGCAAGTGGAATAATTTATGGACTGGCTTTTTTCTTATTTTTTAGCGGCTTATTAAGAAAACACATTCCACTCATAGCGATATCTCTTTTAGTCACTTTTTTGTATGGTGGTATTGTATGGCAAATGCTTCCTCAATATACACCATCAGGAACTTCGTGGGAAGGACATTTAAGTGGAGCCATCATCGGAACTATCTGCTCTCTTGCATTTTTAAAATATGGTCCTCAGAACCCCCCTATCGAAATGGAAGATGATGAGGAAGATATACTAGATGATGAGGTATATAACTTAACCCTTCAGTCAACTAAAGAAGATGAAAAGAGACAAACCGATATGGTAAGTAATTTTGAAAACAGTAATCATACGCCAACAAATGAGGAAAACTGAACAGCATGCTGTTTCTGCAAATTTTCGATGGTTTTTAAACCACACTCATAACCCTCTTTATAAAATTCATGAAGTTTTTTCACATCACGTTCCACTCTTGTTACTACAATTGGTTTAATAGGACGAATGACAATTATTTTTTCTTCTCTTTCTAACTTTTCCACCAATTCTAATTGCTCGTTATATGCAGCACATCTTCTACTTAAAGCCTCACGTAAATTAGGATATTTACGATAAAAAAAGGAGGGTATTTTAATATCTTTAATTCGTTTTCTATACCCATAGTTGCGTGTCAAAACCACCACATTCTTATCATAACCTTGATTCATAGCACGCATTATGGGTATACTATCAATAATTCCACCATCGAGCATAGGCACACCATCCACGTGTGTAATAGGACAAAGAAACGGCATACTGCATGAAGCTCTTACAATATCTACCAATCTTTGTTTATCCGTTTTTTCTTCAAAATAATTAGCTTCGCCTGTCAAACAATTTGTAGCAACCATCTCATATCTACCCATCGACGCAAAATATGTTTCATAATCATATGGATATATCGATTCTGGAAAATCCACAAATAGTAAGTCAAAATCTAAAATATTACCTTTATGGATATAATGTTTTATGCCGATATAATGATATTTCTCTAACATGTCAACATTACTAAAATAGGCTCTTCCCCGTTGATTGGATATATAGGACAAACCATTGCACGCTCCTGCTGAAACACCTATCACATAAGGAAATTTAATTCGATGGTCCATAAAACAGTCTAATACTCCCGAAGTAAAGACTCCGCGCATCCCTCCTCCTTCGAGAACTAATCCTATTTTATTATCGTGAAGTGACATATATGGTAATCGATTATATCTAATTATTTATTAAATTCAAAAATAAATAACAGTTTTGATATTTACAAAGTTTTGACATTCAAAATTAAGCCTTAGTTAAACAATACAATATTTTTTTGTTGATACCTAATACCTATTAATAGCAAATTATTGCTGATTCATCATTTTTCGTATATATTTGCACTACATTAATCATTATAATAATATATATAGAATGAAAAAGACTCTTTTAATTGCTTCACTTTTCATCGGAACCTTATCGGTTTTTGCACAAAATGATGCATCTGAAAATAAAAAAGATGAAGGTTTTATCTTCACTACTGTAAAAGAACTTCCTGTTACATCGGTAAAAAATCAAAATCGTTCAAGTACTTGTTGGTCATATTCAGGGCTTGGTTTTTTAGAATCTGAATTGCTCCGCAATGGAAAAGGCGAACACGATCTAGCTGAAATGTTTGTCGTACATCATACCATGAACGATCGTGCTCGCAACTATGTTCGTCTTCACGGAGAAAGTTCGTTTTCACCTGGTGGAAGTTTTTATGATGTAATCTACTGTTTAAAAAATTATGGTATTGTACCTCAAAATGCAATGCCGGGTATAATGTATGGTGATACACTTCCAGTACATACTGAATTAGATGCAGTTGCAGAAGGCTATGTTAATGCTATAGCAAAAGGCAATCATAAAAAACTTTCTCCGGTTTGGAGAAAAGGCCTAACAGCAATATACGACACTTATTTAGGAGAATGTCCTGAAACTTTTACATATGAAGGAAAAGAATATACTCCAAAAACATTTGCACAATCTTTGGGATTAAATCCTGATGACTATGTTTCTTTGACATCATATGCTCATCATCCATTTTATTCTCAGTTTTCATTAGAAATTCAAGATAACTGGAGAAACGCTTTGTCCTATAATCTTCCGATCGATGAATTTATGGAGGTTTTCGATAATGCCATCGAAAAGGGTTATCCTATTGCATGGGGTAGCGATGTAAGCGAACAAGGATTTACTCGAGATGGTATCGCCGTGATGCCTGATGCCACTAAAGCTGCCGAACTTTCAGGATCAGATATGGCTCGTTGGACAGGTATGACTCCAGCGGATAAACGTAAAGAGTTAACATCTAAACCGATGCCCGAAATGACAATCACCCAAGAGATGCGCCAAGAAGCATACGATAATTGGGAAACAACCGATGATCATGGTATGATTATTTATGGTATCGCTAAAGATCAAAATGGTAATGAATATTATATGGTAAAAAATTCTTGGGGCACTAAGAATAAATACAATGGCACATGGTATGCATCAAAACCATTTACCGCTTATAAAACGATGAACATCATTGTCAACAAAAATGCTATTCCAAAAAGCATTGCAAAAAAATTAGGTCTTAAATAAGACAAAACATATTGCAATAAAATAGGAGGAAAACTTTATTTGGTTTTCCTCCTATTTTATTTTCCCCTATCACAACAGCTATATCTCAATCAGTGGTTTGCTTAAAGCGGCACCTCAATTTTTTTAATAGAAAAATAAGCATATCTTTGCACGCGTTTTTTGATACACATACATGGTGTAACAATTTAAACATATACACAATCATCAAATTTAATTAATCAAAACTATTTAAATGGAAAAAAAAGGTAACCCGGCAGTGGTAGGTCTTGCTGGATTCGGTTTGACAACTCTTTTATTACAAATTCACAATTTAGGTTTTATCGGACTTGGCCCTGTACTTGCTATGGGAATTATGTTTGGAGGATTAGCACAGTTAATAGCAGGATTCCAAGAAAAAGAAAATGGCAACAACTTTGGTTATAGTGCATTTGTAACCTATGGTGCATTTTGGATTGGACTATGTATCATTTGGCTTTGCAATCATTTTAATGTATACCCTTCCAACGGTATCGAAGTTGGTTTTTATCTTCTTGCATTTATGCTTTATACTGGCATTATGCTTATTGCAGCATTAAGAATACATACTGCAATGTTTGCTACTTTCGCTACTCTATTTTTAGGTTTTTTATTTCTCGTTCTTGAGCATTTCTTTTTTCCATGGATGAAAACAATTGCTGCTATCGACCTTATTATTTGTGCTTTTACCGCATGGTATATGATGGCTGCAGAAATTATTAATCCACTCGCGGGAAAAGTAGTTTTGCCTTTGGGATCTCCTTTAATTAAAAAGAACTAATATAGCATTATATAGAATGCAGGCTATTCTCTACGAGTGAAGAAGAGAATAGCCTCTTTTTTATTGCATTTATTCGAAATAAACTTCCTAATGTCCGTTTCATAGACATTATACGACTTATCTCATACTAAGATACCACTTACATTTCTTTAGGACATGAATCAGTAATAATACAAAAAAGAGCATTGCTGTTTTATCGTGAATCTCAATTAAAACGTGACGTGTATCAAAGTCGGTTGCTATACATGCAGCAAAACCCAATAATGCTGCTACAAGAGTTATTGCAGTGAGATAAAGCGTTATTTTATTCTTCTTAATCAGGTGTTTTTCGATTACGTTATTATACCATTTAGCATGCAATATTATATGAAAAACGATTAGTATTGTAAAAAGCAAGGATGCCCATTTATGAATATTTGCCCAGGTATTGTAACCTATTGATGAACTATTTTGTATATGATAATGAATTTGAATAAATAAACCTGAAATACTCACTATAAGTCCAATTGGCAATAAACCAACATTGATAAGACGCCTATATAAACGCTTGTTGCCTACAACAGTTTTGATGTTACTTTCCATACTTTTTTACTACAAAAATAGCAGTATTGAATAAGACATTACAATAACAATTGTAAAGAAAAACATTTCTATTTACGATTTCTAATTCGGCTCAATGACACAGAGGTAACCCCTAAATATGATGCTATATAATGCTGGGGAATTCTTTGTATAAGCAATGGATGTGTCTCTATGAGTCTCTTATATCGCTGATTTGGGGAGTCTTGTATTCGAGATAAAAATAGGTGGGTATAATTTATTAACCGATCTATGATATGATGATTATAAGCCTCTTTCAGTTCAGGAAAATCTTCAAACAAGTGTAACAGATCATCTTTACGCAATTTTAGCACAATCGATGGTTCGATAGACTCTATATTAAATATACTAGGTGTATTGCGCACAAAACTTTCAATGGATGCTACCCCTTGATTTTCGAAAAAAAACTGAAAGGTGATATCCTTTCCATCATGATTAAGGCTTAAACGTAGGCATCCTTTTTTTATGAAATAAAAATGCTTGGATGTTTTTCCAGCATTTAATAAAATAGTTTTTGCCGGTATCTCACATTCATCACATAGCGCAATAAATCGTCTATACAATGATTCATTAGAAAATAATATATCAAATAATTGTTGGCTCATATCGTTACTTTATTAATACTCTTTATTATTCATACAAATATAACAAAACCAGAGAAACGCATTTCAATAATAGAGATAAATGAAAATGATATATTTTTATGTCTTCTTTTGTCGAATCAATTATTATAAATTTTATATTTGTGAGAAATAATAATTTTGAAGCTATGAATAATTTTGAATTTGTAAATCCAACTAAATTAATCTTCGGCAAAGGTACTATCGCGCACCTAGGTAAGTTAATTCCTATAGATAAAAAAATAATGATCACCTTTGGTGGTGGTAGCGTTAAAACAAATGGGGTGTATAACCAAGTAATTGAAGCTTTAAAGAATCATAACTTTATTGAGTTTTGGGGCATAGAGCCTAATCCTAAATATGAGACTCTTTTGAAGGCTATTCATTTAGGCCGTGAAGAAAAAATAGACATGCTTCTTGCAGTTGGTGGTGGTTCAGTAGTGGATGGCACTAAATTTATTGCTGCTGCCATTCCTTATACACAAGGCGAAGAATGGGAACTGATTCTTGATAATTCATTAGCCAAATCAACCATTCCCTTAGCCGATGTAATAACCTTGCCAGCTACAGGATCGGAAATGAATAATGGTGCTGTAATTTCCAGAGAAGAAACAAAAGAGAAATATCCATTCTTTACAGATACAAATTTCCCTATTTTTTCGATTCTCGATCCTGAGGTTACTTATTCGTTGCCTAAATTTCAAATCGCTTGTGGTGTAGTCGATACATACGTACATGTGGTTGAGCAATATCTAACCATACCAGTAGGAACTAAATTGATGGATCGCTGGGCCGAAGGTATTTTGCAAACCCTAATTGAAATAGCTCCTGATCTTCGCAAAGAAAAACCTAACTATGACACCATGTGCGAGTATATGCTATCGGCCACAATGGGACTTAATGGGTTTATCGCAATGGGTGTTGAACAAGATTGGGCAACCCATATGATTGGACATGAATTGACTGCCCTACATGGTTTAACACATGGTGTAACTCTTGCTATAGTTTATCCTGCATTATTACGCATCATGAAAGAGCAGAAAAAGATTAAATTATTACAATATGCTAAACGAGTTTGGAACGTTGAAGATGTTGATATTGCTATTGAGAAAACTGAAAACTTTTTCCGTGAAATGGGGCTTCCTACTCGTTTAAGTGAAGTAAAAGTTGGAGATGATACCATCGAAGAGATTGTACGTAGATTTGCTGAACGTAAAATAGTACTTGGTGAGCGTCATAATATCACACCTGATGTAGTAAAACAAATACTTCAAAATGCAAAATAAGAAAAAGAATACCTTATATATTCAGCTGAAAAAGCAATCATTCCGAGCAGTACTCGGAATGATTGCTTTTTTGTGTTATCAAAATACATGCCACTCTCAATCTACCATTATAAAAAAAGAAATTGAGAAAATAGTTGCCGATAAAAATGTTAAGTTAGGATTTGCCTTATATGATTTCTCTGATAATAGAATAATTTCGATTCATGGCAAGCATAAGTTTCCAATGCAAAGCGTATATAAATTTCCGATTGCCGTTGCATTATTAGATGAAATAGAACGAAATAAGCTATCATTAAATGATAGTATTATCATAACAGCAAAAGATTTAGAACAAAACACATGGAGCCCAATAAAAGATCGCTGGCCCAATGGCATTACTTTATCAATAGAGGATATGATGACATATATGGTAGCTCACAGCGATAATATTGCTACCGACATATTAATCGAAAAAGTTGGAGGCATCCCACATATACAAAATACCATCAATAATCTAGGCGGAAAAAATATATACATAAGAAATACTGAAAAAGAATTGCATTCAGACAGATTTCTACAGTATCAAAATTGGACTACTCCCATTGCAATGGTTCGTTTTTTAAAACGTATGGAAGATGGCAAATTGCTCAATAAGAACAATTGCGACTTATTATGGAATATAATGGTGAATACATCAACAGGTTCTATCCATAAATATATTCCACTTACTCATACCATTGCTCACAAAACCGGCTCATCAGGTGTTAATAGTTTAGGTATGACAGCTGCACAAAATGATGTGGGTATCATCCAATTCGAAAATGGCAAACGCATCTGTTTTGCTATTTTCTTAACCGACTCATACTTAAGCACAGATGAAGGCTATGAATTAATAGCCCAAATAGGAAAAATTATCTATTCTGCATATACAAACACTGCAATAAAACTTTAATACATTAATAATAAATACCAGATTGGTTCCATCATGCTTAAACCATTATGGATACGATTTTTAAAAAGAATTTAAAACTCATTTTTAGTCACTTCAACCTCTATTATTTCCTCTTAAAAAGAGTTACACATCATGTAAGTAATTTGAATTATATATTTGTGTACAAACCATTTAAAGAGAACACTTATGTTAGAGGCAATTGTACGCTTTTCAATCAAGAAAAAGGTATTTATAGGAATTACAACACTTTTCCTACTTATTTTGGGCATCTATTCGATGCTCACTCTACCGGTAGATGCAGTACCTGATATCACAAATAACCAGGTTCAGATAGTCACAATTTCACCCACATTGGCACCTCAAGAGGTTGAACAACTCATCACCATGCCAATTGAAATTGCTATGAGCAATATAATGAATGTAGAAGAAATTCGCTCAGTTAGTCGATTTGGACTTTCTCTTGTCACCGTGGTCTTTAAAGAAAATGTTCCTACACTTGATGCACGACAGCTCATTAACGAACAAATACAAACCGTAAGTAACGAAATTCCTACCGAATTGGGTATTCCCGAGATGATGCCCATCACTACTGGATTGGGCGAAATATATCAATATATTTTAAAGGTTGATTCAGCATACGAAGATAAATATGATGCAATGCAGCTACGCACCATACAAGATTGGATTGTCAAACGTCAATTATCAGGCATACCCGGTATTGTTGAAATAAATAGTTTTGGCGGAAATTTAAAACAATATGAGGTAGCAGTCGATCCCGATGCCTTATTTTCTCTCAATATTACCATAGGCGAAGTATTTGATGCACTTAGTCGCAATAACCAGAATACCGGAGGAAGTTATATTGAAAAAGATAAAAATGCTTATTACATCCGTTCAGAAGGTATGCTCAATCATTTAGATGATATCAGAATGGTAGTTATAGCCAATCGTAACGGAATTCCGGTACATATTGATGATGTAAGTGAAGTGCGTTTTGGCTCTCCCAAACGATTTGGTGCTATGACAAAGGATGGTAAAGGCGAATGTGTAGGAGGTATAGCGATGATGTTGAAAGGTGCTAATGCTAATATGGTAACTACCGAATTGGAAAAACGAGTAGAAAAAATCCAAAAGATGCTCCCTATGGGTGTTAGTATTGAACCTTACCTAAATCGTTCCGAACTAGTTAGCCGCAATATTTCGACTGTTATTTATAATCTTGTTGAAGGTGCTATTATCGTATTCGTAATATTAATTATTTTTTTAGGAAACGTACGTGCCGGTCTCATTGTAGCTTCAGTGATACCCTTAGCAATGCTTTTCGGTTTTATTATGATGCGTATTTTTGGTGTTACTGCTAATCTTATGAGTTTAGGAGCTATTGACTTTGGTATTGTTGTTGATGGTTCGATTGTAATTGTAGAAGGCATATTAGCACATATTTATAGCAAATCGTTTAGAGGTAGAAAGTTAAGCCGCAACGAAATGGATAGAGAGGTAGAAAAAGGGGCTTCTAAAGTTGTTAAATCAGCTACTTTTGCAGTGGTCATTATACTAATTGTATTTTTCCCAATCCTCACTTTAGGTGGAATTGAAGGCAAATATTTCACACCAATGGCAAAAACTCTTGTATTTTGTATAATTGGTGCATTATTGTTATCACTCACCTATGTTCCAATGATGGCTTCTTTATTCTTAAAACATACCATCGAAATAAAACCGACCTTTGCAGATCATTTTTTTGAATGGCTGAATAAAGGGTATCAAAAAATATTAAAGCTTTGTTTACGTTTTAGTTGGAGCACAATTATTGTTTCATTTGCAGCTTTTATCAGTTCAATATTTCTTTTTGGTAGATTGGGGGCCGAATTTATTCCAACACTCGATGAAGGTGATTTTGCAATGCAAATGACACTACCGGCGGGAAGCTCGTTAACCGAAAGTATTGAAGTATCACTTGCTGCAGAAAAGACGTTAATGAATGAGTTTCCTGAAATAGAACATGTTGTCGCTAAAATTGGTACGGCAGAAGTCCCAACTGATCCTATGGCAGTAGAAGATGCAGATATTATGATTGTAATGAAACCCTTTGCAGAATGGTCTTCTGCTACAAGTAGATCTGAAATGGTTGAAAAAATGAAGAAATCGCTTGAATCACTTTCTAATAGAGCAGAATTTAATTTTTCACAACCTATTCAATTACGCTTTAATGAACTTATGACAGGTGCCAAGGCAGATATAGCCATAAAACTATATGGTGAAGATACGCGTGAACTATATGAAAAAGCAAAAGAAGCAGCCAAATATGTAGAACAAATAAATGGTGCATCCGATGTTATTGTAGAACAGACGATGGGTCTTCCACAATTAGTTGTAAAATATAATCGCGGTAAGATAGCTAGATATGGCGTGAATATAGAAGAGTTAAACACCATGATACGAACAGCTTATGCAGGAGAAGTAAGTGGTGTTATTTTTGAGAATGAACGTAGATTTGACCTAGTGGTACGTTTAAATCAGAACAAAGTAGCCGATTTAAATTTAGATCGATTATTTGTTCGTACCACAGAAGGCGTACAAATTCCTGTCAGTGAGTTTGCTTCAATCGATTTGGTCGAAGGTCCTTTACAAATAAATCGTGATGCAGCTAAACGTCGAATTGTGATTGGCGTTAACGTAAGAAATGCTGATATACAACAAGTAGTGCAACAAATAAGCGAATCACTTGATAAAAATATAGATTTGAAACCTGGTTATTATTTTGAATATGGAGGTCAATTCGAGAATCTTCAAAATGCTATTAAAACTTTATTAATTGTTATTCCAATTGCATTGTTATTAATATTATTGATATTATTTATCAACTTCCGAAATATCACCTATACCCTTTTGGTTTTTTCTACAGTTCCTTTGTCGCTCATTGGAGGAATTCTTGCTTTATGGCTGCGTGGATTACCTTTCAGCATATCTGCCGGAGTAGGTTTCATTGCACTTTTTGGAGTAGCTGTACTTAATGGAATATTGATGCTAAATCATTTTCACGATTTACGTGCTTCACGTAAATATGGAATGACCACCCAACAAATCATCAAACATGGGACACCTCATTTATTGCGTCCGGTATTCCTTACTGGTTTAGTAGCATCCATGGGTTTTGTGCCAATGGCAATAGCCACTTCAGCTGGTTCAGAAGTACAACGTCCACTAGCCACTGTAGTAATTGGAGGACTCATACTATCAACTATACTCACTCTAATTATTATTCCGGTGTTTTATCGCTTAATTCATCAGTCGGGTGTTTCAATGAAACGCAAAAAAGGTTGGTCGAAATTTTTATTTATTTTTCCCATGCTAGTATTTGCTTCTTCACTAGATGCTCAGAACACATCCAATCTTGTCAGTCTAGAACAAGCCATAGAAATAGCGAAACAACATCATCCGCGTTTAATGATAGCTAACAATAACATCAAGCAAGCCCATGCTACAAGAGGCGAAATTATAGAGACTACATTAACTTCATTCAGTTATTCATGGGGACAATTAAATAGTGAGGACAAAAATGATCGCGAAATATCAATTGAACAAAGTTTTGGATCATTATTGACTCCATTTTATAAAAACACATTAGTGAATCAACGTATCAAATCGAGCACACATTATTATGCGATGGTCGAAAAAGAGATTATAGCTGAGGTAAAGCGTGCCTGGGCCTATTATCAATATGCTCACAATTTAAATAAACTTTATCAAAACCAAGAAGAGATGGCGACTAACTTAAAAAAGATAGCAACATTACGGTATGAGCAAGGAGAAATAAATTTACTGGAAAAGAACATGTTGTCTACTTTGGCAGCCGAACTAGACAATCGTCAATTTCAAGCAAAACAAGAAGAGCAACTCGCATTGGATCGATTTCGTTGGAGTTGTTATACCGATCTAGAAATTGTACCTAAAGATATTTCACATGAAACGTTTCCAACTGAGATTATTGAAGAATCTCTATCAACACCACATTTGAGTTATTTTTATAATCGAATATCTGAAGCCAAAACAGAATTAAACATTGAACGTAGTCGCTTCTTTCCTGAACTGTCGATTGGTTATACTCGCCAACATATATTGCCAATAAAGAATCTCAATTCGTGGATGATAGGTATATCAGTGCCTATCTTTTTTGCTCCTCAAACAAGTAAAGTTAAGCAAGCCAAAATAGCTTATATCAATACTCAAATAGAAGCAGATGAGAATATACGTCAGCTAAGAAATAAATTGATCGAACTTACTTCTCTACTGTATCGAGACAAAGCTAATATACAATATTATACTGAAACAGCACTCAACGAAGCTAAAGCACTCGAAGAGGCTGCTAGAATTCAGTTACAATATAGCAATATTGATATATCAGACTATGTGCAATCGATAAATGCTGCACGCGATATAAGAAGTAATTATATTGAAGCGATTTATCGATATAATATTTCTGCACTCGAATATGAATTATATAAACAATAAACTTTAATTAATGACCATATGAAATTTAAACATATTCTATATCCATCAATTCTTACTTTGGTTTTTACTTCGTGCCAATCGAAAATGGAAAATAGCAATGAAGCTATTTTGCCCGAAAAAAGTGTGATACAAAATACTGAAAAGTCTAAATCGAGCGATAGCATATGTGTTGACGCATATACAGCAGCAACAGCACGTCATAATTCCGTTTCATTAAATGGAATTATCATAAATCCACCCCAAAACGATGCTACAATTGCATTAACAATGGGTGGAATCGTTAGAAGAATCGAATTATTACCAGGGCAATACATTCAAAAAGGAAGCATTATAGCAACATTAGAAAATCCAGAATTCATTGATTTACAGCAAAATTATTTGGAAAACTCTGCTCAGATGGTTTATTTAAAAGAAGAATATAATAGACAAAAAACATTATCGGAGCAAAAAGCTGCTTCACTTAAAAAATTTCAAGAATGCGAGGCAGAATATAAAACAATGCAAACTAAATTGGCAGCCGATGAAGCCCGTCTATCACTTCTTGGAATGAATGGAAAACAATTAGAAACAGATGGTATAAAATCGTTATTAGAAGTAAAAGCTCCCATTAGTGGATATGTATCAGAAATAAATATTAACCGAGGAAAATATGTGCAAGCAGGTAATCATATATGCAAAATTATCGATAAAAGTTCTCCTCTTCTATGTCTTACGACCTATGAAAAAGATTTGGCAGAAATTAAAAATGGAGATCAAATTAAATTCCGAGTCAATGGAATGTCAAACGAAACTTTTGAAGCAGTGATTATTTCGATAGATCAACAAGTAGATGAAGTAAACCGTTCAATCAAAGTGTATGCTCGCATACTGCAGTCGCATTTGCAATTCCGTCCAGGCATGTATGTAACGGCACAAATTAATAATTGAAAAAAGTAATCTACATTGAAAAGCAATTATATTTGCAGTATGGCAGGACTAATTACATCGCTAAAAGTAGATAAATATAATGGAGCCATTGTTATTATTTCAATAACGGTGGCTACACTGATACATTTTCCGGAAACAATTTCATTATTTCACAAATCTCATGGTGAAATTCTATTTCCAAATATGGATGCCTTAGATGTTGTTTCCGAAGTAACATTTACTTTTATATCACTACTTTTGCTTTTTACTATTAATGGTCAACTTTTTCATTTTAACTCACCGGCAACACCCATTAGTTGGAAGTCGTTATTTTTATCTTTCATTGTTATGTGGGTGTTTAGTAACCTTTTGGGTAAAAGTTTTGTTTTTTTACACCAAACATTTAACTTACCCGCTATTGAATCAACTGTACATCATTATCTGCATCCATTGCGCGATATCATAATGAGTACACTAGTTACTACCTCTAGTTATATTATTCATCTCATTCGTCGGCAACAACTTATAACTACTGAAAATTTAGGATTGCAATCCGAAAATATTCGTAATCAATATGAAGCATTAAAAAACCAACTAAATCCACACATGCTGTTTAATTCGCTCAATACATTACGTTCGCTAATACGCGAAGATAAAGATCGAGCACAAGATTATATTCAAGAGCTATCGCATGTACTTAGATACACATTACAAAGTAATGAATCGCTAGTTGTTTCACTGAAAGACGAAATGAATTTTGTATCAGCATACCTATTTTTATTGAAAATGAGATATGAGGATAATTTGAAGTTCAATATCAACATAGATGCTCAGTACGAGAACTATTCGCTTCCACCCATGGCGGTACAAATGTTAATTGAAAATGCTGTCAAACATAATGAAATAAGTAGTCGACGACCATTAACCATTGACATTAACACCGATAAAAAAGGAAATTTAAAGGTAAGCAATGCTGTACAACCAAAAATTAATAGTAACCCAGGCATGGGAGTAGGTTTGGCTAATCTTAGTAAGCGTTATCAATTGATATTTCACAAAGAAATTTCTATTACCCATGACAATAACTTTATTATTGAAATACCTTTAAGCAATAAAATAGAATGCGTACATTAATCATTGAAGACGAAAAAGCAGCAGTACGAAATCTTATTGCACTGCTTGAAGATGCCTATCCATCGATCGAAATTATCGATACACTAGATAGTATAATTGATACACTAGAGTGGTTTAAAGTTAATGAAATGCCCGAATTAATATTTATGGATATTCATTTGGCAGATGGTTCAGTATTCGAGATATTTGAACATATTGAAATCACCTCTCCTATCATCTTTACAACAGCATATGATGAATATGCATTAAGGGCGTTCAAAGTCAATAGCATTGATTATTTATTAAAACCAATTGGCAAAAACGATATTGAAAATGCATTACGTAAGTTTCAACAGCTAACGTTTAATACAGAACAAAACAATACAACAGCCACTACTGACCATACTGAATTAGTTCGATTATTACAGCAGATAAAAAGAACAGAAAGTTATACAACACATTTTTTAATACCTGCCAAAGGCGACAAACTACTACCTGTATCAATTAATGACATACATCTTTTTTACATTATAGAAGGACAAGTAAGAATGGTACTAAAAGATGGAACAGAACATTTTATAACTCAAACTTTAGATGAGCTGACCGACAATCTTAATCCCGCATTATTTTTTAGAGTCAATCGGCAATTTCTACTTTCGCGAGAAACCATCAAAGATATTTCATTATGGTTTAATAGCCGATTGTCGATTAATCTTATTCATCCTGTGAATCACGAGAAAATACTTGTTAGTAAAACAAGAGTTCCCGATTTTAAGAATTGGTTTTCTCATAAAGTTTAGTACAAAAATATAAAGTTGATTTGATCAAATGCAAAACGTCTGTTTTCTGCATAATTATTTTCAGAAAACAGACGTTATATTTAAGGTGATGACGATAACTAGAACATATAATCCCACATAGGAAGTTGTACCGGTTTATTATCCAATGCCTTTAATGCTTTAGCACTTAAATATTCTTTTCGTATTACAATACGGAACATGTATTCATCAAACCACTTATCGGTGAAAGTTAAATATCCATTATTGCCATTATTTGCTCCCCAACTATTTTCAAATTCCCATTTCACAGGTTGTTCGTTATCGTCGGTATCAACAGCAATCAATGCCATGGCATGCGAAGATCCACTTTGACGTGTTAGTATACGTGCTTTTTTGTCCATACTAAAATCAATGCCTAGTAGCGAAGCGTAATCATACATATTGGGATCCATCATCCCTTTTGTACTATTCAGTTGTTTCCCCACATCGCACGATGCATACATCGCTTCATTGTTTTTAATAGATGAAATGGCACTTTTCTTAATTTCTTCATTCGGTAAATTTAAATAGCGCCAATTAATACCTTCGAGAGTATTGCGATAATTTTCAATATCATATATTTGATAATAAGGACGAGTTGGATCATTCATAATCATCACATATTGATCGGGCGAATAATTGGCCGGCACGTTTTCTTTATAAAACTCCATAGGAGTGGATTGTAAAGTTTTTATTTCGCCTTTATTATTTTTATAACGCCAGGTAAATTCAGTAGGAGGTTCCCCCAACGTATAGCATAACAATCGATATACATCGCTCATAATTCTAAGTTTCTCTTCACGCAATTGTTTTGTTTTTTTGCCATTGGCTTTCATCTCACGCAATTCATATCCCCCTTTACGCAAACGCTCGTTCAGTAACGATCGCAATTGGCCGGTATTTTCAGAGTGTGCTGTTTCGGCCATTACTTCTTTGGGCACAAAACCGTATTTATCGGCAACATTAAAGAAAAGATTCCAAACTCCACCATCATCTACAGGCGATGAAAAATAAGCTACTACCTCGCGATCATTAATATCACTATTCGAGCTTTTCATGATGTTTTCTAAAAAGAGATTCGACTTTTCTAATAAGTCATAGAAATAAAGGTAATTGTGTGAAAAATCAAAACTATTGATATCGTACTTCTTCATAATGTTAGGACGTAGCACATTCATTGAGGTAAACATCCAACATCGACCCGAACTTTTTTGATCGGTGATACCTTTTACATCGACTCTATATTTAAAAAAATGATCAATTTCGTTTTGCAACTGATGATTCAAAGCTAAATCCTTAATTTTTGATTCTGTAATAATGGCATTTTGACGCATTACCGAATTTACATCAGCATTAAACTCTTGACGATATTTTTGAAGTTGACTCTGATCTATCGTTTGCGCACTTGCTACGGTGGCCAATGATATAATTGAAAGTGATATTATTTTTCTCATGATAAATGTATTATATTGCAAATATAAAACATTTAAAAGTTTTATATGAAAAACCGATGGTATTGTTTGTCCTTCTAATTTATATTGGCTATATTCGTAACATCAATCTTGAATTAGATTCAAATTTAAATTATCGGTGTAGAATATTAATTCTGCGCCGTTTTTTTTTGTAGCATTCACTTCAAAACAAATAGATTTAACGCAATAATTCACAGAAATAATTTAATAAGTCACAGAGATAATATGATAACTCTTTGAGATAATATAATAATTCGCTGAATTATACAAGAAACTCTGTAAGTCGAAAGAAATAAGCTATTTGGATGGATCGAAAACCATTAAGAAGTTCGCGAATGTTATATTTCATTAAATAACCCATTTTCTACTATTAACAAGATTTACTCCAAAACCTTACAAGATCGGCCATATAAATCTTTGCCTCTTCCTTTTTGCATATGGTACCCGGCATAGGGAAGACAAATACAGCAGTATGAAAAATAGAATCACACTGTGGATTAAACCCATAATTGGTTTTAATTTTATTATTCGATAAAGCAGATAACAATAAATCGAGCGTACTTTTATAAGTGAATATGACAACCTTCGGACGATACCTTTCTATCTTAGATATCAAATCATCATATCCTTTTTTAACATCTTGATTGGTGGTAGGTATAAACTCACGTGAAAGTTTGGATATATGTGTCACTCCAAAACCGGCTTTTAAAGCATAGTCATCGGCCTCATTACCTTCAGGATAATCAATAATTCGCAATAAACGTAATTGTTTCCAAAACCATTGACCACGTTTACCATGAAAGAAATGAGCACTATAAATACTTTTAGGACTTGGTGTTTTACCTACAATCAATCCTTTTAATTTACCTTCTATTGGTAATATATCGTCTAATGTAAGATAGGATATTCCATCTATTGTTATTTGAATTTGATGATTCATATTCAATTTTATTGTATAAATGATTTAGGAAATGAAATTGTTTTGACATGATCATATTCGAACGTTACATTCATCAATAAATATAGATGTAATTCATTTCTTACTAATTTTTTATGCAATATTGCATTTGTATTTCAGAATATATCTGTAATTTTGCGCCATCTTTTAACATTTAGCACAAAAAGCAGCCAAGAAATGTATTTGACGACAATACAATTCATATTTAAAAATAAGATATCGCATAAGTGAATGCGTCATTATATGAAGCCCCGTTTTACGAAAGTAAAGCAGGGCTTTTATACTTTAATTAATTTATATTTTAATTGATGAGGAAAACAAATTCAAAAGAGGCTTGCATTACGGATGCAAGATCTTTAGGACGACCAAAAATGTTATTACTTGGTCTACAACACATGTTTGCAATGTTTGGAGCTACGGTATTGGTACCTGCCATTACCGGTCTGTCAGTTTCGGCAACTTTACTATTTGCCGGATTGGGTACTTTAATTTTTCACATGGTTACTAAGTATAAAGTACCTGCATTCTTAGGATCGTCGTTTGCCTTTCTGGGTGGGTATGCTACTGTTGTGACGTTAGGCAATGATTACGGATTGACAAAAGCTGAATCATTGCCATATGCATGTATCGGTGTATTTTTTGCCGGTCTTATTTATTTTCTTGTAGCTGCATTAATTAAAGCGTTTGGCACGAAGAGTGTAATGAAATTCTTTCCGCCAATCGTAACAGGGCCTATTATTATCAGCATAGGATTAACACTATCGGGTACTGCTATATCAAGTTCTCAAACCAATTGGATAATTGCTGTAGTTGCCATTGCCATAGTTATTGTGAGCAATATATGGGGCAAAGGCATGATAAAAATCATTCCGATACTTTTGGGTGTAATCGGTTCGTATGCATTGGCTGCATGTATGGGAGAAGTCAATTTCTCGGGGGTGCATTCAGCTTCTTGGATTGGATTGCCGGTTCAAGAAAAAGACACAATTATACCTGTAATTCAAAATCCAAACTTTAGTTTGATCATTGCATCTATCTTAACCATCATGCCTATTGCTTTAGCAACTATTGTTGAGCATATTGGAGATATGTGTGCCATTTCATCGACCGTAGGAAAGAAATTCTTAACCGAACCAGGATTACATCGTACATTAACAGGAGACGGATTGGCTACAGCTCTCTCTTCATTGTTTGGTGCTCCTGCAAATACTACTTATGGCGAAAATACCGGTGTACTTAATCTAACTAGAGTTTACGACTCACGTGTTATTCGTATTGCAGCTGTTTTTGCTATTTTGTTCTCCTTCAGTCCGAAATTTGCAGCTTTAGTAAGCGCTATGCCTACGGCAACAATGGGCGGTGTATCATTAGTTTTATATGGTATGATATCGGCCGTTGGTGTGCGTAATGTGGTAGAAAATCAAGTAGATTTTACAAAATCTAGAAACGTAATCATCGCAGCTTTAATTTTAGTATTGGCCATCGGTATTCAATATGGTGCCGAAGGATCATCTATTAATATCGGATTTACCAGTCTTTCGGGACTTGCTGTTGCAGCACTTGTAGGAGTAGGTCTAAATGCAATTCTTCCCGGCAAAGACTATGAATTCGGAAAAAATGAAAAAGGTGACACCTCAATGAACTTAGAATTATAATTATATTTAAAGAACTCACAAGATGAAAAAACTCACGCTAATTGCTTTAGTATTATTTGCTGCAACATTTGTTTCAGTAGCACAAAACATTCAAATCCACTATGATTTCGGTCACATGTTGTATGAAGATTTAGACTCAAAAAATGGCAATCGTGCACCTTTAACTACAACAATCGAAATGTTTAAACCTGACAAATGGGGTAGCACCTTCTTTTTTGTAGATATGGATTACAATAAGAAAGTAACATCAGCTTATTGGGAAATCTCTCGCGAATTCAACTTCTGGCAAAAATCTAAAATGAATTGGCTATCGGTTCATGTAGAATTTGATGGTGGGTTGAATACGGTTGTAAAATCCTTCAATAATGCATGGTTACTAGGGCCTACATACTCTGGTCATAATGCCGATTACTCTAAAACCTGGTCGCTAAGTTTAATGTATAAATACATCCCTAAGACCGTAAATACAGAAAACAAAAAACAAGAACAAAATTTCCAGATTACCGGTGTTTGGAATATCAACTTCGCTAAAGGTTGGATGTTATTCTCAGGATTTGCCGATTTTTGGAGAGAACACCGTCCATGGATCAACACAGAATATATTTTCTTAGCAGAACCTCAATTATGGGTGAATCTAAACAAAATAAAAGGTTGGGACAATATTAACTTAAGCTTAGGAGGTGAAGTTGAAATCTCAAATAATTTTGTTGATAAAGGATTTTACTGTATACCTACCCTAGGTGCCAAATGGACATTTTAATTAATTTATAAATAGTGTTATGTTAGAAAAATTGTTCGGTTTTAATCCGTTAAAGAATAAAATAAAGACTGAAATATTAGCAGGTGTTACTACTTTCTTAACCATGTCATACATACTTGCTGTTAATCCAAATATGTTTGCACTATGTGGTATGCCCGCTCCATCGGTATTTACTGCTACTGCCATAGCAGCCATTGTAGGAACATTAGTAATGGCATTCTGGGCAAAACTTCCTTTTGGACTTGCTCCGGGTATGGGTTTAAATGCATTTTTTGTTTTTTCCGTATGTTTAGGAATGGGACATAGTTGGCAATTTGCTTTGACTGCCATTTTATTGGAAGGTATTATATTTATTATACTTACACTTACTAATTTGCGTGAAGCCATTGTCAATGCTATCCCAGTAACGTTAAAACATTCTATTGGTGCAGGTATTGGATTATTCATTGCTTTTATCGGTTTGCAAAATGCCGGTCTGATAGTAAACAATGATGCCACTTTAGTAACACTAGGCGATATTACTTCAGGAAGTGCCTTATTGGCTATTATTGGTTTGATTATAACCGGAGTAATGGTTGCAAAGAATGTAACAGGGGCATTGTTAATCGGAATTTTAATCACCACTGTGATAGGTATACCGATGGGAATAACCAACTATAATGGTATTGTATCGGCACCACAATCAATCGAACCTATATTTATGCAATTTCAATGGGACGAAATATTTTCAATCAACATGTTAGTAATTGTATTTACATTTTTGTTTGTAGACATGTTTGATACCATAGGCACATTGGTGGGGGTAGCTACAAAAGCCAACTTAATGCAACCTGACGGTAAAATACCTAAGATCAAACAAGCATTTATGGCTGATGCTATCGCTACATTAGTAGGAGCTTGTGTGGGAGCATCAACCACTACAACCTATGTTGAAAGCGCTTCGGGTGTAGCACAAGGAGGAAGAACAGGGTTAACAGCATTCACAGTAGCAATCTGTTTTATTATATCATTATTTTTCTCTCCTATATTTTTAGCTATACCATCGGCTGCAACAGCACCTATACTTATATTGGTGGGATTATTCATGATGACACCTATTAAACAAATTGATTTTGACCGTTTTACTGAATCGATACCCGCATTTATTTGTGTAATAATGATGCCACTATCCTACTCTATATCGGATGGCATTCTTTTAGGTATGATTAGCTATGTTATCATCAATGTTTTAAGTGGCAAATTCAAGAAAATAACACCAATGATGTATTTCTTAGCCATTTTATTTATTTTGAAATATATCTACATTTGATAAATAGAGCCATTATAAATAAAAATGCGATTTTCACTAGAATGATGAAAATCGCATTTTATTTATAATGATAAACTTATTTAAGTTTACATGCAAATCCCAAAGAACGAATACAGTCGATAATAATAGCATCATCCACATCTGAGGATAACGATACGATACCTTGAGATAAATCGACTACAATATCATTTACACCATTTATATTCATCAAACTCTTCTCTACATTACTTTTACAATGATTACAATTCATTCCTTCTACATAAAACTGACGCATATTATTAATATTTTTTAGATGAGGTTTATAGATATATTTTCTGATATATGCATTCAATATAAGCATAATTAAAATAGACGAGCTTATAATACTAATCCAATGCATCCAGTTATTTGTATGGCAAACTTCATTTATATATGAATGAATCGTAAACCATTCATTGGGCATTAAATAATCAATTCCCAAACCAAATAAAACAGCACTTAAAATCAAAACAGATAAATATATAAAAGTCGTTTTCTTCCCCAATACATTATAAATGATTATAATGGCTGCAGCATTTGTTGCCGGACCGGCCATTAATAAAATTAATGCAGCTCCTGGTGATAGTCCTTTTATCATTAATGCCAAGGCTATGGGTATCGATCCCGTAGCACAGAGATACATAGGAATAGATAATAATAACACCATTATCATACTTAGGATTGGATATTGAGAAAACGACATGAAAAAATCATCCGGAACAAATAAGGTGATTATTGTAGCTACAAGTATACCCAATATAAGCCATTTTCCTAAATCTTGTATCATTTCAAAATATCCATAATTCAATGCCAATTTCGTTTTTTCTTTAAAAGATAGCTTTTGCTTACTATCATTAGTTGATAATAAGCCCATCACATCAGGTGAGTCTATTTTTCTATCATCGAAACGATTTACAAAAACACCGCTGATTAATGCTGTAAAAAGTGCTGCAATAGGGCGGATCAAGGCAAAGGGTAATCCAAAAACCGAATAAGTAGCTGCAATACTATCGACACCGGTTTGTGGTGTAGCCACTAAAAACGATACGGTAGCACCTTTACTAGCTCCTTCTTTGTGCAATGACATTGCGGTAGGAATTACTCCACAAGAACAAAGAGGCAACGGAATGCCAAAAATAGTTGCTTTTAAAACAGATCCGAATGTTGGTTTTGCAAGGTGATTGGAGTATACTTTTCGAGGCATAAAAGCATGCAGCATACCGGATATAAAAAATCCCAATAACAAATATGGAGACATTTCATTAGTGAGGTTCCATAAGGTAGTAAAAAATTCATTCATCATTTTTGCATTTTATTTGAATGCAAAATTAACATGCACATATCTTTTACCTGTTACATGATTTTCGCTATTATTTATATAGCTCTTATATTATTCTATATTATCTAAACTTTCTCGATGTCCGATGGATCGTTTATATGCTGAAGGCGTCATTTTTGTCACTTGCTTGAATTGTGCGCTCAGATGAGCCACACTACTAAACCCTAACTGATCGGCGATTTGACTCAATGATAACAGATCATAAGTAAGAAGTTCTTTTACCTTTTCAATTCGTTGATTTATAAAATATTTCTCAATAGTTACCCCCTCCTTCTCAGTAAATAATGAACTGATACTTTTATAATCTTTATTGATTAAGTTGGTTATTTCTTTAGAAAGTTGAATTCCATTTGGTTCGTTTGTTTTATTGAAAGTTTCTACTATGTGAGTTTTAATTTTATTGACGATTTGATCCTTTTTATCATGAATTATATCCAACCCTATTTCGTGTAATGATTCTTCGAGCTTGTCTAATTGTGCTGGGTCCAACTGACCTTTCACTTCGACATATCCTAATCCGATGCAGCATGGTGTTATGCCATGACTGATAAAAATAGATTTTACAGCCATGATACATCTATCACAAACCATGTTTTTAATTATTATATTCATTGATTTAATATTTCGTCTTTACAAACATACAAAAACTCTATTTCACTCGACCTAATAGTAGAAGATTATCTATTTTATTAAATAGAAATTAATAACATTATTATGAATCTAAATGTTATAATAAACATCATAATTATTGAAACGATATGAATGAGATGACTATAACAATAGATCAGTCACTAAGACCTACTTGATAATAGAGTAAAAGTAGACATATAGAAAAATATATCTTACATCTTTATCAAAATATTTTTATTCATATAATGGCATATTTAAAATTTCATATACAATGCATCCTACGAATCAAAATCATTCTCAACGGATAAGACCCATGGCAGTTAGCGGTTCGTTCTATCCATCCGATCCTACAGCATTGAAACAAATGCTGTCTGCACTTTATTTACCCTATTCGAGTCAGCAGAAATTAAAATGTATCAATGCGGTTATTGTACCCCACGCAGGTTATGTATTTTCTGGCTCCGTTGCTGCATCAGCTTTTGCACAAATAAATCCAGAAACGAAATATGAAAATATATTTTTAATAGGATCCAGCCATCAAGTTCATCTCAATGGTGCTTCAATAAATATAGATTTCGATGACTATGCCACTCCATTGGGCAATGTATCCGTCAATATAGAATTAGGGAAAAAACTTATTGCTTCATATCCTTTTTTCGATTGCGAGACAAAAGCACATCAAAAAGAGCATTCATTAGAAGTACAACTACCATTTTTGAAATACTATCTTCATGATATGCCTCCAATTATCCCCATAATTATTGGTACAGATTCGCAAGACAATATTTTAGAAATAGCCAATGCATTAAAACCATACTTCACAGAAAAAAATCTTTTTGTAATCAGTTGTGATTTTTCACATTATCCATCCTATGCAGATGCTTATATTGCCGATTCAAGAACAGAAAAAGCCATATTAACAGGTAATGTAAACAATTTATTGAAAGTCATAAAAGAGAATAAAAGAATGTTTCCGGGTTTGGCTACAAGTGCTTGTGGTTATACCGCAGTCGAAATATTACTTCATCTGATAAATCATAACGCTGAAATTAAAATTGATCACATTAAATATATAAATTCGGGAGATTCTATTTATGGTGATAAACACCGTGTAGTAGGATATCATAGTTTTATTTTTACTCGAAATAAAATTACAAATCTTTTTGTACTGACCGACAAAGAGAAAAAAACATTATTACAAATAGCTCGTAATGCAATTGACAATAAATTGAATCACACATTTCAAAAGAAAGTTCCATTCAACGAAATAACTCATACATTAAGAACACAATGTGGCGCATTTGTTACCTTACACGAGAATGGCAAGTTAAGAGGATGCGTTGGTCGTTTTAATGACAACATTCCATTATACGAATTAATTGAAGAAATTGCTATTTCGGCAGCCATACACGATCCTAGATTTTATCCCATACAAGCTTCCGAATTAAATAATATTGATATCGAAATTTCAGTATTAACCCCCTTGAAAAAGATTAGCAGTATAGATGAATTTGATTATGGTAAACAAGGAATTTATATTGAAAGAGATGGAAGAAGCGGAACATTTCTTCCACAAGTGGCTAATGAGGTTACTTGGACAAAAGAGGAGTTTCTAGGCCATTGTTCGCAGGATAAGGCAGGTTTAGGATGGAATGGATGGAAAAATGCAAATTTATATACTTATGAAGCAATCGTATTTAATGAGGAGGATCGATCATGAGTCATTCAGATAATCGATATTTAAAGGAGGCTTATTACTATAAAATCACCCAACGAGGTGTGCAATGTCTCATTTGTCCTCATAAGTGCATTTTAAAAGATGGTCAAATCGGTATTTGTCATACTCGAATAAATAGAAATGGCAAATTATATACGGAGGTTTATGGACGTACTTGCGCGCTTCATCTTGATCCGATAGAAAAAAAACCTCTTTATCATTTTCACCCATCGAGCAATTGTTTATCAGTGGCCACGGTAGGTTGCAATTTAGCGTGTAAAAATTGCCAAAACAGTACTATCTCACAAGCGATCCCTTCTTCAGTTAAATCGGTATATTTACCGCCCGACGAACTTATTGAAACTTGCGTTAAAAACAAATGTAATAGCATAGCATATACTTATACCGAGCCTTTCACATATTTTGAATACACTTTAGATTCGTCTAAATTAGCACGTCAAAAGAAGATCAATAATGTGATTGTATCAGCAGGATATATTAATCAAGATCCATTAAAAGAATTGTGCCAATTTATCGATGCAGCCAATATTGATTTAAAATCTTATGATAATGAACTTTATAAAAATTTGAGCCACGCCACATTACAACCGGTACTCGATACACTCATTACTCTGAAAGCAGCTAAAGTATGGCTGGAGATAACTAATCTATTGATTCCCGGCCTCAACGACAATAAAAATAAAATAAATGAAATGTGTCATTGGCTTGTTGATAATGGCTTTGAAGATACTCCATTACATTTTAGCCGTTTTTTCCCAACTTACCAATTAAATAATATTGAACCTACTCCATTAAATACCATGATAATGGCTCGTGATATAGCTTATGAAGTTGGAATAAAATACATATATTTGGGTAATGTAACTGAAATAAATGGAGATAATACCTATTGTCCGTCCTGTCATAAGCTCATTATCGAACGCAAAGGATATTATGTTATTGACAAACATTTAATTAACGGAAAATGTGAGTATTGCGGATATACTATTGCAGGAAAATTTTAAAATTAATAAATAAACAACGATGATGGAACAACAATTAAATACACACAATAAAGTGGAAAACCCTCAAATGCATACAGTTGAACACTTATTGAATGCGACGATGGTAAAAACATTCGGTTGCTCACGATCACGCAATGCCCATATAGAAAGGAAAAAGAGTAAATGCGATTATGAATTAGCATCATGCCCTTCGGAAGCAGAAATGAAACTTATTGAAGATAAAGTAAATGAAGTGATTAAAATGAACTTACCGGTAACAATTGAACTAATGCCACGACAAAAAGCATCTTTGATAGTAGATTTGAGTAAATTGCCAAATGATGTAAGTGAAACCCTTAGAATAGTACGAATTGGGAATTATGATACTTGCGCATGCATTGGAGCCCATGTAAAAAATACCCAAGAGATTAATAACTTCAAAATAATCAGTTATGATTATAATCAAGAACGATGCGTACTCCGTGTACGATTTAAATTAGTAGATTAAAACAGGTAAAGTCATCAAATAGACATTCATCTATCAAATAATCAGTTGAATAATTGTCCATTCCAAACAAAATCACTAATTTTGTACCGCTATTACGAGATAGTAGCATTAATTCAAATCATTTATTAAAAAACATTTATTTAAAATGGCAACTAAAATCAGATTGCAAAGACATGGCCGTAAAAGCTATGCTTTTTATTCAATTGTAATTGCAGACAGCAGAGCACCACGTGATGGTAAATTTACAGAGAAGATTGGTACTTACAACCCTAATACCGATCCTGCTACAGTAGATTTGAATTTCGAACGTGCACTTCATTGGGTATTAACAGGTGCACAACCAACAGACACTGTACGTAACATTCTTTCTCACGAAGGAGTTTACATGAAAAAACACCTTTTAGGTGGTGTTACTAAGGGCGCATTTGGCGAAGCTGAAGCTGAAGCTAAATTCGAAGCTTGGAAAAACAACAAAGAAGCAGGTCTTGCTGCATTGAAAGCAAAACAAGAAGAAGCTAAAAAAGCTGACGCTAAAGCTCGTTTAGAAGCTGAAAAGAAAATCAACGAAACTAAAGCGAAAGCTCTTGCTGAAAAGAAAGCTGCTGAAGAAGCTGCTAAAGCTGCTGCTGAAGCTCCAGCTGAAGAAGCTCCTGCAACAGAAGAAGCTCCTGCTGAATCAGCAGAATAAGAAGCAATTCTTGAAACAATTTTTAAATCCTCCTCGAGTTAACTCTTGGAGGATTTTCTTTTTATTATGACCAAAAGGAGCATTACAAATCGTTAATTCATTTAGAATAAAAAAAGTACCATTTAAGTCTTTCTATAGATTTAAATGATACTTTCTCTATTTAAGTAACCTCTTATTACGAATTGAGGAATATATATTGTTAAAGATTTAAATCAGTTAATGAAATAAGCGATTTAAATCATTGTAAACTTGCATCGTGGAAGCACTATCTTTTGAATTATAAAATATTTCTTTTCCATTCTTTTCACTAAAAACAATATATGGTTTTGTAGAAGAAGATAAAAACATAAAACAACTGCCTCCTTGTGTCAACTTAAAAAGACCTTTATTAATACCGCCAATTGATATTCCATTGAGACGCAATGATACTTGAGGCAAGGTGTCAGTTAGTTTAATACCGCTAAATTCATTTAATGCTTTGCTTGTACCAAACATACCGGTAAATATAATCTTTCCATTTTCGACACGGACATTAGAAGGATGCATACCATTGAGCATTAAAACTGTCACAACAACAATAATCAATGCACTCAAAGCCATTACATATTTACGGCTTTTTTTAGGAGGATTATAATCATATTTATTGGCCTTGTAAATAAGATATGGGATATAAGCTAAGGGTATAATTAAACTCAATCCTGCCCAATCGGCATGGCCAATACCCAAACAAATATAATATACAGCTAAAGTAGCAATGCCCATACCCACAAAACTATAACACATGAATGTTGATAAACCTTTAATATCAATATTAGCGCGCTCTTTTTTTGAATGTGTATTATATCCTGCAATCAACATAGGAAATCGTTTCATTAAAACACCCAATCCTATAAGTATGCAAGCCGTGATCAATACAGTAGTTTCCATCTTTTCTTTTGATTTATTGATTCCGAAAGATAATGATAAATTCCTTAAATATTCATTTTATCTTTTTTTTTAATCAAACAATATATTTTTTCTTTAAGAAATAATACATTTTTAGCGACACTTAATACATATCATTGTCGCCGACGTCTACGTCTTTGTTTTTTCTTACGTTTATATTTTTGAATACGTTTGTAAATCATCCAAGCACTCGATAATAATACGACTACAAAAATAATAACAACAATACCTACTCCTAAGTTATCGCCTTTTACTCTCGACCAAATATCTAAAACATCTTTGGTATTTTCGCCAAAATCACGAATCATGGCACAACGTTCAACCACCTGAATATCGGGATATTGAATATCATTAACTTGCACACTATCGGCTTCGGGGCCAAAAAAGTAACTAAGATCAGTATAATAGTCAAGAGTAGTATCGATTTTCTCTTCCAATATTTCGGGAGTAGCCACTGCACTTACATATCCACAAGTTTCCATATTGCGTAAAGCAATGTCGGGACGGCACATAAAATTTATAAAGTAACTTGCAGCTTTAGCATTCTTTGCATATTTAGGAATAACCCAACCATCAAACCAAATATTACTACCTTCTTTAGGAACAATATAATCGAGATCGACTCCTACTTCTTGAGCCTCTTCAATAGCCCATATAGCGTCTCCGCTCCATGTCATATTAATCCATGCCTTATTTTTTGTCATCATCTCTTTGCCAAAATCAGCTTCCCATCCTGCAACATTCGATTTCATTGCTTTAAGATACCTTTCGACAGTATTCATGGCTTGCGGAGAATAATCATTCATTAAATCTTCAACACTAACAATGCCACTTTCTAAAGCCTCAGCATTAGCATATAATAATGCGGTTCCATAGGCATCTCGATAAGAATCTTTCATCAAAATTTTCCCGGCATATTTTTCATCCCACAAACAATGCCAACTATCAACATCATCTCTATTGAGATACTTTGTATTGTAAAGCAAGCCAGCAGTTCCCCACATATAACAAACAGCATATCGATTGGCAGGCTCACCAGGTTGACTCAATTTAGCCATTTGCGTACGAATAAAAGGCGATATATTATCTATATAATTAGGAGAATGTGCAAAAACAGTATCAATTGGCAATAGCAAATGTTTTTTCAACATACGTTCAATTATATACTCAGAAGGACATACCACATCAAAATCTTCATGCCCACGTTCTATCTTGGTTAGCATGATTTCATTGATATCGAATGTTTGATAAACAATTCGAATATCTTTGCCGGTTTGTTCTTTGTAGTAAGATTTAAACTCATCTAAGACATCATCGCCTATATAATCGGCCCAATTGTATATTTTCAAAACATTATCACGCGACTCACTTGTATTATAACAACTACAAATAGAGAGAACTGCACAAATTAAAAGCAGATAACGTCTCATTTCTTTTTCTCCTTTCCGGCTCTATAATTAATAAATATAAGTAATGCCAAAACAACTGTAAATATAATCGTAGATAAAGGTCGTAATTCGGGTGTTAACCCTCCCTTTCGTGCATCGGCATAGATATAGGTCGAAAGTGTTTCTAAGCCTTGATTACCAATAGTAAATACAGTTACGGCAAAATCATCAATTGATAAGGTCAATGCTAAAATAAAACCACTCACCATTCCAGTACGAATTTCAGGAATAATGACTTTGCGCAATGCCTGCATAGGGGTAGCCCCTAAATCGAGTGCTGCTTCATAAAGATTAGGATTCATTTGTTTTAAACGAGGCAACACACTCAACACGACATAAGGTGTACAAAAAGTGATATGTGCAAGAACCACTGTAGCATATCCCTGAGTGAAACCCAAGGATACAAAAAGCAAGAAGAGCGAGATACCAATGATAATATCTCCATTTAAAATAGGAATACTATTGATCATTGTTATAGTTTTTCTTGCTTTATTTTTTAAATTGAAAATGCCAATCGCAGTAATAGTACCCAATAAAGTAGATACAGTTGCTGCAATAAATGCAATAGTAATAGTATTAATTAAAGCATTCATCAAGGAATGATGAGAACTTGTATTTAACAAATTAGAATAAAGTTTGGTGGAAAAGCCAGTCCAATTGCCCAATACTTTTGATTCTGTAAATGAAAATATCATGATGATGATAATTGGAGCATACAATAATAAAAGTATGGTCCATAAATATACATTCGAAAGTATTCTCTTTACCATAATGCACCTCCTTCGTTTGAATCTTCTTTATTGCTAGAACCAAAAAGAGAAGTAGCAGCAATCAATAGTAACATAATTAACGATAAGGCTGCACCATAATTCCACATACTATTATTGATGTTTTCTTGGATGGTAGTGCCAAATAGCTTGATGTTATTCATTGTAAGCAATTCGGCAATTGCAAAAGTTGATATAGTGGGCATAAAAACCATCATTATACCACTCCATACACCGGGCATCGAAAGTGGTAAAACAGCCTTTATAAATACTTGATAAGGGTTTGCACCCAAATCTTGAGCTGCCTCTATATAGCTATGATCCATCTTTTGCAAGGTATTATAGATAGGGTAAATCATAAATGGCAAAAAATTATAAATCATACCAAATACTAAGGCACCTTCGCCCAAAGGCAGATTAAAGAAATCAAATAAAGCCACTGTAGCCAACGTACGTACCAATATATTAATCCACATTGGAAGAATAAATAACATCACTAATGTTTTAGACCGATTTAGATGCGATTGACTTAAGATCCAGGCTACAGGGTAACCGATTAGCAGACAAAACAACGTCGTAAGCATCGCTATACCAATAGAATAGATAAATGTATTAATGGCCTCATAGTGAGAAAAGAACTTTGAAAAGTTCTCTAAAGTAAGTTGTCCATCCTCATTAGTGAAAGCATAGTATACAATCAACATCAAGGGAAGAACAATAAAAATGGCCGAAAAAATAACATATGGTAATGTCCAATTTTTTCGTGATGAAAAAAAATTAGATAGTTTTTTCATTATTGCATCGAAATTTCTTAATCTTTTATTGCTATTACTTTTATTGCCTCTTTAGGTATTGAGATACCTACTCTATCACCATCATCCCAAACATCATTGGTGTCAATATAGATATTTTCATCCCAGTCCGACCAAACAGTTAAATGATAATGATTTCCTTTATAAAGAATAAATTTAACTTCGCCCGTCAATGCACCATCCTCTTCATTGTCTTGTAAAATAATCTTATCAAAATCAATTTCGACTTTAATATCTTCACCGGAGATAACATGATCTAAAGGCAAACATTCGAACGTAACACCCAAAAATTCGACGTGATTACTATCAACAACTTTTCCTTGAAATGTATTGCAAAATCGTTCTTTCTTCATAATATGAATATCAGCAGGTTTCACCAAAAGACCAACTTCCGTTCCGACTTCAAAACTATGATAATCTTGTACAAGAAATTCATAACCATCGCACAGAACAGTCATTTCATAATGCACTCCTTTAAATATAGTAGATTGAACAATTCCTTTTAATTGTGCCTTATCCGAAATTGCGAAAATATACAAGTCTTCGGGACGAATCACCACATCGACTGGCATATTATTACCAAATCCTTCATCCACACATTCGAATTCTGTATTACAAAAACGCACCAACTTATCGGTCATCATCATGCCATTTATTATATTACTTTCGCCAATAAAGTCAGCAACAAAAGAGTTTACCGGTTCGTTATAAATATCAGTAGGCGTCCCTATTTGCTGAATTCGGCCTTCACTCATCACAACAATAGTATCGCTTAATGTTAGAGCTTCTTCCTGATCATGTGTAACATATACAAATGTAATACCTAATGATTTATGCATATCTTTTAATTCCATCTGCATATCTTTACGCATTTTTAAGTCGAGAGCCGCCAATGGCTCATCCAACAAAAGAACTTCAGGTTCATTGACAATCGCACGTGCAATTGCCACACGCTGCTGCTGTCCTCCGGATAATGAATCCACATCACGATATTCATAATCGGTTAGACCTACCATTTTTAGCGCGGCCTTAATTTTAGATTCAATTTGAAGTTTACCTATTTTTTTGAGTTTAAGTCCAAAGGCTATATTCTCATATACATTTAAATGTGGGAATAGAGCATATTTTTGAAAAACAGTATTAACGGGACGTTTATAAGGAGGTGTATTTGTGATATCAACATCTGATATCTTTATTTCACCTTTAGACGCTGTTTGAAAACCAGCAATCAATCTTAATAATGTAGTTTTTCCACAGCCCGAGGGACCAAGAATGGTAACAAACTCACCTTTTTTTACGTTCAATGTTATATTGTCTAAGGCTACTTTATCACCAAAGTATTTATATACCTGATTAACTTCAATTATTGATTTAGTCACTTGCATACAATATGAATATTTATAGTCCACAAAGTTACGAATTTCTATAATTCACAAACATTTTGTTAATCTAATATAACAGTGTTTTATGTAGCTTTGTCAGAAAATAGGTTATATTTGCATAAATATTTAATCATAAATTTATAAAACATGAGAAAGTTAACTTATACGTTTTCTTTTGCAGCTACTCTATTCATGGCTGCATGTAGCGGTGGCAAAGCAGGTTATACAATCAATGGTACAGTAGAAGGTGGCGTTGACGGAGATACTGTTTTACTTCAAAAAGTAGAAGGTCGCCAACTGGTAAATCTTGATACTGCCATTATATCGAATGGTAAATTTATCTTTAAAGGTGTGCAAGATTCTACGATACATCGTTATATTACGCATATGGGACATGAAGATGCATTGCGTATGGATTTCTTCCTAGAAAATGGTAACATTGCCTTAGCAATGACTAAAGATAATGATTCGGCCACAGGTACTCCTAACAACGACAACTACCAATTAATCAGAAGTCAGTTGGCTGAATTCAATAAAAAAGGAACTGAAATTTATACTTCAATCAATGACTCGACCTCTGATGAGGAAAAAGAGGCAAAAATGATTGAACTGGATTTAATTCAAGACAAGATGCAAGAAGTTACTAAAAATGGTATAGCACAAAATATCACAAATCCTGTAGGTATTCAGTTGTTTAAACAAAACTACTATGGATATACTGCCGATGAAAACGATGCTATTTTACAGCAAATTCCTGAACAGTATAAAAATGATCCAGATATCGTAAAAATACAAGAATTAACAACCAAACAAAAACTCACTGCTCCTGGTTCCAAATATATCAACTTTGAAATGCCTGATCCAAATGGAAAAATGGTACAACTATCTGATTATATTGGAAAAGACAAGTTAGTTCTTATTGATTTTTGGGCGAGTTGGTGCGGACCTTGTGTTCGTGAAATGCCTGAATTGGTTGATTTATACAAACAATATAAATCTAAAGGTTTTGAAATCGTTGGTGTGTCACTAGACCGCAATGCGGATGCTTGGAAAGATGCCATCAAGCGATTGAACATTACATGGCCGCAAATGTCCGATTTGAAAGGATGGGGCAACGAAGGAGCTCAAATGTATGCAGTAAACAGTATCCCTTGTACTATTTTAGTAGACAAAGATGGTACTATCATTGCTCGAAATTTACGTGGTGCCGACTTAACAAGTAAAGTAGCTGAAACATTAAAATAAATAATATAATCTCTTCCATGAGATGATAACGTTGTATATATAAAAATAGCGTCCCAGTTGCAATTGAAACAATGGGGACGCTATTTTTTGTATATACACAAATCATTTATAAAAGGGGGATACTTTTACTGCTTAAACTCATTGCGTATTATCTCACCCTGCTCATTTAGAGTGGGTGCGCCTTTCCGCACTTTAGGATCTGAGAAATTGCTAAACTTCAATGGCATACCGGGCATTAATATACCTTCTGTATCGACCAACATATTTCGTTCCCTGATTTGAGGCAAGTTCATGGTTTCGGCTATATTTAAAATAGGTCCAACGGGCACACCAGCCTTATTAATATGCTTGAGCCAATAATCGGAATTATTCTTACTCAGAATTCGTTCAATAATCTTCTTTAAAAGATCTTGATTCTTAACACGACTATTATTATCAAAAAAACGGCTGTCACTTTGTAATGGCATATTCATGACTTCACAAAGTTTGCCAAATAAGTGATCATTGCCACAACAGATCACAATATATTTATCGGCTGTTTTATATGTATCAAATGGTGCTATATATAAATCTCGATTACCAACCCTCTCGGGGGGCGATCCTGTAGCTAAATAAGTCATTAGACCTTGTTCCAAAAAAGGAATGGCAGCATCAAGCATTGAAACATCAATACACGTTCCTTCCCCTGTTCGTTCGCGCGAAAATAAGGCAGTTGCAATACCGCTAAATAAATATAACCCCGTCGATAAATCGCATAAAGAAGTACCTGTTTTCACTGGTGGTCCATCAGGAAAACCAGTTTCCATCATTAATCCACTCATCGCTTGTATGATGGTATCGTAAGCAGGAAAATGCGACATAGGACCTGTTTGACCAAAACCTGATGAAGATGCATAAATTAAACGAGGATTTATCGATGACAATTTTTCATATGAAAGTCCTAAACGATCCATTGTTCCAGGTCTAAAATTTTCTACTACAACATCTGCTTTTCGAATCATATTAAAAAAGACATCTTTGTCATTATCATCTTTTAAATCAAGAACAATGCTTTCTTTACCACGATTAACAAAGGCATACTCCAATGATTTTTGATTCACAAACGGACCCCAATATCGAGTTTCGTCACCAACCGGAGGCGCTTCTACCTTAATAACACGAGCGCCAAGATCGCTTAACATACTTGTTGCAAATGGTCCATTCAAGGCATGAGTTAAATCAATTACAAGTATCCCATGAAATGGGCCTATTTTAGAAGTTTTATCCATAAATCAATATCCTACCCCGCTACTAATTTAGCTAACCAATACCAGAACGGAGCTGTCCCCATAAAAAGTATTGTACTCAATGCCAATGAAGATGTACCGGTACGAACATATATTTGATATCTACTGCCTATAATAATGCCCGAGAATGCAGGAGGAAGAGCACCGGCCAATACTAACATTTGTAAGTCTGTAGCTTGAAGTCCTACCAGTTTTCCTACAATTAATAATACAGCAGGCATTAAAAATAGCTTCACTAAAGTATTATAGACAATCTCCCAATCTAACTCTATTTTTTGAGCAGAAAGTGTGACTCCAGCTGCAAATACCGCTACACCCGCATTTGCCTTAGCTATTAAAGTAAAAGAAGGTTCAGCTTCGACAGGAAAACGCACACCTATTAAAACAAGAATCACCGCTAGAATTGGAGACCAAACAACCGGTTGCTTTAGAGCGTTCAAAAAAGCATTACTCTTTTTAGGTTTAACACCAGAAGCTGCAGGTGTAGATGAATCTTGTGGATCAAGAAGATATAAACCTATTGGAATAGTGATTGCATTCACTACAATTGCTACTATAGCTATAACCAGTCCGGTACTTGTATTAAATCCATAGATCGGTTCTAATACAGCAAAACCTAAAAAGCCGATTGTTGGAGAACCTGCAATTAATGCACATACTGCTGCTTCTTGTTTGGTATGTTTGAAAAATTTTTTACATGAGAAATAAGCCCAGAAAAAACAGGCGCAAATCATAACAATACTTACTACCGTAAGCTTAATGTCTTCAAAGAGTAAATGCCTATCAGCTTTTACAATAGATAAAAATAAAGCAGCAGGTAGAGCATAATTTAAAACTAGTTTATTAAAACTACGAGCATTTTCGGCAGAAAATATTGCCTTTTTACCCGAAATATATCCCAATAGCATTATTACGAATATCGGTACTAATGCATACAAAATCATATGTCCAAATCCCATAATATAAAGTTTTATGATTTAAATTTTGCTTAGCGATTTCACTATGAATATCAAGCAAAATATTAATAGGTTAGAATTCTTATATTAATCTTTCACAATTGTTTTAGGATTAAGATTGCCTATATGACCACTTTCTAATCCTACTGATGGATCAATTTTACAATCAATTAATACCGGTTTTTTAGATGCAATCGCTTCATTTAAAGCCTTGGTCAACTCATCGGGTGTTGTCACATAATATGATTGACCTCCAAAAGCCTCAATTATTTTATCATATCGAGCATCCGGCATTAATGTAGTTGGAGAAGGATCGGTGCCACCTCCTAGATTGGGGCTATCACCTTTATAGATACCCCCATTATTGAAAACAATCATTGTAATCGGCAATTTAAAACGACACACCGTTTCAACTTCCATCCCACTAAAGCCAAAGGCACTATCACCATGAATAGATACCACCGTTTTCCCGGTAGTTATTGCTGCTCCAATCGCAAATCCCATACCGATACCCATCACACCCCATGTGCCACAATCAAGACGTTTTCGTGGTTCATACATATTAATTACATTCCGAGTGTCATCAAGAGTGTTGGCTCCTTCATTTACTAAATAATAATCTCTTTGTTTGTCCAAAACAGCTTTTACACCTCTTAAGGCACTATAGTAGTTCATTAATGGAGGATTAGTATTCAATTTATCTGCCATTTTTTGATCATTTACAGTCTTATTTTTGGCTATATCGTCTATCCACAACTGATCGATTTTTATATTATGGCTGTTTAACCCCTTTACTAATAAATCCATACTCGATACAATATCTCCAGCAATAGGTGCTGCAATCGAACGATTGCTATCAAATTCAGATGCATCAATATCAAGTTGAATGAATTTCACATCAGGATTCCAATGTTTTCCTTTACCGTGTGATAAAAGCCAGTTGAGGCGTGCGCCAATCAAGATAACAACATCAGCATTCTCTAAAACAAAGCCACGTGCCGCCGCAGCACTCTGCGAGTGATCATCGGGCATTAAACCTTTAGCCATTGACATTGGCAAAAATGGAACACCGGTTTTTTCAATAAAGGTTTTAATATTGGCATCAGCTTGTGCATAAGCAGCTCCTTTTCCTAATATAACTAATGGTTTTTTTGCACTCGCAAAAATTTCTAATGCCCTATTTATGGAGGCATCAGATGGAATATAAGCAGGTGCAGGATCAATAGGAGTAAACATAGTTTTCTCAGCTGTATCCTTATCCATTGGTGCTGACAGCAGGGCTGTGGTTAAATCTAAATACACACCGCCTGGACGGCCTGATACGGCTGCACGTATTGCTCTAGCTACTCCAATAGCAATATCCTCAGGATTGTTTATTCGATAAGAAGCCTTGCAAAAGGGTTTGGCTACATTCATCTGGTCTAATCCTTCATAATCTCCTTGTTGCAAATCTATAATAGAACGCGAACTTGAGCCACTGATTTGGATCATTGGAAACCCATTGATAGTAGCATTTGCTAAAGCTGTTAAACCATTTAAAAAACCAGGAGCCGACACCGTTAAACAAATACCAGGCTTCTTGGTTAAAAATCCAGAAATTGCAGCAGCATTGCCTGCCGATTGTTCATGACGAAAACCTATATAACGTATTCCAACCTCCTGAGCATGACGTGCTAAATCGGTTACAGGAATTCCAACAACACCATATATGGTATCGATGCCATTACGTTTTAAGGCGTCCACCACAATATGCATTCCATCCGTTAAGTTCTGAGTCTGTACTTGAGTTTGATCAGTATTCATAAAATTAATTTCTATATGAAACATTTTTATTAATCCCTATAATCTTTTATTGGAATATAGATTATAGGGAAAATATATTATTTGGATGTTACGTGATCTGCAGCAAATTGTGCTATTTGTGCATCTGTATAACCTAATTCTTTTAATACTTCAACTGTATTTTCACCTAATGCAGGAGCCGGAGTAATTTGAGGAGTATAGGTAGATAGTTTAGGAGGACAACCAATGGTTACAAATTTGCCACGTTCTGGTTGATCAACTTCAACTAATGTACCCGCTTGATAAAGTGACTTATCGCCCATTATTTCAAGCATACTTAACACAGGACCACATGGAACACCAGCCTTACCCAAAATATTTACGACATCATATTTGTCTTTTGTTATAGTATATTCTTCCACACCTTTATGAATTTCATCTTTCACAAGTTGGCGTGCATCAGCTGTATTAAATTTAGGGTCATTTATCCATTCAGGTTTACCTAAAGCTTGACAAGCTTCGGCAAAAGCCTTAGCTTCGTTTTGCAAAACTATATATACAAATGCATTAGGATCGGTTTCCCAACCTTTACATTTGTAACACCATCCTAATACTTGCCCACCTTCTACATTTCCTGCTCTTGGCACAGTATTACCAAATTTTTCATTTGGATATTGAGGGAGATGTTTCAATACATGAATATTATTCAGCATAATTTGATCGCGCAGTTTAATGCGACAAAGATTTAATACCGCATCTTGCATTGATTGTTGTACAAAGCAGCCTTCACCTGTTTTATCTCGTTGTAATAATGCGGCTAATAATCCTATTAATAAATGCATCCCTGTATTACTATCACCTAAGGCAGCACCCGATTGAGTCGGCACATCATCTGGACCTTCCCACCAGCCTGTAGTCGAAGCAGCTCCACCAGCGCATTGTGCTACTGGTTCAAACGCTTTTACACTAGCAAAGGGCGATTCATCATTAAAGCCCTTTATGGTTCCATATATTACTCGAGGATTAATTTTATGAACCTCTTCCCAAGAGAATCCCAATTCATCTGCAGCCCCTGGGTGAAGGTTTTCGATAAACATATCAGCGCCTTCTAACAACTTTGTCAAAATCTCTTTACCTGCTGGACTTTTAACATCTAATTCTATGGAACGCTTATTACAATTTAATTGCAGGAAATACAAACTATCCAAATTTGGATAATCGAGAAGTTCTTTACGTGTAGGATCACCATTGCCTACTCGTTCAATCTTAATCACATCAGCGCCCAACCAGGCCAACATTTGTGTACATGAAGGACCTGATTGAACCTGTGTCATATCAATCACTTTAATACCTTTTAAAGGCGCTATATTCTCAGAATTAGAAGCCATAAACATCCCTCCTTAAATAAATTGTTAATTAAATAATTATTATTAAATTTATTGTATAACATAAGAGGTTAGTGTTTGTTCAGTTATAAGAAATTACCCAATCTGGACTATGAAGATGCGTAAATATGGCAAAAACGGCTGCCTAAATCAATTAGACAGCCGTTTTATAGGATGATATATTTTTTAATATTTAACAATTAAACCAACGTACATAACAAAAATCTTGTCGATGTGGCAAATCCACATTTTTGGGATACATACGATATGCAAATTTAAAACTACCCGCATTTTGTAAACTAAATTGCGTTTGGAAGGTATATTCATTTCCTTCTTTTTTTATTACATTGAATGGTTCAACCGAGTATATATGCTGTTTGCCATCAGGTGTATAATAAGTAGTTACTAATTCTAAACCAATCGCATCATTAAGTCCTTTCTCATCTATTACGAAAGTAATGGTATAATCTTTTCCACTTTCAATACATCCATGGCTCAAATCTTCTATTTTATCACAAGAAACAACTTCTATTGAATCCCATTTATCAGCCACCTCTTCTTTCCATTGTGCCAAATCTTTGGCTTTTGCATTATTATTAGCTGACAATAACTCGAAACGTTTTGCCAATCGATTATAGAACTTACTATAATAATCGTCAAGTTGTCTCTTCATCGTATAATGAGGAGCAATTTGAGCAATTGAATTCTTGATCGTTTTAATCCACCCGGCAGATAATCCTTTTTTATTACGAGCATAGAATAATGGAAGAATCTCAGTTTCCAGAATACTATATATGGTAGCAGCATCTAATTGATCTTGATATTCTTGATTTTGATACGTGCGCTTTTCAGTCAATGCCCATCCTGCACCCTCTCTGTAACCTTCAAGCCACCAGCCATCTAATACAGAGAAATTCAAGACTCCATTCATCAATGCTTTTTCACCTGAAGTGCCCGACGCTTCTAAAGGACGTGTAGGAGTGTTCAACCAAATATCGACACCCGAAACTAAACGTCTTGCCAATTGCATATCATAATTTTCCAAAAATATGATTTTTCCTAGAAACTCAGGTCGACGAGATATTTCAATAATTCGTTTGATTAACCCTTGACCGGCACCATCATGTGGATGGGCTTTACCAGTAAATAAGAATTGCACTGGATAATCGGGATTATTGACAATTTTGGCCAAACGATCCAAATCGGTAAATAACAAATGTGCACGTTTATAGGTAGCAAATCGACGACCAAAACCAATGAGCAATGCATTAGGGTTTATTTTATCCATTAAAGAAACGATTCTAGATGGATCTCCTTGGTTTTTCAACCAGTTTTCACGGAATTGTTTACGGATGTAGTCTACTAACTTATGCTTCATTGTTTGACGAGTATTCCATATTTCCTCATCTGATACATTATAGATAGCTTCCCATATTTTAGCATTTGATTGATCATGCAAGAAATTTGCATCAAAATGCTTTGCATAAAGTTCTTTCCATTCTGTGGCACTCCAAGTTGGAAAATGTACACCATTTGTAACATAGCCTACATGCAATTCTTCAGGAAAGTATCCTTTCCATAATGGTGCAAACATTTCTTGCGAAACTTTTCCATGCAACCAACTTACGCCATTTACTTCTTGTGAAGTGTTACAAGCAAAGATTGACATACAGAAACGTTCATTTTTATCACCGGGATTTTCACGTCCTAAATTCATTAAGTCGTCCCATGAAATACCCATTTTTGAAGGATATGCTCCCATATACTTACCAAATAACGACTCATCGAAATAGTCATGACCGGCAGGAACAGGTGTATGAACAGTATATAAAGAAGATGCTCTAACCAACTCAATCGATTGATCGAATGTCAAGCCTGATGCTACATAATCGCAAATGCGTTGAACATTAATTAATGCGGCATGACCTTCATTACAATGATATATCTCTTTTTTTATTCCCAATGCTTGAAGCGTTAGTATACCTCCAATTCCTAAAAGAATCTCTTGCTTCAAACGATTTTCCCAATCGCCACCATATAGTTGATACGTTATAGGACGATCAAATTCACTATTCAAATCATTATCGGTATCTAAAAGATATAATGCAATTCGACCAACATTTACACGCCAAATATTAGCATGAACAAAATAGTTGTTGTAAGGTACAGAAACCACTAGTGGTTTACCATCTTTGTCGTGTACTCTATCGATAGGTAATTGTCCAAAATTTTGAGCCTCATAGTTGGCTATTTGTTGACCATCAATAGAAAGAGATTGTGTGAAATATCCAAAACGATATAAAAAACCAACAGCACACATGTCTACATTACTGTCAGAAGCTTCCTTTAAGTAATCGCCTGCTAAAACACCCAATCCTCCAGAGTATATCTTTAAAACTTGAGTCAATCCATACTCCATGCTGAAATAAGCCACGGAAGGACGATTTTCATCAGGTTTAATATCTACATACTCTCTATATTTAGCATAAACATCATTCATGCGTTTTAATATAGCCTTATCTGTAGATAAAACTTCTAATTTTTCGTAACTCATACGTTCGAGAAGTAAAACCGGATTATAGCCTACTTCTCGCCAAAGCTCGGGATCTAAATCGTTAAAAAGTTCAGTTGCTTCGTAGTTCCATGACCACCAAATATTTTTTGCAATCTCAGAAAGATTTTCTAATTCTACCGGAATACGAGATTTAACATCGATCTCTTGCCAATTAGGCGTATTCGCATTACTTATCTTAATTCTCATAACGTTTTTTATTAGTTAATCCATTTATTTCATTTGTCGTAAAGCAGCATTTCTCAAAGCAATATCATATGCTTCATAATAGTATATTATAAAATGCTTCCACAATGCCTTTTCTGCTAGCCGACTTGCATGTAAACGAATTTTTTTAATTTCACTTTTATCTTTTATACTGTAGGATTCAATTGTTCTCTTTATACTATCGGCTACATCCGAATAATTATTATCCGATCTGTGTATTACTTCCACACCATTGTTTATAGTGCCTTTCGCATTCAAACTTTTAACCCACAAACCAAAACCAGCCAAATCGGTTGTCACAGTAGGTACTTTAAAAGCAATGCTTTCTAATGGAGTGTATCCCCAAGGTTCATAATAAGATGGATATATACTCAAATCTTCTCCCAATAATAAATCATAATAATTTTGATTAAAAATACCATCATTGCCATCAAGATAGCAAGGTACAAAAATAATTTTAACCTTATCTGTTTTTTCGTTTTTTATTCCCAATGAATGCATCATATTTAAAATTTTATCTTGATGCATTTCATATAACCAATGAGTGGTAAATGGAGATTCCAAAGGCTGGTTATACCTCTTTTTGCTATGTAAACGGTCAATTAAATCGGTTCTGGGCTCTTTCATCCACCCAGGTACAGTGATGTATACCAGTACGTTCCTTTGTAAATTATCGTCTAGTCTCAACCTATTTAATGATTCCAAAAACACATCTATACCTTTATTTTTGAATTCATATCGACCGCTTGTTCCTAAAATTAATGTAGTATCATCCAAATCAGATCCTAATAGATTATTAGCTACTGTCAGCAAAAGAGCTCTGGCTTTTTTACGTTTTGCAGTTAAAGTACTCCCTTTGGGAACGAAATCGTCTTCAAAGCCATTCATCAACACTACATCTGCCTTTTTTTCTAATAATTGAGCACATTCTTTATTAGTAATTTCACTCACCGTCGTGAAACAATCGACATGATGAGCGGTCTGTTTTTCAATGGAATGTTTGGATTCCATATTTAATTCATGTGCCATTTGATCACCATTGTAAGCATTTAAATAATCATATAATGGTTTATTGTTACCGGCAATCGAACGTCCTATAGAAGTGGCATGAGTTGTAAATATTGTAGCTATTTGAGGTACAGCCCACTGAATATATAATGCGCCCAAACCAGTCATCCATTCATGCGCCTGATAAATAACTTTATCGGCCGATGTAAGATGATAACGATAAAAGCTTTCGACAACTTTTCCGGCAGCATATGAAAACATTGAAGCTTCATCATAATCGCCATAAGCATAAAGGGAATCTACTTGATATAATTGCCACATCTCTGCGTAAATTTGATTTTTATCGACAAAGAAGGGCATAAAATCAACTAATATAGCAATAGGATTTCCAGGAATATTCCAACGCCCGACTCTAAGCTTTATATTTTCATTGCGCAATGCAAAATGCTTCCAATCTGCATACAATGTATCTGATTCAATAAATAATGAATTAGACTTATCTTGCCAAACATCGGGACCTATAAAAAATAATTTGTCGTTAAATCTATTTTGCAAGGTATTTGCACGTGTTGATAATACTGTATAAATACCACCAACTTTATTACATACTTCCCAACTGGACTCAAAAATATAATCAGGAGTAATTAAATTATCTATCATATATTAATTTAAATTCTTTTTATATAATGGCACAAATGTACATAATTTTATTAAAATCTATCTTATAATTATAAGAATTACAATGCCTTTATCTACAAACATTTGTATGATTCATTTGTTCGAAATTCTATATATAGAAAAAGGTCTAAACATCCGTATAGATATTTAGACCCTTTATCATATCATTTTATTGCTATAATTAATAGCAATAACTGTATTAAACTAATGCACTACCAATTAAGAAAGTAGCCGCCAATGCAACAATTGCATAAAGCTCTGGGAATACAGCCAAAATCAATGTGTTACTAAATACATTATGCCCTTGTCCAATTGCAGCTATACCATTGGCACAAACTTGTCCTTGACGAATAGCTGAGAACAAAGCAACAATACCTAATGCAATACCTGCTCCTAAAACAGCACATGCTTGGATAGCAGTAATGTTTGGAGTTAAAATGCCAAAAATTGTTTGGAACATAAAATATCCGGCAAAGCCGTAAAGACCTTGTGTTCCAGGAAGAGCAGTCAATACAAGGAAGTTACCAAATGCTCCATCATTTTTCTTTAATGCTCCGATAGCGGCATTACCTGCAATAGTTACACCAAAAGCACTACCAATACCAGATAAACCTACCATCACTGCGATGCCTAAATAGGCAATAAACAAATTCAATTCCATAATTTTAATTTTATTTTTTAGTTTATTTATTCGTTATTTTATTTCTATTTTTTAAAAGGTTTGTATTCCTTTCCACCACCAGTATAACCAGCATTCTTAAAAAATTCCACAAATGTTAAACGCATTGGATGTACCATAGCACCCAAAACATTCATAAATATGTTGATCGAATGACCTATTACAAATATCAGCACCATTACTATTGGTCCGGCAATAATATTGTCGGGTTTCATACCAACAGCCAAACTATTGAATACACCGGCTAAGATTCCCCCAGAAAGACCTAAAGCAAAAAGACGCACATACGATAATATATCGCCTAATAAACCGGTAACCATATTATATGCATCCCAAAATCCTAGACCAATATTCAAGAATATATTTTTCCCGGGACTATTACAACCAAATATTAATATTGCAGAAATACCTAATAGACAATAATAAATCCAACTATCAAGCGCCATGATCTGTGGCAAAAGTGCTGCAAATCCTGATGAAATCAACAATATAATCCAACCAATGGTAGCCAAGGCATATTTAAATCCAAATTGTATCGTTTGATTTACAGCTTTCAACACCATACCAAACAAAATTTGTATTACTCCCAATATTAACGATAGTTCGAACATATCATTATTATCTAAGAATATAGCTTTCTTCATCTTTTGGATAAATGGCCAATCAAGGTGATAAATATTAGCACCAAAGAAGGTCCCTGTTAGTAATCCACAAAAGAAGGTAGATACTGCTAATATTTGCAGTAATGACAGAATCCCTTTCATTGAATCACTAATTTTCTTATCAAATATACGCCATAGTGTTGCACCGGTAAATAAAAATAACCCGTAACCTGAATCTCCTAAACAGAGTCCAAAGAAAATCATGAAAAAAGGTGCCAGATATGGGGTTAAATCCAATTCATTATAACGCGGTAGCATATATAATTTACAAATCGGTTCGAACCAACCAAAGAACTTCTTGTTCGACAATTCAATGGGCACATTATCTTCAGGAGTAGGATCAGACATTTCATAATAAACCTGTGATTCATTTAAAAATGACTCTACTGTTAACGCATTTTTTGCGGGCACCCATCCTTCGAGTATAAGAAGTTTTTCACCTGCAGCTTGCTCGGCACTCAATACGACTTTAGAAAATTCAATCTCACCGTTTAGTTTTTGAATAGCAGCTTTTAAAGAAGGAACATCATCAGCAGCTAGCTTTTCCAACGATTTTCGATTGGCAACTATTGCTTCTTGAGTTTGCAAGTACAAACTATTAAGTTGCGTTAAAGAGTATCTGGGCAATTTAATCAATTCGGCATCAATGTCGACCTCTTGACCCACTTTTGTTACAGTTACAAAAAAGATTTTTGACGATATAGTATTAATCTTTATTGCGTCATATTCTTTCTCCCAATCCATTTGATATGCACTCTCAGGACAAGAGAAAAATGAAATTACATAACCTGCCGTTTTTAAGTTCTGAAGTTGAGTTGGGTCAAAATCTCCCCAAGCCTGCATCGCGACTTTATCTTTAGCATAATTCTGCAACTGCTGTGCTAGCTTACTATTTTCTTCTTGAAGTGTATCAATTTGATTTAGAACATCCATACCACGTTGGGCCGTCCCTCCGGTTTTGTTAGGAACAACTTTTCCGAGTTTTTGATTTTCTAAAAGTTTTAATGCACTACCCAATCGATTGGAAAGTCGAATGTTATCTTGCAATTCAGTATCATCAATGATTCCTTGTTGCTGTTCGACAACATGTACAACTCCTAAGTCGCGTAAGCTGTTTAAGAAACTTTGATAATCCTTGTGATAAGCAAGAAATATTAGCTTTTTCATTTTAGTTATCATGCCATTTCCTCCTTCCTTTTTTCTTGTTGCGACTTCATGATTTTCTGCGAAGATTTAGAAAGATTTTCTTCATCTTCCATGAAACGTTTAATCTTAAGCAAAGCATCTTGATAGCCCGGTATTTGAACTTTCTCAAAAAGATTTACTTTTTGAGTCGTTTTTTTCCTTGCATGTTCTAATAGATTCAACTTGGCAAGAGTAAACTCTCTTTCAATGGCAGTATTGGCAAGTTCTTTCAACAGATTCAAACCGTCGGCATACCATTTAGGAGCATTGAAAATGCTAAAAGGGACAATCTCGAAATCAACATTTTCGAGTAATGGGACCCGCACACCAGCAATTTTCTTTACACCAAGATGAACATCTTTTACCTTTATTAATGAGGCATCAAACTCATTCCAAAGGGCGAACATGGCTTCATAAGCTTGGATCTGATTCTCCAATCTTACCTCCAGATCAGAAGCATCGGTTTTACAGCGTTTGACCTCCATACGTAAGGCACTTTCCTTGTTTTTAATAATAGGAAGTGTACGTACACGAATCTTAAGCTGCTTTTCGAGTTGCTGAAGTGAAGTCTTATTATATTGAAATTTTATAGCCATTTCGTTTTATAATGAGTTAGTCTTTTTTCGGCCAATATAAGTCTACAAATTCTTTCTTAATATTTACCTCTTCCGGACGGAAATATTTACCGAACAAGCTCCATGCTACATCCAACATTTCAGTTGTATTTAAGTCTACATCAATGGCCAACAATTGATTTGAGTAGTCTTTTGCAAATGCTAAAGTACGTTCGTCATAATTAGTGAGGTCGAAACCATTTTCCATTTTAGTTTTTGCATTGGCAGCATCGGCATATAAACGGATAGCTGCATTCATTACCTGTGGATGATCTTTACGCGTTTTCTTGCCGATCACCAATTGTTTCAAGCGTGATAATGAACGGAATGGATCAACAATAACCTTACCGATATCACTATCGCGACGCAAGAACAATTGCCCCTCTGTAATATAACCGGTGTTATCTGGAACAGCATTGGTAATATCACCACCCGAAAGTGTTGTCACGGCAATAATGGTAATCGAACCACCACTTGGGAATTGAACTGCTTTCTCATAAATTTTCGCTAAATCAGAGTATAGCGATCCGGGCATCGAATCTTTAGATGGAATTTGATCCATACGATTTGATACAATGGCTAACGCATCAGCATATGATGTCATATCGGTTAGAAGCACCAATACCTTTTCGTTATTATTTACAGCAAAATATTCGGCTGCTGTCAAAGCCATATCAGGAACCAATAAGCGCTCTACTGGAGGATGTTCTGTTGTATTAACGAAGCTTACAATTCTATCAAGTGCTCCGGCATTTGAGAACACATGTTTAAAATACAAGTAGTCATCGTTAGTCATACCCATACCACCAAGAATAATTTTATCAGTTTCGGCACGTAGTGCTACATTTGCCATTACCTGATTAAAAGGTTGATCAGGATCGGCAAAGAAAGGTATTTTTTGACCTGACACAAGTGTGTTATTTAAGTCAATACCAGCGATACCTGTTGCAATCAATTCAGAAGGCTGTTTACGACGCACAGGATTTACCGATGGTCCGCCAATTTCAACTTCTTGTCCTTCTACTTCCGGCCCTCCATCAATTGGGGTGCCAAATGCATTAAAAAAGCGACCAGCTAGTTGTTCGCTTACTTTTAGTGTAGGCGACTTACCTAAGAACACCACTTCAGCATCTGTCGGAATACCTTCAGTACCTTCAAATACTTGTAAGGTAACATTATCTCCTGCAATTTTCACCACTTGAGCTAACTTTCCGTTAACGGTGGCAAGCTCATCATAACCTACGCCGGTTGCCTTCAAAGAGCAGGTTGCTTTAGTTATCTGAGAAATCTTTGTATATATTTTTGGAAAAGCTACTGTTGCCATTTCTATTGTTTCTATTGATTATTGTAATATCGTTTTTTCTGCAAGCAATTCATTCAATTCTTGTAAGAAGCCCTCATATTGCTCAGATTTGTATTTAGAATAGTTCATCTGCTTACAAATATTGATCATCTTTTTAAAGTACTCCATTACATCATTAAAGTTATCGAATTCGAACTCTGAACGGCAAACACCCATTATCATATTCAATATAGCTTCTTGACGCTCCATTGGTGTCATACAATCGGTTTCGTCAAATGCATCCTGTTGTAAAATAACAAAGTCAATCAACTCTGATTTCCAGAAAGTAACATGATATTCCACAGGTACGCCATCGTCACCTAAGATGTTTATTTGTTCGGCAATTTCTTTACCACGCTGAAGGCGTGTTTTTAATTCATTGACTTTATTTATCCATTCAGAATTTATACGCTCTGCAATATATGCTTCGAATTCAGGATATTCAATATATTTTGAATAAGACTCAATAGGATTCACAGCAGGGTAACGCTTCCTATCGGCACGTTCTTGCTCTAATGCATAAAAACAACGAGCTACCTTTTTAGTATTTTCAGTCACAGGCTCTTTTAAGTTACCACCTGCGGGCGATACAGTTCCTATAAAAGTAATGGATCCTGTTCTTCCATTAGCAAGCTTTACATATCCTGCACGACCATAGAAGTTAGAAATTATGGCAGAAAGATCCATTGGAAAGGCATCCGGTCCAGGCAATTCTTCCATACGATTTGACATTTCACGAAGTGCTTGTGCCCAACGTGATGTTGAATCGGCCATTAAAAGAACTTTTAATCCCATAGAACGATAATACTCTGCCAATGACATTGCTGTATATACTGATGCTTCACGAGCTGCTACCGGCATATTCGATGTATTAGCTATAATGATAGTACGCTCCATTAATTTACGACCTGTATGTGGGTCGTCCAATTCAGGGAATTCCGTAAAGATTTCTACTACCTCATTTGCACGTTCACCACAAGCTGCAATAATTACAATATCGGCTTCTGCCTGCTTAGAAATGGCATGCTGAAGTACAGTTTTTCCAGTACCAAAAGGCCCTGGAATAAATCCAGTTCCACCTTCCACGATAGGATTCGCTGTATCAATGACACGAACTCCTGTTTCGAGCAATTTGAAAGGGCGTGGTTTTTCTATATAATTTGTCATAGCACGTTTTACTGGCCATTTCTGAATCATATTTATAGAAATATCATTACCATTTTCGTCAGTAATAACAGCTATTTCATCTTCAATTTTATATTCCCCTTCTGGAGCAATCGATTTAATAGTACAAATACCCTTTTGAGTAAAAGGAGTCATTATTTTTAGAGGCTGGAAGTTTTCTTCTACCTCCCCGATCCAGGCAGAAGCGCCTACTTTGTCTCCCACCTTAGCAGTAGGCACAAAATGCCAAAGCTTTTCCTTATCAAGTGGATAAGTATATTCTCCGCGCTTAAGAAAGACACCAGTCATTTTATCCAAGTCATTTTGCAAACCATCATAGTTGCGCGATAACATACCCGGACCCAATGTCACTTCTAACATATGCCCAGTAAACTCAGCTTCTGCACCCACTTTTAATCCACGTGTACTTTCAAATACTTGAACATATACCAGTGCACCTACAACTTTAATCACTTCGGCCATAAGACGATCTCCGCCGGTAGAGATAAAGCATATCTCATTTTGAGATACCGGTCCATCAACGGCTAGAGTCACCATATTAGCAATAACTCCACTAACAGTTCCTTTTGTTGCCATATTTTAATTTTATTTATTATCTAAATTCTGCGGGAATCTGCACCTCGTCTTTCAAAGTGTCGATAATACTTCTGAATAATGCATTCCCTTTTTCTTTATCCAGTGAAATCCAACGCTCAATCATTTCTAATTGTACAAGAAAAACAAATATTTTTTCAACCGTAAAATAATTGAAAAAAGTATTTACGTCCATCCAATTCCAACGCATTAGATCTAGTTTTTTTTCTCGATCGATTAAATCAGAAATCTCATTTATTTTAATCAGATTGTCAAGATAATCAATCTCGGATGATAAACCAAAATCACGTGCACCAGATGTACGTAAAGCTTCGCATATATCACTATCACCTACTATATTTTGAGCAACATCCCACTTATATTTACGTGAGATCAATGCCGCTAATACATTATTTATATTACAATTGTATTCAAACCAGGAAGCGATGAAAGTATTATTTGATTGCGCCGCATATGCATAATACAATGAAGCCATTCTATCTTCCCAAAGTTGATTTTTATCTGATGTTTCACAATAAAACTCTGCTATAAATTGAGATAAATAAAAAGGATATGAATGACAAACATCACCACTTTCTTTTACTTCTGCAATCAATTCGCTCAATTGATCAATGGTATAATTGCCACGTGGATCTATAATTGCATCTTTGTCATTTAATAATCTTAAAAGATTAGTATTATCAAACTTTAGATAAAATAGATCCAGCAACTTCTGGTCAGAAGCAGAAAGATAAGGATATATTTCAGTTTTAAATTCTGCTACTGTATAACTCAGTTTGTTATCATCGAGAGTAATTTCAGGCAAACTGGCTACTAAGTAGTAATAATTTTTACTCATTGTTTCAAAGGATTAGAACAACATTTCCACTAATTGTGGACGTAAAAATGCTTTAAAGTAATTCATGAAATCAGCTTCACCGAAATTGATTTTATATGAACCATCAGAGGGAGAAATCGTAAATAAGGTATTGATACCATTTACTTGGTTTATCTCTACTCCTTTGTCTAATAATTCTTTAGCATTTTTCATGAAATATGCTTTTAAGTTCTCACCATCATTAGATGAAATAACTATAGGCTCATTTGTTGACCAATTTTTGGCCATTTCAACAACAAATGCATTGAAGAAGTCTTTGTCGTTGATAAAGTTATTGACAGGTAATGAAACGACTTTATTGGTCAATAAATTTGCAATTTCTGATTTTAGTGCATTCACAGACTGTCCTGCAAAAAGCTTTAATTCTGATTTTGTATTATCAGTCAACTCTGATGATGATTTTTGAGAAGATGAAATGATTGAATCAGCTTGTTTTTGAGCATCAGCAATTATCTTTTTAGCTTCTTCTTGAGCATTTGCGATGATTCTTTGTGCTTCATCATTGCCTTTTTCAACGCCTTCACGATAAATTTTATCAGTCAACGCTTGAATTTTATTTTCCATGGATGGAGTATTTTAGAAGTTTATATTATATTTTGATGGTGTTTTTCTCTTAGATTGGCTCCAAATTTACAAAAATACATTTGATATCAAAAAAAAGAGTCTAATAAAAACTTTAGAAACATTAAATAATAGACTAAATTAATGTATAATATTTCAATATGATAAAATAAAACTCTCAAACAGGAATAATGACTGCTGAACCAAGTATATATATTGCCATAGCATGAACGCAAAAAAGCCTCTCAGGCTTGATGCTTAAGAGGCTTTCTCTGAAAAACGGCGACTACCTACTCTCCCACAGTTACGCAGTACCATCGGCGTG
>DKPN01000080.1 GCA_002471195.1 Bacteroides sp. UBA7333
AAAATCTCCATATTTTGATGCATTATGATAAAACCCTTTTTTTTCAAGCTCCATTCAAACTCCTTTAAATTCATATAAAAGACATGGTATTCTACCAATAGTTTAATAAGATGACTTTTATATAATTCGTATTCTTTTTTGTTTCTAAATGTCTTCATTAAAATTATAACTTATATTTTTTGCAAAGTAGCTATAATTAAGTAGTCGATTTATCGCTACCCTTCCAATTAATACCATATGACTCAATATTGATATTTTATGACGATAATAATTCTTTCTTAAAATTGATTTCCCAAAACCAGTATGGATATATAAGTAGATAAAATTAAAACTCCCCCTTTTATTGTATAATATTCATATTATATCATTCTAAATTCATAGAGTATTTAAGATAGATTAGCAATCACAATCAAAACTCATAGTTGATATATTTGCGGCATATTCACCAACTAAATAATTAATTATGAAAAAGTTGAAAAGCATTTTTATTATGACAATGGTTCTATTGACATTTGGTTTCATCTTCTATTCTTGCGATAAAGATGATAAGAAACCAATCCCGGTAAAAGAAATTAAAATCAGTAAAACTCAAATTGAATTAACAGTCGGACAAAGCGAAATGTTGCAAATAACATTTATTCCTAAAGATGTCACCAATAAAAGAGTCGCATGGAAATCTGACAATGCATCAATAGCGACGGTTGATAGAGATGGAAAGGTAACCGGAGTAACGAAAGGAGAGACAAAAGTTTCTGTAAAAACCAAGGATGGAGGTAAAATAGCAACTTGTGCCGTCAAAGTAAAATAGCATATATTTCATTCATCAAAACGGCATACTCTCCATACGATTTAATAAAAAGAAGTGTTGATTATTAATCAAATACTCCTTTTTATTAAATCGTTTTTCTTACACTCATCTATATTCTTATAAGAAAATCACTTATTATGGATAAAAATTATACAATGGTTATTTTAAAAACTCAATTAATATCGAAATGTGTTCAACAAGTATCTAATGGCCTATTAATATGCAGTAAATCATTAATATAGCAATAATTTTGTATCATAATTATTATATATTGATATGAAGAAAATCATTTTATTGTACACATTTATCCTCTTTCCTTTTATTCTCTTTGCCTGGACGAACCAGGAGTATTCATTCCCCAACGATACGATTCGTTTACGAATTTACTTTCAGCAAGGGAAATATAATATCGATCCGGCGTTCTCTGAGAACAGCAAAAACCTTCAGGCGTTTTTACAACGCTGGCACACCTTGTCATCCGATACGTTATGTCAGATAAGAGTAACATCAATTCTCGGCAGTGCATCCGCCGAAGGGTCGGATATATTCAATCTTAAGTTGTCTCAAAGAAGAGCGGAGGCTTTACAGCGGTTTATACAACAGTATATTCCGATTGATTCGATTCGAATTCGGGCTATGGGAATCGACTTTTCGGCTTTACAACGGTTGATTGCATCCTCCGAGATTCCTTATTTAAATGAAGTACTCGATTTGTTAACCCTCATCACCCAAGAAAAGGATACGCGTATGCGTGAGAGGTTGAAAAAACAACTCATGACCCTCAAAGGAGGAGAACCATGGAGATATATGTATAAAACCTTATTTCCCGAATTAAGAAACAGTACCCTATTTGTGCTGAACCTTCAACGGGAAATTCAGACAGAAGAAAAGGATACGACTAACACTGGTACCCCCGTGCAAATAGTACCCCTTCTTACAGGGCCCGAACAGATACAATCGGTCTTGTACCAGCCTTATATGGCACTGAAAACCAATCTTCTTCTTGATGCAGCTGCCGTTCCCAATATCGGTCTTGAGTTCTACCTGAGCCGTGGTTGGTCGATCGGAGCCAACTGGATGTATGCTTGGTGGAGCAGTAATAGCAGGCACCGGTATTGGCGCACCTATGGAGGAGAATTGTACACTCGCCGATATTTCGGACAATTGGCAAAGAGTGTACCTTTGAGCGGACATCATGTGGGTATCTACCTTCAGGGACTGACCTACGATGTGGAATGGGGGGGCAAAGGATATCTGAGCAAGTTTAGCTATGGAGCCGGCTTGGAATACGGTTATTCCCTCCCCGTAGGCAGGCGAATCAACATTGATTTTACGTTGGGCTTGGGATATCTGGGCGGCAAGTTCAAAACCTACCAACCCCAAGAGGATTGCTATGTATGGCAATCGACCAACAACAGACATTGGATAGGACCGACCAAAGCAGAGATCTCTTTCGTATGGCTTTTGGGAAACAGACCCATCCGGGAAAAGAAAGGAGGTAAACAATGAAAACTATAAAAATCATCTTTACGGTTTTGTGTGTAGTGCTGGTTAGCGCATGCGAACACAAAGAGCTTTGTTATGAGCATTCGTCAGGCAGAAAGATACAGGTTTCTTTCTCATGGGAGCATCTGAGTGGAAAGAAACCCACCGATATGCGTCTGTTTTTTTATCCGCTCAATACCAATAACCGACTACCGGTGATCTTTGATTTACCGGGAACAGGAGGAATCATCACCCTTCCAAGAGGGGAATACGAGGTGGTCTGTTTTAATGTGGATACCGAAAACATACTTCAAAAAAGCGAGTCGGACATCCGCACATTGGAGCTTACCACCCACGAGAATGAATGGAGGAAACAGAAAAGCAACACTACTACGATGAATCCTCCCGATTTTCTTTGCCGCGATTATAAGGAGCGAGTAACGATTGATGTTGCTAAAGACAATATGCTCCTCTTCTCACCGCGGCAGGCTATAAGCCGATTGACCTTTGAAATTACGGGCATCCGTAATTTGGTATATGCAAAAGGAGCCCGCGGAACGCTCTCAGGTGTTGCCTCGTCGCTGTTCGTAGGCACGAATCGTTTCTCTTCCGAATCAAATGCCATAGCTTTCGATGCAAAAAAAGAGGAAGATCGAATCATTACGGGACACTTTTATTTTTTCGGAATAGCTGAAGGAGTTGATCCCAATACTCCCCAAAGCAATGTATTTACCCTTTTCTTAAACAATGGAAAAGTGTATACCAAGGCGATTGATGTAACCCGTCTGATCCATGATGTTCCCCTCAAAGATAACTTCAGAGACATATATCTGAAATTGAATATAGATTTTGAAATGCCCAAACCCTTCAGTGAAGGCGGTCTCTCACCTGACGTTGAAAAATGGGACGTAATTGAGATAGATATAGATATGTAACCTTAGTATTAACAATTAAAAGTAAAATGAAAATGAAGACAAAAACTTTAGTTATTGGAATTGCCGCTCTAATGATGGGATTGGCGAGTTGTTCAAACAATGAAGAATTGAATATTCCTAATCAGGACGGAATGATCGGATTCAATATTGCTACAAATAAGGCAATAACGAGATCGCCCATAAATGGGGCGACCGATATGCAATCAATGGGGTTTGATGTTTGGGGATACCGCCAAAATGATAGCCACCAACAGGTAGGAACAGATGGCAACCCTGTGGTGGCCACATACAGCGGCTCTGCATGGAACCTTGCTACTCCCGCATATTGGCCGGCGGATGCTTCGCAGAATGTTAATTTCTATGCCATATGGCCAACGGGGCATTATGAAACAGCGACTTCAATAGCTGCAGCTGCACAAACCGTGAAATACACCCGAAAGAGTACCGAAAGTGATGTGAAGGATTTGATGTATGCAAAGAAAATCACCAGTAAAACCGCTGCCGCTTCTGCCGGAAGTAAAGTAATGCTATATTTCAAGCATGCCTTATCTCAGGTATCATTTAAGGGTAAAACCGCTGCTCCAGGGCTTGAAGTTAAAGTAAAATCTCTTCAGCTATGCAATCTAGCCAACGAAGGAACCTTCACTTTTCCTTCGTCTGAGACAGCAGCTTCATCTAACCATGGAACGTGGACTGATCCAAAAAATCCGGGAACAGATTTCATACCAACGATGAGCAGTGAGGTCACTTTAAGCTCAACAACCACTTCCGAGGCGTTAGGGGCACCCTTATTATTGTTACCTCAAAGTTTTACGCCTTGGAGCACCACCGCATCAGCTAAAAAAAGTATTGCTGAGGCTGATGCAGCAAATGAGTCGTATCTTAAACTGGAGGTTCATATCACACAAAATGGTGAAGATATATTAGGAACGGCTTCTGTTTATGCCGAAACCTATATCCCATTGCCGAAACCTACCACTGATATCGAATTTAAATCAGGTAAGAAATATACTTATACTTTAAAATTTGGTGGAGGTAAAAAAGGAGATGGAGATGATCAATTTGCTCCGATTGAATTCGACGTTGACGTAGACCCATGGGGAGATGCTTCTGAAGAAAATATGGATCTATAAATAGATCTTTTATAAACTAAATGAGCCTGCCTCAAATCCATTTTAAGGCAGGCTCATTTCAAATAAAATTGTTATGAAAAACCTAAGTGTATTTTTTTATATCCTAATGCTTATTATATCTATATTATTAAATGCATGCCATGATGATCATGTGGTAGATGATTACGAATCGAACAATAGGATTGCATTTACTCAAATCTCCGAGGAGTCTGTTCAAACAAAAAATATAAACGTTTTTGAAGAAACACTTTATGAATTGAAGAACGAAAGTGAATCGCAAATAAATTTATTTTTGCATGGCTCACAAAGCGATGGTATTCTACTCTGCCGAGAAGACAATCGTGAAGTTCCTCAAACCAAAGCCATGCCGATGGAAGATATGTATGATCGTTTCAGCGTATTCGCTCAATCGTACAAAACGGAAAAGCCTACTGTTTGGACTCCCAATTTCATAAATGGCATAGAGGTATTGAAAAGTGAGAATTATACCACAAACAGATATTGGCCGGATGCAGGTACTACGATAGAGTTTGTAGCTTTCGCTCCGTCTGTAGAGATGCTTCCCACTCCACTACAAAGTGCTCCCACCTTTTCTTACACAGTAACTCCGGAGGTGACCGACCAATCGGATCTGCTATTTGCTACACAACAAATGACCGTTGCTGACGCAAAGCCCGGCAAAGTTACCCTGAAGTTTAACCATGTACTTACTGCTATTAAATTTGTGATAGGCGCGGATATCAAAAAAGGAACCATTTCAAAGATAACCATTAAAAACATCATAGGTAACGGGAGTTATAATGCTCTATCGAATTCGTGGACTCTCTCCGAGCAAAAATTCGACTATTCGGTTGACTTGAACAAAGGGGTTACTCCCGGTGCTTCATCCGCGCCCATTACCTTGCCACAACAGACATTTATGCTATTGCCACAAATCACGTCTGACGATAGCGGTATAGAAGTAGAGTTTACCGATAGCCTTACATCAACAAAACGTATCCTTAGTGCACCTTTAACGAATGTAGATTTACAGCAAGGAAAAACAATTGTCTATAAAATATCTACCTCTAACATCAACGAAGAGACCTTTTTTGATTTTGCATGGGGAGCTACAGGTTCGGCAGTCAATTATAAAGGCGAGCAAACATTAACCCTAAAATACCACAGTTATGCACAATCAACCTATAAAGGAGATACGAAAGAAATTCCGTTGAGTTGGAAGGTCGAATACTCTGTAGATGAAGGAACAACATGGAGAACTTCTAAACCTGACATGGTGAATAATTTTGAACCACAAGGAGTTGGAAGCATAACGGAAGAATCCCTGAATTTAAAAATCGCACCATCGCCTGCACAATCCATCCGTGTATTGGATGATAATCCCCCTGTATTTAATTATAATCTATCCAACAGCACCGGTGCAGATCAGATTGAAAACACCGCCAATTGTTACATCATCGACAGTTATGGCACTTACAGAATTCCCCTTGTATATGGGAATGGAATAAAAAATGGACAGGTCAACGAACCGGCCTATTACAATAACGATCCAGCGTTTGGTGGCTACAGCGGAAACACAGCCTACAATCGTTTATGGAGCCATACCGGCAAAGAGATCACAGATCCCTACATCTATCACGCATCCACAGGAGAGAGTCAGGAAGAGAAAGATCCATTTGACTGTGTTTTGATTGCTTCGACCTATGAAAACCTAATATCCGATGTTACGCTAAGTGCAGATAAAAAAGAGCTTCTGTTTGCAATAAAACGTCAGTTCATAACGCAAGGGAATGCCATAGTAGCTGTCAGAAATAAAGATCAGACCATTATGTGGAGTTGGCATATATGGGTCACTCCATACAAAGAATTTATGGGACAAGAGAAAATATCGAATCCCCGTACCTGGAGCAATAAAAATGTATATTATACACCACTTGGGTTTCCTTTGGGTTGGGTAAGAACTAGTTTTGCAGAACGTTTTTATCCTGCTCGGAATTTGCAACTGAAGTTTACTCAATTAAAAACAGGCAAAACGATTACTCTTACCGCAAATCAGATCAATAACCGATCGTATCAGCGTGGAGTTTCCCTACTCTATCAATATGGACGTAAAGACCCCTATCCTTCAGAGTATGGAGCGAATGAGCTAAAGTATTATAATGGTTATTCAATGGATCATAAGCCACACGGACAAAACGTAGAGTTGTCGATACAACAACCTCATGTCATTTCGAATAGTTCAGTACCCTATCGTTTCGTAAATTTATGGGACATGGGATATGATGATTATGCTATTGCTGATAAAATCGACGTAACAAAAACAATCTACGATCCCTCTCCAGTGGGTTATGTGGTGCCTCCACGTGCAGTGTTTAATGGTTTTATTGTAAGACAAGCTACATACGAGTCGGATCCCCGATGGGTAAACCTTTCACGTTACGTGACTCAAGACTTTCAACAAGGCTGGATTTTCTTAACGAGCTATAAAAAAAATACATTATACCAAATCTTCTTTCCTAATACCGGACAATATAACACCGCCTCGACATTGACCGACCCAAATAGTGGGTTTTACTGGACTGCCCACCCTAGCGGACGTGTAGAAGGACGCTCCATGCGGATCGATCCGACACCCTATATACAAACCTATTGGAGTGGAAGTAAAGAACGAGCCATGGGAGTAATGCCAATAAAAGAGGAAGTAGAGATAGAAGAAAGAAACTGACTAATTGCACACTGACATTGCATATGACAACCGGCATGATAAGAAATCATATGCTCCTTTAAACTCGATATAGAAAACCATTGCCATCACATGACGAAGGCAGATAGCATACAACTCTTCAAAAAATGAACCAACATATGGTAGAAGGGGCACCATAAAACATTCTGAACCGAGACCAGAAACATTCTGAGCTGAGGTACACAGAGTCCTGAATTGAGCATATCTCGGTTCGGGACTTTGTCACGATATGATGCTTACTTATCTTATCGCTCAAGAAAGTGATAACAACTTAATGGTATATATCTTTGCCATCGACTGCATCGGTTGCATCCTGAAAAAGTGTGTATCCAACTCACATCGTGAAGATATAAACCGGGAAAAGGCAACATTTCTCTCTAAAACAGATGGCAAGAAAACTCAAATCGATGTATCTTTCGTCATTAAATATCAACAACACAGCAATGAGTATCTATTTGGATTATAATAGTTTAATATATCATTCCTAAAGCTCTACTTTTGTACCATAGTTCATTCTGCATCGGCGAACAAGGAAATCGATTCATGATAAGATGAAAGCAGCAGCTTGCAAGCCGATGATGATGCAACGTTAGAAACCGGAACGAATTTACGGAAGTACTTATTAAATCACCAAAAACGATATATCATGCATATTACAATTAAAAGCAATTCCATTCAGATCATGGTTTGCATGCTCTTCATCTTAGGGATAGCATCGTGTGAAACGAGAGAAATGGAGTTTGAACAGCCCTACAATGCAATCGATTTCGGCTCGGCTACCGATATTTTTGTGCGGGGTAGCGAAGTAAAAAAAATCACGATGCAGGCCGATCCCGTCGGATATGGGGTGTTGGCTTATCATGCACGCACCAATTGGGCTGCCGATGGTTACACGCATGCTCCCGATTTCATGAATCGGACTCAAGTGATTTATGCCGACTCCAAATGGGGATACACTCCCCTGAAGTATTGGTACGCAAGTGGCACTCTCTCATTTTTCGCCTATTATCCATATGATTTATTGACCGAGAACTATACCGCTACAGGCATCCCCCGATTTCAATATACGGTGCCCGACAACCCGGCTCTCCAGAAAGACATTCTGGCCGCCAGCGCCATAGACAAAACCAAAGAGAATGGAAAGGTGAAGTTTGATTTTAAACATTTATTGAGCCGTGTATCCTTCCAAGCAAAAACAGGAGCCGAGTATAGTGTTCCGGTAAAAATTACGGAAGTAAAATTAAACTACGCACCCGGCAAAATAAGGAGCAAGGGCACATTTACCTATACCGCCAATGCGGATGTCGTCGGATATTGGCAGAGGGATAACCAATACCATTCGGGAACGTTTCCGGTATACAATCCCTCCGAAGGAATCGCGCTGACAAAAAACCTCCAATCCATCACCAATAGCGGCAGCGAACTCTATATATTGCCACAAAATGTGAGTCAGGGAGACATGACGCTCACCGTAACATATAAAATTGGCAATGGCCCTGTCGAAGAAAAAACAGTTCCTCTCTTTCCGGTATCGGGATACTACTTGTTGGATAAAGGCAAGCATTATCAGGTAAATATAACGGTCACATTGAATGGGGTTGAATTTGGCGACATCACTGTCAGCGACTATACTGAAATGCCTTATTATACACTGACCTATAAACAACGTAAAAACGCTCAAAGCAATGAATACGTTACCATCGGGACAGAACGTATATATGGGAATCATCAGATTAAAACAAAAAACATCCCTATCCAGGAGGTGAATAATGAATATCGCCTTCTCAAAGGATGGGCGTCCGTTGAAAACTCCGCGAATATTGCTTACCGCCCCGGAGCAGAAATAACGCTAACGCATAATACGACCCTCCATGCCGTGAATTTGGTTGTTGCCAGAGGCAACCTGATTCCCGGCGAATCGTATCAGGCAAAAATAGGTGAACCCAGTTATCGCGGAGCATATTTTCAGTTTGGTTCTCTTGTAGGTTGGAGTGAAACAGGCATCCCCCCTGCTATTGTAGTAAAACCGGGAAATTATACCGGTAGCGCTACTTGGCAAAGCGATTGGAAAGGCAATCCGTCTGCTTTCGAGCGCAACGATCTAAATGCAGGTTTGGGAGATCCATGTTGGTATTACCTAGGGGATAGTTGGCGATTGCCAAAGCGTGAAGAACTAATAACGATAATGAGCGGAGTGAGCGGCAATACACTCCCGTGGAGTTCAGTCGATGGTTGGGATTGGCTATCGAACCCGCAAGCAGCGCACCACAATAGTGGAATGCTCCTGAGAGCTTCGGGCAGACGATTAGCCAATGATGGCAGCTTGCTATACGTCGATGAGATAGGCACCTATTGGAGTTCACATATATATGGCGAAACAACGGGATTTAGCATGAGCGTGAAAGAGGATGGCCTGAGTATAAATGAAAGTAGCTATCGAGCAAACGCATTCCCCGTACGCTGCGTCAGGGTGGTTCCATCGGATATTAACACTCCTTGATTTGATTGATACTTCGGTGGGCATTCAGTGCCCACCGATTAACCACCGGTGTCGTTGATCGAATACCATCGATAATATTTTATGCCTTAAAAAAATAACCGGACTCGTTTCGACTATCTATCACTTACTGCATCTGTTGGGCAACGTTTCAAATCGAGTCGATACAGAATCTATATCTATCGGCAAATCATTCGGTTTTTCATAGCGTCAATATCATACAGTCTCAATTCATGATCGATCCGTATTTTATCGATGATTAATATCGAATATCGCACCAATAGCAGAAATAGAGAGCTACTTTTGTATCGTGTAGTTCTAAGAATTCAATGATAATTAATACGCTATGATTATGAGAAGTATTATAAAAACCCTCTTCAGCTTTATTTTAATGGCAGCATTGCTAACATCGGTATCGTGTAGCAGAGAGCCCGAAAAAAAGACAATAGAAGAAAATTATATTGAAATAAACGGTATAAAAGTAGCCAAAGGCAATCTCATCTCCAATGGAATGAATGGAGCCAAGATAGGCAAACCCACCGATGGCGGATTGTATTTTCAGTTTGGTTCTCTTATCGGTTGGAGCGAAACAGGAGACAATCCTACCATTGTGGCAAAACCGATAGGATATACCGGTAGCACTACTTGGAGTAAGAATTGGAAAGGGAGTCCGTCGAATGAAAATGTAGCATTGGGTACAGGCGATCCATGCAAACATTATCTGGGAAGAACTTGGAGATTGCCTACCAAAGAAGAGTGTAAGACTATAATAAATGAAGCAAACAATAGCACATCGTGGCAAGCAATAGAGGGTTGGAGTTGGCACTCATCACCGGCCGGAATGCTTCATCATAGTGGCTTGTTCTTTCCGGCTTTCGGCTATCGCAGCGGCAGCAATGGACATCTGAGTCTCCTGGGTTCGGACAGCTACTATTGGAGTGCATCACCCTCCGGCGACTCTAACGGATACGGTTTGTTCGCCAACAACAATTTTGTATCCCCACATGACAACAACATTCGATCAGACGGATTCACCATCCGCTGTGTTCAAGATAAATAATAAAAACCCGTTTTCATTGATGAAGTGTGTGAAGAGCCATATCAAGTCTAAAATAGAAGTTTGGTATGGCTCTTCTATAATTTATCATAAATAGAGAAATAAACAAAACATCATAGATCATAAGTATTGTTATGATCTATGATGCAAAAATATATCGGCAAGCTAATGGATGAAGATAATTTGAAATAATACATTATCGGTAAAAACTACCAACTAATAACCAATTGGGTCGATCACGTAAAATTGTTAATTTGATTGTTGCCATACGATAAAAAAATAATGCGTTGCTTTTGCGTTGCTTTTTTACCCATCGATGGGTATTTATGTATCTTCTTTAATCGCTGCAATGATTGAGAGGGATAAAAAAAGAGATACATAAAAGGCTTATAATTAGCGTATCTATATATCTCTTTACTAAGTGATTCCTGAAGGATTCGAACCTTCGACCCACGCCTTAGAAGGGGATATCCATTTTATGTACTATTTCTCTTTATAACAGCAAGTTACAGTGATGTAAAAAATGGTGAATTCCTCGTTTTTTCGGATTTACAGCATAATTTAGTTGATAATTCTAGCTATATTGATTAATATTTTCAAGTACTTCGTCGATAAAAATCGAGCGATAGTGTGGACAATCAATTACACCTTTTTGCTTCGCTTCCCTGTACACCTTAGAGAACAGTTGCGCTTTCTCTTTCTCGGTCATATTAACGTGATCGATAGGAGTAGACAAGAATTTGCACCCCCACCCTTTGACTGATGGTGTGAGTTGGCAATGCTGTTCGTTAGTGCGATTGCAAGCGCAGTTTATTGTATTGCGATTCATTTCTTAATTTAATGATAATGCCTCATTGACAATTGTTAAGTCCGGGTTTAGAAAAAATGCAGTTTTAGCCTTTACCTTTCCTCCCATAGCGTTATTGCCACGATAATTATGGATGGTAACCCATCCATTGAACTCACCTTTATAATTGTCCTTGTTTAAATTATATATAGAGTCCAATGCGATAGCTTCTCGAATTTTAATTAAAGCCTCTGCAGGCTTATCTGCATATTTAAGGCTATCTGACTGCCATTGTAGTTTAGATATTTCAGCTTGTATTTTTGCAGCTTCAACGGACTTTGCATACTCAGTGAAAGTGCTATCAAGTGGAGTAAATGATATCGATTCATAGCTAGATGGATCGTTCATTGTTTTATCAAGATAATTTTTTACGAGTTTTTCAGCTTGCCCTTGTGGAGTCGTATTGCATGATATTAATAATGATAGCAAGGCTGCTGATAATAATATTTTTTTCATAACTGTTTTGTTTTATATTTATCCGATTTTTTCTTTGGTTTCATACATATCAATAGTCTTGAAGAAATCATCAGCATAATTATAGATATCATCTAAGCTTTCGATAGGACGTTTGACATCTTTTTTATTTTCATCGATTGTAGCCACATATTTTATAGCTGTATTAAAATACATCCTACAAATTGGTTTACGATTGTTATCATCTAACAACACACTAAAATATGTTTGCGCATCTCTATATACAATACGAGATATATCAACCTTTTGTCTACATATAGATTTTACTATTCTATAAGCTTCTAGCTCTTCTTCTGTTGTAATTATCTTGCTGTCAGTAGCATCTTCTTCAATATTATCAATATTATCTTTTGATGCTTTTGTTTCTTCCGATTCATCGTTTTTCAGTGCAGATTTTAAACGTTCAGCAATAAGGTCATTAATATAATTATTGATTGACTTTTTTGTTAGAACTGTAAACTGCTCCAATAATTTTGCGGTTATAATACCGTCATAGACTTGTTTTGCAAAAAACTTAACAAAGTCAGGGGATGGATTAGCAAACTCTTTAGCTACGATAGATTTAATTTCACTAGTATATTTTAATTCGCTGGCAGAACTTAAGATTTTATCAACATCAAAATATGATTTATGAAACTTTTTTAATTCTTCAATCTGAACATCTTTGATTTCCGTGATGTCTATCTCAAGGAAAGGCTTTTCGTCCATCTTATTAGGTTCTATCAAATCTGTATAAAAGCGATAAATGATTCCATTTGTAAGCACACCAAATTTTGCTTTAGAAACATGGAAATATCTAAGAAGCTGATTATCGTGCAAATTCAAGTCTTGAGCCCAGTGTTTACACTCAATAAGCATAATTGGTTCACCATCTTTTACAATAGCGTAATCAATTTTTTCTCCTTTTTTAGAGCCTATATCGCATATCATTTCAGGAATCACTTCGAGGGGATTGAAAACGTCATATCCAAGAGTGTTGATGAAAGGCATTATAAATGCATTTTTTGTAGCTTCTTCTGTTTGAATGGAAAACACGGCGAAATTGA
>DKPN01000014.1:0-81912 GCA_002471195.1 Bacteroides sp. UBA7333
GAGACTTTTTTATTATCATATATACGAAGATTACTCTTCAATCAATGTGCAGATACTTACACGATTCCAATTAGGCTGAGTAAAGACATCACCTACTCCCTCACCTTCACCAATAATTCTTGATTCATCGATTCCAAATTTATTTACCAGCATTGTTTTAACGGCTGCTGCGCGTTTTTTGGAAATCTCCGCATTCACTTTATTTGTACCTTCAGGCGAAGCATAACCTTTCACTACTAACCTTGCATCAGGATTTGCTTTCATATAGTTTGCCAAACGTTCAACATTACGAACTTGATTGGCCGAAATAGTTGTTTGATTTTGATGAAAAGTGATGATCGATTCGATTGTATTATTTGCAATCACTTCTTGCACATTCTCTTTATTCAAACAATCATTCAGTTTCTGATTTAAATCGGCAATCTCCTTCTTAGCATGGGCCATATTCTGATTACAATTATTCAAATCGCCACGAAGCTGATTTATGGTTGCGTTCAACTGATCCAACTCATCGGTATTGCATGGTTTTGCAAATTCAAAATGGCGTCTTCCTTTGTTGCCCTTGAGATGATATACAACACCTGCGTTCAATTGAAAACGGGCATAGTTTGCATCAAACTGAACATGTCCTGTTTGTTTTGAATCAGCATCCATACACCAAACCACAGCGGGTCTTAACGATAATGTCCATGCCTTTTCTTTGCCTAAATTAAAATTTAAGTTCATACCCGCTTTGGTAGAAAAGTTATTGGTAGTGATGCCATATCCATGTAACCATCCGGCACCCATCACTGCTTCGATTTCAAAGAAACGTGGCGAACCTTTATATTTAGCAAATAAGTTCATCATGTTGATGCGTCCCAATAAGCTCATATTCGAATTATCAAAAGCTCTTTTACTGGCAGATGTATTGATGCTCCACAAAGCTTCAGCTGTTAATCCAAAGATAGGTGTTAATTGTTTATTCAATTCAATTCCCATGTTTGCACGCATTCCACCAAAAAAGGCACTATTCTTTAAGGGTGTAATACCTCCTGCTGAAATACCTATAGACCAATTATCTGTAGCCTTCACACCTTCGAGTGCTTGAGAATGCATGGTACCTGTTCCAACCGCCAACAAAAGGGCGAAAAGTAATTTCTTTTTCATACTTCAATATTATTTTATTCAAGAATAGGTAACATTTGTACAACCTAAGCCATACGTTTTTTTAATAGCAAAGTTGCAAATCCATACTTCTTGTTCGTAAATTAATTATACTTTAAACATCTATTAAATAATTATTGTTTTATAAAACCCATCATATTAAGTTCATTCTACTCTCTTTATTAATAAATTGTCTCATCAATGATGAGAATACATCAAAAAGAGGAACAAGATTCATCAAAGAGAAAATATTTATAAAAGAGCAAAAAAAAGGATGGCTACAAAATAGCCATCCTTATTATACTAACATTTTACTCATTAGCTTTTGCTACCGCCAATAAGTTTTTTTCTTACTTCAAATTTATGAACGCGAACTCCTTGTGAAGGCAACCATATTTTTAAAGTATGATTCTTTCCACGAAGTGCTTTTACCTTAAAATCGGCTTTCACCGTATTTATAAGTTTATTCTTAATTGTCAGTTCCTGCGAATCTAATAGATCCATGCCCAAGATAATTTGTGGCTCGTCGGGAGTCGCGTTTTTATCTAAAATATAATGTACGGTTACCTCATAAGTTCCCCCTGCCAAACCGCTCGATATTCCATATTCGGCATAAGGAGCTAAACTTTTCTTGTTTACAGATTCACCTTTTTTATTGTAAGATGATTTTTTCCCTTGGATATATTCTTTACCTTTACTAGAACCCTCCTCGATAAAACGTGAGTTTTTATGTTCTTTAGATAAAATCGAAACACGCATGTTTTGCATTTCATGCTTGTCTTGTGCTACTACTGAAATGGTTGAAATAAAAAGAATTGTTGAAAGTAAAAATAAAAATTTCTTCATTAATTTATGGTTTAGTATTTGATATAAATAGGATACAAAGGTACTAAACCCAACTCATCATACTTTAACGAAGTAATTATATTTAACAACCGTAAACATGGTTAGCAGTTAACTTTACTCTTTTCAACAACTAAACCAACATGGATTAACATTCCTTTTGCATATTTCGGCTATCCGATTCCAGTTCTTTTATCTCTCTATTCAAGAAAACCGAAAGAACGGTTCTAACCAAAACAATGCCTCCAAGAATAATTAGTTCGGTCATCGTAGGTTCGAGAACTGTTTTCAAAATATCGGATGCAATTAAAAACTCAAGCCCTAACAAAAGATAGGTACCGAAGACCGATCGAAGTTTACGAATGTTGGTAGTATTGTAGCCCCCGGTAAAGCGTTTGCATTCGTTTATTATAAATTGTATAATGGCAATCAATGCGCCATAGGTCACAATCAGCAAACTAGCAACACTTATAATGGTAGCCAATAGGTTTAAAAAATGGGTAAACATAGTTGTTCGTCTTTTTTTTCTATAACATTCGGTCCACATTAAAAGTTTAAATCACTATTTTTGCAAAAACAGGCAACCTTATAGTTCCCTAATAATAATCATTAACGAGGAACGTTATTAGTACATAATGAAAGAATTAAAAACATTTACCGACGATAGAGGCAGTCTCACTCTTTTAGAGGGTGGAGTCGATGTGCCTTTTCAAATAGCCCGTGTATATTGGTTGCACGATGTACCCACCGGAAAAGAGCGAGGCAAACATGCCAACCGCGTAGCTTCTCAATTTCTATTAGCCATAAATGGCAGTATGGATGTAACCATCGAAAACGCACACGAGCGACGCACTGTGCATCTTGATTCGAAAAGCAAAGGTCTGTTGGTACCGGCAGGAACATGGAATGAGTTGAGCAATTTTTCGGAAGGAGCAGTTTTGATTGTGTTTTCATCGCAACTATACAAGCCCGAAACCTATCTAAACACCTACGAAGAGTTTCAAGCATTCCTTAAAGAGCAAAAATAGACATGTCCGATCAAGCTCTTAGAATACAGCGATATGACAGTTCATTCAAAACCGAGTGGAACCAGTTTGTTCGCACGTCAAAGAATGGGACGTTCTTATTGGAGCGAGACTATATGGATTATCATTCCCATCGTTTCGTCGACCATTCGTTGCTTTTTTATAAGAAGAACGAGCTCATCGCTTTATTGCCGGCACATATTCAAGAAGATTGTTTTTGCAGTCATAATGGTTTAACCTACGGTGGTCTTATCATGTCAGATCAAACTACCGCACAACTTACTTTAGACCTGTTTTCCGAACTATTGAATTATATTCGCCAGCTTAATAAGATCGAACATTTTATCTACCGCCCTATTCCATCTATATATCACCGATATCCGGCCGAAGAAGATTTATATGCTCTTTTCAGAAACAATGCCCAAATAATAGGAAGAAAAATAGCTTCGGTACTAGACTGTAGACAACCATTCCCATTTCAAACTTTGCGTCAGCGCAAAGTAAAGCGTGCTATAAAGGCCAATCTGATGGTAAAAATAGATGCCGATATAGACGAGTTTTGGGATATACTCACCAGCAATTTGCAACAACGCTACAATGCTACACCGGTGCACACACTCGAAGAGATGAAACAGCTTCAACAGCGATTCCCCGAAAATATACATTTGCATATTATCGTTGACGAAAATGATACCCATATTGCAGGATGTATTGTTTATGAAACTCCTTTGGTAGCGCATATTCAATACATTGCCTCTACGGCTGCCGGCAAAGAGTTGGGAGCTGTCGATTTATTATTCGACTATCTCATTCATCACGCCTACCACCACAAAGCATACTTTGATTTAGGAACTTCGGTCGAAGAGGGCGGCCATATTCTGAATGAAGGACTCATTTTTCAGAAAGAGGGATTCGGAGGTCGTGGCATTGTATACGATACCTATGACATTACATTAAAACAAAATTAAAGAAAGATGATACCATATTGCAGTCTGCAACGCATCAGCGAATCGTTTGAACCTGAATTATCAAAAGCCATCGACCACGTTACAAAATCAGGTTGGTACTTACAAGGCAAAGAAAATGAATTGTTTGAACAATCGTTTGCCCAATATTGCGGCACCAATCATTGTGTAGGTGTAGGCAATGGGATGGATGCCATCTCTTTGATATTGATGGCTATGCAACACATGGGATGGATGCAACAAGACGACGAAGTGATCGTACCGGCCAACACATGCATTGCTACCATTATTGGTGTATTGCGTGCGGGAATGACTCCGATTCTCTGCGAACCCTTACTTACGACTTGCAATATCGATCCCGAAAGAATCGAAGCATTAATCACACCTCGTACAAAAGCCATACTACCGGTACACTTATATGGTCGTGTAGCACCCATGGAAGCAATAGAGCAAATAGCCAAAAAACATCATTTAAGAGTGATAGAAGATTGTGCTCAAGCACATGGTGCTATTTATAAAAATAAAAGAGTAGGCAACTGGAGTGATGCAGCTGCATTCAGCTTTTATCCATCCAAAAACTTAGGTGCTTTAGGCGATGCAGGAGGTGTAGTGACCAACCACCCAGAGATAGCAACATGGGTACGCACATTGGCCAATTATGGTTCATCTACCAAGTATGTATACGATTATGTAGGTATAAATAGTCGTCTCGACGAAATGCAAGCAGCCGTTTTATCGGTTAAACTAAAACGTTTAGATGCCGATAATCGTAGAAGACAAGAGATTGCAAAGCGTTATTTCGAGGGAATTAAAAACCCTTTGATACGTGTGCTTCCCCCTTCGGCAATCGAAGAAAATGTATTTCATATATTCCCAATCTTCACACATAGAAGAGATGATTTGCAACTCTATCTTACAGAGCTTGGCATACAAACCATCATTCACTATCCTATTCCACCTCACTTGCAACGAGCATTGCCGCAGTTCGCACAACAATCGTTGCCAATCACCGAGCAAATACATCGCGAAGAGTTAAGTTTGCCGATGTCGCCCTTATTAAGCAATGAAGAGGTAGATAAAGTGGTTGAAGCCGTAAATCATTTTCATTAAAACAGCCGAAAGAAGACCATCAGATTGATTGCTGCACGTGCCAACGAATATTTTACAGAATAGTGTGCTCTTGGAAGAGGTAATAAACGCCGATCTCTTAGCTGAGTGAGACGAATAAAGCTCTCATTTTTACCACAGCCGTTCCGTCGCATTTGCAAAATATAATCAATGGTCAAAAAACGTATTCTGCGTTGCAGCGCTTTGATTTGCAAGGCGTTTGCTTTTATTTGGATTTGTTGATAGAAATCGTGCAAATCGATTAAACAAGAATAAAAATCATTCAGACGTTTCAAACATTGCTGTTTGCCCGGTCGATGAAGTATAGAGCCGGGCAACTGATTGTACCCATATACTACCCTATTGGTAATGATTGTTTTGCCGGCATAGAAGTAAGCCAAAGCTACCGTCGCCTCATCTTCATGATAGGCATTTTCTTTAAAAAGCAGTTGATGTTCAACAAATAAACTCCGTCGATAAAGATGTCGCCATGCGGTACCAAAAAAATTATGGGTACTCATATAAGCGGCTCCCGATGGATATATATCATCTTGAGGTGGTTGCCTTTTTACTTTGAATTTACCATTCCGAACGATCGTATAATCAAAAGAGAGGATATCGGGACGATAGTCTCTAAGCAGTTGCAACAGTGGAGGCAAAGCAGCATCCAGCAAAAAGTCATCGGCATCTATAAATAGCATATACTCGCCCGTTGCCATGCGTACCCCTTTGTTGCGTGCACCTCCTAGTTTTTTTCCGTTATCATCATCCGCCACAATTACTTCGTAGCTACCCATGGGTAGTTTTTGACGCTCAATCGATTGCATACAATTGTTCAACAACTGTTTATCGGCATCGCCATAAAAAGGTATTATGATACTTAACATCGGGTTCATAGAAACAAAGATAATGATTTATTTTGTGTTTCGATTTATAGCACCTATTTTTGTCAAAACGAACAATTTAACTGAATTGATGGCAAACCAAGAGTCCTCCTACAGACAAATATTCAAAGCAACCGGTGTTTTTGGTGGGATGCAGGTATTCAAAATTCTCATCAACATCATTAAATCGAAAGTGATAGCTATTCTCTTAGGCCCGGCAGGTATAGGTTTGTATGGGGTATTAAACAGCACCCTCGATGTATTGAAGTCGGTTACCGACCTAGGATTAGGTGTAAGTGCGGTAAAAGAGGTGTCGGAAGCTGCCGCCTCCAATGACATAAAACAAATCTCTTCCATTCTTAAAACACTCCAACGCTGGGTATATTTCACAGGTAGCATCGGTTTTTTATTGACCCTTCTATTTGCCCCCTATTTAAGCCAATGGACATTTGGAAACGACACTTATACATGGGCATTCCGTTGGTTATCCATCGTATTGTTATTCAGCGCATTGAGTTCGGGACAGACAGCGGCACTACAAGGCATGCGTCAGATTGTATTTTTGGCTAAAGCAGGAATGATTGGTTCGTTTGCAGGATTATGTATGTCGTTGCCTCTATTCTTTTGGTTCGGCTATACAGGAGTTGTTTTAACCATTCTCATTTCGGCAGTATGCACCTTTGTATTCACAACAATATATGCTCGAAAGATACCCACTATAAAAGTTGAACAGAGTTGCCGCGAAACAGTGAAGCAAGGTTTATCAATGGCAAAGCTTGGTTTGGCAATGATGTTTAATGCGATGCTTACACTACTAGCCGCTTATATTTTAAAAGCCTACATTGCTCGGCATGGAGGTATTGATGATGCAGGCATCTATCAATCGGCATTCGCAATCGCCGAGGGATATTTCGGTTTGATATTTACAGCGATGGCAGCCGATTATTATCCGCGTTTGGCAGCCATCAACAAAGATAGACAAAAGCTTACCTCCGAAGTCAATAAGCAAGCCGAAATAGGCCTTCTTATTGCATTTCCATGTATCATTATCGCCCTATTTTTTATGCCCATCGGTATTCGCCTACTCTATTCAAATCAGTTTTTAAGTAGTGTAGAATGCATTAACTGGGCGATGCTAGGCAATATATTCAAAATTGGTTCATGGACAATGGGCTATATACTCATTGCCAAAGGAAAGAGCAAACTGTTTGCCATATCCGGAATCGGATTTAATGCCATTTATCTTACAATGATGATATTGGGATACAGAAACATGGGGATAGAAGGGGTGGGAATTGCCTTTTTCGGCTATTACGTGATCCATTTCATTGGTATATCTTTGATTTGTGCACTATTATTTAAAATCAACTACAAACGCGAATTCTTTCTGATAACCGCCATTGTATTGTTTGTAGCCATCGCAGCTTTCTTGCTGCAAAACATTAGTCACTTGTTTATTAAATATACGATAGCAGCAGCCATGTGTGCATTGAGTCTGTATATTTCGTATAAATTATTAGATAAGCGAATGGGCATTAAAGAATTTATAGCAAACAAACTTCATAAGTCATGAGTATCAACATTAAGGCAGCCCTTCAGGTGAATTGGCTGAAAACACTTTATATCAACTTTAGAATACTACCTTTTAAAGATGCCATTCAGTTACCCATTATGGTATGGGGAAAGTGTCGGTTCAAAATAGATGGAGGTAAAATTGAATTTCATTGTCCCATCAAAAGAGGTATCTTCAGAATCGGATTTAGATATGAAACTTTTATATTTACAGAAGCGATAGAGTTGAACATTAAAGGAAAAATGGTGATTGGCGGTGATACATGGATAGGTACGGCTGCACATATATTTATCAACAAAAATGCGACATTAACCACCGGTAATATGACAAGAATCGGTTCTCGATCATTGGTAAGTTGCTATAAAAGCATCGTGATGGGCCATAATGTTCGCATAGGTACAGATGTAGAAATATCCGATTCGAATTATCACTATATGCAATCTACCATAGATGGTTCGGTGCGTTCCTATCTACGCCCCATATATTTGGGCAACAACAATTATATCGGTTCTAAAACAACCATTATGCCGGGTACCATTACTCCCGATAATATAACAATGGGGTATGGCACTCTTTGCAATAAAGATTATCGCAGTAAAATAGCTCCATTCTCAATTATTGCAGGCAATCCGGCACAGTTGGTTAAAGAGAATGTAGCCCGCATATACGATGAAAACAAAGAGATGCGAATCAATGCTTTTTTCGACCAAACCGATGAATCTATTTATTACGATACAATAGAGCAATAACATCGGTTATTCACCGATACACATCATACGGTTCTACATACACAACACCCCCATGTATATCATCATTACATGGGGGTGTTGTGCATCATAACATGGGGATGTAGAAGATTTGCGCGTGGGGATGTAAACAACCTAGCAAAGTGATTTTAATATAGGAAGTATTGAAATACAAATCCAACAAATGAGTTCAATCATTGAAATAGCTGAACGATGGAAATAGAGCAAAAATACTTTTTCCCGAATGTCTTTGCAATTTAAGGAGCATTTGCTTCATTATGCATTAAAAAAAAGAGGCTATCCCCGTAGAAATAGCCTCTTCTTTATATATGGTTATCTTATTGAACACCCCACTGTGTAGGGGTATCTGTCATTACAAATTCAAGTGTTCCGCCTTGCATTAAAGCATCGTGTGTAAAGAAAGGAGAGTTGAATACTTTTCCGTTCCATGTAGCCGATTCAATATATTTATTCTCTTTCGAGTTATTTTTGGCAACAATGCGTAATGTTTTCTTATTAGGCAAATGGATGGTTACATCATCAAACAACGGACGACCGATGGAATATTCGGGCAATCCCGGACTGATTTGATAGAAGCCCATAGAGTTTAGTATAAACCATGCCGACATTTGGCCACAATCTTCATTGCCCGACAAACCGTTGGGGTCGTTAAAGTATTGAGATTGCAATACGCTATCCACCAATGCTTGGGTTTTCCAAGGCTGATTGGCTTTGTTGTAAAGATGCAAGATATGGTGGCTAGGTTCATTACCATGTGCATATTGGCCAATCAAACCCGAAATATCAGAGGATACTAAGTCGCCTTCTAATGAAGAGTCGGCTGTAAATAGAGAATCTAATTTTCCAATGAAAGCCTCGCGACCTCCCATCAATGTTTCTAAACCTTCAACATCGTGTGGCACAAACCATGTCCATTGCCATGCAGTTCCTTCACAATAATCATCCTCACGGTGATTCGACGAACGAGGGCTGAAAGGAGTACGCCAGTTGCCATTGATATCTTTACCACGCATAAAGCGAGTTTCAGGATCGAAATAGTGCTCATAGTTTTTAGCCAATTGAGCATAACGTTTTTGTGTAACTGTATCGCCCAACTCGCCTGCAAGAACCGATATACACCAGTCGTTGTATGCATATTCTAATGCTTTTGCTACCGACTCATGTTCTTTATCGAATGGCACGTATCCTAATGTATTTTTGTAATACTTAGAAATTGGCATCAAGCCGTTGTGCTTCAAATAATCGGTCGTTGCAATATTGAAAGTAGTATCATACTCGGCACTACGGATACATGCTTCGAGCGCTAATTTAGCATCGAAGCTACGATCGCCTTTCATATATGCATCAACAATCACCGGCACAGCATGATAACCAATCATGGTTGCAGTGTAGTTGCCTGCAAGCTCCCACATGGGTAATATGCCACCTGTTTTATATTGATCGAGCAAGGTGTTAACAAATTGTCCGTTCAACTCAGGATCGATGATGGTAAGCAATGGGTGCAAACCTCTGAAAGTATCCCACAAAGAGAAAACAGTATATACCGGAGTATCATCGCCTGTAGTATGTATTTTGCGATCCATACCACGGTAACGTCCATCTATATCAGTAAATAAGTTGGGCGCAATAGCTGTATGATACAATGCTGTATAGAACACTGTTTTTTGATCTTCGTTGGTTGTGTTTACATCGATTTTACTCAAATAATCGTTCCATTTGTTACGCGCCATTGCAACAGTTCCGTCAAAGTCCCAACCTTGTAGTTCGGTAATATTCTTTTCGGCACCCTCTAAATCAACAGCCGATAGAGCAATCTTAGCCATTACTTGTTCGCCATCAGCAGTAGGAAATTGCAATAAAGCCTTCTTTACCGGTTGAGGTTTCTTCGCTCCTTGCGGCATTACTGTATCGGTTACGATTTCGCATACGAAAGGTTTTGAGAAGATGGCATAGAAATAGACATCTTGATCCCATGCCCAACCGCTTGTGTTTTTGAAACCGCGCAAAGTAGAGTCGTTTACAACTTCGATTTCCATGTTACGATTGCGTTGACCTTGCAATGAATAGTCAAGATCGAGAATGAAACCCGATTGATCGCTTTTAGGGAATGTGTAACGATGCATTGCTACACGATCGGTAGAGGTCAACTCTGCCTTTACTCCATAGGTATCTAACAATACCGAATAGTAACCCGGTGATGCCACTTCGTTGTCGTGCGAAAATTTTGATGCATACGAAAGCGTTTGAGCATCGGCAGCAACAGGAGTTATGTTTTGAGCTCCCACAGTAGGCATTAAAAGCACATCGCCATAATCGCCACAACCAGTACCGCTAAGATGCGTATGCGAGAAACCATTGATGGTAGTATCATCAGTATAGTATCCCGAACAAGCATCCCAACCATAGATACGGGTATCGGGACTAGGCTGAATCATACCATTAGGAACGACAGCTCCGGGGAAAGTGTGTCCATGTCCACCCGTTCCGATGAACGGATTCACATAAGCTGCATAATCTGTTTTAGTGGTTTTTACACCACAGCCTGCAAGAACCGTCAGAGCGACGATTCCTTGCAGGCATAGTGATTTGATTTTCATGATTTTATTCGGTTATATATCTTAATTGATCGTTATTTCATCAACAAATAAGAAGCCATTTTTGCCTTTACCACCATGCCAAGCCGGTATCGATTGTTCAGACAATGCAATTACGCGAACAAAGCGAGTAGCAACCGGTGTAAAAGTTAGTTTATGGTCGTAAATACCATTACGGTCTTTTTCTGTCATGGCAGGATATTGCTCTGAAGCAACTTTAGTAAAGTCAACTCCATTATCAGATACTTCGATAGTAATACCGCGTGTATCAAATACCCAATCGCCTTTTTCGGCAATTGTAGAAATAGCAACACTCGAAATTTCAGTTGATTGTTGCAAGTCGATCGTTACATCCATATCGTTACGGAAAAATGCAATCCAACGACCTGTTTTATAGTTGCCATCTCCTTTTAAACCATCGACCAAAGTAGATGCACCATTAAACATATATTGCTTATTGATAGGTTGATTGGCAACAATCGGTTTGTTGGTTGATTTACTAAACAATACCTTCTCGGTAAACACGCGGCTATTGCCAGTAGGACGAATAGCTACCGCTTTTACAATACAGTTATCATCGATAACGATAACACTATCGGCTACTTGCGAATTGACAGTTGGTTCAGTTCCATCTAAAGTATAATAGATAGGTGCACCATCAATTGTTTCCATGTAGATATCTACTGTACCGGTTGTTGGGTTTGAAACAAAGTTAGTAGATACATCGAACACATGTTTTGCATAGTTGTAGTTTTGTTGAGCGTAAACATCAACAAGCTGTGGCAAACGATTCAAGAAACCTTTGTAATTTTTTGAATCGGCACTCGACCATTGGATATCCGACAATGCAGCCCAACGAGGTAAAGCCATATATTCGAGTTGGCTATATGTAGGTATATATTCGGTCCAATGATTAGCTTGAACACCAACAATGCGTTTTTGTTCTTCTTCATTCAATGATTTTGGCATTGGTTCATATGAATATACACGCTCTAAAGGCAAATATCCACCAATAGCCAAGGGCTCATTTTCGGTATCGTTTGATTGATAATAGTCAAAATACAAATAAGTATTTGGAGTCATGATCACGTCGTGTCCTTGACGAGCTGCTTCAATACCACCCGCTTCGCCACGCCATGACATTACAGTAGCATTTGGAGCTAAACCACCTTCAAGAATTTCGTCCCAACCAATGATTTGACGACCATTTTTATTTAAAAATTTCTCTGCATGGTTGATGATATAGCTCTGAAGATACTCTTCTTTTGAGTGTTTGCTATCGCCTTTGATACCTAACTCTTTAATACGAGCTTGACACTTCTCACAAGTTGTCCATCTTACTTTTGGACACTCATCGCCACCGATGTGGATATATTCGTGAGGGAAGATTTCCATTACTTCAGTCAATACATCATCGATAAATGTCAATACAGTGTCGTTGCCTGCACAAAGAACATCATCCGATACACCCCATTGGCGCCACACTTCGTATGGACCACCCGTACAACCTAAATTAGGGTAAGCAGCCAAAGCAGCTTGCATATGACCAGGAAGATCGATCTCTGGAATCACAGTGATATAACGATCGGCTGCATAAGCTACGATTTCTTTAGCTTGCTCTTGGGTATAGAAACCATCATAAGGTTTTCCATCATATTCGCCAGAGTTTCTACCGATAACGGTTTCGCTACGTTTTGCACCGATTTCTGTTAGCAATGGATATTTTTTAATTTCAAGACGCCATCCTTGGTCTTCGGTTAAGTGCCAGTGTAGCGTATTCATATTGTGAAGCGCCATCATATCGATGTATTTCTTAAGTTCGTCCATAGTAAAGTAGTGACGACCTACATCTAAATGTGTTCCACGGTAATCGAAACGTGGGTAATCAACAATTTCAACTGCGCTTAATACCGGGGTGCTATTTGCTACTACCGGAATTGATTTGCGTAAAGTTTGAATGCCATAGAATACACCTGCAGCACTACCACCCGATATCATTACACCATCATTATTAACAGTTAGTTTGTATCCTTCGGGTTTTTCTTGATTAGCATCGATTTGTAATGAGATATTACCTTTGCTCTGGCCATCGGCAACTACTGCATAAGTATTGCCTGTAGACTCTTTTAAGAATTGAGCGAGATACTCGGCATTGCGTTGCATCATTTCGTTTCCTGCAGGGTAAACGATTTTAACACCATTGCTCAATGTAAACTCTTGCCCAACTGTTGTAGTAATTTCTTGCGGCAAAGGAATTACTTGGTAGTTTGCCGTTGTCTTAACATTAGAACAAGATGCGATAACACCTGCCAATGCAACCAAACCGGCTAGTTTAAATAACTTTTTCATTGTATTTGTTTATAAAATTTAGTTTCAGTATGTTTCTTTGATATGCTTTATATCAATAGTTTGAGGCTCATTTTTCTTTATTTGAGGCGAAGTTATTACAATTTTTCGTGTTTCGCCTGGTAATAGGTCAAAGAAATTGTCGGAGAAACGAGCACCTTGTATTGGAATTTGAATGAATACATCTTTTGCCAATCTACTCGACTTAAGCGTCACCTCGCATTGACCATCTTTTTGCTTTATCGTATAGACGATTTTTGTGTCGGGAAGCTCTAAGTCTTTGGTTCTTTCAAAGAAATGAACATCGCGAGCAACCGATTTGCCCGATTTATCTTTTAATGTGAATAATAAGAAACTGGTTTTACGTGTGGTTTCATTTCCCCAATCGGATGTTAGCGACTCAAAAACCTGTTTTGAGGTATTGGCTGGGGCATTAGTAATGATACGTTTCGTTTTTAGTTTTTTACCATTGAAATCGATTTGTTGCATCTCTAAAGTCAAGTCATCTAATGATTCGAGTTTGTCTGAAAGTAGATAAACATTCAAACTATCGTTCATTTGTATGGGGTTGATGATCAGCGGAGCAAAAGCACGTTGAGCTTGATAATGCAACGCTTTCCAGTTGCCATAATAGTCGATTCCCGACCATGAAACTACCGGCCAGTTATCATTAAGCTGCCAGTATAGCGTGCCCATACAATATGGACGATTACGGCGATGTGCTTCGAAGCAATGACGCATTCCTTGTCCTTGCAATACTAAACCTACATAAACAAAATCTTCAAATTTTTCGGGAACGATATAATCGCGCTCCATATATGTGCGAATTAAACTGTTGCCAATACTACTTTTTTGATGGGCATTCATCACTTCCGACTCTATTTCGTAATCTTCGGGAGAAGCAAAGGTTGCAATGGTTTTCATTTCGGGGAATGATTGGAAACCAAATTCACTGATAAAACGTCCTAATTCGGTATCTGACGATTCGAAAGGTTTCTTTCCATACCATATTCCCCAGTTATGACTATCGCCCATCCCCCATGAATTGGGTCGTCCCCAGTTGGCCAAATAAGGTGAGGAGTGTACATAGAAACGCTCTTCATCTAATTCTTTAACCTTAGCAGGAAGCAACTCTTTGAACAGTTTGTTATAATCGCTATAAAACTGATTGTAAGTTTGCTCAGAATATTTTTTTTGCCATCCCCAATATTTCAATCCTTCAAGGATTTCATTATTGCCACACCACATAGCAATAGAAGGATGATTGCGAAGGCGTTTGATATTATATTCAGCCTCTTTTTCGACATTCTTTAAGAAAGCCGGATCGCCGGGATAAACCGTACATGCAAACATAAAGTCTTGCCACACAATAATACCATTTTCATCGGCTAAATCGTAAAAACGATCGTCTTCATAAATGCCACCTCCCCATACACGAATCACATTCATATTGGCAGCCACCACATCATCAAAAAGAGTTTTATATTTTTCATCTGTCATTTGTGGCAAAAGAACTTCACTTGGTATATAGTTGGCACCTTTGGCGAACATCGGTATTCCATTCACTTCAAAATAGTATGACTCGCCATGCTCATCGGGTTCGTTTACCAATCTAAGGGTTCGCAATCCGATGCGTTGATCGGCATGCGCAATGCATACATCGTTTTTATAAATATCGGCTGCTACCTGATATAAAGTCGGTTTACCCCATCCATTAGGCATCCAACGTACAGGATTATCGATAATTGATGTTAGCTGAATGGCATTGGTTCCTTTGTGGAGTGAAACCTGTTGTTTGCTCTGACTTATCTCTTTGCCTTGGAGTGTTACAGTAACAATAGCCTCAACAGTAGCATCGCTCAAACTGTTTACTTCTATCACGTTTGATAGTATAGCTTCCTGATCGGTAAGTTTTGTTTGTTTTACATGCAAGTCGTCAATCGTTGCTTGATTGTAGAAGTTCAATGCGATAGGACGCCAAATACCCGATGAAACCATACGAATCCCCCAATCCCATCCATAGTGATAGGGTGCCTTGCGAGTAAAAATACTCATACGCTTTTCATGATGATCGTTATCGGCAGGATAATTAAAACCATTGGACTCCCATTGAGGTAAGGTTTGTGTAATAGGTGAATGAAAACGAACTTGAAGCAGATTTTCGCCTTCGCGCAATATATCCTTAACCGGAACCGTGTGTCCGATAAACATATTGTCGGACTTTAAAATATGTGATCCATTTAAATAGACATCGGCATAGGTATCCAATCCCTCAAATATCATTTGTGCACCCTCATATTGCAATTGATCTGCGGTAACATTAAAAGAAGTTTTATATTGCCAGTCTTCATTTTCGACCCATTGAATATCTTTTTCATTGGTTCCATAAAAAGGGTTGGGCAACATATGAAGGCGTAACAAATCTTGATGTACGGTACCCGGCACTTGGGCAGGCAACCATTTATCCGTTCCAACTTGTTTAAAACTCCAACCTTCATTAAGTTGTATCAACTGTGTATCGCTAACGTCTTGACCAAACACAAACGAAGTACAACAGATCAACATACTTAGAATTCCTCTTTTCATACGTGTACTACTATATAAGTTTAATTATTTTTCATCTGGTGCCCCATAAATACGGTGTATCATCATCAGTAATGCGTAATGAGGATATATCATGTTTCGTTATACTTATTTTGGCAATAACATCGAAAGGGCTTATATCAGGAATTAAAAATAATCATAATTGCGGAGAGTAACTATTTGATATTACATTTATTAGTTATCATTATTATTTATTCCAAAAAAACTATATCTGTAACATTTTTAAAACAATAGCGAGCTAGAGTTTTAACATTCGCACAATAGGTTGTTTTTAAATAAAAAAAATCACACAGATAGACCAGCATCTGTGTGATTCGCTTATATACTATTATTTAGGAAGCGTGATTTTAAAATATGGACTTGGAGTATGTTCTTGATAGACGATATCTTGTAATTCTTTTACAATAGTAGGATGCTGTTGTGCTACATCATTAAGTTCTTGAATATCGTTAGCTAAATTATAGAGAGAAGATTCTCCTTTGCGAACCAATAGCTTCCAATCGCCTTTGCGAACTGCAATCTGGTCGGTTTCGCCAAACTCCCAGTATAAGAAATCATGTTTCTTTTGCTTTTTCTTACCTTTCAGCGTATTGACAAACGATATACCATCGAAATAATTAACGTCAGAATCGGGATTACTAAACTCTTTGGCAATATTTTTCACCCCTGCCAACTCACCAAATGTGGGCATTAAATCGTAAAATGCCAGTTGATGGTCATTTTGTGTACCCGCTTTCACCTGTTTAGGCCAGCGTGCAATAAATGGCACACGTATACCTCCTTCTAAACATTGACGCTTCAAACCACGTAACTTACCATCGCGTCCAAAGAAGGTAGGATCGGCACCCCCCTCTTCGTGAGGACCATTATCACTTGAGAAAACAACAAGTGTATTTTCATCCAACCCTTTTTCTTTAAGCTTTGCCAAAACTTCGCCGACATATAAATCCAAGCGAGTAATCATAGCTGCAAACTGTGCATGCACATTGGTTGTGGCATTATAGCGAGAGTATTCTTGCCCGGCCCAATTTTTATCTTCTGGAAAACGAGCTTCATACGATTGTAACAAAGAATCGTTGGGTTGCACCAATTCGGCATGAGGCAATGTGTAAGTGAACACTCCGAAAAAGGGAGTTTTACCATCTTGCTGATCAATCCAATCCATTGCTTTTTCATGGATAATTTGCGCGGTATATTGTGGCCGCTTATAATAATCAGGACCAAACATCGGATATTTAATATTCTCTTCTAATACCACACGTACGGTAGCTGTGTCGCCCAGAGATTTGCTATATCTATTCAAGAAGTTGGGATAATACAAATGTGCTTGAAATTGACACACAAAACCATAATATTCGTCAATTCCACGTTTATCGGGTGTAGAAGCAGAGCCTTCATAACCACCTGCCCATTTACCAAACATACCGGTATTGTAACCTTGTGATTTCATTACTTCGGGCAGTATTACATGATTAGGATCGTAGGGATGTTGTCCGGCAACGGCAAAATCGTTATTATCGCCATATTTAATAATTGGAGAATCGCGCCAATATTCTTTATTTCCACGAACTTCGGTGTGTCCGGTATGTTGTCCGGTCATGAAAGTAGCTCTTGAGGGTGCGCTTACCGGACTACCGGCATAGGCTTGTGTAAATAGCATTCCTTCGCTAGCCATTTGGTCGAGGTGTGGAGTATCTATATGAGATTGCCCGTAACAACCTAAATCACCGTAACCCATATCATCACATAATATAAAAATAATATTGGGCTTGTCTTGTTTTTGACTATACAAAGAAGCTGCTGAAAGTAGTAAGCCGCTACCTAAAAGGCAAAGTTTCTTGCTATTCATTCTATATTTCTTAATATTAGAAAAATATCGGCCATGCAAGAAAGTTTAGCTTTCGGGCAAAGCCGATATTTTAGTGTTATAATCTATCGTTTATTTTTTCGATCCCGGCCAACCAGGGTTTTGTTCTAAGTTAGAATTTAAAGCCAACTCTTCGGTAGGAATGCAATATAAGTAATATTGATCTAACCATCCTTTGCCTTCAACCGCAGGACTTGGATTCACATAAATATATCCTTCGGTTAATGATGCGTCTTTCAATCCTGTGGACAAATTTACTAAACCATTGTTATTAGTTGTATAAATAGGATCATTATTTTTTAGCCACATACCTTTTTCTTGACGATTCATGAAATATGGAGCTTTTCCCCAACGGCGCACATCATAAAATCCAAAGCCTTCGCCCATTAGCTCGATGATGCGCTCACGACGGACTTCCCACAACACAGGTTCAACCTCATAATCGTTCATAGAACCGGTCCACCAAGCGTTGTTTCCTTTGTCACGATTTGGGTCGAAGTTAGCATCTATATTGCTTACAATCATTTGTGCAACCTCTGCACGTTCGCGCAAACGGTTGATAGAAATATCGGCTGCAGTTTGATCGAATAATCCAAGCTCGCACATTGCTTCAGCATAATTAAGTATAGCTTCTTCAACTTTAAAGATTGGCTTATCGGCAGTACCTACGGCAGCATTATTGTTTGATTCTTCCCAACAATTGTAATTTTTCCATAGATAATAACCAGATGAGGCACTACAAGGGGCTTGAGCGCCACGCAAATTGGGCGCTTTCCAAATAACGGTAGCACCATTCCAGTTTGTCAAGGGCAAACGTTTCATAGCGCCGGCTTCACCGGGATTAGAGGTAGTGCCATTGATACCCATAATATCCATGTATTCACGGTATTTAGGATCGGCATGATAGCTCCATTTGCAATTAGGATATCCTTCTGGGCGATTGTTTGCGTTGCTTATAACCACATAAGGTGGTGTTACTGTGTGATACATTCTTGGGTCTCTATTGCGGAAGATATCGTAAATATCTTTAGAGTCTCCTTCGTACTGTGTGTTTTGTGTGTTATTAATAGGAAGACCATTTTTCGTCAAATACATATCCACCATATCTTGGGTCAATTGCAAATGCATCTGATCATTCTTCTCTCTAAAGTTAAAATGAGAAGTCAAAAAGTCTTTAGTAAATTCCTTATATAGGATTATTCCAGGAACTTTTGAAAGATCTTCAGATGTCCACATTTCACCAAATCCGGCTCCGGGCTGACCATCGGTTCCGGTATACAATGTTGGGTATTGGTCAATTAGTTCTTTTGACACTCTAATACATTCGTCAAAATATTTATCATAATCGCCCAAATTATGATACTTTCTCCAAGTCGCTTCACGAAGTGTAAAACGAGATAAGGCCATTTGAATACATGCTTTATTTATGGTATTATTGCCATCATTGAATTTTCCAATATTATTTTCAGCCCATAATAAACGCTCCAAAACCTTATCTGCAACAATCTTTCTGTCATCTCTAGGTGCATATGCCTCTTGAGATTGATCGCTCAAAACTTTTTCTACCCAAGGCACATCCCCAAAACGATTGATTAACTCCATATACCAAAATGAATGGAAAAAATAGCCTACGGCTTTCCAATGATTTGTTTCGGCAGGTGTCAATTTGGAGTTATCTAAAGCACGCAACATAATATTAACGCGATATATGTAGGCGAAGTTCCAACCGTTGCCCGAAGATGCACCCGTTTGTTTTTGAAATGCATAATTGTTTGTAGTACCATTTTTATGTGATAAATATCCTGCATTCCAATCGCTTGTATATACTGAATTCATACCAAAGCCATTGACAGATGTCCCGATATTTGTATTAGTAAACATTTCATAGCATGGCCATACATAAGCTTTTACACTATTGTATGAATCGAATGCAGTAACTTCTGTGATAGAGGTCGTAGGTATTTTATCTAGATAACTATCATTACAGCTTGTAGTGAGGGCTACAGTGAAAATCGAAGCTAATCCAAGGGTTAATATCTTTTTCATAATTTAATTCATTAAAGTGTTACATTTAAACCAAACGAGATGGTACGATAGAAAGGGTACCCCCACGATAAACGTTCAGGATCGTAACCTTTAGGTAAAGAAGAGAAGGTTCCTAAATTCTCTCCACTCGCAAAAACTCTCAAATTAGTCAGATAAATCTTTTGCAACATATGTTGTGGAAACGTATATGATAAAGTGATATTCTTGATACGCATATATGCAGCACTTTGCAAATATTTATCAGATACACGCGAGTTTGAATCACTATTATTCATCATGCCATATATGCGATATAAATTTGCATTTGGATTTTTAGCTTCCCAATATTCTAGATCATTTTCAGTGTACATTCCACCACAATCGCCTACGGGTTGCCAATAGTCGGTTTGATTACCGTACAAGGGACGATATGATTCAGTACCACCACCAAATGGAAATAAAGAAGACCCACCTATCCAGTAATCACGTTTTGCGGTACCTTGCAATATGGCACTTAAAGAAATTCCTTTATAGCCAACTCCCAAATTTATACCGAAAGAATAACGTGCTGTAGTATTTCCGATGATAGTACGATCACCCGAATCATCCAATTTATTCAAACCATTGTTGATTTCATTAACAGCACCTGTAGCATCACTCAAGTTTTTAAATTTTTCATCACCCGGACGAACATTCTTACCCGAAATAGAGGCCACACCATCTTTCAATTTCCAAGATTTTGCATCTACAAAGTCATCGATAGTATAATAGCCATCGCTCTTGTATCCCCAAATCTCACCCAACTTTTGGCCTTCATAATAGCAACCAGAAGCTAGCGTTCCATTGCCATTAAATTTTAAAACACCATCTTTATTATTAAATTTGGTAATTTCAGAAGTATGATCGTAGATATTGAATCCTACGTTATAATTCCAATCACCTATTTTATCGCGCCATGTCAATGAAAGTTCCCAACCGGTGGTTTTCATATCTGCAGTATTTTGCAGAGGAGCTGTTGTCCCTACAACCCCTGGTAATTGCACACCGGCAACCAACATATTTTTCGTTTTGCGTTGGTACCAATCGAAAGTAGCATTAAAACGATTGCGAAACAATGACATATCGATACCAAAATCGAGTGTCTCTACAACTTCCCAAGTGAATGCATCGGAAATCAAACCTGGAGCCGTGATATAAGTAACATGCTCACCATTTTGCAGCCAATATACAGGATTGTATGTACCTGTTGTTGGATTGTACGCTCCTCCTACCAATGGTTCCATGGTAGAATAAAACTGATAGTTTGCAATATTCTGATTACCTATTTGTCCCCATGATGCACGCAGTTTCATTTCGCCCAACCAATCAGAAGCAGGTTCCATCCAGTTTTCGCGTGCAATATTCCATGCAGTTGAAAATGAAGGAAAGAATCCGAATCTTGATTTTTTGGGAAACTTAGAAGAACCATCATATCTGCCATTCACCTCAAGTAAGTATTTACTTTCGTAATTATAGTTTAAGCGATAAAAGCCGCCGCGAATGGCATAATCCTCATAAGAGTTAACAGCTGATAGTTTCCCCTGTGATCCACCAAACGAAGGAGCTTCAGGTGATACCATATCATAAGCAGTCATACTCGAATATTTCATCTGCTTTCTTTCTTGATTGAAACCAGCCATTGCGGTAATTTCATGCTTCTCTTTAAATGATATATTATAAGTACCATATAGATTCACTGCGTTGTAATCATATTTGGTTGAGTTCTCATTTAAATAATCGGTAGCAATAGATGGTTTTGAATTCAACTCGATAGAGGTCATTTCCCATTTATTAGCATAATATGTGCTCGATATATCTTTTCTGTCGTAAGTATATTCTCCTACCAGTTGTAACCCTTTAATAGGCTTAAATATACTTTTCAAGAAAATACGTGTATTACCTGTCCCCGTTTTACGAGGATTTTGATATTTAATAATATTAGCAGGTGTATTTAATGGTAGATCATCATAGCCTACATTTACCGATCCTGGCATCATGCCCGATGGATAGAATCCCATACTATTGTGATTAAAAATACCTGTATCTACCGATTGAGGCATTGAACGGTCACTGTCTGCAAAACGGAAATCCACCTCTTGTGTATACCATTTTGTAATATCCGCTCCTATAAATGAAGATATATTATTTCTTTTGAAGAAGTCTTTTGTAGTGATCAACGGTCCATCTTCACGAGTCATTCCGGCACCAATACGATAACGTAATCTTTCTGTACCACCCGAAGCCGAGATATTGTGCTGCTGCATAAAGCTAGACTCCAAAAAATCATTGTATGGATTAGAGTCTTTTAAGTAATAAGGTTTTCCATCTTCACCTATATATATACCATCGCCAATAATATTATAAGCAGATGGATTTGCTTGATAACCGTTCCAATATTCACGCCACTTAGCCACAGAGATACTATTCGCATAATAGGTATCAGAAAAACCTGCGTCTTGATAAGCTTGCAAATAACTGTCCAAAGGAGCCTGTTCGGGTTGATTGATTTTTGGAAACCGAAGTTATTGTTGTAATTCAACGAAAATTTATCGCCTGCCTTCGCTTTCTTAGTCGTTACTAAGATGACTCCGGATGCAGCTCTTGCTCCATATATAGCCGATGAAGCAGCATCTTTCAAGATAGATATAGATTCAATATCTTCAGGGTTGAGCATATCGATATCACCCTCCACGTTGTCGATCAAGACTAATGGAGCACCACCATTAACAGACAAGTTTCCACGAATACTAAATGCTTTCGATTCGCCGGGAGAAGCTCCTCCGCTGATAGACAAACCAGGCATCGTACCTTGTAATGCATTTTTCACACTGGTTACAGGACGGTCTCCCAATACATCGGCCATCTTAACTTGCGATACAGCTCCCGTTAAATTTGCCTTTTTTTGAGATCCAAAACCAACGACTACCACCTCTTGCAAAGTTTGAACATCTTCTTGCAATACGACATGGATTGCTTGCCCAGGAACATAGTTTACAGTTTGCGATTTATATCCGATATAAGAAATCTCAATTTCCGCTTTGCCAGAACTGAGAGTTAATGAGAAATTACCATCGATATCGGTTATTGTACCATTATTTGTACCTTTTTCGATAACACTAGCACCGATAACAGATAAGCCACTAGCATCAAGAACCGAACCCGACACGACAGGTGTTTGCTGTACGATTTGTGTGTCTGCAAAATCAACAGTTGGCAAAGTGGCTCTAGCACTTATACTTCCTACAATAGTAAAAACAATTGCAGCAAGAGAAACCCTTTTGTACATGAGACTCATAATTGATTAATTAAATTGTTTTTATGGTATTAAATATTTATTATTTCATCGACTGAATAATTATAATCGACAAGGATGAATTGCCGAATAAAGCAATAACTGCTTCAAGTAAGAAAGATGTATTTATCAAAAAATAAATATTGAAAATCCAAACAGATAGGAATAGACAACATATTGAATATGTCTTAATTACATTCACAAACGAATTAACATAAAACACATTTCTATTAACATATCAAGATTTATTCATCCCACACACTTGCCAACAAAGGTATTTAATAGTCATTTCAACCCTATTCCAATAATTGACAACAATGTTCAAAAAATAAACAATTTGATATAAAACAATAAATATTAGCTATATACAGAGCTATTATAAAGGTTATAATATATCTTTGTATAAAATAAACAGTTCCATACCAATAAACGTTTTTAAACCTATTTTAAAGAAAGAGAATGACCCAGTATCAACGCAGATTTATAGCTATACTACAAATAATTCTATTATCGATCATTACCAAACAAGCCATCATATTTGCACAAGATTATTATTTTAAACCATTGGCATCGATGGATACTGATGCCTCTACAGTAGGTGCAATTTTAAACGATGACTGGGGATTTATATGGATGGGAACAAATAATGGCTTATTTCGATTCGACGGTAACGAAACAAAAAAATATGTTCAATTAAAAGATCAAGAAGGCAGCTTACCTCATAATCATATTTATCATATAAAAGAAGACCAAGATAAAAGAATCTGGATTTTAACTGCAATGGGGATTGTGCATTATAATAGAATTAATAACAACTTTGATATTGTAAAAAATAAAGAAGGAAATAAGGTGGTGGCACAATCGTATTTAAACACGCACAGAAATGTTTATGTAGGAGCAAGAAATACGATTTATAAATATGATGAGAATGCACATCTTCTTGAACTTGTATTGAAAATTGATGAACTCCCAGACTTTGCAATAAGCTCTTTGAGCCAAATAAATGATACAACATTATTATGCAGTGGTTGGGATCATTTGATTGAACTTAATTTAAACACAAAACAATTTAAAATAGACCCCTTTGGCCCTTACATAGATATAATGTGCTCTTATGTTGATTCAGTAGGGAATATATGGTTTTCTCCCTATAATAAAGGACTTTTTTGTTATAATAAAAAAGGCAAGCTGATGGCCACATACAATACCGAGAATTCGTTATTGAGTAATGACATTGTTTTATGTATTGAAGAAAAAGACTCTAAAATATGGATCGGAACAGATGGGGGTGGTATTAATATCATTAACCCTTCCACCAACAAAATTACCGTATTAGAATATAATCCAGAAGATTTTTATTCACTTCCAGACAATTCCATTTTACAATTATATAAAGATAATAACAACAACATTTGGGCAGGAAGCGTAAGAAATGGGTTAATCAGCATTCGAGAAGTGGCAATGAAAACCTATTCGGCCGTATTACCGGGTTCAACTATTGGATTAAGCAATCGTACCGTCTTAAGCCTTTATCATGACAATGACAACACTTTATGGATTGGAACTGATGGTGGCGGTATTAATAGTTATAACATCGACACTAAGAAGTTTAAACACTTCTCACACACACTGAAAGATAAAATAGGTTCAATTGAAGCTTATAAACCTGGAAAGTTGTTAATATCGATCTTCTCAAAGGGTATTTATGAATTTGACATCGTAACCGGAGCAATGAAGCCTTTTGTCATTATGAATGAAGAGATAAACAATAAACTTTGCAGAAAAGGACAAATTGTAAATATCCTACGATCTTCGGCCGATTGTATCTTATTTCTTACTGACAGAATTCACATATACAACGAAAATAGTAAAACTTTTGAGCTCGTACGTAAAAACAATTTAAACTCTAGCCCTCGCCTTTTCCCTATTGCAAGTATAGGAAACGATGCTTATATGTATGATCAAAAAAAAATATACAAACTATATAAAGAAGAGAAGGCTTATCATTTAGAATCAATTTTCAGCTTTGATCAGGACACCCTTATCAATTCAATATCCTTAGATAAAAATCGGAATTTTTGGATTGCCACAAATATCGGAATATGTAAGTATAATCTGGACACCCACGAATACAACAAAATATCTACCAGCTTATTTAAAAATGCCAATCTAGTGGTGTGCGATAATAATAATCAGATTTGGATTGGTGCTGATAATATGCTTTTCTCTTGGAGAGATATTGATAATAAATTTACAAACTATGGCGAATCAGACGGTGTTTTAGAAAACAATTATTTACCGATGTCGGGATTATCTGATAATGATGGAAATGTTTTTATGGGCGGAACGAAAGGTTTACTGATGATTAATAGCAAACAATCTTATGCCGATTCTAAACCTCCTACGCTTCAACTAACAGATTTAATTGTCAATGGAACCTCCGACCATGAACGATTCAATCAATCCACAACAAATAGAATTTCTATTCCTTGGAACAGCAATGTAATTGTAAAAATCATTGCAAAAGAGGAGGATATATTCAGAAGAAAATTATATCGATATAAGATTAAAGGATCGAATGCTCCTCAATTCGAAACCTATGATTCTGAATATACTTTGCCGCATTTATCTCCCGGAGACTATTCTGTATTCGTATCGTGTACCCAAAAAGATGGATATTGGACAAACGAAAATGAAATATTGCGTCTGACGATTTTACCCCCATGGCATCAAACATGGTGGTTTATGATAATATTATGCTTATCGATATTATTCATTTTATTTTTGGTGTTCTACTTCACCTCACGCCACAAAGAAAACAAGATGAGTAAAGCTATCAGAGAGCGAGATAAACAAGCCTATGAAGAAAAGTTGCAATTTTTAATTAACATTAGTCATGAATTGCGTACTCCGCTCACTCTAATTCATGCACCTATCAAGCGCTTATTAAATACTCTTTCGCCATTAGACAACAGTTATTTAATAACAAAAACTATATATCGACAATCACAGCGAATGAAAGATCTGATAAATATGGTACTGAATGTTCAAAAGATGGAAATTGGTAAAAGCAAATTACACATTAGACCCTATCTATTGAACCAATGGATTTCGGATATCGCGAAAGATTTTACATTGGATGGAGAATCGAAGGGAATTGCTATTGTTCATCAATTTGATAAAAACATAGAAGAGGTTAATTTTGATGTAGAAAAGAGTGAAATAATACTTAACAACCTTTTAATAAACGCTTTAAAACACAGCCCTAACCATGCGAAGATTACTATAAAAAGCGAATTAATTGAAAACAATAGCTTTATACGCATATCAATTAGCGATGAAGGAAATGGTTTGGAGCAAACTGATTTTAATCATTTATTTACACGCTTTTATCAAGGAGCAGGCGAAAAAGGAGGAAGCGGTATCGGGCTCAATTATTCGAAAGTGCTTATCGAATTGCAGGGAGGCAGAATTGGGGCCTACAACAATAAAGATTTAGGGGCTACTTTTTATTTTGATTTACCCACCACTTTAGAGGTTTCTGATGTTACCTGCCAACCAAAAGCATATTTGAATGAAATTATGGGCGGCACAATTGAAGACATTAAGTACCAAGACTGCATTACAGAACTAAAATCGAGTAAAGTTTTAATAGTAGATGACAATACGGATTTGACCGATTTTTTAGAATCAGAGTTTAAAAACAAGTTTGATAAGGTATACAAGGCCGCCAATGGATTTGAAGCTCTATCACTCATTAAAAGTCATATTCCCGATATCATTATTAGCGATGTTATGATGCCGCGTATGGATGGATTCGAGTTGTGCAAAACAATAAAAGAAGATATTAATATTAGTCATATACCCATTATTCTTCTTACAGCTCGCGATGATAAACAAAGTCATATCTATGGGTATAAGAACGGAGCAGATGGATACTTGAGTAAACCGTTTGAGATGGAAATGCTACTCGAAATAATACATAACAGACTAAAAGATAGAGAGTTGATAAGAAAGCGTTATCAATCCATAGCTTTACCATCCGCAGAAGAAACTACCTATAGTTCGGCCGATGAATCTTTCATCATTAAGCTCAACACCATTATCGAAGAAAATCTTAATAATACCAACTTCGATGTCACATTTATATGCAAGGAGATTGGTATGAGTAGAGGTACGCTTTATAATAAGTTAAAAGCCATTGCAGGAATGAAAATCACCGATTATATCAATAAATTTAGAATGGAAAAAGCGCTACATTTAATGAATAATCCTCAATTAAACATTACAGAAATTGCAGAAGCTGTAGGATTTAGTACTTTAAGATATTTCAGCACTGTATTCAAACAATACACAGGTTATACGCCCTCGCAGTGGAAAGAAAATGCTAAAAAGAACATTTCAAACACTCAGATAACAGGTCATGAATAAATATATTTTGAAACGTGTTTAAATAATGCGGGATAATAGCTATAATCTATTATCCCGCATTATTTAAATTACTAAAAACGTTTTTAATGTATAGGAACACCCTTATAGAAATCAAGTATTTTAATTCTAAAAATATATTCGTATTTAGCTTGTGTTAAGTCCGATTCAGCTTTCATTAAGTTTTGCTTGGCAGTATCATACTCCAATAAAGTCGATTTTCCGTTATCAAACTTCTCGCTTATCAATTTAAATGATGATTCGTTGGCTGCAATGGCTTCTACACTGGTATTGTATTTACTTTCGGCAGCTACAGCATTATACCATGCTTGCTGAATTTCTTTGTACAAAACTTTCTTTGTATTGTCGAGCTGCAAAGCTGTGTATTGTTGCTGCAAACGGGCCATACGAACTTTATTGCGAGTAGCAAAACGATTGAATACAGGAACGCTCAAACTGAAACCGACATACTTATTCAAGTTATTTTTTAACTGACGACCAAATGCATCGGCCGATTGACCTCCAACTGTATAATAATTGGTCGAAAGATCGGCACCAAAAGAGAGCTGCGGATAAAAATTACTTTGAGCAATACGAATATTCTTTTTACTACCCTCCAATCGGAGTTGTGCTGCTTTAATTTCGGGTCGCGAAACCAAGGCTTCGCTATAAATAGCATCAGGAGGTGTTAAAGAGGCAAAATCGGGCATACTTTCGTCTTTTGCTATATCAAATCCATCGGGCGTATTGAGTTCTAATAATTGGCTTAGGTCCAATAAAGAGAGTTGATAGTTATTTTCAGCTTGTACGGCATTCAATTCATCTTGAGCCAAACGAGCTTTTGCTTCGGCCACTTCTGCCGGAGCAGCCTTTCCTAGTTCAAGCATTCGTATCAATCGATTATATTGCGATTGGCTTAACTCTATTTGTGATATGGCAATTTTATGAATCTCCCAATTAAAAAGAACCTGCAAATAAGAAGAGGTTACATTAATTGAGATATCTTGTTTCGCCTTATTTAAATCTTCGATGGCTGCCTGAAACGTAAGTTTGGCATAGGCATATTGGTTAGGAATTTGCAATCCTGTAAATAAAGGAACATTGGTTCCTAAACGGAATGAAGTACTGGCCGTATGCACATCGCTATAAAGATTGTCTACTGGAGATGCGGAGCGCCCCCAACTCCAACCTTGCCCCGCTGAGCCTGTAAGATTGGGCAAACGACTCCATTTGGTCGTATTTACATCGACTGCATTTTGCTCGGCCACATTTTCAGCTTGTTTCACAACAATACTATGATCAATGGCATGATCGATACATTGTCGAAGAGTCCATTCTTGCTGCGCTTGCATTGGTAAAGCAAGAAGTATTATATATATAAAATTATATTTTTTCATCATGAAGCTATTTAATTGGTTTTCTTCTCTACACCACGCAGTTTATCGTTCAATGCAATACCATCTTTTATTTCGATGTTGATACCATCGCTCATTCCTATTTTTACGGGAGTACGACTAAACTGTTGTGCAGGCACCGAATCGGTCATAACATATACAAAAGTTGAATCACCACTAAACTCGATCAATGATTCCGGCACAATTAAAGCATTCTTTGCATTTTGCAATACAATGGCAGCATTGGCTGAGTATCCTGAACGAATCATTACACTGTCTGGAATAACAACAGCAGCTTTTATCTCAAATTGGTTAGCGCCATTTTCTTCCACACCTTTAGGAGATATATACTCTAAAATAGCATCGAAAGTAAAATTTTGTAATGCACCAATAGTAAGTTTTACCGGCATGCTTTCATGTATACGCCCTACCTCTGTTTCATCTATTTTACCACGGAATATCAAATCATTCATATTGGCAACCGTTGCAATCGTGGTACCATCATTAAATGTGTTACTCATAATTACCGAATTACCAGCCTTTACAGGCACGTCCAATATTAAACCATCGATCGTTGAACGTATCATGGTGCTCGAAAAAGAAGCACTATTTTTAGTAATACCTTCTTTTATAATTTCATGCGCATCTTTAGCCGATTGTAATTCCTCGAGTGCTTGTTGAAAAGCGACATTGCTTTTTTCATACTCTTCTTTGCTTACCAACTGGTCTTTGTACAGTTTGTCAACACGATTAAAGTCGGTTTCGGCTTGATTGGCATTGATCTGAGCGATACGAATACGACTTTCTGCGGCATTTAATTGCCCTAATTCAGGTATAACTTTTACTTTAGCCAGCACTTCGCCTTTCTTTACCTTTTGACCGGCCTCTTTATATACCACATCAACAATGCCCGATATTTGTGGCTTGATTAAAATTTCATCGCGAGGCTCAATTTTGCCGGTAGCTACAGTTGTTTTCTCTAAATCAGAAATTGATGGTGCTACTATTTCGTATACTTGCACTTTAGGTTTCGACTTGTTGTATAAGAAAACGAAAGTCGATACAAGGATAACACCAACGAGAATGAGCATAAATACTTTAAAAAACTTTTTCATTGCAGTTATTATTATTTTATTATTATTTCAATGTTATGTGATATATCGTAATTATTTTATTCATCCCGAATGGCTTCGATGGGACGTATAGCCATCGCTCGATATGCCGGGGCCAAACCAGCCAATATCCCAAGGGCAATTAATAAAATACAGGTACTAATAGCCGCCCAAAATGAAACTTGGAAACCATAAATCCTCCCGTCAATTGTAGTTGTTCCTAATTCTAATCCATGCAATACGAGTACTGCGAATGTAATTCCAAACATACCGGCTACGGTAGTAAGTACAATACTCTCGGATAAAATCTGCTGAAGAATATCTTGTGGCCTTGCACCGATGGCACGACGAATACCAATTTCGGTAGTTCTTTCTTTTACAGTAACCATCATAATGTTTGATACACCTATGGCTCCGGCAAACAAAGTACCGAGTCCCACCATCCATATCAATATATGTATGCCTTTAAATAGATTGTCCATCATCGAGAACATGGCCTCAGTATTGAGTAGCATCAATGCCTGCTTGTCGTTGGGTGCAATGATATGTGCCTCTTTTATAATGGCTTCTATCTTAGGTTGCACATCGGTTACTTTTACACCCGGCTTAACGGTAAAACAGATAATCTCTATATTTCGTCCCACATTATAGGCCCGTTGCATGGTGGTAAATGGAATAATAACACTCTCTTCATTGCTTCCTTGAATATTAATATCGCCGTTTGACTCAACAATGCCGACTACCTGATAATAAATACCATCTACTTTTACATATTTTCCTAAAGGGTCAGACGTAGCATCAAATAAAGACTCATATACCCTTTTCCCTAACAAACAGACTTTTCTTGACTCCTTAATATCAACATCATTGATTAATCGACCTTTGAGTACTCTCAATTGCTCAATTTCATTATAATCGGGATATAAACCTTTAATAATGATGTTAGTCGTTTTTTCTTCGAAAGCAGCATTTTTTCCCCATTGTGTTAACGTTGGAGTTACCACTTCCAACTCTTCTACTCCATTGCGAAGTCTATCTACGTCATCAACATCCATACTCCACCAACGTCCTTTACGAAAACCTTTATAAGGCTCTCCGGTACGATTAGGCCACACAAACCCTGAGTTAGTGGCAAAGCCTTCGAATTGCGACTGCATCATCTCTTGCATACCATTTCCACCACCCATCAATACCACTAGCATAAATATTCCCCAGAATACACCAAATGCAGTAAGAATGCTTCGTGTCTTGTTACGAGTAATCGTAATAATAATCTCTTCAAATATATCTCTATCGAATCTCATAATCGTTAATCTGCTCTAAGTGCTTCAATGGGTCGTATACGTACAGCTTTACGAGCCGGAAAAAATCCGGCAAGAGTGCCAGCAACGACCAATGTTATAGTTGCCTGAATGGCAATCTTTAAATCGACTGTAGGATCGTGGAATACAGTCGAACTCCACATACCATTATCCATCGTTTGGTTTCCAAAAGCAGCATTCATCCATTCGGTAACTCCGATGCCGGCCACCATACCGATATAACCGAAAAAGGCGGTTATTAATATACTCTCTACAATAATCAAAAAAAGTATGGATCGCGGCTTTGCCCCTAATGCTTTGCGAATACCAAATTCGCGTGTACGCTCCTTTACTGTAATCAGCATAATATTTGAAACGCCCACAATACCACTTAGTAATGTAAATATACCAATGACCCATATAGCTGTACGAAATAGACTCATAGCACCTTGGCTTTTGATATATTGAGTAAATCGATTCCATATCCATATCGAACTTTTATCATTCGGATCGAATCGATGATTAGCTCCCATCATCTTTCTAAACTGCTCTTCGAAAGCGATATTGGCCTGCTCTGTTTCAAGATTCTTTGTACTAAATATAAAATTTTGCAATTTATCGCCCTTGCCATAAATGGTTTGCAATGTAGTAAAGGGGATAAAGCCATTATTATCGGCCGATGAAGAATCGTCAGTATAGACTCCGACAACCTGATACATTACACCACCCACATTTACAAACTGCCCCAATGGATCGGTTTTTGTTTTATCAAACAGCACTTCGGCGGTACGCTTATGCAAAATGATAATTTTGCGACGTTGCTTTAAGTCCATCTCATTGACAAATCTACCTCGATAGAGTTTTTGTGACTCCATATCAAGATAATTGGGGTAAACTCCATCAATTCCAATGGTCAAGTACTCTTGCCCGAAACTTACGACTTGAGAGCCCTGCTGTACCGTTGCTCCTATACTAATTACATTGGCTGAAAAATGCTCTTGTGTAGACGCCAAATCTCTATTATCTAATTGTATGCGTCGACCTTCTTTCAAACCATCGAACGATTTTGAGGTGTAACCCGGAAACACTTTTATAGCATTATAGGCTCTTTCATTAGATTCCATCTCGAAAGCATGAATAATGCCATTGCCTGCTCCCAACAATACAATGAGCATAAAAATGCCCCAAGCTATTGCAAAACCAGTTAAACTAGTACGCAATTTATTACGCTTAATGGTGCTATATATCTCTTGCCAAATATCTATCATTATTGTACTATTTATGGGTTATTTCATAATTCCATCCATACCAAAAGGTGACGATTTATGATCAATATTCTCTTCGATACGCTCAATGACACCATCTTTTATGTGTACAATCTTATCGGTTTGGTTGGCTACTCCACTTTCGTGAGTTACTACCACGATGGTCATTCCTTGCTGGTGTAAATCTTTTAATATCTGCATTACCTCGACCGAGGTTTTACTATCGAGTGCACCGGTCGGTTCGTCAGCCAAAATAATGTCGGGCTTTGTGATGAGAGCTCTGGCAATAGCTACACGCTGTTTTTGTCCGCCGCTCATTTCATTGGGCATATGGTGTGCCCAATCTTTCAATCCCAACTTATCAAGATATTCTAATGCCAGCTGATTTCTTTTTTTACGCGAAACACCTTGATAGAAAAGAGGTAAGGCAACATTCTCCATGGCATTCTTGAAAGATATCAGATTAAAAGATTGGAAAATAAAACCGATCATCTTATTACGATATGCTGCAGCTTTATTTTCGCTTAAGTTTTTTATTAATGTACCATTCAGGTAATATTCTCCCGAATCATAGTCGTCGAGTATACCGAGAATATTGAGTAATGTTGACTTACCCGAACCCGACGATCCCATTATCGATACAAACTCTCCTCTGGCAATGTCTAAATTTATTCCTTTCAGCACATGCAGCGGCGCGCCATTATAATAGGTCTTATTGATGTCTTTTAAGTGTATCACGATTCACTTGATTTATGTTTATTTTCATTGATTTTTTCATATTAGACGATAGTATATAGTGAAAAGTTGCAAACGGAAAGATATTTTTTTAAATTATTGAGAATAGTTTTTGCGATAGAATGATATTTTTCATTACATATTTATTACAAAATACAATTCATCAAGGCCCTATAATAGCATTTTTGAACATAACGAATTGCGAAAATCTCAGACACATTTCATTTGAATATGGTAGAATTATTTGTTAGCAAAAAGTTATTAACGCTTCGAATAATATGTAACTTTTCATAAAAAAATAATGATTTTGTAAACTTTTTATACGATTCTCTTTGTAGTCTTAATCATCTTTGCGTATTTTTGTGAGTCTGAAAATAACTAATAATTAATCCTATAAATAACTGTATCATGAATTCAAACATGGAACGTCCCTACGTAGTAGGTATTGACATAGGCGGAACAAACACCGTCTTTGGTATTGTTGACGCACGCGGAACTATTATTTCAAGCGGTTCGGTTAAAACTCAAGCTTACGAATGTATTGAAGAATATGTTGACGAAGTTTGCAAAAACCTACTTCCACTTATTATTGAACAAGGTGGTGTAGAGAAAATCAAAGGTATTGGTATTGGCGCTCCTAATGGTAACTACTATAACGGAACAATTGAGTTCGCTCCTAATCTACCTTGGAAAGGCGTAATTCCATTGGCTGCAATGTTTGAAGAACGCATCGGAATACCAACTGCATTGACCAACGATGCTAACGCTGCTGCCGTAGGCGAAATGACTTATGGAGCTGCTCGTGGTATGAAAGATTTTATCATGATTACTTTAGGAACAGGGGTTGGTAGCGGTATTGTTGTTAATGGCCAAGTGGTTTATGGTCACGATGGTTTTGCCGGTGAGCTAGGTCATGTGATTGTACGTCGCGGTACTGGTCGTCTTTGTGGTTGCGGTCGCAAAGGATGCCTTGAAACTTATTGTTCGGCTACAGGTGTAGCTCGTACTGCACGCGAATTATTGGCGTCACGTCCTGACAAAAGTTTATTAAGAGAACTCAATCCAGACAACATCACTTCGAAAGATGTATATGATGCAGCCGTTAAAGGTGATGTGTTGGCACAAGAAATTTTCGATTTTACAGGAAATATCCTAGGTGAAGCTTTAGCCGATTTCATCGCATTCTCTAGCCCTGAAGCTATTGTATTGTTTGGTGGTCTTGCTAAATCGGGCGACTATATCATGAAGCCTATTCACAAAGCTATCGAAGAAAACATTCTTACTATCTACAAAGATAAAACGAAATTATTGGTTTCTGAATTAAAAGACTCAGATGCTGCCGTACTAGGTGCTAGTGCTTTAGCTTGGGAATTGAAAGATATGTAATCAAACTTTTTTGACATATATAAAAATAGGGTGAGTATTCACCCTATTTTTTTTTACTACTCGATTGCTGCATTGCTTACACTAATAATGATTGAAAGCAAACGAAACATCAGTCTCAAACGCAAAGAGAATATGATTTCTTTGACACCTCATTTAGGCTCAACAAACAATACACAACTTGATAAAATGGAGCGACCAGCTTGAAGTAATAAAACCTACATTTGCCATCTCATTGGCAAAGTAATGTCTCACTGGTGTCAAAGTATTGCCAACGAAGTGTCATTATTGTGACAAGCCCAATGCACAAGGGATAAAGCTATGTTTCAAAAAATAAATCGAATGAATTGTTCTATATAATACCGAGTGTTATAAAGCAAGGAGCCTATACAAAAAAAGAAGATTCGTAATGAATCTTCTTTCTTTTATCTCCAAATAGAGCATGCGATTATTTCGCGATGTTAACTCTTTTTTCTTTGATTCTGGCTTTTTTACCAGTAAGTGCACGTAAGTAGTACAATTTAGCACGACGTACTTTACCCACTTTGTTCACTTCGATGCTATCGATAGCTGGTGATTCAATTGGGAAAATTCTTTCTACACCTACAGTACCTGACATTTTACGAACAGTAAAACGTTTTTTCTCGCCATGACCAGCAATTTTGATAACAACACCACGATACAACTGTACACGTTCTTTGTTACCTTCGATAATACGATATGCTACTGTAATAGTATCACCCGCTTTGAATTTAGGGTGTTGTTTACCCGTAGCAAATGCTTCTTCAGCAATTTTAATGAAATCCATTGTTCTTATTATTAAATTGTTTATCGTTACAACGCAACATATCAGGGAACACTCTCCTGACAGCGATTACGCGAAAGCGATGCAAAGTAACGAATTTTCTAGGAAACTACAAAGCTTTTAATTATATTTGTGGCAATATAAAATTATGTATATGACACATTTACAGAGAAAAGCGTTGATTGGAAAGTTGTTAATCTGTATGATTATTGCAACTTCTTGTAATCCTTCTTACAAAATCACAAATATTGATGGAGGAGTTATTAAAATAGACTCTAAATGGGATATACAACCCGATAGTGCCGCTATCGCCTTGTTCGAACCCTATAAATTGGCTATTGATAGTATGGTAAATACAACAATAGGCGAAAGTGACCAATTGATGACGCGCGGCGCACCCGAGAGTTTACTTTCAAATCTCGTGGCAGACGTTTTAAGACAAGCTACCACCGAATATATTGGGGTGGAGGCTAATGTTGGAATTGTTAATATGGGTGGATTACGAAATGACTTACCAAAAGGAGAAATCACCAAAGGTGTAATATATGAGATTTTACCTTTTGAAAACTCACTATGTATACTTACTGTCAATGGCAAAACACTAATGAATGTATTCAAAGCAATGGCTCAAAAAAAAGGAGATGGCTTGAGTGGTGCAAAATTAGTGATTAATAATGATGGTAAGTTGTTGAGCGCAACCGTTAACAATAAACCTATCGATCCCGACAAATTATACTCTATTGCTACAATCGACTATTTGGCCGATGGGAATGATGGATTGAAACCCCTTGTAGAATCAGTGGCAAGAGTTTGTCCGAAAGATGCTACATTGAGAGATCTATTTATAAAATATGTTACCGAGCAGGGCCAAAAAGGCAATAAGGTTACATCCAAAATAGAAGGACGTATTCAGGTTAAATAATCCATATAATTAAAGAAACATCATGAAAACGTATAATATTCATATACTTACCTTTATTCTTTTAGCTTTTATAAGTATTTCTGCTTTTGGGCAAAAGAAAATAACACTATTACATACGAGTGATACTCATAGTCGCATCGAACCTATTAAAGAAGATTCGGGCGATAAGTTTGCAGGCATGGGAGGATTTGCACGCAGAGTAGCTGCAATAAAAGAGTTGCGCAAAGAAGATCCAAATATTCTTCTCTTCGATTGTGGCGATTTTTCGCAAGGCACTCCCTATTACAACCTATTTAAAGGAGAGTTAGAGGTTAAGATGATGAACCTCATGGGATATAACGCTGTACTAATTGGAAACCACGAGTTCGATTTCGGCCTTGACAACTTGGCAGCCCTTTGCAAACTTGCCACTTTCCCTATTGTCTGTTCAAACTATGATGTTGAACAGACTGTTCTTAAAGGTATGGTTAAACCATACATTACTTTCGTAAAAGATGGTATCAAAATCGGTGTAATAGGAGTTTCGCCTAAGCTTGAAGGTTTAGTTGAAGCCAATAAGTATGGTGGTGTGGTTTATAGCGATCCGGTAGATATAGCCAACACACTTGCACTATTTTTAAAAACGGAAGAAAAATGTGATGCAGTGGTATGTCTTTCTCATTTGGGAGTAAAAGAAGATAAAAAATTTATTGCCAATACGAGCCACATAGATGTTGTTCTGGGCGGCCATTCACATACATGGATGGAAAAACCGGCTTATTACATTAACGCTGTTGACGAAAAAGTTCCACTATTGCATACTGGCAAAAATGGAATATTCGTAGGTGAAATAGAACTCACTTTTGGGAAATAACCTCCTGCTTTAACTTAGACCTCTCTTAATTGATGAAAAGATTTGCTGTTATTGTACTGATCCTATTATTAATAGGGTCGGTAAATCATGCAGAACAAACTGTCTCCCGTTTTCCTGAATACAGTTTAAATTCAGACTCCGAACCCATTATCCTACAGAAGATTAATGAAAAGAAATGTGCGCTTTGGGTCGATTCTGTGATGAATAAGCTAAGCCTAAAAGAGCGAGTTGGGCAGCTTTTTATATATACCATCGCTCCGCTCGAGAATAAACGAAATTTAGATTTACTACACAATGCCGTGAGCACGTGCCATGTAGGAGGTTTACTGTTTTCGGGCGGGCAAACATTAGTACAGGCATCGCTTACCAACAAAGCTCAACAATTAGCCCAAGTACCACTACTCATCACATTCGATGGCGAATGGGGATTGTCGATGCGATTGAAAAACACTCCTGTATTTCCTCGAAATATGGTAATGGGATGTTTACAAAATGACTCATTAATTTTTGAATATGGCAAGGAGGTAGCTCGAGAGTGTCGTGAAATGGGTGTACAGGTAAACTTTGCTCCCGTGATGGATGTAAACGTAAATCCGAACAATCCGGTTATTAATACCCGATCGTTTGGTGAAGACCCTCAATTGGTAGCTCGCAAAGCTATTATTTATGCCAAAGGTTTAGAGAGTGGACGGATTCTTTCTGTATCAAAGCACTTTCCGGGTCATGGCGATACTGACATCGATTCGCACCATGCTTTGCCCACACTACCCTTCAATCGCGAGCGCCTAGATAGCATCGAATTATATCCATTCAAACAAGCCATCAATGCAGGATTAAGTGGCATGATGGTAGGACATTTAAATGTGCCTTCTATTGAGCCTGTTCAAAATCTTCCGGCTTCATTATCGCCTCGCATCATCGACGGATTACTAATTGATGAATTAGGGTTTAATGGTCTGGTTTTTACCGATGCCTTAGTAATGAAAGGTGTTTCGAGCCATCGCAATGTATGTTTGCAAGCACTTATAGCGGGCAATGACATGGTGTTGTCGCCACCCAATTTAAAGGTAGAGATTGATGCTGTATTAAACGCCATCGAAAAAGGGGAAATTTCGAAGGAACTGATTGATAAAAAATGCCGTAAAGTACTAACCTATAAATATGCGCTAGGCCTCAACCGTAAACCTCATATTCAGATTTCGGGATTAGAGAATCGCATCAATACACCCAAAGCAAAAGAGTTAATCAACCAAATTCACCTATCTGCTATTACCGTGCTGAGCAACATAGACAATATATTGCCATTAAAACAGAAGGATGGCAATATAGGACTGCTAGAGATTAGTGACAAAACATCACTCACAACACTCAAACAGCAGATGCAAAAATATGGTTCGGTAGAGTCATTTCAGTTGGCCAAAGGGTTGACTCTTACCGATAGAAAAGTACTACAACAGAAGTTACTGAACTGCCCTATTATTGTAGTAGCGATTAATGAATCGAAACTAGCCGAGTATAAACCATTTTTAGACGAATTGTCACAAAACAATAAATCATCGAAGATCATTTATGTATGCTTTGCACCTGCCAAAACGCTAACGCAAATAGAGAAACCCATCGCTTTAGCGTCATCGGTTATTTTGGCTCATACAGGTTCGAATGAGGTTCAAACAAGAGTAGCCGATGTTTTATGGGCCAAAGCTACTGCCGACGGAAGATTGTCGATGAGTATTGGCAAACTATTTAAGGCTGGAACCGGTGTAACAATAGCACCGCCATCGACTAAAAAAGAGGTAATCTCGGCGAAAAAGGAGATGCCCGACATGAGAATGTTTTATCGCGTTGATTCCATTGCCAAAGCAGGCATCAAACAAGGTGCTTATCCAGGATGCCAGATTGTGGTACTTCAAAATGGACAACTCGTATATCAACAGTCATTTGGATCGCATACAGGAAAAAACATTTTATCGGTTAAAGATACCGATCTGTTTGACCTAGCCTCATTATCAAAAACATCGGGTACGCTATTGGCTGTTATGAAATTGTATGACGAAGGAAAATTCAACTTAAGCGATAAGATTTCAAGCCATTTGACATGGCTCAAAAACACCGATAAAGCCAATATAACAATACGTGAACTTTTATTGCACCAATCGGGATTGCCAGCCGGTATTAATTTTTATCAAGAACTGGTTGATAAAAAATCATACCAAGGCAACTTCTTTTCGAACAAACAAAACCAAAAGTATTCGGTAAAAGTGGGCAACAACCTATGGGCTACACCCAACTATAGTTTTATTGAAGGCATGACATCACCTACCCAAACGGCAACTCATACATTGCAGGTGACAGAAAATCTATGGGTAAACAAAGAATTTGCTGCCCAAATGAAACAGATGATTGCCGATATACCATTGAAAAGTAAACAATACAGATATAGTGATCTAGGTTTTATACTCTTGAAGTATTTGGTAGAAGAGCTATCGGGAAAAGAGATGGATCAATATCTGACAAAAGAGTTTTATGAGCCAATGGGACTCGATAGAATCACCTATAAGCCAGCTGGTAAATTCGACATGAGCGAAATTATTCCGTCCAACAACGATCAGCTATTTAGAAAACAACTGATTAAAGGATATGTACACGATGAATCGTCAGCCTTGCAAGGTGGCGTGTCGGGAAGTGCCGGCCTTTTTGCAAATGCCGAGCAAGTAGCCTATCTATATCAGATGCTACTGAATGGCGGTACATTCAACGGAAAACGATATTTAAGCAAAGAGACTTGCAGATTGTTTACCACCGAAACATCAAAAATAAGTCGCCGCGGCTTGGGCTTCGATAAACCCGAACCAGATAGTAAAAAGGTGAATCTATGTTCGCCTTCCACACCATTGAATACCTTTGGGCATACAGGTTTCACCGGTACTTGCGCATGGGCCGATCCGGTTAATAATATTGTATATGTATTTTTGAGTAACCGCACTTATCCTACGGTATTAAATAAAAAGTTGATGCAACTCAATATTAGACCCGAAATACAAGAGGCCATATATTCGGCCCTCAAGAAATAAAAATAAACCGCTCATGAAAATGCTCATGAGCGGTTTATTTTTATGTGCGATACAATACATCAAACAGTTACTCTACAACAAACTTAATCGTTTGATTGAAATCACCAATAACAACATGAATTAAATAAATACCTTTCGACAATCGATATAATGGTATACGATACTCATAACTGCCGGCCAACAATCGATTCGTCATTTCATTCATCATCACCGACCCTTCGATATTATAGATATGGATATTTGCCTGCCCGGTTTTGTTTAAGGCATAATGCAAAATAGCTTCGTCACCACATTTTTCAATATAAATAGGAGATGATATAAGAGAGTGAGAAACAAAACCAGATGGTGTTTTCTCCGGATAATAAGCTTTCAAATCTCGAAATGAAATTCGGGAATTAGTATACTGTTTACCCGATTTCATATACAGTTTTATGCCATTAAATGTAATGGGATATTCGGTTAAACACAAAGGTTCGCTACCATTCATAAATGATATTACATAAACCGAATCTTTGCCATATTCGGGAGTTATTTTGGTTTTTAAGAATGAAGGGTGCTTCTTGGACGAAAAGTCAACATAAAGTTCTTTTACCAAATCGTCTTTTATATCCAACTGAAACGATATTGAATCGGGAAGACTGTAGAGAGGTATCGATTTATTCAACTCCAATGAGGCCGAACGGCCGGTATTTACATCAAATAACATGTTAACTCCGTCGCTCCATCCAATGGGTAAGTTGGTATATTCAAATTGTACATTGGTAAATGTGCCGGTTGTTTTATATGTCCACGTTGTGATATCTGAAAAAGAGTCGTGTATTTTCTCTCCCGAAGCCATTTCAACCTTTACCTTTACAGCTAGATACAAATCTTCTAACATGCCTTCTAGCAGCGCTTCGCCTTCGGATAATCCGCGAGCAACACCATTCTCGACCGTACAGCATCCCGGATTGGATGATGTCCAGTTAAAAGCACCGGCATCAAGTGGATAGGTTTGAGCACCCGATACCGCTTCAATACCAATTGGGTACGTACGATTACCATCTAGCAATATTTCGGGTTCTGTAATTTTCACATTGTTTACTTCGGAAATATAGACATTCAGCACCGCTTGTTTGCCATCTTTCCTCGCTATAATCTTTCCCTTTCCCGATTGAGTACTTGCATGAAACACTCCATCTTCATCGACATAGCCCATAGAGTGAGGAATACATTCGTATGTAAATCCTTGCACTCCTCTTTCTAATACTTGACCATAAGGATTGAATGCCAATAGAGTAAGCGGACTAAGCGAAATAGACGTGGCATATAAACTGGGGGTAAGAAAAGCATACGATTCGATCTCGCTTGATTCGGGTGCAGTAGATACGGCTAGCAATGCATCAGTGACAGGACGAATAGAACCACGCATGGGATAATTAAGCATCGTATGTTCTACTGCAATTGTAGCCGAACCACCACTATCAAAGTTGACTACGTTCCACGCACCATGAGCTATCATCCAATGGGCAAGATCAATACAGTTGACACCTGGACTTTGAACAGTACCTCCTTCGACTGTAGCAATATAAAAAAGGGTTCCATCTTGCGATGTACCGGCCATGACACGTGCCGACACTTCATACTCACGACCATTCTCAAAATCGTTATATTCGCCATCATGCAACTGCCCTTCGAATGCAATGCTTGGATATCCATGAAATCCGGCAATGATATTATTGAGCGGCGTACCAAATTTTTCTTTTATAAATTTTTGCGATATAGATACCTCATCGCCTACTTGTATTTTATTTTCGAAGGAAGCAATTTTCTCATTGCGGGCATACAACACACATTCGGTTGCAGAGGTTTGCAAAGGAGCGGTAGACACCGCAATCACTTCGCACGAAATATCATTACTATTAAGCAACCATTTGCCCTTTGGTTTTAGCTGTATATATAGGCCTTCACCTGATAGATTACGGGCATTGAGTGAATTGAACAATATACAATTGCCCGGCATTGAAGTAGCTGATGAATTAAAGAAATCGATTTTGACTTTGGAACCATCCTTCAATACCACATTACCTTCGAGTTTAGGATAAAATACGCCTGCATGCCGATCTTCCGATACAGCAATCATCGATCTTCCCCAACCCGATCCATATGAAATTTCTCCATCGGTCACATTAACACCAATGCAAATGCCTTGATCATACGAAAAGAAGTCATGATTGAATGCTGCGCAAACTTTATGCCCTGGTGTAGTATAACGCTTTGACATGCTCATCACTGTTTCACGAGATACATCGGGCACTTTATCGTGCGATTGCACTTGCCTAATTTCGGTATACGGATTGCTTAAGTCGACTGTTGTAAGCCATATCACCACCGGTTTCTTAGAGTATGCTATTTTGGTATATTCTATACCCGTTGCCAATGAATAATGCTCTAATGTATCGGGGTCACCCCAATCGGGTGCTTGCGCCTTTGCACCTATCGATAATAAGCCAAAAGCGATTGCTAAAAGTACATTTCTTTTCATATTTGATAGATTTAAAAAGCAGGCAATATTTACCCTAAAAGAGAATATTGCCTGCCAGGAAGATTTATCGGATGATTATTTTTTGAGTTATAATTTTATTATCCTGCAACTCAACTTCGACAATATAAATATCGGGCAAACAATGGTCCACCTTCATTTGACAAAGTGTAGTTTGCTGAATTAACGTGCCACCAATCGTATAAAGTTTCATTGATTTCACCTCTTCACTATCGACTGATAATAGCTTTTGTTGTGCATCATAATAAAGATTCAATTCGTTTGATTCACCAATGATAATACCGGTATCTTTCTTATCATACAATAAAACATTATCCACATAAACGATACCTGATTTTGTTAATGGCTGCTGTTTCTGACGTATAGATAAACCACTCAACTGATAGTGTTTATTTTCTGCCAACGATTTCAAGTCGACCTCAATAAACTTCCAATCATTAAAGGTTAAGTCATCTGCTTTAATGCTTTCTAAACCATTAGAATCGTCTTTGAAATGTAGCCATACTTCATTTCCGGTTAAATCGCCGGCTAGGTGTAGACCGATAGCCTGTCGATTGGTTACATCGACCGAACTCTTTAAATTGTAATGCATCACACCGTGGCCTGCATCATTTACAAAGTTCATAATAAGCTTGCAGGAAGCATTTCCAAACAATTTCTTATCCGCAGCCAATGAAAAATTGAATGAAGCCACCTCTGCACTCTTGCTCGAATTGAAAGCAAATTCATCGGTATGATTTATCTCTATAGCCACAGGCTGATTGCTGACCGCCATATTTACAGCTTTAAATGTATAATCGTAGGTATCAACAATATCTATATCATCAACATCCATCATATTACGATCAATCACCACGCGATAGGTCTCATTTTCGACTAGATTCTCTGATAAATTAAACATAAATGAGCCAAAAGAACCACCAATGCTATTCAATTTTATTGAACGCGGTGCTTTCGTCATCTCTTCGCCTTTAGAGTTATATACCTTTAGTCCTTCACGCGCAAGAACCGTATTCAGTTTATTATCGAATCGGAAGTCGAATTGCACTTTACCATAGTGCACCTCTTTGATATCGGGTGTGGGATATGCCGCCAACATCACAAGACGATTTCGATTAGCAGTAGTAAACTTTAAAACAAAATCATTTAGCATGCTAATATTACCGGGATGTTTTAAGCTCTTGTCAATTGTTATGGTATAGTCGGTCGATATCGCTAACGGCTGGTTCGGAGAAAAAGTCATGCGATGTTGACTGTCAGAGAAAGTAATAGTACCCTCCACATGAGGTTCGATTGAAAACGCGTTGATAGCCGATTGTTCATCGACATCCCAATTAAAATCGAACACAAACTTGCTGCCACAACCTACCAATTGTCCTTCGCTCACTTTAGGAGAATAATCAATTACTTCAGGAGGCGTAAGACGCTGTTTATTTAACATCGAATTCAGATAAGTGGTTTCGCCGGCTTTCACCTCCAATTCATAGTTTTCACTAAAATAATCGGGAGCACTTACATTGACGGTATATTTTCCAGGGGCCAATTGTTTAAAAACAAACACACCATTATTTATTATCGCATCGGTAGTATAGGTCAAATTTCCGGGATTTACAGTGATTACCGCATTGGATAGACATAGCAACTCATCTTTTGATCCTCTGATTTTGACATATGTATCTAAGTTTTTGTTGCGACTATCGTGCACACTACCGGCAATATTTCCTGAAGCGATGGTGCCACCATCAAAAACTTCACAAAACGATTTATAAAAGTGCCATGCTTCGAGCCATTTGTACTCCATATTCATTAGACGCATGGTTTCGGGGATATAATCGTGCATCGATCCTTCCGAAATACATCCCGGTACGGCCAATCCGCGTAATACACCATAACCATTGCTCCAACCCATCACCAAGCGCGCAAATGTTTTATCGCCGCGTACCGTATAGTTGGATGCCCAACAGTTGACTTCGTTGCTATATTGATGTTTTGCAATGACGCTACTTATTTCACGACTTCTGTCCGAACATGGAGGAGGCGAAGGATAAGTTTCGGTATCACCCGGATCGACACCCGCATAGAGTTGTAAAATATAATTGGTAACACCCGCATTCGAATGTATTGACAACATGTAGTCGGCGTTACATTCATTGGCTTCGGCTACTATCTGGCTCAAGGGCAAATCATCGGCAGTGGTATTTGTAAGACGACTCATATAGGTTGTTGCATTAGCCGATCGCAATAAATCTCTCAGTTGCAAACCTTTATCCAAATTAGATTGCGATTCCCAAAAACCATTCGGATCGCCCTGTGTATAAGGAGGAATCACCATGTTACGGTCGTCGCTATCGTAACCACCATGTCCGGGATTAATATAGATCACAACTCCTGATAGATTTTGCGAATGACATAAACTTGTTATTAGTAACAAGATGAACAACGATAAAATTTTCTTTGCTTGTTTCATAACAGTCTATTATTTAATATTCAACACTATAATTTTTCCTTCGATGGTATGATAAGCTATTTTATTGCCACTTGCCGTAGCAGTAGGATTCATTGCTATCTCTTTGGGGAGCGATAAAACTTGAGAGCTATGTCCATCGAAACTTTTTATCACAATTTGGGATGAAGTAATGAAATCGCCATTATCCCGATCGTTCATCCCCACTATCTTATCGTTGCCACACCAAGACGGTGCATTAAGCTTTCCCAAGTTGCTTAAAACGGTTCCATTGACATCGCATATATATGTGCCTTTGCCTGTTGCCGTAAACAATATTTTGGTTCCATCGGGTGATAGTGATCCCCAAATATAGCGAGACTCATTGCCCAAGGGATCTAACGAAATGGTTTGTCCCTGCTTTTCGATATAGAGTTTTAAATTTTTAGTATATGCAGCAACTACACCTGCTGCATTATTACGAAGCAGCGAGCTATTTGAAAGGCGTGGTATAAAACTTTCATTCTCGCACACCTTTGTTTGATGATGAACGGTATTGAAACACATCACCTTCTCATGCTTGCGGGCTTGTTTGGTTTCTACCTTCTTATAATAAATCGAATTTTCGTCAATATTAAAATAAGGTTTGTATCCCGATGATTCGCTCGTACTTATTGTCTGTGTCGATTGATTGGAAAAATCATAAAGATTTAATCCATAATAATTGTCGGTTGTAAAAAGTAGTTGGCTACCATCTTGACTTAAAACCGGATGATAAGCCATGCTGCCAATAGGGAGTTGCGAGCGTTCCGTAACAGTTACCACTTGTGCATACATCATCGATGTACAATAAAGCAGCACGGTTATTGCCAAAAGTTTCTTTCTCATATTATTATGATTTTATTGTTATTTATTCGTCACCAATTTGAATATTGATGTTTCGTGTCCATGATCGATTTTAAGAACACAAACTTCATCTTTTATACCTTCTGTGTGTAATCGGTAATTTCCATTCATACAAACTCCCAAACTACATTCGACCAACTTAACTCCCGATATAGAATAAATGGCATACTTCACCACTTCGGGCGATTCTAAGTTCAATTGAAGATAGCAGTTTGTACGATCGTATAGAACACCGATGTTTTTTGAATGCGATATTACATCATTTTCGACTCCTGATGCGTTGGTATCATAGATGGCTGAAAACTCTTTTAAGTCGAGGTCGTAGCCTGCACCTACAGTATGTCCGGAGGCATTAACCATCATCTTAAAACTATTAAAACTGATGGGCCATACAGCGATATCGTTGCTTCCTGCCATTAAATCGTCGGTAGAAATCTCAATTACATTGTCAGCATTGGGTTGCAAGGATGAGTATTCATTGGTTATGGCCGCCGTTTTATTATTTAAAGAAAAGCTAATCATTAAGCTATTCACCGGAATATTATGCGGATTAAATACAAATCGTATTTTAGAGGGTTTGCTGTAAAGATTGATTTTTTTGCTTAGCTGCAAATAGGGTGCACGAGTCGAAGTATAATCGTAATGCACATTCAAACTTTCGCCAACTGTTTTCTTTATACCTTTTATGTTGGATACTACCTGAAAGGTTTCATCGTTAAAATCGACAACAGGCAACAGAGGGGCATTGGTCATTTCGACATTCACCTTTAGCGATCCTTCAAAGTTGTTGAGTTTGCCGACTATCTGAGATGAACCATTGGCAAGGGCACTCAACACTCCTTTATTGACTCGACATACATTATTATCGGCTATCGTCCATTGAAAAGCATTCGGATCCATCAATACATTTTTTCCTTTAATATTGGTATACACCTCTATTGGATAAGTACTCTTATCATCTAAAAGAACCGAATCAAGACGGACAGAAAAGTCGGAACTTTGAACCACACTTACGGGCTTAGTAACCTCTACATTACCATATTTGGCTTTTATGTATCCGCTGGTAGCAGGACCGGTTACAATAAAATTTCCATCACCGTCAATGTAACCAATATCACTCGAACAGCTTAACTGAACATTCTGAAGATCTTCCGAAAGCATTTTACCATATCTATTAAACCCCATCACCATAGGGCGCAATATAGTGTAACAAGGCATTTCGAACTTATAATTCCAAAACTCTAATCGGTCAATCTCGTTCGACTCTACCGATGTATCGATAACCAACCAACCATTGCCCACCGATCGTTCTTTTCCATCCGAAGGCTTGTTGGCTACCCTATTGCTCACAATCATTTCAGACGATCCACCACCATCTAAACCCACCGCATCGTTGGCACCATAATACTTTAATATATCGCAGGCTTCTGCCGTTTTCAATCCCTTCGAAACAGACGTTTTACCATCGGCAACAAAAAGATACAACCAACGTTTATCGGCCGATGATGCTATAATAGTACGCGGATAAGCCATAGCATTGTAAGCTTCGCTCTCATTGCGTGATGTTTGCTCGCCGGCACGCATCAATACAGCATTACCACCTACCATTTGGTATATTTCAGGATAAGTATTATAGGTGACCGAGCGAACTTTCATCTGAATAGTTACCTCATCTCCTGCTTTTAGCTTTTGCAGAAAAGCACGGGCACCGCCTATTGCCGACAAAACCGATTCGTGTGGCGCTATGGCATTGCCACCTGTGTTTTCAATGGTTTGCCCTACTATGCATCTTACGGGTTGATTAATTTGCCATGTTTCGCCGGGCGCCAGCGTTAAATATACCTCTGTACGATCAACTCCAACTAGGTTTCCATAATTTTCATCCGGACGAGTAACCGGGCCTGCATATCTATTAAAGAAAGTCATCTCACGGTTAGGATCGAATGCCCTGGGTATATTCACATCGTAAAACTTGTATGAACCATTCTGGCCGGCTGTTACTTCACCTTCAAACTCGGCATGGTCGATAAATGGTACTTTGTTTTTATCAATCGATGCAATACTCCACCAAGCATCGCGAGGTTGGCGTTGCATCACCCCATCTTTAGCACTGGCACTACGAGGAGCTCCTAATGGAAATTCACGATGATCGGTGACATTAAAAAAATCGCCATTAATACCACAATAGGCATGATGAGCCTCATAAGTAGAACGTTCGCAGGCTTTGCTCACCAACTCTGTTCCACCCATTTTATCGTTGGCCAAGAAGGTTTCTACATTATTATAGGGATTTTGCAAATCGAGTTTCAATATATAAACATAGATGGGTATCTCTTTTAAATAGAGTGAGAAGTATGTGGTTCCGGGGCCCACGGTACGATATTCGAGTGTATCGAGTGTGCACTCTTTAGTGCCCACAAGGAGCGTTCGGTTATTTTCATTGGCTGCCTCGCTTGTTTGCCCCATTGCAGGATTCAGGATAGCGAATAAAAGAGTTCCTATTAACAGATGTTTTTTCATAATGCTTACTTTAAATCTATTTCAAAAACCATCATTGATGTGTCTATGCAAACACAGAAGATAGATTGTTGCCATTTATATTTGCAAACTACTTATTCTCATTTGTGATATGTAGTTATTCACAAATGAGAATAAGATATTTCACGGATGTGAATGTAATAGTTCACAACCCTAAATGTAAAGAATCATCATTGGGTGATTACAATCTTTATTGTTTCAATAATATTATTGCTTTTGGTTATCTGTAAAAGATAGGTTCCAGAGGGTAAAGATTCGACATTGATCTCTGCACTCTGCGGTTGTTTTTGCGCCTGATATATAAGTTTACCATTCATATCAAACAAGCACAAAACATCGATGGTACAATCGTCACTGTTTAGATTAATATTGAGCTTTCCGTTATGTACAGGATTTGGATACACCACAACACGTTTTGTTTGTTCAATATTTTCGAATCCGACAGTCACGTTTTTATACACCAATTCTAGTTTCTTAAATTGTATTTTATTATTGCCGGCACTATTTTCGGAAGCTGTTAAAGGAAACTTTATTGAGTATAAAGAAACCGGGAACAAGGCATGTTCAATCTCTTTCCCTAACAAATCGGTCATAGACAATGAAATTTCGGCATCTTGATTTTTAGCAATTGCTGTTGTATAATCGTAGGATGTATTATTAGTGCTAAGATTGTCTTTTGAGAAAATCTGCATTTTGGCAATACCGGCATTGCCCGGATTCAGTGTGAGATTGATGCCATCGGGCATACTATACAGCTTAAGGGCTGCAATCAATTCAATAAATGGCGATCGGCCAGAAGCATAGGTGTAAGATATTCCATCTTCCACGATTTTGATATTCGAGAGATTGCTACTCGACTTAAAAGTCCATGGCTTTTCGCCATTCAATGGCAATATAGAGGCATATTGTGTAGTAGGTATTTCAACATTTACTTTTAGGGTGCAATTCAGATCGTCAATATTGCCATGCACGTAGGTTGTTCCGTTTGCCAAACCTTTTATACGTCCATTTTCAATAGAACAAATGGTTTGATCATCTACGATCCATTTCAAAACTTCAGGATCGATAGGATAATCTACCCCTTTTACGGTAGCAGTTATTTCGATGGCATAATCTTTAAAACCATCTAACAGAACAGAGTCTAATCGTAATGAAATGCTCTCTTGTTTTAGATACTGAATATGAATAGCGGTTTCTAAGTTTCCGATTTTAGCCTTTAACATCCCGTCTTGATGGCCGTTGGCAAAAAAGCGGTTATCTTCCAACATACTTCCCGTAGAAGCTTCGCATGTGTAAGTGATATCCTTCACATCCACTTCAATTAATTTGCCATACTGATTGTAGCCCAAAATAACCGGTGTGAAGGTGCCATATTTAGGAAGTTTCACACTTTTCGATTGAGGTAAGATCTCTGTTACGGTTAAGTCGTCAGCCGATTTATCCACTGCAAAAATACCATTACATACAGCTCTTTCGCGACCATCGCTACAGTTATTCATCATACCATAATGGTCGATATATAAACCGCTTGAGCCACCACCATCAAGATTAATGGCTGTAGCTGCACCCATATTTTTCATGATATCGGCCAAATGTTTTGTTGTAACTCCGCTAGAGATTGGTGAGCGTCCATCAACCACACAAAAATAGACTTTTGATTGATCGGCAGAATAACCTGCTGCAGTACGTGGGTGTCTTTCGGCCCAATCATTGTCTTCTACAACACCATTTTTAAGAATAGTGCGGTCGCCTCCTACCATTGCAGTGATGTACTGTTTTGAAGTGCTAGCGGGGTGAATATCTACAACGATCGAAATCTCATCGCCTGCTTTCAATTGCTGCAAAGGAACAGCACCTATCCCATGGCCCGAAAGTACAGCTTGGTTGGGTTCCATTCGTGTATTGCCCTTTTTATCAATCACTCTTTCGACCACCACTTTCACCTCTTTATTAACCGCCCATGTTTCTTGGGGAGTTAACTTCACCAGAACCTCAGTTCCATAATCGTTTGTACGAGTATACTTACCATACAAAGTAGTATATAACATCAAATGATCGGTGTTGCGTGTTTTATTAAAATCATGAATAGGATACGACTGATCACCTATCTTCAGGTAAGAACTAGCTATGTTCATATTATCAATTACAACCTTACTGCCATTGAAAGTCAAATGGGGTGTGTTGCTGGGAGTACGCCCTATTTGTCCTTCTACCACACTGCCATGTATAGGATATCCCACATCGCCTGAGGTTACAAAGAAGTCGGCATTGATACCTGTAAAATAGTTTTTACCTGAAACACTTTTACGCTTTGCCATAGAGCTGATGCCCTCGGTAGTAAGTAAAGAGTCTTTGCCGTGCACGGCTTCAAAAGTAATATTAGGGTTATTAGCATCTATCTCCAAATAAAAAGTTCGTAACTTCACAGTTGGAGTATAGTAGTGCATAGCGGTATAATAAGTTCCGGGACCTATTTTATAATGTTCCAAAGTATCGGCTTGATATTCGACACCGGCAATATTAATGGTAGTTTGCGCATTTAATGCCAAACACAAAAATGCAGCCTGAAGTAGAAGGGGTAGTTTTTTTTTCATAATTGATAATCGAATAAGGTGAAACAAAAAAGACTGTATCGACTTATATCGATTATGATAAAGATATAAATCAAAGATACAGTCTTTAAAAAGAGCCATATAGCTCATCATTTACTCTTTAATGATGAGCTATGATGCGTATGTTCTTATTCAACAATAACTTTTGATGTTACTGTACCACTATTGTTAGTAGCTTTGATAATATAAATACCGGGAACTAAGTTGATAGATGTAGCTAAAAATTTATCGGCTACTTTTTGTCCGTCAAGCGTATAAACTTCGATATTACCAACTTCAGATAAAAGAACTTGACCTTTAGCTGTAGTAATTTCTAAAGTAGAACCGTTTAATGCTTTAATACCAGTTCCATAAGCAGCCTCGATAGCCTCTTTTGTTCCAAAATCGTAAGCTACTGCACCACCGCGATTACAATAAACAATAATACGCGACAAACCAGTAGTTTCATTATTTTTCACTCTAGGAAGCAAAGTTCTTTCGGGCACACTAACATTACCCATACCATCCTTAGGCAAATCGTAAACCAACTTCATTGAAGAAAATTCCATATTATCGTTCAAAGAAGACAATTTTAATGCTGTTGGAATAACGCCTAATTGGTTTGAACTACTATAAATTACAAAGTTTCTTCCTGCATTATTAAATTCGGCAACTCCATTATTTCCGGTTGCTTCGGGAGAAACAGCTGTACGTGTAGCTTCATCAACAATATTACCAAAAGAGTCGGCAATTGTTCCGTCTGACATATTATAAAGCGTAGCATAAGTATTGAAACCATCTAAATAGAATAGGTCATCATTCACAATACAAACACGTGTACCTGTACCGTTGCTGGTTGCAGCTGCTGGATAATATGCATCAATATAAATTTGATCTGTATCATCCATCGGCTGTACTTGTCCGCCTACAAATCTCCATCTCAAAACAGTTTTACCAAATGCCTCGTTTTCTGAACCGGTAGATGTTCCCGAAAGAATTGTTCCTGTACCATTTACCACATCGCCTTTTGCATCGAAGTAGTCGAAACGGCCTTCCATTCCCGGAACAGGATAGCTCAACACTTGCTTAAACGAACCATCTTCTAAATTTACGGCATAACATTCGGGAGGGTTATTCTCATTTCCTGCTGTCAACGACATTCTCCACAATAATACATTATCAGCATCGTCTACAGCTATATCATTGGCTTGCCATTCGCTGGCAACCTCTTCTCCAGCTTCGTTTGTGCCGCGTTTCCAAATAGCATCATCTATTTTTACGGTTTTAAGTTTTTCGCCGGTTGCAGCATTATATACTACTACACTTACGCCTTTGTGATTTGTTTCACGCAAAGGAATATACATTTTAGTACCGTCTTTGCTGATTGCCATACCGCGAGAACCCGCTCCAATAGTTCCATAATTTTGATTTCCTAATGCAGTATACCAACCCCATAAAGGTTTAATTGCATATCCATCAACCACATCGTAAGTTGCTGGATCGTTCTTAATTTGTTGAGCGCTTAATGACAATGCACTCACTGCTAACATTGAACCTAGTAATAACTTTTTCATAAGACAAAATTTTTTAGTTAAACATAGAAATCTAAATATTATTTTTAATATTGTTAATTGATTAATTTAAAGACATCCGACTGCTGGTTGTATACGGCTTTTATCAAATAAATACCTTTGGCTAATTGGTTGAGTTCAATAGGTAGTTCGAGGCTATCGCCATTTATTTTTATACTTCCAAAATCTTTAATTAGCTTACCGGTTATGTCAAACATATATACTACTAAATCGGTATTTACTTTCGACGCGTCTATTTTTAAATAATAATATCCGCCATCATTGATTAGCTGAAGAGGCTCCTGTGTTTCGACTTCCCAAATAGAATTAGGACCTAAATATCTAAACTTCACTACAGATGACCATTCGGTTTGACCGCCGCTGTAATTAGCTCTGCATCTTACATAATAAGTATTGGGGGTCAGTGCTCCATAATCAACCTCATATTGATAAGCCGAAGTCGATTTAGATATCAAATTTCTAACAGGGAAAGTTTCATCGGGTGACAAATGGAATTGGAAACCACTGGCATTCGAATTATTATCTATTTTTATAACAATTGAATTATCGGCAACATTATCATTATTATTCGGTGATATAATGATAGGAATATTGGGTGATACAAATCGGGTAGTAAACCCAACGGCCTTTGTTTCTACATATCGCCCATTCAACATCGTTTTCACTTTTGCGTAGTAGGTAGACACAGGGCTTAATAATCCGTGAGGCAAGGTATATTGTGTTACACCCGACACGCTATTTCTAAGAATAATTTCATCTTCCGAAAAGGTTAAAGCGGTAGATATGTATACTAGATAAGTAAGCCTCTCTTCCATTTCAATATTTTTCCATATGATGGTTGGAGTCAACTCAACATCAACTGCACCATTGGATGGAGAAGTAATATTAAACTCATCAACCATGAAACTTCTAACATCAGACACGCCATCATTATAACCCGCTTTGTGTGATAAAACACGCCAATAGTAAGTTCTTCCAACTGTCAAATCGCCCAACAACTCTGTTGAAAGTTGCCCTGATGTGGTAACTTTATGACTATGAATGGTCGAAAAAGTAGATTGTTCTGAAATTTCGACCGTATACCAATCAGCATTCACTACATTCCAACTAAAGTTAAACACTCCTATCATGGTTGTTGCATTCAGAGGGTAAACCAAAGTTACCGGTTCACAATCACCTAATTCACCCGTCATAATAGTGGGTGTATACTCGTTTCCATAACGATCGAGAACTGCTACAGCTAGAGTGGTGTTACTTAAGTTGAGCGATGAATCGATAGTAAATTGTGGTGAATAACTCACACCCTGCAAATAGGTCGATATATTGTATACATTATCAGTCGATAGCTGATCATTAGGAATGGCATATATTGTATATCTCACATTCGAATTATCAGAGCTCCACTCTAAATTAGTATTATTCAAACGAATATTATAAACCGGAGTAATCGTATTATTTACAGGCTTCCAGTCAATAGCCGGAACTAAAGATTTTTGTGCATACCAGTTTTTTTTCAAATAAGGCATTACACCCGGTACATTATAGATGTATTTTGTCGAATAGAATACACTTCCCGGTGCACCATCTTTTGAGCTCACACGGTTACGATTGATTTGAAGACCTATCTCTTCGGGACCAAAACGAGTTTGAGGAGCCTCTATATATTTATTTTGTTGCACAATAGAGCGTTCCATCGATGATAAAGCATCCCAAGAAACCTGTTCACCGCCTAGCTCAACCACTTCATTGGGTTGTGATAAAGATCTATAGTCAGAACTTTCAATAGCAGAAATAGAATGACTACTATAAAAATGTTTCTTAAAACGGAAAACTAAATCCGACCACCATGGACAGAGTACATCATAATCTTGCCCTGCAGAATAGGTGGTCCAATATAACTGTGGAGATATATAATCGACAGTTCCCTCCTTTAACCATGCTACCGGATCGCAGTAAATTGTTTCGTAAGTATTTGAACCCGTTATTCCGGCTGGCAAAACAATACCCTCTTTTTGAGCTACAGCTTTATTTGTAGTCCAAATTCCGAAAGGCGAAATTCCAAAACGAACATAAGGCTTGTTAGCCTGAATCATTTGATAAACTGAACTTACGGTTTTATTAATATTCTGTCTTCTCCAATCGCTTAAAGTCATATCGGCCGGTTTGTATAATCGCTGTGCCTCACCATCTAAGTCAGTAGGTGTACCACTATAAGCATAGAAATAATCATCAAACACAATTCCATCGACATCGTAATTGGTAATAATTTCTTCCACGATATCTGTGATACGTTGACGAACTTCGGGTAAGCCGGGATTCATAATTGAATTATAGGTGGTTCCCGATACCGGATAGGTCATTATCCAATCGGGGTTGGTTTTTCTATAATCGCCCTCTTCTCCATCCCAATAGTTTTTTGAAGTAGAAAAGCGGAACGGATTTATCCAAGCATGTACTTCCATGCCTCTTTTATGCGCCTCTTCCAAAACAAAAGACAACGGATCATATCCTGGTTCGAGTCCTCTTTTAGCTACAAGATCTGACGACCATGGCTCATAAGATGATTGATACATTGCATCACAACGACTTCTAACCTGAAAAAAAACAGCGTTTATATTTATAGATTGCAGATTATCTAAAATTCTAATCATCTGGTCCTTTTGAGATTTAATAGATGAAGCATGTCCTGTACTTGGAATCTTTGCTGATGGCCAATCTAATGACCATACAGTAGCCAACCACGTTGACCTCATTTCTCTTTTTGGTGCCTGAGCATTAGTGAAAGAGGACGAAAAGAACAAGAATAGAATAAAAGAATATAAGTATCTCATAACACGTGTTTTAAGAATTTAAATAGGCGCTTAGAATAATTTAGACTTGGTGTGGTTAATCGTTACACCATATATTTCAACATCAGGAATCACTGTTTCAACTTGATATTTACCTCCTGATTTATAGCATCTCATCAAACCCGATTTAATGTTTGATGTTGTACCTGCTCTAAATCCAAAGTATACAGAATCGTCATCAGGATCGAGTACCATTTGGCAGATATCAATATATTCACCCGATGATCCTTCATCATTCGACACTAACTCCTTAACTAGATAATTTTTTATTTTATTCTGCAAGCTACCTTCGGCAGTCGATTCATTAGGTATTTCGTTTAATGGAACGACATAAAGTCCTGGAGTTGCACCTTCGCGAATTGCAAAATACGCGACTTGGTTTTTTTCATCAATCACCAATGATTTTATAAACAAACCACCAGCAGTCATACCCGAAGAAGGCACAGTTGTTTTACCAATATCAGAATCCATAAAGCGGAATGTTCCCACATTATTAAATGTTTTTGGCCACCACCAAACACCCTTTGAAGTTTTAGTAAAACAGGCATTTATAGCACCATAGTCATATCCATTTTTGTAATACCCTAGTTTATCATTTTGAACGAAATAGCTATATTTATCGCTCGTGGGATCTAACTGAAGATTTCTTGAAGAGAGAGGCAAACGACGGATACCTGTATTTCTATCCGTGAAATAAAGCATTTTGCCTTGCTCATCAATATAACCATAGTGAGGGTCATCAAATGCAGCCCCTCCGCTATTAGTCAATACATCCTCTACTTTTTTACCATCTTTCGAAACAACAAAAATACGTCCATCACCAAGATTGCCATCAATATCATTTACATATCCGATTTGTTTTCCTGCATCGAGAACGAACATAATTGAATCTGTGAAAAGTAAGTTATATGGATGCATACCCGATTTAACTCCTAGATCGAAAGGAAATACTTTTACATTTTCAGGAATATTTTTAATCAATTTATAAGCTTGAATGTTACCATCTTTCACTGCATAATAGATGGTTTTCACCTTTTCGGTATAACCTACTGGTACTTTTACTACAGTTTCTTGCAATGCTCTTCCACCGAGTTTAACGTGTAATACAACAGCCTGTGAGCCCACATTTAAGAATTTAACTTTCCCTGGGTTTTCTTCAGTCGAACTAGTTATCACATTCTTATCTTCATCGAGTGTGCCTTCAGGAAATACCCATTCATATTCTAATGACAAATTAGCTGGGTTGGGCACTGTTACATCGAAGCCTACAAGCGACTCATTAACTTCGCAAATTTCATCATCGGAAGTTAAAACAATGGTAGGAGTTATATCATTGATTAAAACCTGATAACTTTTCATCCCAACATTTTCTAATGATAATGTTACTCTATAAAGACCGGCAGCCTCGTATTTGTGGGCAGGCGATTCATCATTTACCTTTGGTGTTCCATCACCAAAATCCCAAGTAAAATTACCTTGCATCGACGATGTATTAGTGAACTGTATTGTTGAACCAACCAAATAGTCTAGTTTATAATAGTCTCCTTGAACTTCATAATTGAAATTAACCTTTTCGCTAGGCATCTGCTCAATATCAAGTTTATTCTCAATACACGCATTCATTAGTATAGCAAGAATAAATAATAATATATATTTCAAATCTTTCATATCGCTTTTTAGTTTAAAGTTATTTCCTTTGATTCAGTAACTCCGGTATTCCCTTTCTTATCAATTACTTTAAAAGTAGCATCTAAAGTGTAGTTCTTTTCGTATGCCACTCTATATGCTGCATTCGCCGAATCATATATCAGGTCTTTAAATTCGATGGCATCATATTTACTCTTGATCGTTGATTTTGCCTCATCCTTAATCCAAAAAACCCACAATTGTGTATTGTCATTAAAGATTGAGTCAGTATAACTCTTTAATTCAATATCATCCATCACATTCAATGATAAGAGAAGTTTGCGTAAATCGGCATACTTATCTTTTTGTTCGATTTCAGTATACAACTCACTACGAAACTCACTCATAAAGTTTTCAGGGAAAAGTGTAGTAAACTTATCTTGATCAAAGTTTGCTACATTCGTCCAAGTAACAGGTTTTAAAGAGTTACTCGTTGGAAACGATGAGGTTAATACGTAATTTCGTTTACTATTATCCCAAAGGTCTTCACTAAATTCGAAAGTTGCTTTTCGTTGATTGATATGTACCACTTCGTCGGTTGCCAAGCTCTTCACATAGTTGGTTGTTAGATTGGGGCATGTTACCGACATACTTTTATGTTCAGTTTCGCTATACCAAATCTCCATTCTATCAATCGGATTTTTTTCGGCACTAAAAAACTGTCCTACAAATTCAACATTATTTCCGGCACCTACCGTTGATGAGGGTAATTCCCAATATGCACTTGGAGTTTGTTGTCCGGTAGTAACGACATCAGCAATAAAGTCATTCTTCTCGCAAGCGGTAAAAGCAAACAATATGCTTACCAAATATATCAGTTTATAATTTTTCATATACATACAGATTTTCTTCATTTATTATCGATGTCCACCGTTATTTACAGCCCAAATCATAGGTTTCTTTAACCAATCGGGGTTTTTGTATGCACCCAGTCTGATTAACTCATCCTTATTATATTTCTCCTCAGCTTCAGGATCATAGTTAATTCTATGAATCCAGACATCTGCCAATGAGCCATCAGGATTCTTATCAACGCACCAGAAAGGTTCGTACAAATTGTAAGGTCGTTTTAATGCAGGATAAATTATTACACCATCGTATGTAATATTATTCTTTGGATTGCTATAATTATAGCGTCGCATATCCGTCCAAATTTCGGGTTGAAGATACATGCACACATATTTTTGGCGCATGATATGTCCAATATCAAAACCACTTTCGGGCATATAGGTAGTATTTTTCATGTAGTTGTCGACATAACGTTTAACACAATGGAAGCGTTGAAAGCTTTTATTGGCAGCTTTTACCGTCCATTCGCGTGCTCCTGCTTTATCGCCTTTCCAGTATAACGCTTCGGCTTTAATCAACATCAACTCTTCGGTCAACATCAAAGGCACATATCCATCATTTTTATTATAAGGATTATAAGTAGTATCGGTAAGACTGATTGGTGTTGTACAATACAAATCGGGGTAATGTGTTTCTTTAGCAGAAGCATCCATGCCGATATTACACTCCAGATAACGATATATTTTTCGTCCGTCGGCACCAACACGAGGTTTCATAAAAGCCTGCATACGTGGATCTTTAGCATATCCTTTCGATGGATTAGAGCTTGCTTCAACACCCAACATATTGACCATAAAAAATTGAGAAGGAATCGACTTATCCAAGTCGTTAGAACGGCTTTCCCATCCACCAATTTTGGGTTTAGCCGGCCCCCAAGGACTGTTTGCTTCGGCTACACCACCATCAAACTTATACAATGGTTCTTCCCATTCATCACTCAATGCAGCATCGACAGCTGCAATAATGGCATCACAACTTTTTGTATTATTATCCCAATTGGGTAATTTACGAAGCAAAATACGCGCTTTCAACCCATAGGTAAATTGTCTCCATTTCTTTAAATCGCCTGAGAATATACGATCCATCTTCGTTGTGATTTTCAAGTTCGCAGGATTTTCGGTTACACTTGGATCATTGTAAAGAGCCAGTAGTTCATCGGCCTCTTGAAGCATCCATTCATAAATAGACTCTTGTGTATCGTATGTGATGTGAGCGGTATAAGCTGTTGAACGAGGCATATCACCAAAGGCATCGGTAGTCAATTGCATTGACATTAAGTTGATGGTTCTACCAATAAGAGGAGCGTTCAAGTAGCCGCGCTCTTCAGAAGTTTTCAACATGCCTCTTAAGTTTGTACCAATATCAAAGAAATGTCTGCGCCATTGTGGATGACGATTCATCGATAAAAACTCCCATCCACCTTTATATGCAGTCGAATTCACTTGTGCACGTGCACCAGTAGTAAGTGCTTGGGCCAAATAGATGTTATATTCGGCATGATCGTAATTGGTTTGTGCCGCATAAAAAGTCAATATCGGAAGAATCAAATCAGGAGTAGCAACAGTGATATTATCAGAGCTCTCATTAATATCAAAATAGTCTTCGCAACTGGTCATCGACAACAGTGCAACCAATAAAAGACAAGGTATATATTTAAATCGTTTCATATTTATTCAATTTAGAAGGTTGCATTGATAGATACATTAAAACTACGTGTACTTGGAATACTGAAGTTGTCGACTCCCATATTTCCGGTTCCACCTGCAACGCCTGCATTTACTTGAGGGTCGCAACCGGTATACTTAGTAGCTAAGAATAAATTTCTACCAGTCAATGATAAGCGTAGTGCATTAAACACTGAGTTTTTCAATAACGAGCTAAAGTCGTAACTTACGGTAACATAGCTCAATCGGAGATAAGAACCATCTTCCAAGAAGTTGGAAGTAATGTTACTAAAATTATCAATCAGAGTTTTTTGATCTAACAAGATTGGTTTTTCATTTGGCACATACGATCCGTCAGCTTGTTGCACCATACCTTTTACAACTACCTCTCTGTTACGATATTTTTCGGTAAACAAACTTTGTCCATTAGAGAAGAGTGAGCGTTGTGTTACATTCAGCACTTTTCCTCCTTTACGTGCATCCAGCAAGAATGAAACAGATAAATTTTTCCATTGCAACATTGACGTAATACCCATCAAGAACTTAGGTTCACGATCGCCAATATAGTTGCTTTTAGTAGGACTAATCACCGGATAACCATTTTCATCGCAAATGATATCTCCATTGGGTGTACGACTATAATCTTTGCCGGTGATAGAAGTCGTCGACATACCTAAATAAGCACTGGTGAATGCATCACCAAATTGATTTCCTTGCATTTCAGACTGTCCTTCGGGCAAACCTTTTACCTTGCCTCTATTGAAACCAAAGTTTACATTCGCATTCCAAATCCAATCTTTGTTTTTCATAATTTCCTGACTGATTTGAAGTTCGACTCCCTTATTTTCGATATTACCTTCGTTGCGAATCGCCAAGATAGTACCTTGTGTAGGCGATACACGAACATACAAAATTTGATTGTCTACTTTTGTGTTATAATAAGCTACGTCAATCTTAGTTTTTTCGCTAAAAAAGCGCAAGTCTAAACCAATTTCCCACGAACGCGACATTTCAGGATCTAGATTAACAGCACGGCTCTTAGTTGGGTCGGTAGCAAAACCTTGATCGGGGAAAGCGGGCTTTTGTACATATCTTTCATCGAAAGCATAAGGTTGTGCATCTTTACCTACTTTGGCCCAGTTACCACGAATCTTACCATACGAAAATACATCGCTCGACAATTTAAACAGTTCGGTAAAGATTAACCCTCCCGTCACCGATGGATAGAAATAGTGGCGTGTGCTCAATGTTGAAGTAAAATCTTCTCGAGCCGTACCACTGACATAAGCAATGCCTTTGTAGTCGAATCTTAATTCACCAAAATAGCCCATCATGCGTTTATGACTATGAATTAAAGAGGTGTTACGTCCGATTTCCTGTGCAGTAATATTAGATAAATTTTCGAAACCAAATATTTGGAAACCATCACCACCTGTACCTACACTACGGCTTTTGCGCTCTTTAAGTTCGTAGCCACCTAAGAAATGAATATTAAAATTCTTGGCAATAGTCACATCATAATTTACAATGGCTTGTAAGGTTAGCATTCGCGAACGGCTTTGGCTAAAATCAATCGATCCGAAATATTTCTCATCTACATTTCCAGAGTTTTCAAAATCTTCTCTTAAAAATTTAGGTGCTGTAATGCTTTCGCTTTCAGCATGATTTTCGTCCCAACTAAACTTACCTGCTACCTCTAATCCTGCAATGGGTTTCCATTGAATATTAGCTCCCAACATATTGCGAGTGGAGTTGCCTTGCCCGCTATCCATGTATCTCGACCACATGGGACTTGCAGGTAAAGCTATCATTTCATTGTCGGTAAGCCCCTCAGTAGGGAATATCCAATTGGGCATTCCATTATTTTGATACTGTGAAATATCCATATCAATGGGCCAGTTGTAAACAGAAGAAGGAATAATACCTCCACCACGCGAAACCGTATTGATAACATTGGCAGATAATCCTATTTCTAAGGTTTTTGTCACCTTGTAAGATCCTTTCAGCATTAAATTCATACGGTTTTGATAGTCATCATATACAATACCATCGGCCATCGAATAAGCCAATGACCCGAAACCGACAAAACGATCGGTACCACCCGATGCGCTCATATCATATTTTTGGGTAAAACCATGTTGAAAATAAGCATCAATATTATCGAAAGTCTTAGCGCCGTCTTCAATCATCGGGCCCCAACCATTCACTACATTCGAAGCATTAAACACACCGCGCGAACCGGGCAGATAAGTTTGCTGTACTTTAGGCAAACGCATCGCCGTATTCACTTCGACACTTGCATTGGCATTAACGATCAGTTTGCCCGCCTGCCCTCTTTTGGTTGTAATCAAAATAACACCGTTCGAAGCCTCTTGACCATACAAAGCGGATGCTGCCGCTCCTTTTAAAACTGTCATTGACTCCACATCCGAAGGGTTGATTTGTGAAGCAATTCCGGCACCCGATACAGGCATACCATCGATAATCAATAAAGGTTGATTATCCATTACATTATTAATTGAAGAGATTCCTCGGATTAAGATTTGTGAAGAAGCATTGGGCGAACCACCATTAGAGGTGACACTCAAACCCGATACTTTACCTTGCAATGCGCTTACCAAGTTCGTATTGGCGCCACCCATTAACTCATCAGAATCTAAACTCTGTACCGCATAATTTAATTTCTTTTTTTGTGTGGTTACACCCATGGCAGTCACCACCACCTCATCTACCATGATAGAAGATGTTTTCATGGTGACATTAATGGTTGTTCGTCCGTCAACTTTGATATCTTGTGGTTCCATACCCACATAGGTGAAAACTAAAGTACTATTATTGGGTACTTTAATCGAATATTTCCCGTCGAAATCAGTGATAGATCCTGTTCCGGGATCGCCTTTTACTGTTACGGAAGCACCTATAACCGGTTCGTTATCATCGGCTGATATAACTTTGCCTGTTACAATTTGTTGAGCACATACCGTAATTGCCCAAAGGGAAAAAAGCAGACATAGCAACTGTTTTTTCATAATATAAATCTATTTAATTTTATAGTCTATCAGATTTTAGATCGATTGCCTGTATTTATTTCGTAAATACAGCAGCCACACAAACATTTGTTTTTGGTTTAAATATACTTATTCTGTTATTTTAACTCAAAAAGGGTCAATTTGCTAAACCGTGAAGAGTGTTGCCATCACTCAAAACGTTTTTTAAAAATATAAATCAAATTACAGAGAATAGTACTGAACCTTTGTTAAGTACCGGATAAATTAGAAACCATTTTATTACAAAATGGCATAAGATCAAGGCAAACATTGAGACAAGTAATTGGGAATCATCAAGCAAATCATGCAGTCTTTGCTTGTCTCTTAAACAAAGATATGTATTTTTTTATATGTTAGAACTTTTATTTGTTCTTATTTTGTTTTATATACATTTTTTCACGTTATCAATTTATTGCGCATAAAGAGTCGAAACACGATAACTTGAAAGCAATATCATTAAAACGATTTTAATAATAGCCGCTCATTTTACAATTCACGCTATTATGGCAAAATGCAAGGATTAATCTTCAATATTTAGGGAGTGAAATTCGACCAACCCATCGATTAACGATTCATTGATAACATCAATCTCTACGCCAAAGCCGCGTCCCACTTGACGCAATAAATCGGAATAAGTATTGGCCACCGACCCAACAAAGCGGATGGGATAATTTTTATAATCGTATTGACAAATGCTACGAATAAAATAGCTTTTCAAATTGTTGGTTAACAGCGAATAAACATAATCATCCTCTATATAATCGGCAAGAAAATAAGAGATGGTTGAGAGAAATCGATTGGGAAATGGCAAATCGTATACCGACTCCATAACATCGTCGGGTGTGATGCGGAATTTATCAAAAAAATCGGTAGCGATATATTTGGGTGCCAAACCTTTTAAAACATCCGAAAGAAACATTCGTCCGAGCACAGCTCCACTGCCCTCATCACCAAGTATATAACCGGCTGCACGAACATTCTTAACAATGATCTTTCCATCATAAAAACAAGAATTTGAGCCCGTTCCCAAGATACAAGCTATGCCCGATTCGCACTTAAAAAGACTACGTGCAGCTCCCAACAAATCGCTTTCTACTTGAATCGGTGTTTTGAATTGGGCCACAAGAGAGGCACCTACAATATTCTTTTTATCATTATTACCACAACCGGCACCGTAATAATAAACTTGTTCCAATTTTTTCTTGAAAAAGATATCGGGCAAGCCTAGGCGCACACTTCTACTGATATCTTTGCGACTCTGAAAATAAGGGTTTAATCCTTCGGTAAACTCACGCTGTATCACCCTATTATCTTCAACAAGTGCCCATTCCGTACGTGTAGAACTACTCTCTGCTATCAGTTTCATGGTTGGTTGCTTTGGTTATTATGACACAAATATACAATCTTATTTATAATTCGAGTTCACTTTTTTACTTTTTTTAAATGCATACAAGAAAAGCTAACATACAGCCTTTCATTATATATTTATTTATTAACAAACCATCACCTCGCTATGTTTTATTATTATATAAAACATTCATACGAAATTGTTATACTATTTTGCCGCAAATAAACCTATATTTTTAGAATAATACGACTGTAATAATGAGGTTTCATCTCGACTACATGGGGATGTATTGATCTGCAACATCCCCGTGTTATGGGGTGTTACATGGGGGTGTATTGTCCTGATACTCCCCCATGTAGCGAAAATAAATAAGAGCAAAGCCTATGGCGAAAAGGCTTTAAACAGGTGTAAACAATACGATCGTAGCCCCTCAACCTTGTAGAAGCAGAACAGCATTTGCAAATATTTGATTATTATTGTTAACTTGATTAAATTTGTGTTTCTAATTTAAAATTATTCCATATCTTTGTTTTATAGCGTTGAATCGAGTTATACATATGAAAAAACCTTCTTTTCCCCTATCTATCCTTTAGGTGTATCGTTAGCATATCAATCGCATATACCATTCATTCGGAAAAGATGTATCTATGTTTGATTAGAATAGGATGTATTACTATATATATAATGTGTAAATTATGAATCCGATTTCTGTTATTATTACCATGTTAGTATATTTTGCCTTCTTATTTGCCATTTCGTATGTTGCAAGCAAAAAGGCCGACAATGCCGGTTTCTTTACAGGAAACAGAAAGCAGCCTTGGTTTGTGGTAGCATTTGCCATGATTGGTGCTACTATATCGGGGGTTACATTTGTTTCGGTGCCCGGCATGGTGGCATCCAGTGGATTTTCGTATCTACAAATGGTATTGGGCTTTGTGGTAGGACAATTTATTATTGCGTTTGTTTTGGTTCCGCTTTTTTATAAAATGAACTTGGTTTCTATCTATGAATATTTAAACAACCGATTTGGATTTTCGTCGTATCGAACAGGGGCGCTGTTTTTCTTCGTATCCAAAATGCTAGGTGCATCGGTACGCCTGTTTCTGGTGTGCCTTATTTTGCAAATGTTGGTGTTCGAGCCTTTCCATCTACCCTTTATATTGAACGTAGTCATAACGGTAGCCATTGTGTGGCTTTACACTTTCAAAGGCGGAGTGAAATCATTGATTTGGACAGATACGCTGAAAACAACTTGCTTAATTGTGTCGGTGGTATTATGCATCCATTACATTGCATCAACATTTAGCTTAGGTGCAGTCGAAACCCTACAAACCATTCGAAACAGCGAGTTTTCGCGGATGTTTTTCTTTGACGACGTGAATGATAAACGATACTTTTTCAAACAATTTTTTGCCGGTGTATTTACAGTAATTGCCATGACCGGACTCGATCAAGATATGATGCAACGCAATTTAAGTTGCAAAAACTTTAAAGACGCGCAAAAAAACATGATCATCAGCGTAATATTACAGTTTGTGGTGATTGCGATGTTTTTAATGCTGGGCGTATTGTTGTATGTGTATGCCACCCATCAAGGCATTGCACTGCCCACTAAGAGCGACGAATTGTTTCCACTGATTGCAACGGGACATTACTTCCCGGTTATTGTCGGCATTCTATTTATAGTAGGACTCACAGCATCGGCTTACTCGGCAGGCGGTTCGGCTTTGACTTCGCTTACCACATCGTTTACAATCGATATATTGCAGGCCAAAAACAAATCGGACAACAAGCTGAAAAGGATCAGAGAAAGAGTACATGTGGGAATGGCTTTCTTGATGGCTGTCACCATCTTTGTGTTTGGCCTATTAAATAATACCAGTGTTATCGATGCGGTGTATATTTTGGCCAGCTATACTTATGGGCCCATATTGGGCATGTTTGCATTTGGAATATTTACCAAATGGATGGTTCGCGATCGTTATATCCCTATTGTAGCATTACTATCTCCGGCATTATGCTATGTTCTACAGCGCAACTCCGAAAGCTGGTTCGACGGATATCAGTTTAGCTATGAGCTATTGATTTTTAATGCCCTATTTACATTTATAGGACTCTGTTTGCTCATTCAAAGTAAAAAAACCGTAACTGCCGCTGTATGAAAAGATTCAATCTGATAATATCGATAATTGTATTGCTGTGCATCCATGTGGTTCATGCACAGCAAAAGCAGGAGTTTCAATTTGCACTTCTCACCGATTTGCATATTACTCATAAAGGCAATGCAATGGACGATTTAATGATGGCGGTGCATCAAATCAATCATACACCTGCTATTGAGTTCGTATTGGTATCGGGCGATATCACAGAAGAAGGCGATGGACAATCATTGCGAAAGGCAAAAAGTGCTCTCGACCAATTGAACGCACCCTACTATATTGTGCCCGGCAACCATGAAACAAAATGGAGCGAAAGCGGTGCTACCGACTTCTGTAAGATTTTTGGTGAAGAGCGTTTTGTGTTCGAACATAAGGGTTATCAGTTTATAGGTTTCAATACCGGCCCCCTATTAAAGATGGCCGATGGCCATGTAGCGCCTCAAGACATAGCGTGGACTGTTGAACAACTCAAGAATAAAAAGAAAGATACACCGACATTTATCGTCACACACTATCCACTGTTGAAAACCGATGTAGACAACTGGTATGAGTTGATTGAGGCAGTATACCCCTACCATATTTGTTCGTTTATTGGAGGCCATTATCATCAAAACAGAGTGATCGATTATGACGGATTAACCGGTATATTAGGCCGGTCGACATTAAGAGGAAAAGATACGAAAGGAGGGTATACCCTATTAGAGGTTCGCAACGACTCTTTAATCCTATACGAGCATCGCATTCAGGAGCAGCCTCATCAATGGGCAGCTATCCACATCAGCTCTCCCAATAGAGAAGTGGCTATGAATAAAATCGATTATCCCGACTATTCTGTAAACATAGCCTACCCCGAAGTAAAAAGTGTGTGGCAAATCAACACCGGTGTTGGCATTTATGCTTCGCCTATCACCGATGGAAAAAAAGTATTTGTGGCAAATGATGAGGGGTATGTTAGCGCCCATCGCCTTGAGGATGGAAAACCGATATGGCAATTCAAAGCCGGCAAACGCATTATAGGGACACCTGCTACATGCAATGGAGTTCTTGTATTCGGATCGGCCGATCACTACATTTATGGACTCAATACCAAAAACGGAAAGTGTAAGTGGAAAATAAAAACGAATGGCGCTGTATTGGGTGCTGTTCGTATCGACAATAATATAGCCTATATTGGCGGTAGCGATGGTGTGTTTAGGGCCATATACATTAAAAATGGTGATATCGTTTGGACATATCATCCTGTAAAAGGCTATGTGGAAACACGTCCGCTGATTGAAGGCGAAAAGGTAATATTCGGCGCATGGGATAACACCTTATATGCTTTAAACAAAAAAAACGGACATGAATACTGGAAATGGAATGGGGGGATAAACCGAATGCACTATTCGCCTGCGGCTGTATGGCCGGTAGCAGCTCACAATAAGGTATTTATAGCCGATCCGAAACGTGCATTAACGGCTATTGACCTGAATACAGGCGAAACTGTGTGGCGCACCAATCAATCGAAAGTACGTGAAACGATAGGAGTTTCGGAAGATAAAAAAAGAATCTATAGCAAAACCATGAACGATAGTATTGTTTGTTTCTCGACCGAAGAAGAGATTCCTAAGCAATATTGGGCCAGCTATGTAGGTTTTGGATATGAACATGCTCCATCCATGCAAATAGAAACAGATGGATTGATGTATGGCAGTACAAAAAACGGATTAATATTTGCACTTCATCCGCTGACAGGAGGGGTGGTATGGAAACATAAAATAGAAAACTCTCTGATCAACACCATCGAGGGCTTGCCAGAGAAACGGATATTATATACCACTTCAGGTGGCAAAGTAGGACTATTAAAATTTGAATAATAACAATCTAAAATAAAAGAATATGAAAACTCTAATCAATTGTTTTATACCTTATGCAGATACAGCTCAAGCAGAGCAAACTATTAAAAATCTAAAGGAAACGGGAGTAGTAGACACGATCTACTTGCTATCGAACCAAAGTATCGAGACTGTACCCGAGGGATGTGTGGCGTTGCAAATTACGCATCTCAACGCATCGAAAACAATGTTAGAGATTGCCAAACATGCCACAACACCCTATACGCTGTTATATACGAAGTACAGCACGTTGCAGTTGGGATTGTTTGCACTCGATAGAATGATGCAAATAGCCGACGATAATTTGGCAGGTATGGTATATGCCGATCATTATCAAATGGTAGACGGAAAACAACGCATGGCACCGGTTATCGATTATCAATTTGGCAGCTTGCGCGACGATTTCAATTTCGGTTCGGTATTACTATTCAATTCATGCTACTTTAAAGAGTCTACCTTACGTTTAGAAACTCCATACGAAGCAGCGGGTTTATACGACTTGCGTTTGAAGATTTCGCAACTTTACGAAATAGTGCATATCAATGAGTATCTATATACTGAAATAGAAGATGACAATCGCAAAAGCGGCGAAAAGATATTTGATTATGTAGATCCTAAAAACCGTAGTGTTCAACTAGAAATGGAGAATGCTTGCACCGAACATCTAAAAGAGATTGAAGGGTATCTGGAACCCATTTTTGAGAAAATAGAATTTGACGATGAGAAGTTTGAGTATGAAGCGTCGGTTATCATTCCTGTTCGCAATCGCATTCGTACCATACGCGATGCCATCAATTCGGTTTTAATGCAGAAGACGAACTTCAAATTCAACTTAATTATTATAGACAACCACTCTACCGACGGAACCACCGAAGCTATCGACGAGTTTAAGTCGGACGAACGATTAATTCATATCATTCCTCAAAGAAACGATTTGGGCATTGGAGGCTGTTGGAATGTAGGCGTGCACCATAAAGATTGCGGAAAGTTTGCAGTTCAGTTAGACAGCGATGATGTGTATAAAGACGAGAACACATTGCAAATTATGGTAAATGCTTTCTACGAACAAAACTGTGCTATGGTAGTAGGCACTTATATGATGACCGACTTCAACATGAATATGATTGCTCCGGGCATTATCGACCATAAAGAATGGACACCCGAAAACGGAAGAAACAATGCACTACGCATTAACGGACTAGGTGCTCCACGAGCTTTCTACACTCCTATATTACGCGAAATTAAAGTGCCCAACACCAGTTATGGAGAGGATTATGCATTGGGATTAAGGTTCTCGCGCAATTATCAAATTGGCCGTGTATACGAAGTGGTGTACCTATGCCGTCGCTGGGATGACAATTCGGATGCATCGCTCGATATTATTAAAATGAACGGGCACAATCTATATAAAGACCGCATCCGTACTTGGGAATTGGATGCTCGTGTTACAATGAACTATTTGTCGAATGATGCAAACGAAGAGTATGATCCGGAACTTAATTGATGAACAACTCCAAAATTGGGATTTGGCTAAAGAAAACTATCAAGCCTTAAGCAATGTACGGACAAAAGAGCTGAATGTGGATGGGCATTTGTATAAGATACAATTCAATCCGGCTCGTATCGTTTCGTCGGCGGCCAAAGTCGACAAACAGTCTATACAAGAGCGAAAATGTTTCTTATGTAGCCAGAACAGACCTGAACAACAAAAGGGACTTCCGTTTCTGGATAGATATCAGATATTGGTAAATCCGTTTCCGATATTTCTAAAACATCTCACAGTACCCGACAACCAGCATGTAGATCAGCTGATTTTAGACCGATTTGGTGATATGCTTGATTTAGCAAATGAAGCCCACGACTTTATTATTTTCTATAATGGTCCTAAATGTGGTGCATCAGCTCCCGATCATATCCACTTTCAGGCGGGGAATAAAGGATTTCTTACCATAGAAAATGATATTTTGCTCCATCAAGGCGACGTTATTGTGGAAGACAACATCTCGGTACTCCGGCAATTGGAAGACAAGCATCGTCCGGCATTGATCATAGAATCGACAGACAAAAAACGTGCGATAGAACTCTTTCATATCGTATATCACGCCATGGAAATAAAAGAAGGAGAGCAAGAGCCAATGATGAATCTATTGGCATGGAAAGATAAAAACAAATGGGTCGCTGTGATATTTCCAAGAGAACAACACCGCCCGTCATGTTATCGTGCAACCGATGAGGATAATATATTGATTAGCCCGGCATCGGTCGATATGGGAGGTGTATTTATTACACCGCTCGAAAAGGATTTCCATAAAATTACAGAGAAGGATATCATCAAAATATTAGATGAGGTTTGTCTTTCGCCTAAAAAAAGTGAAGCATTAATCGAAAGAATCAAAAACAGATGATGAAAGAACCATATATACAAGTTGGAGTCATATCGGGGGCAGTGTTGAAATTCACACTGCTCAATCCTTACATAATTGATCGACAAGAGGTGTGTGGACAACAAATCATTGAACTCATCGACCATCGACTTTATTGGAATGGTGAATACTTTGATGAGTTATGTTTCGAACCTATCAACGAAAGCACCGATGCATTCGAACTGAATGATGTAACCATCGGTATTAACTTCCATTGGGAACGCAAAGAAGACCAACAATTTATGGGCAGACTAAAAGTCATAACCGATGGAAACAACTTGCTAGGTATTAATCAAATCAAATTAGAAGATTATCTGACTTCGGTAATATCGTCTGAGATGAGCGCAACGGCCTCATTGGAGTTATTGAAAGCACATGCTGTTATTTCGCGTAGCTGGTTGTTGGCACAAATTCAAGCCGATAAAACGGTTACCCATAAAAAAGAATCATACACTCCTCACAATGAATCGGCCGATGAATTGATTCAATGGTACGATCGTGAAGATCATAGGCTTTTTGATGTTTGCGCCGATGATCATTGCCAAAGATATCAAGGTATTACAAGAGCCTCTACCGAAATGGTAAAAAAAGCGATTGCCGCCACTAGAGGAAAAGTATTAATCTACAATAATCTAATTTGCGATGCACGCTATTCGAAATGTTGTGGTGGTGCACTCGAGGAGTTTGAATATTGTTGGGAAGATATACACTATCCGTATTTAAGTAAAAAGAGAGACGTCATACCATCGAAACCACTCCCCGATTTACAACAAGAATCGACAGCCTATCAATGGATAAAAGATACCCCCGATGCATTTTGTAATACTACTGATAAAAGTATTTTAGGACAGGTACTCAATAACTATGATCAAGAAACCACCGATTTTTATAGATGGAAGGTAGCCTATACGCAACCGGAAATATCAAAATTGATTAAAGAGCGGCTGGGTATTGATTTTGGAAATATTATTGATCTAGTTCCGGTAGCACGAGGTGCTTCGGGCCGATTATGGAAGCTTAAAATTGTTGGAACAAAACGCACTCTGATCATAGGCAAAGAGCTAGAGATAAGACGTGCTCTATCATCCTCCCATCTTTACAGTTCGGCATTTACTGTAGAAAAAGTATTGAAAGAAAAGAATACGATTCCGTCTCAATTTATATTACATGGTGCCGGATGGGGACATGGAGTAGGTCTTTGCCAAATAGGCGCTGCAGTAATGGGAGAAAAGGGATATGATTATAAACAAATACTCCTTCATTATTACACCGATGCCAATATTGATACTTTATATCTATAACTAAAATGAAATACGACTATGAATAATATAACGAAGAAAACCAATCCATGGGCCTGGATTCCGACCTTATACTTTGCACAAGGATTGCCTTATGTTGCTGTGATGACTATTTCAGTCATTATGTATAAACGCTTAGGTATATCCAATACCGATATTGCTTTGTATACAGGATGGCTCTATTTGCCATGGGTAATCAAACCATTTTGGAGTCCATTTATCGATCTGCTAAAAACCAAACGTTGGTGGATACTAACCATGCAGTTTATTTTGGCATTTGCGCTTGCCGGTATAGCCTTTTCCATTCCTACATCTCTATTCTTCCAACTAACATTGGCCGTATTTTGGATCGTAGGTTTTACATCGGCTACCCACGATATAGCAGCCGACGGATATTATATGCTAGCTCTTACCGAACATGAACAATCGTTCTATGTAGGCATTCGCAGTACGTTTTATCGAATTGCTACAGTAGCCGGCCAGGGTTTGTTGGTTATCATAGCCGGATTAATAGAAACCGGTACTGGACTTGAGCCGGCACAACTCACTATTAATGTAGGACCTAATTATAGTAACAACATAAATCTTCCTACGTTTGCCAATGTAGAAATTGACGATAAAGCAGAGCCTTATTTTTTTTACACCACACCTGTGGTGAATGCCGGCATGTTTATCGATGCTGTTGATAATCAACAAGCCAAAGAGCGTATCGCATTAATCGAACAAGAAATTAAAGCTTCGAATATAGCGAACGGCTTTGTGACAAACGAAAATGTAAGCCCCGATAATGTATCGATACAAAAAACAAAAAAAGAGAATGGGTTCACTACATGGGTGAGAGATATGTTTGGAGAAAAAAGAGAGGCCGTAGATGATGCTGTCGACAATGCTGTTGTAGTGGCAGTTCGTTTATCACAACCGCCTGCAGCAAACGAAACCAAGGTCTTCAACCTAACTTTTAAAGAAGGTGATCAGAGTATCAAACTTGAACAGAACAAATTGTCGCCTCGATTTGAGTTTAATGCAAACAACTGGGATAAACCGGCTTATTTGCTTTTTAGGATAGATCATAAAATAAAATCGGAGACATCAGCTGTATTCGAGGGAGCTTCGGGCAATATACCTTTTGCATGGATGATTGTATTTCTTGTTCTCTCTGTATTTTTCTTTGCTGTGAGTATTTATCATAATTGGGTATTGCCAAAGCCTACCAGTGACCACCCCTCAAAAGATGTGTCAGCACGCAATATCATTAGAGAATTCTTTGAAACGTTCAAGAGTTTCTTCACCAAAAAACAAGCTTTAGTAGCCATCTTATTTATGTTGCTTTATCGTTTTCCAGAAGCACAATTGGTAAAACTCATCAACCCTTTCTTGCTTGATCCTATTGATAAAGGAGGATTAGGATTAACTACCGGACAAGTGGGATTTGTATATGGTACGGTCGGTATCATTGGTTTGACCTTGGGTGGTATTATTGGTGGTTTTGTGGCAGCAAAAGGAGGATTAAAAAAATGGTTGTGGCCTATGGCTTGGAGTATGTCACTTACGTGTTTGACTTTTGTTTACCTCAGCTATGCACAAGACCATTCATTGATAACCGTAAACATCTGCATCTTTATTGAGCAGTTTGGTTATGGATTTGGATTCACTGCATACATGTTGTTCTTAATTTACTTCTCGGAAGGCGAACATAAGACAGCTCATTATGCCATTTGTACAGGATTCATGGCATTGGGAATGATGTTGCCGGGAATGGCTGCCGGTTGGTTGCAAGAAACAATTGGTTATCGTCATTTCTTTATATGGACCATTATATGTTGTGCTGCAACCATTGCCGTATGTGCTTTCATTAAAATCGATCCGAACTTTGGACGAAAAACGGTTGATAACAAAGAAGATTAATTACCAATAAAAATCATTATGAGAAATATCGCGCTTATTATTGCATTGTGTCTATGTAGCCTATTGGGACAGGCGCAAAAAGTGAAAATAAAAACGGGCATCGAAGCATTGAAAGAACAAAATTTTAAATGCCTCGAAGGCAAAAGAGTGGGCTTAATTACCAACCCCACCGGAGTTGATAATCAACTAAAATCGACTATTGACATATTGCACGAAGCCCCAAATGTAGAACTTGTAGCACTATATGGACCCGAACATGGTGTAAGAGGAGATGTACATGCAGGCGACCACGTTGAAAACTTTGTGGATCCGAAAACGGGAATACCGGTTTATTCTCTCTATGGTGCCACTCGGAAAGCCACTCCCGAAATGCTTAAAAATGTAGATGTGTTGGTTTACGACATCCAAGATATAGGTTGTCGCTCGTTCACATACATCAGCACAATGGGGGTTAATATGGAGGCAGCTGCCGAGAATGGAAAAGAGTTTATCGTACTCGATCGTCCCAACCCATTAGGGGGAAACAAGATTGAAGGTAATCTTGCTGAAGATGGATATATCTCTTTTGTAAGCCAATTTAAAATACCATATATCTACGGATTAACCTGCGGCGAATTGGCTCAAATGCTGAATGAAGAAAAGATGATAGAACAACCTTGTCAACTAAAAGTTATTAAAATGAAAGGTTGGAAAAGAAATATGGATTATGAGAAAACAGGATTACAATGGATTCCCTCTTCACCCCACATTCCTCATCCTCATACCTCTTTCTTCTATCCGGTTTCGGGAATATTGGGAGAGTTAGGATATATGTCGATTGGAGTTGGCTATACCATTCCTTTTCAGATGTTTGGTGCTGAATGGTTGAATGCCGATTCGTTGGCGAACAACCTAAATGCACGACACCTTCCAGGAGTTATATTTAGACCGATGCACTTAAAGCCATTTTACTCTACCGGCAAAGGCGAACATCTTCAAGGAGTACAAGTACATCTTACCAATTTTGAGAAAGCTGCGCTAAGCGATATTCAGTTTATTGTAATGGAAGAGGTAGCTAATATGTATCCCGACAAAGCCATTTTCGACAATGCCAACGATAAACGCTTCAACATGTTTGACAAGGTTTCGGGATCAAACCAAATACGAGAGAGATTCAGCAAAAGAAATCGTTGGGAAGATGTAGCAGACTACTGGTACAAAGACGTTGACGATTTTCGTAAATTATCTAAGAAATATTATTTATATAAATAATGAATATAGCCGATAGACATCAGCAATTTAATAAGGAGATTTCAACATTTATTCCTGATAAAAGAATCTACACCGATGAATTACGTCGACTGGCTTGGGGGACTGATGCCGGATTTTATCGACTCATCCCTAAGATGGTGATTCAAACAAAAAAGGAAAAAGAGGTGGTACAAATCTTAAAAGCGGCTCAACGATATGAGTTACCGGTTACGTTTAGAGCAGCCGGAACCAGCTTGTCGGGGCAGACCATCAGTGATTCGATCCTTGTGATTGCGGGCAAAAAATGGGATAAGTATTCAATATCGGCCAATCATTCGCAAATTACTTTGCAACCGGGCATTATCGGCGAACGGGTGAATCAGATTCTCAAACCATTTGGTCGTAAGTTCTCGCCCGATCCGGCATCTATAAAAAGTGCTATGGTGGGTGGTATCATCATGAACAATGCATCGGGAATGAACTGTGGAACACATGCTAATAGCGATAAAATGCTGATTTCGGCACGCATTGTTATGGCCGATGGAACAATATTAGATACGGGCGACAAACAAAGTAGAAAAGATTTTCTGATCTCTTGCCCACATTTTATTCAACAGATTCTTGATATACAACAACGAATCAGAAATGATAAAGAGCTAACAGAGTTGATCCGTTACAAATATTCAATTAAAAATGTAACCGGTTTAAATCTATTGCCATTTATCACATTCGATGATCCATTCGACATTGTGGCTCATCTATTGGTAGGATCGGAAGGCACGTTGGCTTTTCTTTCGGAGGCAACCATGAAAACCGAGCAAGACTATCGCTTCAAAGCAAGTAGCATGATCTATTTTGACGATATCAAAGAGGCTTGCAAAGCAGTAGTAGCCATGAAAAAGCTAGTCGACGCCGAGAATAAACCGATCGTAAAAGGAGCCGAACTGCTCGATAGCAAATCGCTTACATCGGTGGGCGACAACACCGGTATAGGACTAACGGCTGTATTGACCGAAACAAAAGCCTCATCAGAAGAGGATTTGCAGCAAAATATAAAGAAGATTGAAGATGCATTGTCATCATTTAAAACCTATAAACCGGTTCATTTCACAAGCAATCCACATGAATATTGTAAGTATTGGGCTACCCGTTCAGGCATATTCCCTGCGGTGGGAGCTACTCGTCCGTTGGGCACAACTTGCTTGATAGAAGACATTGCTTTTCATATTGAGGATTTGCCACAAGCAACCTATGAGCTACAACAGTTGATTGAAAAATATGGATATAACGATGCATGTATTTATGGACATGCATTAGAAGGAAACTACCATTTTATCATTCATCAATCGTTCAACAGCGAGGAAGAAGTGAAACGTTATGAGGCCTTAATGAATGCCATTAAAGAACTGGTTGTTGATAAATACAACGGTTCATTAAAAGCCGAACATGGTACAGGGCGCAATATGGCTCCGTTTGTAAAATACGAATGGGGCGATAAGGCTTATCAAATCATGAAAGAGATAAAAGCGTTATTCGATCCTAATAATTTATTAAACCCGGGTGTGATATTCAATGATGATCCACAGTGCCATCTTAAAAACTTTAAGCCGCTACCCTTAGCCCATGAATGTATAGACAAATGCATTGAATGCGGTTTTTGTGAGGTCAACTGTTTAAGCTGCGGAATAACCTTATCGTCGAGACAACGCATTGTGGCCTTTCGCGAAATATCGGTACTCGAAAAAAGTAATAAAGACACGAAGCGATTAAAGAGATTGAAAAAGGAGTATGGTTATTATGGAGAACAAACATGTGCCGGCGATGGACTGTGTGCTACATCATGTCCAATGCATATCAATACCGGCGAGCTGACTCATCACATCAGAGGTGCGAATATGCCTATCGATAGTATCGCATATAAGATAGGCAACTATGCCGCCAATCATTTTGCTAGTACAAAGAGCCAATTGCGTGGAGTATTAAAGTTGGCTCATCTATCGCATCGAGTGATGGGGAGTAAAACCATGAGTACAATAACTAAAACCATGCACCATGCATTGAAGCTGCCACTATGGACCACCGCTATGCCTAAAGCCTATAAATTGAAATCGATAGATAAAGCAGCTCCTTTCAAGTCGGATTTAAAAGTGGTATACTTCCCCAGTTGCATTAATCAAACCATGGGGCTAGTTCATAAAAGCAGAGAAGAGCAAGCATTGGTCAATAAAATGATTTCGTTATTGAATAAGGCCGGATATGAAGTTATCTTTCCCAGCAACATGGAAGAACTTTGTTGCGGTACTATTTGGGAAAACAAAGGGATGATGGATATTGCCGACAAAAAAACAAAGCAACTGGAAATGGCTTTATTAAAAGCCTCCAACCAAGGAGAATACCCTATATTGTGCGATCAAAGTCCATGTTTATACAGAATGCGTAGTAAAATGAAACAGCTCAATCTGTATGAGCCGGTAGAATTTATATCTACTTTTATGCTCGATAAACTTGAGTTTACGAAAATAAACCGCAATATTGCAATACATATTACCTGTTCGATGCGTAAAATGGGATTAGCAGATATGATTGTCTCATTAGCACAACGGTGCAGCAATAGCGTACTGACTCCCGATGAAGTAGGGTGTTGTGGATTTGCAGGCGATAAAGGATTTACTCATCCTGAAATCAACAAATATGCACTTCGCAAACTTAAACCGCAAATTGAGAGTGCGAAAATACAATATGGCTATTCCAATAGTAGAACTTGCGAAATAGGTTTAACCACCAATAGTGGAATCAGTTATATATCGATAGTTTACCTAATTGATGAGTGTACAAAACCCCTATTAACAATAAATAATAATTAGCTTAACACGAAAGTAAAATGAATAAACCAGTAAAACAACGCTTACTTGCTCTCGATATTTTGAGAGGTATTACCATTGCCGGAATGATTATGGTCAATAATCCCGGATCATGGAATTATGTATATGCTCCCCTTGGTCATGCAGCATGGAACGGACTCACTCCTACCGACTTAGTTTTTCCTTTCTTCATGTTCATCATGGGTATTTCTACATATATATCTTTGCGCAAATATAACTTCACGTTTAGCAGCGATGCCTTTTGGAAAATTATAAAACGAACCATCGTAATATTTGCAATCGGATTGGGCATTGCATGGTTTTCGTTATTTTGCCGCACATGGAATGCATTGTCATCCGAGGAGTTAAGTTTCGGAGCACATTTATGGCAATCGATATGGACATTCGATCATATTCGTATTATGGGTGTAATGCAACGATTGGCTTTGTGTTATGGCGCTACTGCTATTATAGCATTAACCATGAAACATAAAAACATACCCTATCTCATTGCATTTCTTCTTGTGGGCTATTTCTTTGTTTTATTATTCGGAAATGGCTTCGAATATAATGATACCAACATATTATCGAAAGTAGATAGAGCGATATTGGGTGTCAACCATATGTATCAAGACAACGGTATCGACCCTGAAGGGATATTAAGCACTATCCCCTCTATTGCACATGTACTGATAGGTTTCTGCGTAGGACGAATGATTATCAAGACACAAGACATCAACCAAAAACTAGAAAAATTATTCCTCATAGGTACTATTCTTACATTTGCAGGCTTCTTATTAAGTTATGGCTGCCCCATCAACAAAAAAATATGGTCGCCTACATTTGTACTAGCCACTTGTGGTTTAGGGTCTAGTTTTTTAGCCCTACTCATATGGATTATCGATGTAAAAGGATATAAAAATTGGAGCAGATTCTTTGAATCTTTTGGCGTAAACCCACTATTTATTTATGTAATGGCTGGTGTTCTCTCAATTCTTTTAGGAAATATTCTAATCACTCACGATGCCACAGTAATGAGTCTACACGGATATTTCTATAATATACTGTTAAGACCTTGTTTTGGCGACTATTTCGGATCATTGGTATATGCCTTAATCTTTGTTGCCATCAACTGGGGTGTGGGATATATACTATACAAAAAGAAAATTTATATTAAGATATGATACTTATAGCAGACAGTGGCTCAACAAAAACCGATTGGGCAGTTGTAGAGCATGGCAATTTATCACAAATTATTGCCACAAAAGGAATGAATCCTTTTTTTCAAAGCGAAGAAGAAATCTCTAATGAAATTAAAAGTATGCTTCTTCCGAATATTAACGATGGAGCCAGCTTAACCAAAGTCATTTTCTATGGTGCCGGATGCATTCCCGAAAAGGTAGCTTTTATGCAGCAAGCCTTGGGTGTACATCTTAAAGCTTCGCAGGGCATTGAAATTTATTCGGATATGCTAGCAGTGGCGCATGCCATGTGCAAACATAAGCCGGGCATTGCATGTATCTTAGGCACCGGATCGAACTCATGCTTTTATAATGGAAAAGAGATTGTTGCCAATGTTTCACCCCTTGGATTTATTCTTGGCGATGAAGGCAGTGGTGCCGTTTTGGGTAAACTATTGGTAGGCGATATTTTTAAAAATCAGTTGTCGGACGATTTGAAAGAGAAATTCTTAGAGAAATTCAATCTCACACAAGCCGATATTATTGATCGGGTCTATCGCAAACCTTTCCCAAATCGTTTTTTGGCCAGTCTTTCGCCTTTTTTGATCGAAAACATCAAACACCCAAAGGTGAATAAGATGGTTAAAAGTAGCTTCAGGGCGTTTTTCAAACGAAATGTAATGCAGTACGATTATACAAATAATCCCATATATATTATCGGATCTATCGCTTTCTATTATGAAAACATTGTTAGAGAGGCTGCCGAAGAGCTGGGCATTACAATTGAAAGTATTGACAAAAGCCCTCTGATGGGACTCATTGAGTTTTATAAAGACAACAAGTAGTATTTAATGATAATAGAAAAAGATATGTTTATCAAAATCTCAGAACAACCTTCGATATACGATCATCTTGAAAAAAAATCAACACGCGAGCTGTTAGAAGATATCAATGGAGAAGATCAAAAAGTGGCTTTGGCAGTACAAAAAGCAATACCGCAAATTGAAAAACTTGTTGACTTAATTGTGCCGCGAATGAAACAAGGAGGTAGAATATTTTATATGGGTGCAGGCACTAGCGGACGGTTAGGTGTATTAGATGCTTCGGAAATACCTCCTACTTTTGGTATGCCTCCCACCTATATCATCGGACTGATTGCCGGTGGCGAAAGAGCCTTACGCAACCCCGTAGAGAATGCCGAAGATAACACCCAACGAGGATGGGAAGAGTTGCTCGAACATCATATTACCGATAAAGATACGGTGATAGGAATTGCGGCATCGGGCACTACCCCCTATGTGATTGGGGCATTAAAGGAGGCTCGCAAACAAGGCATTCTTACCGGATGCATCACCAGCAACCCCGATTCGCCTATGGCCAACGAATGTGATATTCCGATTGAAATGATTGTAGGCCCCGAATATGTTACGGGTAGCTCACGCATGAAGTCGGGTACCGGACAAAAGATGATTCTCAATATGATAAGTACTTCGGTTATGATTCAGATGGGACGCGTCAAAGGCAATAAGATGGTCAACATGCAATTGAGCAATCAGAAACTAGTAGATAGAGGTACCCGAATGATTGTTGAGGAGCTGAACCTTGATTATGAACATGCCAAAACACTACTTTTAATGCATGGATCGGTGAAAAATGCTATTGATGCTTACAAAAATGAAAAACAATAACGAATGAATATGCGTATCAGTTGGTTGTTGATTTTATGGATGAGTGGCATTATCGGATGTATGGCACAAGTGGGCACAAGCCATCCTGAGAAATATACGCCGCATTATTATAAACGTTGTGCCTTATTCGATACGGAAACGCCAATTACTTCGACCGATATTGTGATGCTGGGCAACAGCTTAACCGAAAACGGGAAAGACTGGAGTCAACGCACCGGAACGACGAACATACGTAATCGAGGAATCGTGGGCGATGAAGCTATGGGGGTGTACGACCGATTACATCAAATACTACCCGGCAAACCTATGAAAATATTCTTATTAATCGGGGTCAATGATGTTTCGCATCACCTTTGCCCCGATACGATTGTATCGATGATAACGAAAATTATCACCCGAATAAAAAAAGAGTCGCCCGATACGAAATTGTACGTACAAAGTCTATTACCCATCAACGAAAATAAATCGATCTACAAAAGCATGATCGGCAAAACGCTGACTATTCACCAAGTGAACCATCGATTGCTTGCAGCATGCAATGAGCATCAGGTTCCTTTTATCGATTTATTTCCGCTGTTTTGCCAAACGGGAACGTATATGTTGCGCGATGAACTGACCAATGATGGTCTGCACATCAACGATGAAGGTTATGCGATATGGGTAAATCAATTAAAAAACTACCTTTAAACCATTCTCTACGCCAGACGCTAACATTATCTCTATTTAATCATAGTATATCAGTTTGAGATATCTTGACTTCACATTTGCGAAATCAAGGTATCTCATTTGTGAAATGCCTTATTTCACAACATAAAACCTTACAATAATCGAGATACAACATAACAACATACACGATAGATATTAATATAGAATGTAGAGCGCACGATGACTA
>DKPN01000014.1:82086-82814 GCA_002471195.1 Bacteroides sp. UBA7333
CAGAGCGCACGATGACTACTCCATATTGAATGTTATATACAAAAATGAGGCTGTCTAAACTCGTCAGACAGCCTCATCCATTTTATATGAATCAAGATTTAGAATGATACACCCAAAAGGAAACCAATATTGTTTAATCCTTTTTCATGGTAGTTGAAAATTTTATCAACTTTGTTTGTACCATAGCTATAGTAAAGAGCTAAATGTAAACCGGGACCATACGACCATGGGAATACGTTTATACCAATTTCTGGTGAAACATAGAAGCCCCAAGTTTTTTGTCTAGTTTCAAAAACATTATAGTCGGTTGAGTATTTAGCAAATTCAGCACCGATATTTGCGCTTATATAAGGTTGAACTACACCGCCTCTATTGAATTGGTAGCGAGCCGAAACCCCGAATGGCAATTGGAAAACAGTGTGTTGTTGATCAGTGTATAATACACCATTGTCAACAGGGATCAATTCTTGACCAATGTATTTATGATTGCTACTATAGTTTAAGAACAATCCCAAACCAATGTTGTCGCTAAAGAAATAACCACCCGAGAAGTTCATCCCCCAACCGCTTGCTTTATTGGCAAAGTGATTGCCCATTGGCGCATTAAATTTCCAATCGATACTTGCATAACCATTATCTGATAGCTGTGCATTTGCAGGTAAAGTAAAGACCAAAGCAAGAGCGATAATGGCCAATACTCTTGATGAAATATATTTTATTGTCTTCAT
>DKPN01000014.1:82979-114474 GCA_002471195.1 Bacteroides sp. UBA7333
GAAATATATTTTATTGTCTTCATAAATGTCTTACTGATTTAATTATTTTTTAATATAAGGTGATTGATTGAAGGCTTGGTTCACTCCATTAACAGCCAAAGTAGCATTTAAGCCGGTTGAGTAAGCAGGTGCAACCATATAGCATGACCACCAAATAGGCATTTTATCGGTAGTTTTACTTCCCTGATCGCCCATATCAATTACAAATGAATTGGTAGTAATGCTATAAGTCATTGCATATGGATAATTGAAACCACCGTTCCAACCCCAATAATTACCCCAATAACCACCAGGTCCCCAACCCCAGTTAGGATAACCATAATCGGTGTAATAATATGTATTTTGCATATAAGTTACACTAATGGCCAATTCTGCTTCATCTTTGTTAGCTGCTTCAGTATAACCACGAGCTTTCATCTTAGTAGAAATCGCATTTATAATTTGTTCTGCGCCTTCTCCTGTTAGAGTTTGATTGTCATCTTTACCGTTGGCAATAAGAATTTCGGGTGCAATGTAAAACGTACTTGGAGTACTAAAATTTGCATCGTTGGCTTTATTGGTATAAACCAAATATTCGTCCACCAATTTGTTTAAATCAGGATCTTTTTCGCAGGAAGTTAGTGCAAAGATCACTAATAAAATAGGAATTAATTTCTTCATAATCATTTATAATGTTTAGGTTTAAAATTGCAGCCTCTATAGCTTAAGGCTTTTGATACAACAACAACTACTTTTCTAAAATGTTCGTGAAATGAGGAGATAATGTATTAATTATTGTTTATAAAAAACAGTACAAAAAGCCCCATAAAAGGGGATACTGCATTGTTTCACAATATATTAATCATACGTATAGAACGAAATAGCGAAATAGACAAAAAACAAATAATAAGTACGAGTGTGAAAAAACGATATATATATGTTTGGTATGGGTACAATCGTTGGCTACCCGGTAGATATAAAAAATTAGGGCTGTTTTCTATCGAAAACAGCCCTAATCGTTTTATAGTAATATCGTTATTACATTATTCTACAATTTGAACGCCCGCTACGCTATTCAACAATAGTTGGTATTTTACAAAACCACCCGATTTAGAAGAGTATTTATTGAAAATAGCAGTTAAGTTAACTGTAGTACCGCTTTCGGGCAATGCTATATCAGCAAAATCGGCATAACCGCTTACACGAACAATATAGTTGCCTGCTGCAGGTTTTCCGGTAGCATCGTATGTAAACCAAGATGAACCATAATATTTATCGTTACCATAGCTATATGCATAAGTAGGAGTCAGATTTTCTTCTTCGTAATACTTATTTTCGTATACGGCGGTGGTTTGATTATTAGGATAAGTTACTTGCAAATATTGAGGATATCTATCACCATCGAAAGTACCTGCACTGTATTTTAATCCTTCAAAACGAATCAGACGACCCAAATCATTGTCGGTAAGGGTATTATAGTTGCTAGCATTCACTACTAATGTATCTGCAGCAGTCAATTCGCCCAACTGTCCGATAAAGATATGGCTATCTAATTGGTTGCGAGTATCAATGTTTGAGTTGGCATAACCATTAGCAATATCGGTTGCCGATGGCATACTACCAATACTTAGGTTATAGCGGTAGTTACCAATTGCCAAACCTTTTACCTTTACAAAGATTGTTTGACCCAAATGATAATATACATAGTTGCTCACCATCAATTTAAGTTCGATTGCCGATTCTGACGATTCATCGTAAATATAAACCGATTTATATACATTACCAGCGCGGTCGCTCGAAATGACTTTACCCGAAATCACATAGTCTTCTGTCACCTCATAAGTTTTTGCCAAACTATTGGTTCCATTGCCATATTGATCATAAAAAAGTTGTTTCAAAGCTTTAATCGAAATTGGAGTGCATCCTTCAAAATCAGCTGCGGTGTAATATTTTGTTGGAGCCGGCTCATCAAAATCATTATAGCACGCAGTAAATCCAAGTACCACTGCTACAATCATGCCTATTTTAAGTATTTTATTCATATATAAATTCATTATATCATTAGAAACGGAAATATAGATTTACATAATATGTAGTTCCAAACATGTAGAAATATTTAGAATCGAAGGGCTGATAAGTTTGATAAGCCTCTTCTTTATTCTTCATAAGACGTACTTGTTCGTAACCTCCGGTCTTAATGTTTTGATTATTCAATATATTTTTCACATCGGCACTAATACCTATTGTATAAGAACGTTTGATGTACCAGTTTTTACCAATACTTGCATTCCATACCCAAGCACCACCAAAGTTTTCTTGATCGCGAATAGCACGTACGTCTGCTTCAGTCATGTGAAGCGACAAAACTTCGTCTGTACGATAAACAGGACTCATAGAGATATACATATTATTATAATAGTTTACATCCATCGATGCAAAGATATTTTTAGGTCCTCTATAAGACAATCCCATATTGATGGCTGTTTGTGGAGTACTTTCAATACGATAGTTTTTCCAATAAACTTTACCTTGATTTTGTACTACACCACTGTTGTCTTGTATTTGTACATAATCGGGATTCGAATCATAAGTATATTGACCCCAGCTAACCGCACCATTGAATGAGATACCTGCATAAATAGGCACTGTAGCTGCAAATTCTAAACCAAAGAACTTCTTATCGATTCCGCTCATCGCAAAATTCGAGAAAGTTGCTTCTACATCATCATAGTACGATAACACTTTTGTTTGGTCTTGTACTTTTGTATAATAACCAGTCAAACGAGCTTTGATATCGCCAAGACGTAAGTTGTAAGAAGCATCTACCGAGAATACCTTTTCTGCAGAAACACCTGGTGTAGCCGAGTTGCGAGTACGTGGCGACACAAAAGCATATTGGAAGTTAGGAGCCAAATGGCTATAGCTTACATTGGCTTCTAACGATTGTGCAGCATTGATTCTATATTCGAAGTTTCCTTTGAATTTATACTCAAAATAACGTTGTTTTTTAGAGTCACCTTTTGAGTCGTCAAGGAACAAACCTTTTTGCCATAAACCATGACGCCAAAGTGTAGCACTACCTAGCTCAGCACCTAAACCAATGTTCACTCCGCCAATATTGAAATCGTATTGTGCCCAACCGTTATAACGGAAGATGTTACCATAGTAGTTGTAACCCACTTTATCGCCTTTGGTAGCTGCTTGAGCATGTCCGTGTTCGCGATAGTAATCCATATTGTTTTGATATGGGATAGGATCGTTAGAGCCAAAATCGCGTTCAGCAAATTTATCAACATCAATCCAGTAATCACCACCCAATAGATCTTTTACTTTTGTATAGTAATTAGTACGGTTTCTACGAATATTGGCACCTACATTAATACGTGTATTGTTTTTGAAAAGGTGTGTGTAGTTAGTAGCAAAATTCCAATCCAACTGATCGGCATGACGCTCTTCAATCATGTTGATTGAACGATTACCATCGCCATAAACAGGGTTTGATGCTTTTTGAGTACGGTTGATGTAATAAAGATTATCCCAATCGATATGACGAATATTATCCGTATTCATTTGCCATGCTTCAGCCAACCATGCACCTTTCTCGGTACCTTGATAGTAACTAGGCAAATATCTATAATAATCGGGACGTGGATCGGGACCTGCATACCAAGTCAATGAAGAATAACCGTTTTGACCGAAACGTAAAGCAGTAGCTACATTCAATTGAGAGCGTTCGTTAATATCGAAGATATAGTTCAACATCGCAATTGGTTCATGGTAATTTCTAACGCGAGAGTTGCGTCTTTCGCCATTTTGCCATCCCCAGTTAGGGTTGTAGTAGTTGTTTCCTACTAAATCGTATACCTCTTGTGTAGAAGCTTGTTGTACACCTCTTTCGGTTGGCGCACCTAATATCGTTGCACTTAAACGATGTTTTTCATTGAATTGCTTTTCAACCGATGCAAAATAACCATAAGCATCATAGTATACACCGTCAACATAACCATTTCCACCTTGACGAGTCGATAATGAAAGGGCATACGACCATCCATTGTCTTGCATACCTGATGCATAAGTCAAAATTCCACGAAAACGATACATTGCATTTCCATTGGCTATACTCGCTCTAAACCCTTTGCGAACTTGAGAAGCACGGGTTAAAATATTGGTTGTACCACCAATACCACCAACACCTGCTTCACCCATTTGCAATCCCGATGTAGTCAATTGGTTGCGTGTTGCATCATTTAATCCGCTCCACAACGACCAAGGTGTATATCCTGTCATCGCATCGTTCAATAAAATACCATTCATAAATACATTTGAGTATTGCGAATCGTAACCGCGATTATTAAAACGCATTTCGCTGAATTTGTAAGAAGCAATGCTATTGAATACATCTTTCGATGCTGATAATGAGCTAGGCAATGACTGAGCATCTTCTAATGTTTCATTATCGTATTCGGCAAAGATCGCATCATCGAGTGTACCCAACGATACATCAGGCACCATAATTACCTGATTGATATCTCTTATCATTTTATCTACTCTAACCCCTAATGTCATTGATTCATACTCGGGAGCTTGAAACGAAAGCATGTATTCGCCTTTATTCAAATTCTCGATAATAAACTCACCATTTGCATTCGTTTTTGTTGTAATGTCACCCGGTGTTAGTGTAATATTTACACCGTCGATTGGCGCACGGTTTGTACGAGAAACGACTTTACCCTTAACTCCGCCATCCTGCGCATAGGCCGAAAGAGACAGTAAGGATACGATCATTATTAAAAATGTTTTTATTCTCATAAATATTAATTGTTTTATTTTCCTACATAGATATAAACCGGTAAGTGGTCGCTATAACCTCCTTGGAAATTATTACCAATAAACGTTCTTAAAGGATATCCCTTAAATTGACCCTCTTTCTGAATAATATAGTGTGGTTTAAAGATATTACCATCGTATTTAGAATTAGCGCCACGTTGAAGTTGCAATTTGTCTTTATCGCCATTTACTAAATTATCGCTTACAATAATATTATCGAAGATATTCCATGCATCTCCATAAGCCAATGTACCAAGTCCGGCTTTCAACATAGTGCCATAAGGATTGTAGTAATCACCCTCTTTCAAATCTTTTCTTTTCATCTTAGCACCAAGCGATTCTGCAATACTTTTATCAGTTGGATCATCATTAAAGTCACCCATCATTATCACTTTGGTATTAGGACTAGCGGCTCTTACAGAATCTGCAATTTGTCGCATTTGTGCTCCAACTGCCATACGAAGATATTCAGAACGCTCTTTACCTCCTAAACGCGATGGCCAGTGTGCAACCATAAAGAAGAAAGGTTCTTGATCAATAGTACCCCACATAGTAAGGATATCGCGAGTTTTAAAATCAGGACGTCCAGGTATAATGGTAGTCACAGCTTTATCTCCTTCAAGTTTAAACTCTTCTGGACGATATAAGAATGCTACATCCACACCGCGTCTTTCGGGTGAATCATAATGCACGATACGATAATTGCCCGGCAACATTTTAGCAGTCGAAATAAGATCTTCAAGTACAGTACGGTTTTCTATCTCTGAAACTCCAATAACAGCAGGATAGCTTTTATCGGCAGCAGACATATCAAAAAATACACGCTCTAAGTTGCTAAGTTTCTTGTTATACTTTGCAGAATTCCATTTCTTAGGTCCTTCCGGTGTAAACTCTTCATCAAGAACTTCCGGATCGTTAATCGTGTCGAATAAGTTTTCGACATTATAGAATACAATTTTATGAGGTTTTTGCGCAAAACTAAACGAGATTAGAAGTAGCGCAAATAGGCAAGGTAAAAATACTTTTCTCATAAGTTATTATTTTTTTAATTTAATCCCCACATAGATGGAGAGTTTTGTTTTTTAACCGACGCATCAACATCAGGGAAGAAAGTAAATCCTGTTTTACTTTCAATATCAGCTACTGTAGTACAAATAGAAGTGGGAGGTTGAATATTCCCGTAACTCTTCTGCTCTACCCAGAATCCGATAGATATCAATTCGTCTGGCGAACAATCTTTAATTGCCTTTCCGGTATTGCCGTTTTTTGTACGCAACAACACCTTATAATAATTCGAAGGAAGCGGTACTTTTTGACCTGCACCATCGGTAGTCGTAGCATTATTTCCAAAATACGCTCCTGTTACTACATATAAAGTATCTGAACATCTTTTAGTCCGCACGAAGCTTTCCAGATTAGCCCACATATCTTGATTCAATCTATTAAGTTGCGGTGTCATGTTAGAGAAGTAAAATGTTTGAGCATTCATTTCTTTAACAGATGTTCTATCGGCTGATGGCAATTGATGTCCGCGATCATAAGGCGACTTGTATGAACGTGTTAAATCGGGTTGTACGTTTTGTGGGATAATAGGATCATAAGCCCATGCATCAGTACGTCCAAGGTTTCCAATATAACAACTATGTAGCGGATAAGCTACCCATAAAGCAGCCTTTTTTGTTTTATCAAAACAAAGTGAGTAATTACGCACCGTTTGATTATTCAATAAAGCATAATGAGTTACATACTGATAGTTTGGATTAACTTTATCGGCTGGAAGTTCAGCCCAACGCTTAAATGGTGGAACATTTTGCTGATCTTTTGCCAATTGTACTAATGAGAAAGTCAAAGGTTGCTGACCCTCAAAAGTAAATGTTATATTAGCCTGACGCTGATCTTTACCCGTATTAGCCGGATAATACACATATAATACATTCAAAGCATCACCACCTTCTATCTCACCACTTTTTTTAATGGCTGTACCATTATAGTTATTATAACTAAACGAGCACCATGGAGAGTTTCCTGTTATTTCTGCTTGCCATTTCACACCAGGATTTCCGGTAATTATAATGGCAGATGATCCTGTTGCAGAGCCCACTGTTGACGAGACCTTCCAATATGCCTCATTTTGTAACAAATCTTCCGAAGAATCTTTGTCACTACAACTCGCGATGCAAACAATCAATATGACAAAGAAAATAGACTTCATCAATTGAGTAAATTGATTCTGAAATTTTATCATTGTACTTTTAATATGATAAAAGAATAGATATACTTTAGCTTGCAAGCCAAAGTATATCTATTCTTTAAATTATTCGTAAGTCAATGTCCATTCTGTGAATTGGGCATTGTACTCATTAGCGATATAAATTCTATATTTAGTATCTTTTGCTGTTGAAGGCAAAGTATAAGTATAATCGTATGATACTGTATTATTCAATTGAACGGCAGCACCACCGGCAACTTCTGCATTATTAACATCAGTAATAGCTACTCTTACATTTGTAGAAGCGCCACTACGAGATTTAAAATATACTTTTGACAATCTTTTTCCTTCTACAACTGGCAATTCTACATAACCACCAAGTTTACCTACCATTAAATATAGTGTACCACTTGAAAGTGCTTGATAGAAGCCACCTGTTGCTGTACCCGCCAAAGTATATTGATAACCACCAAATGTATATTGTGTAGGTGCGACTAACTTATCTGCTGATTTTCTAGGAAAAACAGTTGGATAATTTGCATCATCAGATAGATTCAATGTAATTGTTGCCTCTTCGCCGGTTGATTGTCCTGCAAGAGTAATATTAACGGTTTTGCTATTCCCATTTTCTAACGAGATAGTTAAGACTTGGTTGATAGCTGCATCAGTATTATTAGCTGTTGCTGTTACAGTAATTTCATTGCCATTTACTACCGCCGAAAGGTTGTTGCTCAATCCACTTACTGTTAAAGCATTACTACCTTGGTTCGAGCAAGTAACAGTAACTTTCTGTTCACCACCAGCTGCTGCAAACACTAAAGTTTCAGGGTTTACATCTATAATAGTAGGTGCAGTAGAGTTAAAAGCTGTTACATCATTCAAGTCGCGAGGAATAATTTGAGAAGCATCATTATATACAGTTGAGATACCAGTTACGTTGCCTGTTGCTACTACAAATGGTACTTCTGCAAATGTAGCTCCTAATGAGCAAAATACACCGAAGTTTGTTCCACCCGCAGCAAAAGTATGAGCAGTGCTACCTCCCCATATACCAGCAGCGCTTGGAGTAGCATTTTGTACTGTTACCAACATACCTTGGTAGCTTTTCAAATCAGCAGGTTGAATAACGATTGGAGCAGTAGTTACAGATGCTGTACTAATTTTTTCAATGATAGCCCAAGTATCTGTTTTACCACCGGTCACTTCGTGCAATCCTTTGAAGTTGACAACATTTGCCAATCCCTTCACCAATGTCACTTTAATTTTATCACCTTTGTTCACTTTTGCCGAACGCGGGTCAACTTGACTACCGTATAATGTAACACCATTTCCGGCAGTTGTAGCACCTTCAGTTGAAACAATCAATTGGTTAGCCGAGAAGTTTTTTGCTACCGTATCGTTCAATACAATTGCTTCGAAATAACGATCGGCAGTTGCATCTACAGGTGTTTGAGTAGTAGTCATCATTGCGTTCAGTTCAGCAATAGTGATAGGAGTTGCTTCGCCTGATGGAGGAGGAGTTGTTCCACCATCTAAAGAGATACTTTGACCACCATTACCTGTTTGAAGTGTAATATCATCTAAGCGATATGCAGAAGCTGCAAGTGCATTAAACTTGATATATAGTTCAGCTGTTGGAGCTGTTAAGGTAAAGTCGGCTGTTGCCAATACCCAATATGGAGTTTTCTCATCGCCATTATTTTTAGTATAAGTCAATGGAGTCCATGATGTTCCGTCAGCACTCAACATAACTTGGAATTTACTGATATCAAATGTATTGTCATAATCAGTAGCACCTTCAGGTTTGAACGAGTAGCTGGCTCCAAATGTTAGTTGCAAGTTAGTATCTTGATCTGTCAACGCTATTTTGTTAATAACAAAGTTTGCAGGAAGAGTTCCAAAGAAAACTACGTTTGGTCCAGAAGCACCATTATACGATCCGGTATTTGCCAAACCGCTTGAACGGATAGAAGCTTTTTCGCCAGAATAGGTTACAGCAGATGCACCCACTCCTGTAGCTTGCCAATCGGTATAAGCATCAACAAAAGGATATGGACTAGAAACAGCTGTGCTACCTACATTTGTATGATAAATGACAACAGCTTCAACTACATCACCACTCTTGATGGTTACATATTCTTTTTTCAAAGGACCTACCTTGTTAGAGATAATCACCTCAATGGTTGCCTCATCGTTAATACCACCGGGGATACTAACATTCACTTTTGTGTTACCATCGCCTTGTATTGCCGATAATGTAACCCATGACTTATCGTCAAGAACTTTTGCAGTCCATGTACGATTGGTTGAAATCTCGAAATACGATTGACTGCCTTCCGCAGGTTCTCCGGCAATTGTAAACTGCAATGTAGACGGAGTAATAGTAAGGTAAGGAGCTTCAGTGTCATCATTGTCATCAACACAACCAACAAAAGTTGTCGACACCATCATTAGCATGATACCAAAGAATAATTTTAGGAAATTAAGATTCTTCATACTTGATAAATAATAGTTAATATTTTTATTACTTTATGATTATTTTTTTAAAGGGTGAATTTTACAAAGTTAGACTATTAGTTCTAAGTTACCAAAACTTAATAAATTATTTTTCATATCAGATTGACAATATTTTAGTTTTAAATATACCCTCTATCGGTATCTTTTAATCATTTTGACAGATTTCACGAAACTTTCATTCGTATTTATTATAACATAAATGATAATATTTGTATATTTTTAGAATATTAACACAAATCAACTCATCATGTTATTTAAATTATTTTAATTTCGTTCTTCTATCAAAGATATATTTAAATCTATTTACACTATCCCATTAATGAAACACTATTGTAACAATAACCCTATATACTATTGTTTTGTATAACATTAAAAGTTAACATATTGTCTATGAAAAATATCTTATTCACCCTCTTATTTCTAATTGTATCGATTATAAATGCGTATGCTCAAGAAACAGCATTGACCAATTATACGATAAAAGGCATATTAATAGACTCGCTTACCCACGATGGCGAACCTTATGCTACCATAAAAATAGTAAAGAAAGAGCTACCCAATAAAGCCGTTAAGATGGCTGTCACCGACAACAAAGGTCGCTTTCAAGAAAAGATTCAAGCGACCGAAGGCGAATACACACTTTACATCACTTCAATAGGGCGTCAAACCGTAATTCATAACTTTACATTAAAGTCAGCGGTACCCAATGTAGATCTCGGTACATTCTATAGCGTCGAAGCGTCGAATGAACTCGGCACTGTAGAGATCATTGCCCAAAAGCCTTTGGTTAAAGTCGACATTGATAAAATTGAATATAACATTCAGGATGACCCCGATTCACAATCGAATACGATTATTGAAATGTTACGCAAAGTTCCACTGGTTACGGTAGATGGTGAAGACAATATCAAAGTGAATGGTAGCAGCAGTTTCAAGATACATGTAAATGGACGCCCCAACAGTATGATGAGTAATAACCCCAAAGAGGTATTACAAAGCATGCCTGCCAATTCGATAAAATCGATCGAAGTCATTACCAACCCCGGAGCAAAGTATGATGCCGAAGGCATTGGAGGCATACTAAATATTGTTACCATCGGTGGTGGTTTCGAAGGATATACGGCCACCTTTAATGGCAATGTTCAAAATACGAGTGCCGGAACTGGGGCATATGCTACCATCAAGAAAGAGAAACTCACCTTGACTGCCAATTATAGTTATCGCCAAAACTGGAGACCAAAAAGCTATAATGACGTAATGCGCAACAATCTTGACGACCAAGGCAATACCGTATCACAAACGGTAAACAACAGTATTTCTAAAAACAAAGGAAATTTTCAATACGGCACACTCGAAGGAAGTTACGAGATAGACACCTTGCAACTGATTACTACAGCTGTAAGTCTATATGGTGGTAAAAACAAAACCAACAGCAACGGCGAAAGCTGGATGAACGATATACGAGAGAATGATATCAATGAGATCGTATACGATTATCGATATCATACAATAGGAAGAAACAAGGGCAACTGGTATTCAATTCAGGGAAATATAGATTATCAACGCATGTCATCGAAAAATAAAGAACGCTTTTTCACTTTCTCATATAAAATAAGTACCCGTCCACAAAGCAATGATGGTTCAACCAGTTATCAATACAACAGTGATGAAATGTCGAGCGATTGGGAAAACATATTACAACTCAATAATCAAAAAGTAGAAGGCAACCAAAAAACGATAGAGCAAACCTTGCAAGCCGATTATACAACACCGATTGGAAAAATCAATACCCTTGAAGGAGGTCTTAAATACATCTTACGAAACAACACCAGCGAAAACTATCAATATCAGCAAGGTGAAAATGGGAACTATCAATACGACGCTAACAGAAGCAGCCATTACAAACACTTAAATGATATTTTATCGGCCTACTTAAGTTATTCGATAAAGATTAATAATTTCTCGGGGAAAGCAGGTCTTCGATTTGAGCATACCATCCAAAACATTAAATACATTGTAGGCAAAGGCGAAGATTTCAAGACAAATTATAATGATTTAGTACCCTCATTTACTTTAGGATACAAATTAACCGAAATGTCAAATCTACGTTTCGGATACAATATGCGCATCATGCGTCCGGGCATCTGGTATCTTAATCCTTACGTCAACGACTCAAACCCTACCAATATATCAAAAGGAAATCCTACATTGGATAGCGAAAAGAGCAACACATTCAATCTTAGCTATAGCAATTTCACCCAAAAGTTCAATATCAATTTAAGTTTGAGTTATTCGTTCAACAACAATGGAATTGAATCGTTCTCGAAACTAATAAACGAAGGAGATGCCGTTCCACAATTAGGAATTACGCATGCCGATCATCAATTCTTATTTACCACTTACGAAAATATAGGTAAAAGTAAATCTGTAGGTTTAAATAGTTATGTCAATTGGAACGCATCACCAAAAACCCGTATCTACCTGAATGCTTCTGTTGAGTATGTAGATTTGCGCAGTCCATCGCAAAATTTACATAAAACAGGTTGGAATGGTTGGTTTTATGGTGGTGTACAACACACCTTCCCACTCGACATTCGTGCCAGCATTAACTTTTTTACATCCACGCCCTATGTTACTCTGCAAGGTAAAGGCATGAGTTGGTACGATTATGGTTTCAATCTAAGTCGTTCTTTCTTAAAAGAGAAAAGACTTACTATCAATCTATTTGCATCATCGTTTGCACCTAAATACGCAAAGAGCAAATCTCATACCGATGGAAATGGTTTTCAACAAATTACTAATTACAAACAACAACGCGCCCGTTTTGGCATGAGTATCAGCTATCGTATTGGTGAACTAAAAGCGAGTGTTCAAAAAACCAAACGTAGCATCAACAATGACGATGTAAAAGGTGGTAGCGGTGGCGGTGGTGGCGGCGAATAAGCTACAACAATCAGCGTGTGAGCTCAAAGTTTACAGTAGGCCCGTATTTACTATTAGGGCCTATTGTAGCTTGAAAAGCACCGGTAACAGCCACATAATTTAAATTGGCATCATAAAACTTCAAGTTATTCAACTGAACGGTAAAGGTTACAATATCGGTGTCGCCCGGCTTAAGATATATTTTTTGCCATCCTTTCAGCTGTTTTTCAGTATTTTGATCGGTACCCGACAATTGCTGAATATAGAATTGCACAATTTCGTTGGCAGGAAACATACCCATATTCGTAACTTCTACCGACAATGTGATTTCGCCTTGCGCATTCATGCTGTTGCCACTCATCTGTATATCGCCATAAGCAAATTTACTATAAGTTTGTCCGTAGCCGAAAGGATATAACGCACCATCGTTTTGCGTAGAAGGATAATCGAAAGTCAGTTTGCCACTAGGCGAAACTTTTCCAAACAGTACATCGCCAATAGCAAAAGCGGCTTCACTACCTCCATACCATACATTCATAATAGCGGTTACATTCTCGTTGGCCCAATCAAGATTGATAGGTCGATCGGCAAAAAGCACCAAGGCCACCGGCTTGCCCGTAGCCACCAACTGTTGCAATAATGTTTGTTGAGCCGCCGATAAAGACGAAACAGAGCCCTCACCACTTTCTATCATATCGGGTGTACAACCCAATGCTGCAATAATATAATCGGCTTTATCGGCTGTTTTCATTGCCCCTTCGAGTAAATCTTGTTGATTTACGTCACTCGAACGCATTCCACAACCTTCGGCATACAATAGCTGTATATTAGCTTGTGTACCGGTCATCGGTAGATACCATGGCTGATTCACCTGATTCATGGGCATATTATTCATATTGTCGACTATCTGTTGCATACCTTCAAGTAGTGTAGCGGTGTTTTCGATAGTCACGGCCGAACTGTACTGACCAAACATGCCTTGCAACGAATTGGCAAACGGACCGATAAGGGCCACATTGGCCTTCAATGGCAATGGCAACATAGGATGGCTGTAAAGGATTTTGCCCGACGGCTGGCTGGGAACATCATTTTTGAGTAACACAATACTTTCGGTAGCCATGCGCAATGCTTCGCGTTTGCTATTGGCTGTAAACTCTTGATGATTGGCACGCACTGGGTTGCAAAATCGATACGGGTCATTAAACAAGCCCAACTGGTATTTAGCCACCAACACTCGGCGACAAGCAGTGTTGATTATTGTCATATTAATATTGTCGGCCGATATTGATTCGACCATAGGCATCATGTCGACTCCTAGATTTATAGCGTCAATAATCCATGCAGACGATGGGGTTGTCGATGTTTCGCCATTGGCCGAAACAATTAAACCATTGAAGCTCCATCGATTGCGCAACACATCAGTCAGAAGCCAGTTTCCACCCAAAGGGTTATTAGCATTGAGCGCAACGGGCGAAGCCACGACAGAAGCAGCTCCAGCCTCAACAGCAGCCAAAAAAGGAGGTAAATATTGATTAAACATTTGCTGTTGTGTCATCCCCTGCTCTGCACCACTCGCTCCTAAAAACTCAGGAGTAGCCATCAGCTGCGATGGTTGCGAAAAAGAGGACGATTGCCCTTGATATCCCCACACCATGCGTTGCGCAATAAGGCCGCTCATAAAGGGACTCTCGCTCCAATACTGCCCCGCATTGTCGGCCCATGTGCCATTCGCCACGTTGAGTGTAGGCCCCATAGCCCAACAAATGCCATCCGAAGTGGCCTCGGTAGCGGCTATTTGTGCCATAGTCTCAACATTTTGTAAATCCCATGCACTAGCTATCGCCAAAGGTATAGGAAATATCGTTTGATAACCATGACTCATATCGACTGCAAACAGTAAAGGTATGCCCAACCGACTATTTTTAACGGCTGCCTCTTGCAAGGACTTTACATTGTCAACACCTACCAAGTTTTGAATCGCACCAACACTCCCCTTAGCAACCAACGACATTAAAGCGGCCGATGCAGGTTGCTGAGACATATCATGCCCTATAGATACAATATTTAATTGACCCAATTTTTCTTCAAGAGTCATTTGATTGAGCAAATGATCGATAAACTGATCTTGCTGATACGATGAGTTTTGAGCAACGATAACGTTTGTACCCATTAAAAAAGAGAATAAAAAGAGTCTGACTGCTAAAGTTTTCATGAATGATCCATCTTTTAAATTTAAACCTCGGTTGGTATAGTTAACACCCAAACGCATATAAAAGATTAATACCAAAGCGATATTATTATAACGAGTAGAGAGGAATGGATGTCAGATCATGAGAATATAACCGTCAGACAGCATCTTTGCAAATGGTAAAAATCTATTTTTTATCAGACGAATATTAGTAACCAGCACAACTACACCCCCATCAACAAGATAACTACATCCCCATGTTTTACATCCATACATGGGGGTGTAGTAGAGAATAACATCCCCATGTATGAAAGTTGAATGCCCATTAACAATCTCCGAAAATCGAATGTAAAAAGAAGAAAATCATAATATACAAAGAGATAGAAAGAAGAAGGTTCGTCTTTAAAACAAACATATTTAAGAAGTTATATTAGGTTATTGCCTCCATTAAAAGAAACTATTTATGAATATCTATATCAAAGTAGAAGCGACTACAAAAAATTGCTTTTACATCTGATTATTTAATGAATTTCTATATTTTTGTAATGTGAAACCTTTGACGTAAATAGATCTTCATCATGTACCTTATATCTGATGACTTTGATATTGCACATTGCCCAATCTATCATTGTATTATTTACCGAAATTTTGTTTCAACATACATTATCAGCTATAGCTGAATGAACAACAAATGGATATAACACTCCATGCAATAAACATAAATAAAAAGACAATTTTAATATCAATACTAACAATCATGAAAAAATTGAATTTCTTATTCGGATTAGCTCTTTGCCTTTTAATAACGGCATGTTCTAGTTCAACGCAACACGTCAATGACAAAGGTACGAAGTGGTCGTGGCAAGATGGAACCATCGTAGTTGAAGAGCCACAACGCGCACCTCAACAAAAAAGCGTATTGCAACTAGCTACTCCTAAACTAGATAGCGTACGTGTAGCATTTGTAGGTTTAGGTATGCGCGGACCCGGTGCTGTAGAGCGTTTTACACATATACCGGGAGTTGAAGTAAAAGCACTATGCGATTATTATCCGCAAGCTGCCGAGAGATGCCAAAACATTCTTAAAAAAGCATCGATGCCTAAAGCAACTATTTACTCAGGCGAAAACGGCTATAAAGAACTTTGCGAAAGAGACGATATCGATTTGGTATACATTGCACCCGACTGGTTGCACCACTATCCTATCGCAGCTTATGCAATGGAAAATGGTAAACATGTAGCTATCGAAGTTCCATCGGCTATGACTTTAGCTGAATGCTGGGGATTGGTTGATTTAAGTGAGAAAACTCAAAAACATTGTTTTATCCTTGAAAACTGCTGCTACGACTGGTACGAAATGAACACCCTAAACATGGCTCAAAACAATGTATTCGGTGAAGTGATTCGTGCTCAAGGTGCTTATATCCACAACCTTGAACCATTTTGGGATCATTATTGGAAAAAAGACAGTGTTGACCAATTAGGATGGCGCTTAGAGTATAACATGAAACATCGTGGTGATGTGTATGCTACACATGGTTTAGGCCCCGTAGCGCAAGTATTAGATATTCACCGCGGTGACAAAATCAACACTTTGGTAGCAATGGATACCAAATCGGTGATTGGAAAAGATTTAGTTGAGAAACGCACCGGAGAAACTTGTGATAATTTCCGTAATGGTGATCATACAACTACTTTAATGCGTACCGAAAACGGTAAGGTGATTGAAATTCAACATAACGTAATGACTCCACAACCTTACAACCGTCTATACCAATTGACAGGTACTAAAGGTTTTGCCAATAAATATCCTTTCGAAGGTTATGCATTGGATGCAAGCCAAATGGCTGCTTCGGGTGTACAACCGGTTATCGACAATCTCGATTCGCATAGCTTCTTGAGCAAAGAAGACATGGATGCTTTGGTTGGTAAATACGAACATCCCATCTTGATTAAATATGGCGAAATGGCGAAAAAAGTAGGTGGTCATGGTGGTATGGACTTTATCATGGACGCACGTTTAGTATATTGTCTTCAAAATGGCCTTCCATTGGATATGGATGTTTACGATTTAGCAGAATGGTGCTGTTTGGCCGAACTAGGCGAATTATCGATGGACAACAATTGTGCAGCTGTTGCTTTCCCCGACTTTACTCGTGGCGATTGGAAAAAAGTTAATGGCTATACACATGCGTTTGCTTCGCCCGAGCAAGAAGCTGAACAAATGGCTAAAGCCGAAGCTTTCACTGCACGTCTAAAAGAAAAAGGCGCGAAAGAGTGGGCTGTGGTTGAAACCGCTCAATAATATATTTTGTAAATAAAATTCACCTTTAGGCTTTCGCTCAGATGAAGCCTAAAGGTGAATTTCATTTATTTCATACGACTATATACTTAGAAATTACACAGATACGCTAATATTTTAGCACTTCCCTGTATATTGCACACACCCTCCTCCACTTTTCGGGCAATGTACATACTCTCCAAAAACCCTAAGTTCAGAACTGTGCATATGCAAACATGTGCCTCTCATTAATGCCAACCTTAATTTAATTTAAAAGTCAACGGTTATATTCCAACGTTTGCATGGCTTTCAATATATATATATTAACTTCCGCCGATTTAATTAATATCATTCATGACAGAACCCGAGGTACGACGATTGCTTAGAGAGATGAAAGAGTGGGATTCAGAAACCGCCTTTCGACGATTTTATGATATGACTTATGATCGCCTTTTTCGTATTGCTCATTATTATGTACATTGCGATGAATGGTCGCAAGAAATCGTGTTGGACGTATTTTTAAAGCTATGGGAAAAGCGAGAGATATTAACCGAGATAAATAGCATAGAGGATTATTGCTTTATACTCGTAAAAAACGCTTCGATTAATTATTTGGAGAAAGAGGATAAAAGAGCATCCGTTGAAACCAAAGAGCTAACCGATTTATCGACTACCACTACTTCGCCCGAAGAACAAATTATAACTGAAGAACTTTTTGCACGTTATGTTAAGGCCTTAGATAGGCTCCCCGAACGTTGTAGAGAAATATTTATACGCATTAGAGAGGATAAACAAAGCTACTCACAAGTGGCCGAAGAACTCAATATCAGCATAAAAACTGTAGATGCGCAACTGCAAAAGGCTACAACTCGATTAAAAAGAATGATCATGAATATCGATTATTAACTTTTATTCACTATACCCGAATAGGGAATATTCAAAAAAGACCTGTCTTTATCTGTGTAAATATGTTTAATCTCAAAACAAATAACAGATGAAAAGATTTTACTTCCACTCAATCTTAGTGCTATTAGCAAGCATCTTATTCATGTCTTGCGATAATGAATCGAAAAATTATCCGAAAGACTATGTAGGGTTTAAAAACTCTTCGCAAACATACACTTACGATAAAAGCAATGAAGAAGAAACGTTGATTATCAAAATCATTGCACTGAAAAAGGAAGATAAAGATCGAAAAATAAAAATATCGGTCAATAAAACACCTGTGGTAGCAGGAGCATTCAAATTGGTAGATGATTATCTGACTATTAAGGCCGGTAGTAAAGAAGCCTTGCTTAAAATAAAAATATATCCAAATAAAATTACTAAAGGCACTTTCATTCAGCTATCGAGCATGGGACAATGGCAAAATGGACAATCTTCTCGATTAACAATTAAATTGACTCCCAAGAAATAATCAATAGGATGAAATATACTGAAATAGAAGCAGAAAAAATTCTTCGTGCATTAGTACAATCTACCCGATCGCCGAAAGGATTATACTCCGCACAAAGTGGTTATCCCAAACTACATCGCAAAATATGGGGTATGCATAAAAATATGATCGGTCGTAAAATTGCTTTTCGTGCCATAGCCATTGCAGCGGCCTGTGCACTGCTCTTTATTACGATTCGTGGATTATATGAATTTGCAATGCCAAGCAAAATGTATACCATCAATACTCTTGCCGAGTGTAAAACAATACAACTATCGGATGGAAGTACAGTAATGCTCAACCACTTTTCGTCTTTAACATACCCCGAACGCTTTAAAGGAAAAACCAGAGAGGTGACACTGTTGGGAGAAGGCTATTTTGAGGTAGCCAAAAATAAAGAGAAAGCATTTATTGTTAATGCACAAGACATAGAGGTTCGTGTACTTGGTACGCATTTTAATATTGAAGCCTATCGTAATAATGCTGAAATAAAAACAACTCTATTCGAGGGTGCTGTATTGGTAAGTGCCAATAACAGTGAAGAAAGTATAATTCTGGAACCCAATCAGAGTGCTACTTATAATAAACTCGATAAAGAACTTAGCATGCAGTATATTCAAAATCCATCGGATGAAATAGTATGGAGGCAAGGCTATATTATCTTTAACCATCTTTCATTGAAAGAGATAATGAGAGAATTAGGCAATTCGTATAACGTTGAAATTCAAATCACCGATAGCGACTTAAACAACTACCATCTGACAGCTAAGTTTAGCAAAAACGAAAGTCTGGAAAACATTCTAAACTTGCTTCAAACCGGAAGAAATTTTTCTTATAAAAAAGTGAATAACAATAAGTTTATTATCAACAAGAATTAGCAATGACGCAAACCTATATCGCAAATCGTTTTATCGGGATATTAATTCTGATAAGTGGATTTATTGCACCAGCAGAAACCATTTGTGCACAAGTAGACAGTACACCCCTTACGCTTGATATTAAAAACGCAACATTAAAAGAGGTGATAAAGCATATCGAAAATACGACAGAGTATTCTTTTATTTACGGTGAAGAGGTGAATCTAGATCGCTCGCTTACGGTTAAAATAGAGAACAAAAGTATACAACAGGTGCTTGACATTATATTCAAAAATACACCCATAGGATATGAAATCGTGAAAAAGCATATCCTATTAAAAAATAAAATACAAAAACCTGTAAGCCGAAAATACACTATCAGCGGATATGTAAATGACGGGGCGTCATCAGAGACGCTGATTGGGGCATATATTATAGAGAATCTTCAAAATCATGCAGCAGTTACCAATCCTTACGGTTTTTATAGTATAACACTTCCCGAAGGAAAAACAAATCTGCGGTTTTCGTATTTAGGTTACACAACTCAGAATCATTTTTTTGAACTTAAAAAAGACACCACGTTTAATGTCTCTTTAATCAATAATAATAGTTTAGAAGAGGTAGTGGTAATATCCAATAAAAAAGAGATAGGTATTGATGCCGCACAAATGGGTGCGGTTGAAATACCGATGACGCAAATTAAAAACACTCCCAGCATACTTGGAGAGGCCGACTTAATGAAAACAATTCAATTAATGCCGGGTGTACAAGCGGGTGTAGAAGGCTCGGCAGGAATTTATGTTAGAGGTGGAGGTCCCGATCAGAATTTAATTCTTTTGGATGGAACACCTGTATACAATGTCGATCATCTATTTGGTTTTTTTTCTGTATTTACACCCGAAGCAGTTAAAAAAGTAACTCTATTTAAAAGTTCTTTTCCGGCACGCTTTGGAGGACGTCTTTCATCGGTGATTGATGTCAGGACAAATGATGGAGACATGAACAATTACCATGGTGTTATCAGTGTAGGGCTATTGGCTAGTAAGGTTCAATTTGAAGGGCCAATAATAAAAAACAGAACTTCGTTCAACCTATCGGCTCGCCGCTCTTATATTGACTTAGTAGCTAAGCCATTTATGAATAAAAACGATAAAATGAATTATTATTTTTATGATATTAATGCAAAAATCAATCATCGATTTTCGGATCGGAGCCGTTTGTTCTTTAATTTATATCATGGCAAAGACTACTACTCGTATAAATATAAATCCGTTTATCAGTATAACTACAATGAGTCGACATCCAACGAAGTGTCATCATCAAGCAACAGAGAAAGGATGTCATTGGGATGGGGAAACTTGATTTCGTCGTTTAGATGGAATTACATTTTCAACCAAAAAATATTTTGTAATACATCGATTGCCTATAATAGATACAACATGAATGCGAAATCAAAATCGATCAATATAAACAATGACAAGCAGAACTTATATGAAAATATTTATGAGTCGAACTATTTTTCGGGTATCAAAGATTGGAGTTATAACATGGATTTTTACTATAATCCCAATCCGACTCACGATATCAGATTTGGAGTAGGATATCAACGCCATAACTTTCATCCAGAAATAAGCACATCAAAAATTCATGAGAAAAATGGCGATAAAGTAGAACAAGACACCCTATATAAAAGCATAAACAATAGCTCAATACTTGCCAATGAAGCGACAGCATATATAGAAGATAATTTTAGCATGGGAGATAGAATAAAAATGAATATTGGTATTCATTTTTCGATGTTTAATGTTCAAAGAAAAAGTTATTTTTCAATTCAACCACGCTTGTCGGCACGATATCAATTGACTGAAAACAGCGCTCTAAAAGCTTCGTATTCATTGATGAGTCAATACATCCATTTATTGTCATCGACTGCCATAGCTATGCCTACCGATCTGTGGGTACCTGTAACGAGTAAAATTAAACCGATGCAAGCTCATCAGTATTCTATAGGAGGTTATTATACAGGATATAAAGGATGGGAACTATCAATAGAAGGATATTACAAACAGATGAACCATGTACTCGAATATAGAGATGGAGTGAACTTTTTTGGATCATCTTCGGGATGGGAAGATAAAGTAGAAATGGGCAAAGGCCGTTCGATGGGTTTAGAGTTTATGGTACAAAAGCTGAGCGGAAAAACTACGGGATGGATATCATATACGCTTGCTAAGAGCGATAGGAAATTTAAAAATGGAGAAATAAATAATGGACTTGCCTTTCCGTATAAATATGATCGCCGACACAGTGTTGATGTAGTGGTGAATCATAAATTTAATAATCGAATAGACATTGGTGCATCATGGATGTTTGCAACAGGTGGAACAGCTACAATAGCCGAGGAGGTAACAGGTGTTTTACGACCTGGCAATGACTACATCGATCAGGAAGATTATATTGAACATCGCAACAATTTTCGGTTGCCACCAAGCCATAGACTGAATGTAGGAATTAATTTCAATAAAAAAACAAAGCATGGCCAACGCACTTGGAATATTAGTATTTACAATGCCTACAACGCCATGAATCCGTCTGTGGTTTACAGTAGCAATAGCGGTGGGTATAGAACATTTATAGGGTTTGGAGAGGATGGAAAACCGATTTATTCAATTGTTGAATCGAAACGAAAAATTACAAAACTTACCATCTTACCTTGCATACCTTCAGTGACTTATACGTATAAATTTTAATATCATGACGAAAAAATATATTGCAATTTATCTAATCCTTATTTCAATAACCATGCTTATGGCATGTGAAAATGAAATAAGCTTCAATCAAAAAATCAAACCACCTCGATTGATTATGAATGCATTTATCAACGCCGACAGTACAAATAACATTTTATATTTGAATCTATCAGGGCAAAATATTATTTCGGATGTTAAAGATGCAACAATAGAAGTTAGGGTAAATGAGATGCTGGTTGAGAAGCCTCATCCAATAGAAGACTTTTCGACAGATAAATTGAGACATCAAAAAAAGTTTCTTATCACCCATAAATTTAATGCAGGAGAAACCGTTCGTATAGATGCTAAGACCAATGACGGGATACATCATGCATGGGCAGAAGTAATTGTTCCACAAGCTCCCAACCTTATTGAAAAAATAGATACAGCTACTGTTCCTTATCACTTATATGATTCATATTATGAATCTAAATTACGTTTTCGTATCACTTTTACCGATCGTGTGAATGAAAAGAACTATTACCGATTCATTCTCGATCGGAAAAGTATACTACATGCGTATTTGCCGGACGAAAAAAAAGATACCATAGTAATGGTACACAACTACTCTATGGCAGTAAGAGAAGACATGGTATTAACAGATGGACATCCTTCTATTTCGGATAATGACAATGACATGTTCGAACAGGCAAACAATATATATGGTGTTTTTGATGACAATAGAATTTATGACCAGACCTATACAATGACGGTATATATGGGAGAAAATAAGCTTCCTTATATTATGAAAAACTATATACCTAAAAAATTGGAACTGGAGTGCTATGTGAGGTTGCTTTCGATTAATGAAATAGATTTTAAATATCTGAAAACTTTAAATATCATTGATTCGGATATATATGATTCAACCATGATGGAACCAATTACTTTTGCTAGTAATGTGAATGGCGGATTGGGACTTGTCGGTATTTCGACAGAAACCTGTTTTAAAATTAATCTACCAAGCGTAGAATACGATTATTCTTCGTCGAATTAGAAAATGGTTATAAAAAAAGCATATTGTGAGACCAACAACATGAGTTATCACAATATGCTATATTAGTTAGAGTTGTTCTATTTAACTTTATATGATCTAAACGACGTATCGTTTAGATCATTTTTTATTGGCTTGAACCAATAGAAAAGCTAACAAAAAAGACTCTTTTTCATCAATGCTTTTATACTTATTTATTCTTCACTTTGAGCTTAGTTCTTTTTCCAACATCATCTAATAATGCTGACTCTTCTTCATCATCAATCATTCCGCTTATTGCCATTTCTTTAATGATGGAACGTTCTTTACTAAGTAACATCCGTTTGGCTTTTGCATTCATTGCCTCTTTAAAATCTTCGGGAAAGTTGGCTTCTAACACTAAAAACTGCTTTTCGGCTGCCGAAATATTATCTTTAATCTCATTGCATATAGCGTCTATGCTTTTTAATTGCTCTTCTTGAAATTCGGGTGATAGCTTCATATTATCGGCAGTTTGCAATGAATCGCGCTGCACTAGAATAAAAGCTCTTAAGAATCCATATTCATCGAGTATTTTCGTTTTAAACATACGCTTCGATAATCGATTAAAACGACTTAACTTGGTTTGAAAGGAATTGGGCTTACCGAAAGTTCCAAAATATGCCTGCATTTCTGTAAAAGGCATATTACCATCGGAGTCGTCGATTTCTTCAACTAAGTCAATAATATTATTGCGTGCAAATGCAGAAATAACCCCTTGTTGATAAAGTCGTGAGCAACAAGACAACTGCTCTTGCATGAGTCTACGACGAATGATGGCTGCAATAGAACTTAAGGAAAGATCCTCATCAATAGTAGGCGCAGTGCCCACTTGAGGTAAATAGTTTTTAAGTGTATCCCAATCAACATCCTCCATGTAATCTTTTTTCGTTAAATTATCGAATGCTTCACCTACCTTTTTCTGATAGATTAATCGCATATTATAATCAAGTAAAATCTTCGATAACGATCGAGGAGCCATTTTCATTTTCTTTAAAAACCAACCCATCGTTGTCGCATTTATCAGTAATGTGAATGTCACAATTCCACCTGTTAAGAATAGGATTTGATGTCTTATGGCTTCGGGTATTGAAGGAGTATAAAAGGCTACCAATGCTAATGTCAAACCTACGGCACCTCTTAAACCTCCCCAACCTAGTACGATGGCTTCGGGAATTTTTAATCCATAATTAATTCTACGCATAATAGGATAGAAAAGGAATATCATGATATAGCGAATCAAATTGATGCCAATATAGACGATAAATAAGATACCTAAATCGCTCCAATAGATATCACACTTTAAAGCGATCATTAAACCCACCACAATAAATATTAATGTGTTGGCAATATAGCCCATCAACTCCCAAAAATTATGAATGAAAGCGTTCACCTTAGGACGCAATTGAGTGGCACCACGGTAGGCAATATAAAGCCCCAAAGTAACCAAAGAAATAACACCGGATACTTGAAGAACGCCATTTGCTACATAGAATAAAATATAGGCCGCAATAATCATAACTGTGCTTTGCAACACGGCATCCGATTTAGATCGTTTGGCCAGCCACATACTTAACATACCGGTTATTATACCGGCAGCAACAGCTCCGAAAATGATAATAATAAAACTAACTATCGGGCTAAAAGGAAGCCCTGAGTTGGAAAAATGGCCAAAGAAGAGCATAAAGAATAAGATACCCGTGCCATCATTCAACATAGATTCTGAATCTACTAATGTAGAAAATTTACGGCTTGTTTTTAGTTCGTGTAACAGTGCCACTACAGCCACGGGGTCAGTTGCTGAAATTAATGCACCAAACATTAATGCAGCAGTCCAGGTCCATTGTGTATAGCCCGGATATAGATAACTTAAAAGCATTAACAAGCCACCTGTGAGCAATAATGCTACTACCAAACCGGGTATTGCCAATATATTGGCATTTATAAAAGTCTTTTTAAACGTATGTATATTTAAATTTAATGCTGCTTCGAAAATCAATATAGGAAGAAAGAAATATAATATGATTTCAGGATCCATATTGCTAATCGAATCAATAGCATGAGTCATATAAATAGGAGTATGAATGAGCTGAAACCTAAAGCCGAGACCAAACAATATTCCTAAAAGAAATAGTGCCACTGTATAGGGTATACGTGTTCGCTTTAAAACTAATTTTAAAACTACACCCACCAACAAACTGAGCACTGTAAAAACCATCAATGAGATAACACTACTATTCATAACATTTTTTTAATAATCAATAAAGTATAAAGCACATTATTAAATAACGTTTAACATTATAATCAGTTCATAGAAGTAGATTGATATTTTTCGATTCACAAAGGATTAAATAAGGAATGCAAATATACGATAAACTTCAGATAAAAGTGTTGTATATCAATAAATAGGCCGAATTATATTACCATTTGCATCTTCAGGATATAGTGCGCCTTCACTGTCCATTTGTGATACCATATCGGCAATCATCTTTCTGACAAGTTTACTTTTAGTAGATGCGTAATTATGAATTTCTGTAGGGTCGGATTTCAAATTGTACAATTCGCAATAAGGACGTTCAGGCCATTCGGGATTGTAATAATATATCAATTTCCAATCGCCATCACGGTAAGTGGTAAAATAGCTACCTCGATGCTCGTGTGGAAAGTGCATCAAAAACTTATTAGGACGCTCTTGATTTATTTTGCCCGATAGTTGCGTAGCTAAATCAAACCCATCGATAATATGTTTTTGGGGTGATTTAACATTGGCTACAGATAATATGGTAGGATAAAGATCCATTACTGTACCCAATTGAGATTGGATAGATCCCGGTTTTATAGATAATTTCATTTGATTGGGGTGAGTATGATTTACCGCTCCCCAACTTACGATAAATGGCACTCGCATTCCACCTTCATACTCACTACCTTTTTTTCCACGCAAAGGAGAAGAAGAAAAATGACCTTTTTCATCACCAAGTGGTGCATCCGAACCATTATCACCTAAAAAAATAATTAATGTATTATCGGCAATCCCTTTGGCTTGTAAATGATCCATTAGATCACCCAGAGACTTATCCATCCCTTCAATAAGAGTCGCGAATGATTTCGTTTTTTCGTCTTTATCACTTTTCTGATAATTTTCAATAAATCGTTTATCGGCATTAAAAGGCGCATGCACGGCATAATGTGATAGATATAAAAAGAATGGTTTATTTTCGTCAATGGCTTTATCTATTTCATGATTTGCTTCTAAAGTGAGAGCATCGGATAGAAAGGTGTCTGTTCCATGATATTTTTCTAAGCCTGGCACAGCTCGCGATTTATTTCCTTTTATATGTCCATAGCCATTCTCTCCTAAATAGCTTCCCGGTTCGCCAATAGAACAGCCTGCAATGTTTACATCATATCCTACATTAAGTGGATTTTCACCTTCAGTTCCAATTGGCCCGAAATGAGCCTTGCCCACGTGTATTGTTTTATATCCTGAACCTTTCAATACTTGAGGAAGAGTAATGGTATTTTTATTTATTCCTGTCCAATTCCAGTCGGTAGGACCGAATTCTGTTTTATTATTGTTTTCAGAATTAATCCAGTTGGTGGTACGATGCCGTGTAGCATTCTGTCCAGTCATGATAGATGTTCGTGATGGCGAACTAACACTTTGAGCATAAAAAGTTGAAAACCGCACACCTTGTTCTGCCATTCGTTCCATATTTGGAGTACGATACCAATCATTCAAACTATGACGTTGTGCATTTCCATCGGCATCGGTCAAAAAAGGCAATGATGTATCCATTAATCCCATATCATCCACCAAAAAAACTATAATATTAGGCTGATCTTGTGCTATTAGGTTTTGGAAGGCTAAAAATGATAATGAGAGGGCTGTAAGTTTTTTCATGTTATATTAAGCTTTCTGTTAAATATTAAATGTTTACTTCAAAGGTATAGTTACAATATACGTATCTTCTATATTATTATTGTTTGTTTTCACCGCCAATGATAAAACTGAAGGTATATTATTTTCGATAAATACATATGGCCTTTCCATTCTATCGGGTGATATAGGTGCTCTATTTTGATGTTCTATTCTTTTTTTCATTATCTCAAAATTGGCGGCTTTACTCCAATCGACACCATTCAAAGATGTCATTAAACCAATGTAAGTATGAGCATGAAAGATTGCATAATACCTTTTTTGATCAATATCATACCACATTGATACATCCTCGGTGTCCCATTCTTCAATAACAGGTTTGGATTGGATGATAAATTCTTTGTCGGGAAAGTTTGAAACAGCAATTGCCTGATTACGTTCAAATTTTGTTGTCCCGGGTTTGTCGCCTTTTACGATCATATAAAATCGTCTATCTCCACCTTTTGTTATAGCGGGGTTTACCACCAAAGTAGTAATGGGACCTGAAGGTTCTAGTATCGGATTAGGGTTTATCACCCATTGGCCATCAATACCATTTGAAGTTGCTACATATGTGCGTTGGTTTTCGCGTAATGGTTTCCAATTGGGATGTTCATAAGCCACATTAGCTGTTTGGTTTAATTCATCACGAGTAATATCCCTGTCAAGATGAGTACTGATAAAATAAAGATAATATTTCCCATCAAAATATTTAATCTTAGGATTGTGAGCCGTGATGAGCTGACCGGATTTGTGTATTTGTTGGTCTAAATCGATAATTGTATTAACATATCTATAAGGTCCTTCAGGTGCGTCGGCCACTGCATGGGCTATTTTAGAACCTGTTAACCATGCACCAAAACCGATAGAGCGTTCCCATCGAGAATATATTAAATGATATTTTCCATCTTCACCTTTAATAATTGAACTACACCAATTGAAATAATCGGTATCGCGAAAAATATTATCTTCGGTGATCGGTTGTATTTTATTGGTTATATTCAGATGATCAATCTGTTGCGAAAACGCCTTTTGAGGCATAAATAGAATAATCAACAGAATGAAGTTAGAAAATAAAATGCGTTTCATTTTTTAATATTTTTGAAGTTATAAAACCGATTCTGCCGGATCGCTAGCCTTAATCAGCCATTGCTTTAACTGATTTTGCAACAACTTAATAAGCTGAGGATCGGCACTTTTGGCTATGTTATTTATTTGATGAGGATCATTAAAACGATCATACAGTAATGTTTTATTTATAGAACCGTTTTCTATTGTTATAGAATAGGTATATCTTTCTGTACGAATACCTCTTTCACCATCTTTAAGATTTTTAAGCTCATAACGGAAAAATGGTTGTGAATCTGGATATTGCCCCTCTCCGTTTAAAATTAATGGAGAGTAGTCAATCGCTTTGACCTGCCCACCTATACTATTTTTATAGCCTAACATACTTAACATCGTGGGGTATAAATCCATTAGAGAAATCATTGTATCTTCTTTACGAGGAGTAATTTTATTTGGATAACGCATCAGCAAAGGAATTTTTAATGAATGCTCGTAGATATTATTTTTGGTAATTTCGTTATGCATTCCTATGCAATCGCCATGATCAGAGGTGATAATCACAAGGGTGTTCTCAGCTAAACCTGCATTTTCAAGTGTATCAAGAATGCGTCCTATTTGTTCATCAACACCTGACACACATGCATAATAGTCGCTTAAGCAACTTCTGAATCTTTGTCCCATTTGAGTTTCTGCATTGGGTACTTCGGGCCATGCTTGAGCAATGGAATCGACATTCAAACATTGATAAATATCCTTATATCGATTGGGAACATAGTCATAGGGAGAGTGTGGAGGATTCATTGATACAACTAATGCAAAAGGCTTCTGTGCATCGCGAACTGTATTCTGATTATGTATAAAATCAATTGCTCTATCGGCTTCGAATTCGGGCCCCCATTGATCGACATATACAAATTCATCTCGTTTGGCCTGTGTATCCCAATACATTGGCTTAAGATGATTGTCGTATGTGCCATATGATAACCAATAATCAAAACCATGACGACGATCGTATGAACACCATTCATTCCAAATCATATCGCCTTTATTATTGGCACAATCGATATAGGGTTCATAAGGCGCATCAAGATGCCATTTACCAATATAACCTAAAGAGTATCCCTTCTCTTTCAATATATCTGACCAACAGATGGCATCATCCTGCAATTCAATACCATAGGGTGCACTCCAATTTAAACAGTTAAATGTTACTTTATTCTCTATAGGAAACATACCAGTCATCAACTGAGCCCTTGCAGGTGATGATACAGGCATATTACTGATTGCATTATTGAAAACAATCGCTTCGGATGCAAAGCGATCTACATGAGGAGTTAATACAGGTTCGGTTCCCTTAAATCCCAAAGCACTGGCTCTCCATTGATCGGCAATAATTAATAATAGATTAGGTTTTGGATTTAATTCTTGAGATTTTAAACAATTAAGCGGCAAGAGGCTTAATATTGAAGTTGTGGTTATTGCAAGTGTTTTCATAATTATATGCAAGATATTAAAATAGGTTGATTGGCTATATACCAATCAACCTATTATTAAGTTTTATTCAATAATAATGGTCCATTCGTGTTTAGCGCCATCTGCTGAATCGATTCGATAAGTATAACTTCTTGCACTTAAGTTAGTAATAATACCAGCTTTGGGAGAAGAATTGGTTGGGGTAACTTTTATACCTTTATGATAAATTCTTAGTGCCGAATAATCTAAAACTTCGCCTTCTTTTAATTTAACGTTAGCTACATAATTTAATGAATCAATAGTAGCCTTGCCATTTGAGATAACAATACTTCTTACTCCGGTAGTTTCTATTGGGGTTTCATTTTGATAATATTCTTCGAGCTTTGCTTGATCATCAATATCTAATTTTATAATATCAACATTATCAATGAAAGCGTGATCTCCCCATTGTCCCATATCCATTTCTATGCGTGGTTGACACGACATAAAGGTTATACCTAGTAAAATTGTTAAAATAATATTCTTCATTTTTAATCGATTTAATATTAATACCATCCAGGATTTTGCACCAAGTCAATACCTGCTTTATCTTTATATAAAATTATTTCGCTACGTGGAATAGATGTCAAATAATCACGATTTCCATCTAAATAATATCCTCTTCCAGATGTTGGTTTAAAATCTGAATTTTGGAAAAATGGATTAATCCAACCATCCAATACATCAAAATCTTTTCCCAAAGTGAGAGTTACCTCCTCGGGAGTTTTCCATTTAAAACCATCTGCCAAAACTTTTTCTGCATCATTCCAATAGTCTAAGAATTCTTGGGCATGGGCACCTTGTGGTTTCACACCATTGAATACTTCTTCAAGAAGAGCCCAACGTTTAATGTCATCTAATCTAAAACCTTCTAAAATCAACTCTACTCGACGTTCACGGCGAATTTCGTTGATAATATTAGGTGCTGAAGGATCAAAACCGTTTTGAGTAGTATATTCTACGTCCCAACCATTAATATCAGACAAAACCATATTTGGCATACCAACACGTGCACGGATATAATTGATAGAGTTATCTAAATCTGTTTGAGTTAATTCGCCTAATATTGCTTTTGCTTCAGCAAAATTTAATAATCCTTCTTCATATCTGATGATTAAATCATCACACTCTCCATTATCAAATTCGTCGGCATCAAAACTTGAACCTTTCCAAATGCGATAACCCGAATGACATGGATAACTTTGTTGATTTTTTATTAATCCTGGATAAGAGGTTCGATATCCACCTACTACTGTTGGATAAAAATCGAAAAAGCGTCCCTTATTAGGTGACCAAATTGTCTGGGATAAACGTGGATCTTTATTATCAGCCAAGCTATTCATTAATTTAGGATCATATGAAATAGATGATATTTGAGATGGCTTACCATCTTTCATTAAATAAGCATCAACTGCACTGCGAGTAATACCACCGGCACCTTCTGCATATGATCGCATCCATTTTTGTATCACAGAATTTGCTCTAGAATAACTTTTATACAAAAAAGCTCCAGCAACATTTTCATACTCTTTTTGATTAAAATATTCGAAATATTCATTGTTTTCACTCCCTTTAAAAAGGTTGTTGCCATGCTTTTCAATTAGCATATTTCCAGCCTCTACAGCTTTATTCAAAAATATATCAGTTTTAGGATTAGATGCTTGAAATTTACTATTTTTTAATCCATGATAATATTCCCATGAACCTTCATATAAACCAACACGGGTCATTAAAACTAAAGCTGCATCCTTATTGATTCGACCAGGTTTCGCTTCGCCTGTTCCTTTCCAATGTAAGTAATAAACTGCAGAATCAAGGTCGGCAATAATTTTTTCAACTAATACCTCACGAGATGATCTTGGAGTATATAATTCAGGGCTTGTCGTTCCTAATGGTTTATTAATATATGGTACTCCACCAAAAGATCTCAACATATTGAAATACTTGAAAGCTCTACAATAAAAGCCTTCTCCATAATAA
>DKPN01000078.1 GCA_002471195.1 Bacteroides sp. UBA7333
TTGAGAGGCTTTTTTGCGTTCATATATATCGTTTGCTACAAATTTTCAGAAATCAAATCTCTGATGACTACTCACATAATAGACTTTTCTTTACATATAGAATATTTTACTGAATAATAATGCATAAATAATGGTTTGTATGCAAAAAAAACTTTATTATATTATATATACATCATATATATACAAATATATGCATATATATGATGTATGTATACATTTAAATGTATATATTTGCATCGTATTAAGCAAGAATATACTGATGAAGACAAGAGCAAATCGTATGGATGCCATCAAAGCTTTAATTCAAAGTAATGATGTTGCTTCGCAAGAAGAATTACTTCAATTATTATTAAAGAATGGATATGTATTAACCCAAGCAACTCTATCGCGTGATTTAAAACTTTTGAAAATAGCAAAAATTGCCAATTCTGATGGCAAGTATGTCTATACTCTATCAGATGAAATTAAACCACGCATTATCGAAAATAGGACTGTAGCCTCTGCTATAGTAGGAGGTTTTTTATCATTAAATTTCTCTGGAAACTTAGCTGTCATTCGTACTCTTCCAGGTTATGCGAGTGGTATGGCATATCACATCGATAACCATTCAAGTGACGAGATTCTTGGAACGATAGCCGGTGATGATACCATCATGCTTATATTACGTGAAAATACGGATCATCAAGATATACGTAATTATATCTCGATTGTTCTTTCTGGAAATTAATAAAATAGATCTATATATAAATAGGTAATGAAAAGTCAAGGAATTGAGGTAATGGTAGCTGATGCCTCACATGAGGTTTATGTTGACACAATTTTGAAAACCATCAGTGATGCAGCAAAAGTACGTGGAACAGGTATTGCAGAACGTACTCATGAATATATCGCTACAAAAATGAAAGAGGGTAAGGCTATTATAGCTCTTCGCGGTGAAGAGTTTGCAGGTTTTACATATATTGAATCATGGGGTAATAAACAATATGTAGCTACTTCGGGTTTAATTGTTCACCCCGATTTTCGCGGCACAGGTTTGGCAAAGCGAATCAAGCAAGCTTCTTTTCAACTGTCGCGTTTGCGTTGGCCATGGGCTAAGATATTTAGTCTAACTAGTGGTGCTGCTGTAATGAAAATGAACACGGAACTCGGTTATGTACCTGTTACATTCAATGAGCTGACTGATGATGAAGCTTTTTGGAGAGGTTGTGAAGGATGCATTAATCATGATATATTGGTGTCCAAAAATCGCAAATTCTGTATATGTACTGCAATGCTGTATGATCCGGCATTACGTGAAAATGAAAATAATAATACTAAATAAATCAGAATCATGGAACAAAAAAAGAAAGTGGTTGTAGCATTCAGCGGAGGTTTAGATACATCTTATACTGTCATGTATCTTGCAAAAGAAAAAGGATACGACGTATATGCAGCTTGTGCTAATACAGGTGGATTTAGTGAAGAGCAATTAAAACAAAATGAAGAAAATGCTTACAAGTTAGGTGCAAAAGGATATGTAACTATTGATGTAACGCAAGAATATTATGAAAAGAGTTTGAAATATATGATTTTTGGTAATGTATTGCGCAATGGTACTTACCCTATTTCTGTCAGTTCAGAACGTATATTCCAGGCTTTGGCTATCGCTAGATATGCCAACGAAATTGGTGCAGATGCCATTGCGCATGGTTCAACAGGTGCTGGGAATGATCAGATACGTTTTGATATGACATTTTTAGTGCTCGCTCCTAATGTTGAAATTATTACGTTGACACGCGATAACGCTTTGTCACGTCAAGATGAAATAGACTATCTAAATAAAAATGGCTTTTTTGCCGATTTTACTAAACTTAAATACTCTTATAATGTAGGACTTTGGGGTACATCAATATGTGGTGGCGAAATCTTAGATTCTTCTAAAGGACTACCCGAATCTGCTTATCTGAAACATGCTGAAAAAGAAGGTTCAGAAGAGTTGCGCATTGAGTTTAAGAAAGGTGAGGTACACGCTGTAAATGGGGAAGTCTTTGAAGACAAAATCGCAGCAATACAAAAAATAGAAGAGATCGGTGCAGCTTATGGAATAGGTCGTGATATGCATGTAGGCGATACGATTATCGGAATCAAAGGACGTGTCGGATTTGAAGCTGCTGCTCCAATGCTAATTATTGGTGCGCACCGCTTCCTCGAAAAATATACTTTGAGCAAATGGCAACAATATTGGAAAGATCAAGTAGCCAACTGGTATGGTATGTTTTTGCATGAAAGTCAATATTTGGAACCTGTAATGAGAGATATTGAGGCTATGTTGGACGAGTCGCAGCGCAATGTAAATGGTACAGCTATTTTAGAACTTCGACCTTTATCATTCTCGACCGTTGGTGTAGAGTCTGAAGATGATTTAGTTAAAACTAAATTTGGTGAATATGGCGAAGTTCAAAAAGGTTGGACTGCCGAAGATGCAAAAGGGTTTATTAAGGTAACTTCAACTCCGTTGAGAGTTTACTATTCAAATCACAAAGACGAGCAACTATGATCAAAGCGGGTATAATAGGTGGTGCCGGATATACGGCTGGTGAGTTAATTCGTTTATTGATTAACCATCCTGAAACAGAAATCGTTTTTATTAACAGTAATAGCAATGCTGGCAATAAAGTTACCGATGTTCATGAAGGGTTATATGGAGAGTGCGATTTAGTATTTACCAATCAATTGCCTCTCGATTCAATTGATGTACTTTTCTTTTGCACTGCTCATGGAGACACAAAGAAATTCATTGAATCTCATCAATTACCTGAAGATTTACGAATCATTGATTTATCAACCGATTATCGTATAAAAGATGAATCGCATGATTTCATATATGGTTTGCCAGAGTTAAATCGTAGAGCTACTTGCACAGCAAAACATGTGGCAAACCCCGGATGTTTTGCTACTTGTATAGAGTTAGCATTACTCCCGCTGGCTAAACATCTTATGCTGAATGAAGACATAATGGTAAATGCTATTACTGGAAGTACTGGCGCTGGTGTAAAACCCGGTGCAACCAGTCATTTCAGTTGGAGAAATAATAATATGAGTGTGTATAAAGCATTCGACCATCAACATATTGCCGAAATTAAACAATCATTACAACAGTTACAGAACAGCTTTAATGTTGAAATAGACTTTATTCCATATCGTGGCGATTTTCCTCGTGGTATTTTTGCAACATTGGTAGTAAAGACAAAAGTAGCTTTAGAAGAGATTGAGCGTATGTATGAAGAATATTACGCAAAAGATTCTTTCACTCATATCGTAAAAGAAAATATTGATTTAAAACAAGTTGTCAACACCAATAAATGCTTAATTCATTTAGAAAAACACGGTGATAAATTGTTGATTATATCATGTATTGATAATTTGTTGAAAGGTGCTAGCGGTCAGGCTGTACACAATATGAACCTAATGTTTAATTTGGAAGAAACAATCGGATTAAGATTGAAACCTTCCGCATTCTAAACGCTTATGAAATTATTCGATGTTTACCCACTATTCGATATTAATATCGTAAAAGGTCATGGCTGTTATGTATGGGATGATAAAGGTGTAGAATATCTCGATCTATATGGAGGACATGCTGTCATTTCTATCGGACATGCACATCCTCATTATGTCGAAATGATTAGTCATCAAGTTGCTCAGTTAGGATTTTACTCTAATTCGGTTATCAATAAACTACAAGAAACGGTAGCTTTGCGTCTAGGCAAGTTGTCGGGATATGAAGATTACTCTTTTTTCATGGTCAACAGTGGTGCCGAAGCCAACGAAAATGCATTTAAACTGGCATCATTTCATACTGGTCGCACGCGAATCATCGCTTTTAATAAAGCATTCCATGGGCGTACTTCATTGGCTGTCGAAGCAACTGATAATCCTAGTATCATTGCTCCTATTAATGCTAATGGACACGTAACCTACCTACCGTTAAACGATATTGAATCGGTGAAAGCTGAATTATCGAAAGGAGATGTATGTGCCGTGATCATTGAAGGTATACAAGGAGTAGGGGGTGTGCAAGTACCAACCACCGATTTCATGGTTGAATTGCGTCAGCTTTGTACCGATACAAACACTGTATTGATCTTAGATGAAATTCAGAGTGGATATGGACGTAGTGGTAAGTTTTTTGCTCATCAATATAGTGGTATTAGACCCGACTTAATCACTGTGGCTAAAGGTATTGGAAATGGATTTCCCATTGGGGGAATGTTGATCAGTCCGATGTTTACTCCAGTTTATGGAATGTTGGGAACCACTTTTGGAGGTAATCATTTAGCTTGTGCAGCAGCTTTAGCTGTTATGGATGTTATCGAACAAGAGAAGCTAATAGAGAATGCAGCAAAAGTAGGTGCTCATTTAATTTCAGAGTTAAAACAAATACCACAAATAAAAGAGGTACGAGGCGAAGGGTTGATGATTGGTATGGAGTTTGAAGGACCCGTAAAAGAAGTTCGTAGTAAATTGATATACGAAGAAAAAATATTCACAGGTGCTAGTGGAGCGAATGTCATACGTTTATTGCCTCCATTAACACTTAGTTTGCACGAAGCCAATGATTTTATTCAGCGATTGAAAAAAATATTGTGATGTAAGTCATAGCTTTTTGATAAATAAGATAGCCATTTGAAAGGCATAATCATCTTCTAATAAAGGAAGTTGGTTATGCCTTTTTTTGTTTTATAGATTTCATTTGTTAATAACTTAAAGAGACGAATGATAGGCTAACACCACACGGTGTCGAAAAAATACCGATCGATTATTCGGTTTTTAATTAATATCTTCTAACTTTGTCCAAACTGACTAAATAATACTAAAATATGAAAATAGCTATCATTGGAGCAGGAAATATGGGTGGTTCAATAGCTCAAGGATTATCCAACGGTAAATTGATATCAACTTCTGATATTACAGTATCAGATTCAGATACAGCAAAACTCAAGTTGTTGAAAGATGCTAATCCAGATTTGCAGGTAACTTCGAATAATATTGATGCGGTAGAAACAGCAGATATTATTATTATAGCCGTAAAACCATGGTTAGTTCATTCCGTATTAAAAGATATTGATTTAAGTCGTAAACAAATATTGGTATCAATAGCAGCAGGTATCAACTTCGAACAATTAGCGCACGATGTTATTGAGCCCGAAATGCCAATGTTTCGCGTTATACCTAATACTGCAATCAGTGAGTTGGAAAGTTTCAATGCCATCTCTTCACGTAATGTCACAAAAGAGCAAGAATCGTTGATACTTTCAATTTTCAATGAAATGGGTACTTCTATTCTATTGCCCGAAGATAAACTCCCTGCTGCAACGGCATTGGCTTCATGTGGAATAGCATTTGTGTTTAAATACATTCAAGCTGCTATGCAGGCTGGTGTCGAAATGGGTATTCGTCCCGATGAAGCTATGAATATGGTTGCTCAATCGGTAAAAGGTGCCGCACAATTGATATTAAACAATCACACTCACCCTAGTATTGAAATAGATAAAGTAACTACTCCGGGTGGAATTACGATTAAAGGAATTAATGAACTCGATCATGCCGGCTTTACTTCAGCAGTAATCAAAGCGATGAAGGCATGCAATTAAACAATATAAGAGATATAATATGGACGAAATACGACAAATAGCCGAACGTTTAAGAGGTTTGAGAGATATCTTAGAACTCTCGGCCGAAGAGTTAGCGATGCAATGCAACATTGAAGTTGATGAATATAAACTGGCCGAAACCGGTGATTCGGATATTTCTGTCAGTATGTTGCAAAAAATAGCACGTAAATATAATATTGCTCTTGATGCCCTTATGTTTGGCGAAGAGCCTAAAATGAATAGTTACTTTTTAACGCGCGCCGGCAAAGGCACAAGTATAGAACGTACAAAAGCATATCGATATCAATCTTTAGCAGCTGGTTTTATACATCGTGATGCCGATCCGTTTATTGTAACGGTAGAGCCCAATGATGCGCCCATTCATTTTAATACACACGAAGGACAAGAGTTTAACTATGTTCTTGAAGGCCGTATGATGATTAGCATCAATGGCAACGAATTAATACTTAATGAAGGCGATAGTCTATATTTTAACTCACAACTACCCCATGGCATGAAAGCACTCGATAATAAAAATGTGCGTTTCTTGGCTGTGATTATGTAATAGCATTATGATTGAAAAATATTTACCACAAATACATTTTACTTCTCAAGAAGATTTTAAAAAGAATTTGAAAATCAATGTTCCCGAAAATTTTAATTTCGGATACGATATTGTTGATGCATGGGCCGAAAAAGAACCCAATAAGCCTGCTCTATTGTGGACCAACGATAAAGGAGAACATCGCCAATACTCATTTGCTGATATGAAGCGATATTCGGATATGACAGCATCTTATTTCTCGAGTTTAGGAATTGGCAAAGGCGATATGGTTATGCTAATTTTGAAACGTCGTGTAGAGTTTTGGTTTAGTATTATTGCTCTACATAAATTAGGAGCCACTGTTATACCTGCCACACACTTATTGACTAAAAAAGATATAGTATATCGTTGTAATGCAGCCGATATTAAAGCAATTGTTTGTGTGGGTGAAGAGGTTGTGACTAAACACATTGTTGAAGCAATGCCTCAATGTCCTACCGTAGAGCAATTAATAAGCGTAGGACCCGAAATACCTGAAGGATTTAAAGATTTTCATCAAGGCATCAATCATGCTTCACCTTTTGTTCGCCCACAACAAGTAAACGAAAATGATGATATCTCTTTGATGTATTTTACCTCGGGAACAACCGGAGAACCTAAAATGGTGGCGCACGATTTTACTTATCCGTTGGGACACATCGTTACAGCAAGTTATTGGCATCACCTTAATGAAAATAGTTTGCATCTTACCATTGCCGACACCGGTTGGGGGAAAGCGGTTTGGGGCAAACTTTATGGACAATGGATTGCAGGTGCAAATGTATTTGTGTACGATCACGAAAAATTTACACCGGCCGATATCTTGAAGAAGATTGAAGATTACCATGTAACTTCACTATGCGCTCCTCCTACTATCTTTCGTTTTTTAATACATGAGGATTTAACAAAATACGATCTATCATCTCTAGCATATTGTACAATTGCAGGCGAAGCTTTGAATCCTGCTGTTTATGATAGCTTTAAAGAGCTAACCGGCATTAAGTTGATGGAAGGTTTTGGTCAAACCGAAACAACGCTTACTGTAGCTACTATGCCATGGATGGAACCAAAACCCGGTAGTATGGGATTGCCCAATCCGCAATATGATGTCGATTTGATTGATGCCGATGGTCGTTCTGTTGAAGCAGGTGAGCAGGGTGAGATTGTGATACGTACCGATAAACAAAAACCATTAGGGTTGTTTAAAGAGTATTATAGAGATGCCAATCGTACACATGAGGCATGGAATAATAATATTTATTATACAGGCGACGTGGCTTGGAAAGATGAAGATGGATACTTGTGGTTTGTTGGTCGTACCGATGATGTAATCAAAAGCTCAGGTTATCGTATCGGTCCTTTTGAAGTAGAAAGTGCATTAATGACACATCCTGCTGTTATAGAGTGTGCCATCACAGGTGTGCCCGACGAGATACGCGGTCAAGTAGTAAAAGCAACCATTATTTTAGCGCCATCATACAAAGATAAGGCCGATGAAGCATTAGTCAAAGAACTTCAAAACCATGTTAAAAAAGTAACGGCACCTTATAAATATCCACGCGTTATTGAGTTTGTGTCAGAACTCCCGAAAACTATAAGTGGAAAAATTCGACGTGTCGAAATACGCAATAATGACGAAAAATAATATATTGTCAAACCTGCAAAGCCTCCTTGTTCATTTCTGAATAAGGAGGCTTTATCATTCAATAAAATAATCCGATTATAAAATGCAACAAACTTCAGATTAAATATTTACTATTGATCTGGAGTTTGTTGCATTTTACCTCATTATTTGTATACTTTTTACCGATCTCTTTTTATGTGTTTTACAACAAGTCAACTAATCGAAATAATAATGAACTATATCTTTAATATCAACGTTATAATAGTATATAAATAACGTTCTAAATCTATACCGTTATGGAGAAATATCTTATACATAGTAATGAATTGCATTTGATAGATCGGGAAGTAATTCATCGTGCAGTTGCACAAATGGTTGATAATTTAGGTATTGCAGCAGGTTCTACCGCCGATTTTAATTTATACAAAGTAGTTGAAGATTATTTTACCGATCTTGAAAAGCGCGATAAAATAAATCATCTATTAAATATTAAGGACGACGCATATGAACTGAGGGCAGAATTAGGAGAAAAAATATTCCAATAATTTATCAATCAGTTTCATTTATTCATTCCTAATATTATAGATATAAAAAAATGGTTCAAACTTAGTTTGAACCATTTTTTTGTGCCCTTAATAAATTATTTCTCTACCATTTTTTTCGGCAATTACGTTACTAATTCAACACATTTTTTTTCAATATGTCTGGTCTTTATATTAATATAAAAATATTACAATTATAAAACATTTAATATGTGTATTTTGACGTTTTATGCCCTTAAATGCTATAATATGGCTGTAATTGCGTCGTTGTCACTAAAATTTGCGTCAGTGTCACTGTTAAAAAAGATAAACCATTTAAATTTGTTCCTATCATTTAAGGCCTGAAGCTATAGTGGTTGAAAACTCCGGAATAGATCACTCCATTTTGATTTTTCAACTACCTATATCTACATTAAAATAAATATGAATAAATTTAATTAGATCACTATGAAGCGCTTAAAATTATTATTTTTTTTACTAATCACTTTGACATCTCTATGCGTCGCAGCACAAACATCCATCAATTCGGGAGGCCATTCGATACAAAATAATAGTGGAAGTTTAAGTTTTACCGTTGGAGAAATTTTTTTTACGTCATACTCTTCAACCAATGGTTATGCCGCCCATCATGGTATACAATATCCTTATGAAATATTGCCGGTATCATTGATACATCAATATCAAAACTCAATGGAAGTAAAATTATATCCCAACCCTTTTATTGATTATTTATTGATTGAAGTTCCTTTCGAATTCAATAAAGCGGGTAAACTTTTTTTGTACGATTCGTTTGGGAATGTGGTATTGTCAAATGTAGTAAACACCCCTCTTATTAGACTTAACACAATGCATCTTGTTCCCGGTGTATATATTGCTCATATCGAGATTGATAATGATAAGCAAATAGTCAAACTAATAAAAAAATAAATTAATAATTAAATATTTAAACTATGAATCAGAAAATACACTTTCTGTTTTTAAGCGTGCTGTTTTTTCTATATGGCATCCAATTGTCATTTGCAAGTGGCTCATCGGCTAAGATGAGTTACCAGGCTGTTGTTCGCAATGCCTCGGGGCAGTTAATCGCTAATTCGGCCGTATCGGTTAGTATATCTATCCATAGAGGTGCGGCCGATGGAAACATTGTTTATAGCGAAAATCATGATGTGAATACCAACGAAAACGGTTTGTTGACGCTTATCATTGGTGATGGCAATATTCATACGGGCACACCCTTAGATAAAATCGATTGGGGGGCAGATAACTACTTTTTAAAGAGCAAGATCGACCCATTGGGTGGCACAAATTTTATTCTCGAATCAGTTACACCATTATTAAGTGTGCCTTATGCCATTCATGCACAACAAGCACAACGATTAACACAAGCCATTTCATACAATGATTTGGAAGATGTACCCATATCTTTTAGCGGCGATTATGCTGACTTAAAAAATATACCGCTCTTCAATGTTCGCGATTCTATCCTTCAGTATGGCTTCACAGGCGATTATAATGAACTGAGTAATATCCCGGATGTCAATATAAAAGATTCGGTCGATCGTTATAAATTCAGCGGCGATTACAATGATTTGATCAATGCACCCCTTGTAAATATTAAAGACACTGTTGATAAATATAACTTCAGTGGCGATTATCATGATTTAAGTAATAAACCATCCGGAAACAACGAAGGCGATATTCTTTATTGGAGTAAAGCATCCGAAACTCCGAGTTGGGAAATTCTTCCTATGGGTCAAGAAGGTCAGTTTTTAGCTGTGTCTAATGGAAAACTTACTTGGCTTGATCCTTCATTTGCCAATACATCTGCCACAACCTATAAAGTAGGTGATATATATTTGGATAGTAATGGCAATCCCGAAGGGATTGTGTTTGAATTATCCACTGTAGGTCGTTATGCAAAGATTGTTTCTCTAGAAGAATTCTCTAATATAGCTTGGGATCCATTGGGGACAGAAGAATCAATGAATGATATAAATCATGTAGGTCTCAAACCTCAACTAACTAAAGCCAATAATCGGATAGATGGGTTGGAGAATCTTAGGATGATTCAATCTTTCAATAATTGGAAGGTAAGTTATCCTGCATTTGGGCAAGCCGTGTCATTGGGTGAGGGTTGGTATTTGCCATCTTTAAATGAATTACTTCAAATTTTTAAATTGAAACAATCGCTCAATGAGAAACTAAACCAAATTGCTGCAGCTCCTATTGAATCTAATTGTTATTGGAGCTCTACGGAGTTTGAACAATTTCATGCTTATGCGGTAGCGTTCAAAAACTATGATTTAGAGATAGGTGGTGAAATTATTGATGTCAGTGCAGGTGATTATTTCGAATTATTAAAAGATGATAATAATTCAATCAGAGGTATTCGTACTTTAAATTGGTCAGAAACAACAAGTAAGCCTTCCGAAAAAAAATATCAATTAGGAGATATCATCTATGATGATATTATTCCTATTGGAATGGTTTATGAAATTTCTGATGGAGGTTTGCATGGTAAAATGCTATCCTTACAAACAGATAGTTTGGCATGGAGTAACAATCTGATTTTCGAGAATGCTGTAAGTGAAGAGGACGGAAGCAAGAATTGTGAAATAATATTTTCAAAAACACTCATAGATTATCCAGCTTTCGAATGGGTATCAAAATTGGGAGATGGTTGGTATATACCATCTATAATTGAATTGACAAAAATTGCAGTCAATGCGGCAATGTATAATAATTTACTGCCTAAATCGGCTCAACTTAAACTCAAAGACATTTATTGCAGTTCAACTGAGTTCGATAAAGACAAGGTCTTTTATACTGATTTTAACAATAAAGAATCGGTAGAGGCTTCTAAAACTGATAAGGCGAGAATTATTGCTGTAAAACAATTTTGAAAGATAATTTAACTGATAATATATTATGATGAGAGAAAAACGGATTAATCATAAAATGGTAAAAGGGTTATTAACCATGTTGCTATTTTTGAGTAGCACGCTGTATGTTCATGCAGCAGATGAATGGAGGCAAAACTCCCATACTAAAACTAGTTGGGACAGAGAAACAGGGATTATTACGATTGATATTTGTTACTATGACTTTGCGGGAGCTGCTTATGACGGTGGTTTGTATGCTGATGATGGTTATATGAATCTAGATCTCGACAATATAAGACTAAAAATCACCTGTGCCGACAAGGCAACTAATCTAAATGTAACGGGATGCCCATCGAATGTAACTTGGGGGAATGACTATACAGATGGCGAAAAAAGATGGGTTAAAATACGTTGGCAAGTTAAGCAAAGTGATTTGAACAATTTTAGAAAAATAAAGTATACCGGTAGATGGTGGAGACGTTATGCACAAAAAGATGTTGATATCAATGGTGAAGAGAATATAAATCCCGATTGGAGTAGAGGAAATATTGAATCTGAAACACCAATCTCAATCGCAAGATATACCAATATTGATGATTTACCAGTTATTGAAATAGAGTGGAATAGAAAAGGTTATGGCAATGCCAATGGCCTTGGCACACCAAAATTATATGATGAGAATGGAACTTTGATAAAGGGTTACAAAACAATAGGGAATAAATTCTATCTACCTGTAACAGGTGATGATGCTATTGATTTATCTCAATCAAAAACATTCATCATCAAACAGAGTTATATACCTTCTGAATATAATCCATCATGGAATAGCTCAATAAATTATGAAACAAACAGTAACATAGTGAGGATGGAGGCTTATCCGCAAATAGCATCGGATAAAGATTTTTCCGCTACATTTAATAGTACAACTCGCAAAGTCAATTTAAAGTGGAGATTGCCATCTGCACCTTCTACAAATTATATTAATGACCGTTTTATAATTAAAACTACTAAAACTCTATCAGATGGAACAATCGAATATTTAGATGACATCGCTATTGATTATGAAACGAATATCTTTAATTATAGTATTGAAATACCTATAGAGCGGGGCGAATTGTCAAGTTTTAATTATACTATTTATCGCGATAAACTTGTAGGTAAGAAAGGATGGGAAATTTTTGCAAGAAGCACATCAATAAATATAAATACGGTACATGCTACTTTCAATCCTACCAATCCTCCTAAAGCGGTGTTAGATGAAAATAACAAAACGGTAACATTATCATGGGATGTAATCGGAAATATTTGGAGTGATGGTAGTACAATGACGATAACTCGCAAAAACTTAACGACACAACAAACAACAGGTGATGTGTTGGTTGTTTTCTCTGATTTATCACTCATTCAGAGAGAACAAACAATTGTTGACAACACAATTTTACCTTGCAACCAATATGAATATATTTTTGAAATTAAGCCCAATGCAAGTTATGGTGCTTTCTCTCCTATGCGTGTAGGTCCGATTGGAGTGGCTGAAATAGGGGAACTCAGAAATTTAAAAGTCTCAAAAGGATACTTCTCTAATCGTGTAGAATTATCATGGGAAACTGTAGGAGGGTTCGATGATTATGCTGTTGAGCGAAAGGAATCTAGGGCTGATGACAGTAGTTATATACAAATAGCAACCTTAAAAGGATCGGCAACCGGAAAATTGTATCATACAACTGATATTTACGGTGAAGCAGGTGTTGTATATGACTATCGAGTGAAAGGTTTAGTTAGTTGCTATGGAAAGGTAACTGAGTCGGAGCCTTTAACTGATATTGGTTTTAGAACTCCAACAGGCGATTTATATGGTCAGGTTACTTTCGAAAATAATCAGGCTGAAGAAGGTGTTGAAGTCATTCTCGAAACGTTGGATCAAATTTCAGGTAAAAGTATACAGTTTACAGGAAACGATAGTGCTAAAATAGAGAATACGATGCTTCTGTCATCAAATACAGATTCGATTACTTTGCAAGCGTGGATTTCACCAGAAGTTACTGAAGGAGCTAACCAATCGATAATTAAGAAAGATTTAATGTATGATTTAGGCATTGATACTAGTGGAAAGGTTTATTTCTGGGTAGAAAATGCTGGTAATATATTGAAGTCTGATTCCGTGATTTCTAAGTATACTAACAACTCTAAGTTTATTCACATTTCAGCGGTATATTCTAAGAAAAATAATAGTGTAGAGCTTTATATAAATGGTTTACCTAATGGTAAAAGAACAGCTTCTTTTAATGCCCCTACTAGTAATGACGAGGTCGTTGTTTTGGGTGATAAATTCAAAGGGACTATCGATGAAGTCAGAATATGGGATCGACCTTTATCTGCTTCGGAAATCTTGCGTGATTATTCCAGATATCTTACTGGTAGTGAATTGGGATTAATTGCCTATTATACTTTTAATTATGGAACATCAAAGTTCTTTTACGATACTTCATTCCGAGGGGCCGAATATAACGCAAATCATGGTATAATAATAGGTAATGCAATATTAAGCGAAGAAATACCATCCACCGATCAGTTAGGTTACAAAGGTCTGACAACTTCTGATGGTACCTATAATATTAGAAGTATTCCTTATGTTGGAAATGGGTCTGCCTATTCCATCATTGCACGCAAAGGAATACATGTTTTCGAACCCAATAGAGAAACTCGCTTTATTGGTCCAACAGCGGCTAGTCACACTGTCAACTTTGTCGATAAGTCAACGTTTATTGTCAAAGGGAAGGTGGTATACCGTGATGGTACATTCCCAGTGAAAGGTGCCAATTTCAGAATTGATGGCGTTGCTTGTTTGAGCAATAAAGGTGAGTTTATCTCAACTAGCAATACTGGAGAATTTGAAATCCGCGTACCTGTAGGAACTCATGAAGTGAAAGTCGAGAAGTTTGGTCATGCTTTTAGATATGGAGGGCGCATATGCGATCAATATTTGCAAGATTTAAATTATCAAGATGATATTAGTGAAATTATATTGAGTGATACAACGACCATACGATATATTGGACGGATAGCAGGGGGTGCACAGCAGGAAGCACATCCGTATGGACACTCTTTATCTACCAATAACTTATCAGATAATATAAAAATTAGGATTGGCCATTCGCTTGGCGATACCTACAAATACCATAAAGGAGATAGCATTGTAACTGTTGATCATTTTAAACCAAGCAATAAAGATAAAGCGTTATCTAACACTGTTCGCTATACTGCCGAGTATATCGAAATTATACCGAATCTCGAAACGGGTGAATTTGTTGCTGATATCTTCCCCGAAAATTATACTGGTACAATTTCTATAAGTGGTTATGATGATGCTTTTTCTCCATTTGATCTTCGTGTGAGTGATGCTTATGCATTTACATCTGTGCCACGACAATATGAAGATTCGATTACAGTGAATGACAAAACAGAAGCTATTATATACAATGATACTGTTCATTATCAGTTTGCACAGAAGTTTATAAAACGTGTTAGTCCAATGATTACTGTTGAGCAAGTGAATGTCTCTAACACGCCGATGGGTTATTATGGGAAGGAGGAAATGAAAGTGCCAACGGCTTATAG
>DKPN01000061.1:0-187 GCA_002471195.1 Bacteroides sp. UBA7333
CCCATTAAATAGGTATAACCTCCTTCAGATGTTTTTGCAGGTGCATATTTTGCAGGTGCATTTGTTTCATACGATTTATCAGGCAAACCGTCATATATGAAACGACCAATAGGTTGTTCCGAAAATTTAAATTTTTGTGGTGTGATATCAATCGATTGAGCGGTTAGGCTAGACACTGCAAATGACA
>DKPN01000061.1:387-631 GCA_002471195.1 Bacteroides sp. UBA7333
ATGACATAAGCAGCAATGATAAAGTTTTGAATGTAATCTTTTTCATAATCTTAAAATTAATAGGGTTCTTTAAATTAACTCAACATTAGATATGTTTTGATCTAAATTGTTTAATGCAAATATCGTGTGTTGGTTAGATAACGAAGTCAGAAAATGTATTTATAATATCAGAAAATTGATAAATATGATGATTTTCGTTTGCTCCCATTTATTGCTTGAAATGAAGGTTTTATATGGATAATTG
>DKPN01000061.1:791-127689 GCA_002471195.1 Bacteroides sp. UBA7333
GAAGGTTTTATATGGATAATTGAGTTTATTTAATTGGATAATATCTGATTATTTATAAACAATATATGACTTTGCTTCGTATCGCATGACATTAAATTTGCAATCATAATACTATACATAGTTACATACTATCTAATTTAATTTATTATGAAAAATCATTTCTTATTTCTATTCTATCTTTTTACCGCTTGTATTTTATTCATTGCATGTAACAATGATAGTTCAACACCAAATACTGTTGTTATGGATGCTTATTTAACGGATATGGAAGACAATCTAATAGAGTCTTACCCTATTAATGAACAGAATATGGTTGCTGATACTATTTTGAGATCAACCAAATTGTATGATATTAAAGGCGATTCGATAGTGCTTTCCAATTTGGCCTCTGAATTTAAAATACATATCACGACAAATGCCTCTTGGCGAATTTCGAAACAAAAAGCTTGGGGAAGCAACTCATCAATTACATGGTTGGCAAACCCGAAACCTATTTTTGGTGGAGGCAATTCTGTAACGATGTCAAGTGTAAGAGCTAACACGTCGAAAACAGATAGAAGAGCCTATTTATATATTACTACAGGCGATTCTACTTGCATGAAAAAATATGTAATTCTTCAAAAAGGTAACTACTAGTTCTACTATTCAATCGATATTATATAAACATGAAGTCAATATATTTCAAATTAACAATGATGCTACTATTTATAAATGCAATAGTAGTGAATGCGCAAAATATAAAAATAACAGGGACCGTAGTTGATAACACTGATTATCCTATACCCGGTGTAAATATTTCAATAAAAGATTCCGATCGAGGAACAATAACTGATATGGATGGTCATTTTAGTATTGCTGCTCCCAGTACTAAATCGATCCTATCGGTATCCTTCATTGGGTATGCAACTCAAAATATTATTATTGGTAATAAAACTAATTTTCATATTGTATTAGAAGATGATGCTCAAGTGTTAAATGAGGTTGTAGTGGTGGGTTTTGGTACGCAAAAAAAAGAGAACTTAACAGGTGCAGTAAAGAGTGTAGATGTGAAAGTTTTAGATTCGCGCCCTATCACGAGTGCTGCTTCAGGTCTGCAGGGAGCTGTAGGTGGATTAAATATCACCAATGATAATGGGGGTGCTCCAGGCCAGAAAATGGATATTAATATCCGGGGTGTCGGTTCAATTGGTGAAGGATCTACAGCCAAACCATTGATCTTAATCGATGGTATAGAAGGTGATTTATCATTGGTAAACCCAAGTGACATAGAAAATATATCGGTTTTAAAAGATGCAGCTGCTGCTTCAATATATGGTTCTAGAGCTCCTTTTGGTGTGATTTTAGTAACAACCAAAAAGGGAAATAAAGGATTTTCTATTTCGTATAATGGAAATGTAAGATTGCAAAATCCTCTAAATACACCTAATATGGTCGACTCTTATACCCATGCATTAGTATCAAATGAAGCCAACCGAAATTCGGGAGGTGGCGATTTGTTTGGGCAGGGAATGCTAAATAAAATATTAGCTTATCAAAATGGCCAAAAAATGTTTGATAATAAAGGACAGGATATGAATATCCATTGGGGGACAGGACCGCGTACAGAAGAAAATGACGATTGGGAATGGGAAAGTGGTACATGGGCAAATACTAATTGGTATGATGTCTATTTGAAGAAAGCGTCATATTCTCAAGAGCATAATTTAAGTTTAAATGGTGGTTCCGAAAAACTAACTTATTTTTTGTCAGGAAGATATTACAGACAAAATGGTTTGTATAATTTCATGAAAGATGATTATACAACTATTGGAGTTAATGGTAATTTCGATTTCAAAGTTAATAGAATGGTGACTTTTGGTTGGAATATTCGTTTTAATGATGAAACATCAGACAGGCCATCAGCTATGAACGATCTTTTTTTTAGAAATTTGAGTAAACTATTTCCGACTACACCTCTTACAATGCCGAATGGTGATTATAATTCTTACTCGTTTATACCGGCAATGCAAAATGGTGGACAACAAATAACAAAAAATCAGCAATTGCAAAATATTTTCAAATTGACAATTGAGCCATTAAAGGGGTGGAAAATTTACTCAACATTTGCCAATAGGGTTGAAATGCCTAACTATACTCGACAATTTAAACAATTGACTGAGGTGTTGCCTAACGGAAATATAGGTTTTATACCGGTGTTGAAAGGTCTTTCTTCGGGAGTATATAAGATTAATACCCATAATACAGGTTTTAATATCGAGCCAAAAATAGGAGATCGATGGTATGAAAAACATCATGGAAAAATTATTTATAATAATTTTAATGCACTTACCGATTATGAATTGACCTTAAATAAAAATTACTTTAAGGTTTTAGGCGGTGTTCAAGTTGAGTATTATTCTACGAATAAATCATTATTGGGAAGTACCAATATATTGTCGGATGAAACTCCTTTTATTCCTACTTCTTCTGATAATATGTTACGTTTAGAAAATCGAGGTGAGTGGGCATCTGTAGGATTGTTTGGCCGATTCAATTATAACTTTGACAATCGATATCTATTTGAAGCAAATATACGCTCTGATGCGGCATCGCGTTTTCCATCTAACCAACGATGGGGCGTTTTTCCTTCATTCTCGGTCGGATGGAACATTGCACAAGAACGTTTTTTTGAAAGATTACAAGCTAGAGGTTTTGATATGTTTAAACTGCGTGGCTCATATGGTACATTAGGCAATCAAAATACTTCAATGTATCCCTATTTTCAGAAAGTAAATACAAGTTCTCCTAATTATACATTTGATGGTAATGCTACAGATGGATTAATTGCACCCGATCCTTTTTCAACCAATATTACTTGGGAAAAAATTGAAACGATTGATGTTGGTATCGACTTAGCATTTTTATCTAACCGTTTGAGTGCCTCATTTGACTGGTATCAAAGAACTACTAAAAATATGATTGGTCCTGCAATCTCTCTTCCATCCATTTTTGGAGCAACAATTCCTAAAGAGAATAATGCCGAGTTGCGGACAAGAGGTTGGGAATTGGAAGCAATCTGGAGAGATAGAGTCGGTAAAGATTGGACCTACGAGATTGGTTTTATATTAAGCGATTATCAAGATGTAGTAACGAAATATGATTCGCCAGACAATGCTTTGAATGGGTATTTTAAGAATAAACTATTGGGTGATATTTATGGTTTCAAAGTAAATGGTATTGCAAAGAATGATAATGAAATGAATGATTGGCTCAAAAGTAATGATCAATCAAGTATTTCTAACACATGGGGTGGTGGCGACTTTATGTATATCGATCAAAACGGAGATAATAAAATCACTATGGGGGCAAAAACATTAGATGACCCAGGAGATTTGGTAGTTATTGGCAATACCACACCACGATTCCAATATAGTATGAGAGGGTCTATGACATGGAAATATTTAGATTTTAGCATGTTTTGGCAAGGTATTGGAAAAAGAGACTTATACTTTGAATCGAGTACATTCGATGGGATAGGTGATGCGTATGATCGACCTTTGGCCAAAGAGCATATGGATTATTTCCGTTTTGCTGACAATCCGTTTGGTGAAAATTTAAATGGATATTATGCACGACCTCGAACAGATAATGCAAATAACATACCAAATGATTATTATTTGCAAAAAGGATCTTATTTGCGACTTAAAAATGTGACAATCGGATATACATTACCTCAAAATGCAAAAAATCAAAAACTGATAAAAGCTTTGAGAGTTTATGTATCGGGCGAAAATCTATTAACTATAAGTTCTTTGCGAATGTTTGATCCTGAAGCTATCGGTTTAAGTACGGCAACTTGGGGATTGGGAATGACGTATCCTATGTTTCGAACATTTTCTTTAGGTTTATCACTAACACTTTAATATACTCTAATTATGAAAAAATATATATATTACATTATACTATTTAGCTTACTGGCATCTTCCTGTAGCGATTTTTTGCAGAGAGAACCACTCGATTTTGGTTCGGAATCTAACTATTTTAAAAATACGGATGATTTGCGTAAAGCCGTTAATGAGTTTTATACTTTATTGCCCGGAAACAATAATCCGTTACGTGATGGATTGTTTACAATTGATAATAATAGCGACAATCAATGTGGTGGATGGTCTAATTCGAATTTCTATCCCGGTAATCGATTAGTTCCCGATCTTGAAAATAGTGAATGGAAATTTAATAAAATAAGAGATTGTAATTATTTTATTAAACTAATTGAAGAACGTATAAATAATGGCGAAATAGCAGGTGCTGAAGCTGATAAATATCATTATCTAGGGGAGTTTTATTTTTTTAGAGCTTACGAACATTTCAGATTGTTGAAAAGTTTTGGAGATGCACCAATTATCGACTGTGTATTGAGTAATGACTTTACTGATTTGGTTAGAGGGAGCAAGAGAAGACCTAGAAATGAGGTGGCTCGTTTCATTATTTCTGATCTTGAAAAAGCAAAGAGTTTAATGAAAAAGGTAGCTCCTCACGCCAATCGTTTGAATAAAGATTGTGCTTCATTATTTTTAGCGAGAGTTGCTTTATTTGAGGCTACTTGGGAAAAATATCATGCTAATACTTGTTTTGTTCCCGGCAATGGAAAATGGGTAGGTAGCCACATGTACCCTAATTTTCAATTTTCCACAGGAAATGCCACTAGTGAAATTAACTATTTCTTTGATAAAGCGATAGAATATTCCTTAGAGGTAACAGAAGGTAGGTCATTACATAGTAATTATGAAGCAATGTTTAAGTCGACAGATACTCAAAACTATTCAGAAATGATATTAGTGAAGAAGTATGCTGTTGGAGTTGTTAGCCATAGTGTGCCCAAATTGTTGATGGCAGGATCTAATAATTGTGGTTATACGCAAGCCATGGTCAATTCATTTTTAATGACAAACGGATCGCCAATTTATGCATCTAAAGAGTACATGGAACAAAGAAGAGATACCTCTATTATTGAAGAGATGAAAGATAGGGATGTGCGACTCGTTAGCTCCGTGCAAAAGCCGGGTGATATAAATAAAATGACCAACCCAATAGGATATATTGGGATTCCTCGTATTACTAATACTACTGAAACAGGTTCTCCTACTGGTTATGAGATCCGTAAATATCATGTTTCTGATTTAAGTCAGGAAGGATTTTCTGCAGGAATTACCGATACGCCAATTTTTAGAGTGGCCGAAGCCTATCTAATATACTTGGAGGCATTTTATGAAAAGAATAAATATCTAGATAGTTATTGCGAACAGTTTTGGAAGGAGTTGCGCGTGCGTGCCGGAGTAAACGAAGATTATAATTATACGATTCAAATTACTGATTTGGAGAAGGAGAATGATTTAGCTGTTTGGTCTAAAGGTGTTATGGTTGATAAAACATTATACAATATCCGTCGAGAAAGACGATGTGAATTTATAGCAGAGGGCTTTAGGTTAGACGATTTAAGACGCTGGAGAGCTCTTGATATGATGAATGCAAAGGGTGACAAACATCCAATTGATGAAGGATATGTAATGCGTGGCTTTAATTTGTGGGAGCAGTTCTATACTCGTTACGATTCAAAAGAATTAAATAGTTCGGGAGTAGTAAGTAGCAATTCTGACGGTAACCACATATGTCCACATCGTCGCTATGTTACTGATAATGCATATAGTGGGTACAATTTTCCCAAACCTCATTATTTAGACCCTATTCCTGTGAGTGAGATCATATTAACTTCGCAAAATTCAGATGTCTCTACTTCTACTATATATCAAAATCCCGGTTGGCCGTCGGCTAATGTTGGATTGGCTGATTATAGTTATGATTGCGATTAATCGATACTCTATCTGCGTTTTATAAATTAGTATATTATTGATGCATGGTAAAAAATGGATCAATAATATACGATTATACTTAAGTTACATGAAATTGATGACCCGATACAATTTTTTTAAAATTCTTTTTTTCTTTTTCGCTACTTTATCTGTTAATGATATCTGTTCTTCTCCTAAACCTTTTGTGATTCCTGAAATAAAGGAATGGAGGCCTCAAAAAGGCAATTTTAAGTTGGAACCTTCGTCACGTATAGTTTACTCATCGGATAATTTAAGATTGAAGCAAATAGCCGAAATTTTGGCAGATGATATTTATCTAATGTTTAATAAAAAAATATCTGTCGTAAAAGGTAAAAGTCGTGAAGGAGATATTTTTCTAAATTTAGATACGTTGAAATTTGATAATAATGAAGAGTATTCAATCAAAATCTCCAATAAAGTACTGCTGAATGCATCACATCATACAGGATTGTATTGGTCTACGAGAACAGTGTTGCAGATATTAGAACAAAATGATAGTAAATTTCTTCCTAAAGGTATCATTCATGATTATCCCGACTATCCGATGCGCGGTTTTATGATTGATTGTGGGAGAAAATATATCCCTATGTCCTATTTGAACGATTTAGTAAAAATCATGTCCTATTACAAGATGAATGTATTGCAGGTTCATCTAAATGATAATGGTTTTAAACAGTACTATGAACATGATTGGCAAAAAACCTATGCAGCATTTCGTTTAGAATGTGAAACGTATCCCGGATTAGCGGCTTTTGATGGCTACTATACTAAAAAAGAGTTTAAAGATTTTCAAAATAATGCCTTTCAATTGGGCGTTGAAATCATCCCGGAAATTGATATACCAGCACATTCTCTTTGTTTCTCTCAATATACAGATGGCATAGGATCGGATAAATATGGATATGATCATCTCGATTTATTTACTCCTAAAACCTACTCCTTTATTGATACATTACTTGATGAGTATTTGGGGGGGACTGATCCTGTATTTATAGGCAAACGATTTAATATTGGAACAGATGAATACTCTAACGAAACAACTGAAATTGTAGAACAATTCCGATATTTTACGGACTATTATATTAATAAAGTGGAAAGCTATGGCAAACAAGCTTGTATGTGGGGTGCATTGACACATGCCAAAGGTTCCACTCCAGTTAAGGTGGATAATGTGATCATTAATAGTTGGTTTAATGATTTTGCCGATCCTAAAGAGATGATTGATCTAGGATATCAATTAATAAGTATCAATGATTGGCAAGTATATATTGTTCCTGGGGCCAGTTATTATCACGACTATTTGAATATTGAAAAGTTATATAATAATTGGACACCCAATACCATCGGTAATCAAACATTCGAACCGAAGCATAAGTCTATATTAGGCGGAATGTTTGCTTTATGGAATGATCATGTAGGAAATGGGATTTCTGTTAAAGACATACATCATCGCATTTACCCTGTCATTCAAACTATGTCAACCAAAAATTGGAGCGCTCATAGTTATGCTGTTACCTATGATGAGTTCAATCAGAAGCGACATGATTTATCAGAGGCACCCGGTGTGAATCAAATGGGCAAAATTGGAAATATACCGGCGCTTATTTATCATACTGATCAAGTGGAAAGTCATTTAAAAACAGGCTTATGTGAAATCGGATATGATTATACGATTGAGTTTTTAATTGATCCTAAAAAAGAACTTAAGGGAACCTATCTTTTTGATTCACCTAATTCGATATTTTATTTAGCCGATCCTATCAATGGATTTATGGGTTATGAGCGAGATGGCTATTTGAATACTTTTAGATATACTGTGCAAGATGGGAAAAAAGCACATGTGGAAATAAAGGGAGATTCGAAATCTGTAACATTAACGGTTGATGGTAAGCTGATTGATCATATGAATATTCAGCAAAAATTCTTTAACGGCGGAAAAGATTCTATAAGTTATTATCGTACTTTTGTTTTCCCATTACAAAATGTAGGGGAATTTAATAGTCAAGTAAGTGATTTGAAAATATACAATTATTGTAAATAGTAATTGTATCAATAATAATTTATGATGAATGTAATGATTGCTATAAAATCTAAAGTATTGATATGGGTCGTATTGTTTCAATTTATAATGTTAAGTGATATTTGTTGTTCTCAAACTCCCATTATGGGATGGAGCTCTTGGAATACTTATCGCATTAATATAAATGATAGTTTAATAATGAAGCAAGCGGATGCGATGGTCAATTTGGGTTTACAGACCAAAGGATATCAATTTATCAATATCGATGATGGATTTTTTGGGCATCGCGATTCAACCGGGCATTTGCATACTCATGCTGAACGCTTTCCTAATGGAGTGAAACATGTTGCCGATTATATACATGGTAAAGGTTTAAAAGCAGGTATTTATTCGGATGCCGGCGCTAATACTTGTGGCTCTATATGGGATGCCGATCAAAATGGTGTAGAAGTAGGTTTATATGGAAACGAAGAAAAAGATGCCGATCTTTTCTTTAACCAATGGGGTTTCGATTTTATAAAAATAGACTATTGTGGTGCAGGTCAATTGCTCAATTTGGAGGAAGAACAACGCTATACAGCGATTCGAAATGCCATTGATAAAGTTGCAAATCAACCTATAGCAATCAATGTCTGCCGCTGGGCTTTTCCGGGTACATGGGTAATGAATCAAGCTGATTCATGGCGTATTAGTGCCGATATTACACCTTCATGGGAGTCGATTAGATATATTATCGGGAAAAATCTATATCTATCGGCTTATGCTCGCAATGGTCGTTTTAATGATATGGATATGCTCGAAATAGGCCGCGGTCTACCTTCAAATATCGAACAATTGCACTTTGGCATGTGGTGTATCATGAGTTCTCCACTGCTCATTGGGTGCGATTTAACAACTATTCCTGAAGCGTCATTGCAACTCCTTAAAAATGAAGAGCTCATAGCCCTAAATCAAGATGTATTAAAACTACAACCCGATGTGGTGCAACACAAGGATGGTACCTATGTTTTGGTAAAAGATATCATTAAGAATCATGGTAAGAAAAGAGCCGTGGCTTTTTATAATCCAACGAATGACGATACTGAAATATCTATTGATTTATCTAAATTAGAGCTAGCGGGTAAAGTAAAAGTGCGAGATGTGATAGCAGGAAATGACTTGCCTACTGTTACCGGTAAACTACATGCTACTGTTGAGGCTCGCAGTGCAGAAATATTTGTTTTAACAGCTGAAACTCGTTTAGAACCGACCCATTACGAGGCTGAATGGGCATATCTTAACCATTTTAATGATTTAGGGAAAAATGATCGAATCGTGCAGCCTAAACCAATTCTAGGGGCTTCGAATGGCATGATGGTGACACATCTCGGTGGAGATGTCGATAATTATGCCGAATGGGATAGAGTGTATAGCCAAAAAGGCGGTAAATATGAATTGACAATCCATTATATCCCATTCGAACAGTCTAAGACAGAAATAAGCGGACGCCGTTTAGAAGTGATGGTTAATGGTACTTCTATTGTATTGAAACCCGGTAATAATACAGATTTGCCTATTAATACCATTTCTACTCCGATAGAACTTCGTGCAGGTTATAATACAATCCGCATGGGTAGCTCCTTTACTTGGGCTCCCAATATAGATTGCTTTCAACTAAAGAAAATAAATTGAAATGTCGCTTATACATCATACTTGCGATATTGTCTTGGCGTTTGTCCTGTCATCTTTTTAAAGAAAGTACTAAAATATCGTTGAGTGCTAAAACCGGTTGCTTCTGAAATATCTAATATACTGTAATCTGTCTCTTTAAGCATCATTATTGCTTTTTCTAAACGTAATTTATTAATGTAATCATTTGCATTAATGTTTATAACATTTCGAATTTTCTTATATAATGAGGTACGTGACATGCCCATTTTTGTAGCTAAATATTCAACATTTAGTTCTGTATTGTTTAAATTTTCAATAATGATATTGTTCAACTTTAATATAAACTCTTCGTCATTATTATTCAAGGCTTGGGGCAATGATAATGCATTGCTCAATTGATTGTCGTACGAGCGATAATATTGCTGGAGTTGTTTCCTGTTTTTTAATAAATTCCGGATAATAGTAAGGAGCCCGTCAATTTCAATTGGTTTTGATAAAATAATGTCAGCTCCTGATTTGTATCTGGAATCGACAGCATCAGCCATATTTCCCGAATCAAGTAAGATCAGAGGTATTAAATTCGTTTTATCATGTTTTTTCAACTTTTGGCATAACAGTACACCCTCTTCATAATTTGAGATATCGCAAACAATAATATCCGGTAGTTTTTCTATTGCAATCGTATACGATTTTCTAACTGAGTCTGCCATGTATATATTATTGAAAACAGATTTCATTGAATCTTTGAACAAAAGACTTAGTTCGGAATGATCTTCAATGATTAGGATGCTATAGTTGATGAGATCGAATGACTCTTCTTCAATATCTACTTTCTCTGATTTTCTATTCGGACGAATCAAATCATTGAGGGAAACATTAACTGGTTTATTACTAATTAAAGTCTCGCTTTTTTTAGGCAAATCGAAGTAAAATGTAGATCCTGCTGTAGCATTGTTGAATGCTTTTATATTACCGCCTTGCTGCTCAACTAATGTTTTAACATACGATAGTCCAATACCGCTTCCCTCTTTAGAGTCGGTTCCTTGATAAAAGCGTTCAAATATATGTTCTTCGTCTTCTTTAGAGAGTCCAATGCCCTCATCGATAATCGAAATACGTATTTGATTTCCCGTGTTATAAGTCGATAGAATGACCTGGCTATTTGGATTGCTAAATTTTAGTGCATTCACCAAGAGATTGGAAACAATGATTTCGCATTTATTATAATCCAGTACTACATCATCGATATTATAATCGAATTTATAGATCAATTTTACTCCTTTATAATCGTATTCATCAATAAATGAGTTAGCAACTTCTTCTATCCATTTGTTAAAATTCAGTTTCGATAATTTTAAAATATCTTTTCCCATCTCAATTTTCCTTACATCGACTACCATTTCGATTAAACTTTTCATACGATTGGCTTGTATGCACACTTTGTTTAATATTTGGTTCGTGTTGTAATCAATAATCTGTTTTTGACTGATTAAACGCTTTATTGGCGAATAGATCAACATCAGTGGAGTGCGCAATTCGTGATTCATGTTGATGAGGAACTGAATTTTTTCTTCATCTAATAACTGTTTGTGTTCGTTTAATTCCCACTGTAGTTTTTTTTCTTTCTTATTGTTGATGTAATAGATAAAATATAAAAACATACAAACAATTAAAATAATCAATGATGTTTTAAAATACATGCTATCCCACCAAGGTGGCGATATCGATAAGCTCATAAGGGTAATGGGCGGAGTAAATACATTATCTCTATTGCTACACGATGCAGTGATATCATACTTACCGGCAGGAAGTGAATATAAAGCTAAAATTGGCGAGTTGCTTTCTATCTCTTTATTGATTCCGGATATCTTAAACCTATATCTTCGTTGGCGGAATACATCTTGTGTATTGCATATCAGTTTGATTGTTATCGATGAATTGTAAGGAAGTTTTAGTTCATCTTTATCTGAAATGCGATGGTTGATAATCGTACCATCCAATAATACTTCCATCAAATTTAACTGAATTTCTTCCTTGTCAGATACTATCTGATCAGAGTCTAAGATGTTTTTTCGACCCATACAAAGTAAACCATTAGTTCCTCCTATATAAATAGTTCCATCGGGTGAAACTGAAAATGAATTTGGGATATATTCATTGGCCAATGCTCCATCGCTTTCATTGTATATTGAAAAAATATCTTGATTAATATCGTAGTTAAAAAGTTTGCCCTGTGCACCTATCCATATTTTTCCGGTAGGATCGTAAATAACATTATAAATTTCATGAAACAGAGAGTTCTCAACCAATTTCGTTGTATCGTTTTTTATATTATAAATAATTAATCCTTTATTACTCGCAATCCACAAATTACCTTTTTCGTCGGAGCACACATCGTTAATAACCGTATCATAGTCGGCATAATAAATGGGAGTCATGCTTTTTGTACGATTGTCCAATCTAAATATATTTTTGAAGCCGTAAAGATATGCTATATTCTCATTTGAGAATATTTTTCTAAGTTTACCCAAAGATACTTCTGAATCCTCAAGTATATCATTCACTTCTGCAGGAGTTACCGTATTTGTAGCAGCATCACAGAAATAAACCTGATCGGCAAACATGTGATATTTATCTTTCGAATAATTATTCAATTGTATACCCATCCCTCTTTGATTGAACTTTTCTTGAATCTCATGGTCGACAAAATTACAACGACGATATTCTCCAGTTGATTTGTTGAAAAAGAAAAGTCCTTTGCCGTAGAAGGAAACAATCAATTCTTTAGTACTATAATTGATAATACTTACAACACTTTCATTGATGCAGCTTTTATAATGTAAAAATGTTTTATTCGTTTTGTCGAAACGGTTTACTCCCCCGCCATCGGTTCCGATATAAATATAATCTCCGTCATCATATATGGTTTGTGCTGTTTTATTGCTTAATCCATATTGGTTATTTAGAGGCGCATCTTGATATGTATGCATATAAACCTCGCGTATATTGAATAACCCGTGTCTGATGGTTCCAGCCCAAACCTCGTTTGATTTATCGATGTAAATACAATTTACCGATTTTGCAGGAAATGAATTTGTACTCCCTTCTTTATGCTCTATATATTCAAATTCGTTTGTATGAGTGTTTAGGCGAGCAATTCCATTGCCATCGGTAGCCATCCATATCTCTTCACCATATTGTTTTATGTCGAGAATAATGTTATTTTTAAGTTCCGAATTGCTACTATCATATTTTGCAATCTCATTTCCCAACGAATTATAACAGTAAATGCCTTTTCTATAGGGTGATAACCAAAGATTGTTATTTTTATCTATATAGTATGAAGAAATACGTTGTTCTTTGTTAAAGTTTATCGGCTCAATTGTTGAGTTTTTCAGATGATATAAATAGGCACCTTTCCAACGTGTACCAATCAATAAGATATTTTTTTTCCATTGCTTCACATAGCATAGATAGTCTTTTATCGGTTTGTCATTATTGATAATAGGCAGTTTATGAATTTGCTTCTGAAAATAATTATATTTCCATAAACCCGTACCCGAAAAAATAATTCCATCGTCGGTCAAACATGCTGCACGTACCTGTATGGGAAGTCCGTTGTATAAGACTTGTGTAAAGTTATCTTCTCCGCGATTGTATAAAACCAGTCCCATATTTGTGCCTATCCATAAATTGCATTGCGCATCCTCTTCAATAAAGCAGATGTCATTGCATGGAAGCGATTTGGCATTTTTAGATTCATGGTAATAGCTTTTTAATTCATATTGATCATACCTATTTAATCCCATACGTGTGCCAATCCATATTATTCCTTTATGGTCTTTGAATATACAATTCACCTTTGTCTGAGATAATCCTTCTTGAAGGGATAATTGTTTGTAGAAAAAATCGGGAAAAGCAGAAATTGGTGTGGCTAGCAGTAAAAGGAATATTAATTGGAGTAGAACTGCTTTTATGTAGTAATGATCTTTATGAAATAGCATAGATGTTTTTTATTATATGCAAAATAAGGTGTTAAAATATCGACCGAAATGATAGATAATCCAGATGGTCTCGCTGTTTTATTGTTGTTGTCTTTTCAAAGATAATAATAGATTTATTGATTCCGATAAAATATTTTCATATAACAACGAAAGTAGTACAAAAATATTGATAGGGAAAGGTGTTTGATATATATAGAATAGGCTGAATCTTTTGATGAAAAGTTCAGCCTATTTCTTACCTTTATTAATTTCTAATTGATATAGATACTATCAATGATGCTTGGGTATGTTATTAATAACCCGGATTTTGATCATTAATGTTGATATCATTGTTCGTACTTAATTCACTTAGCGGAATGGGGAGTAGTTGATTGCGAACTAAATAGGTGTTCCAATCTTCTGTTTCATCATTAGGATACCAGTATTCGCGCCATTGCGATTTATATCCATTAGCAATACCATGTTCGTAGCATGCGCGTGTAATCGCATGATTGTTATTGCGCTCAAGAATTTCTTTTTTCCATAATACGCCTCTACGTCTGGTATCATTAAATCCGTCAAATTCTGTCATAAGTTCGAAAATACGTTCATGGAATACCTTTTCGCGTATTTCATCTTTACTCATACCGGCTTCCCAGTTTTTAGGGTATACTGATGCTTTCTCACCCGAGTTTCTTGCACGCGTCAATACTTTATTTGCCAGCATGATTGCCTCTCCTTTTTTATCGAGTTCATTTTTGACATCCGATAATAATAGAAGGAAATCAGAATATCTATAAATAAACAGATTGTTATTTGCATATCTTCCGGTACAATCAGTAGTATAGTGTTTGTTAAAATATGGCCAATCATTGATATTCCAATCGCTTGGACCTTTTGTTTGTGCAAACTTTTTAATTAATTCCTCGCTTAGCTCGGCAATTTGTGGGTTGCATGGATCTGCATATTTGCCACCTATCTTATAGTCAATAGAATCAATGATTGCAAAAATCTTCTCGGTGATAGGAACTTTTATTTGGATGGGTCGTCCCATAATAATTGTATCTCTTAGTTCCCAACCAATGGTATCGATGATACTTTTAGTTACCAATGGATAAGCCGATTGCAATTTTCCTGAAGCAGCGCCATTTTCATATTTATCATACAATGATGTAAACGAAATATCTAATCGTGGATCGTCCTGATATGTTCCATGTGCCCAGTCGTAGAACGATTTATTCGGTTGACAACGTCCCCAACTTTCTCCTGCCGAACTGTTCATCGGTGAGAAGGTCCAATGCAATGAGTTATATCCGATATTTACAGATGTATTGCCGGTAGCATCTACTACAAAAAGAAACTCTTTAGAGAAGGTTGTACGTTTGCCACTAAACAATGTTTTCAAAGTAGGTTCAAGATCAAAACCTCCATTCGTGTATACTAAATCACCATATTTCTCTGCCAATTCAAAATAGTATCTACTACTTTGCATTTCGGGCCATGACTCTTTCAACTCTTTCACTGCCCAAGGGTCATTTTGTTCGGCTGCCCATGCTTGGCTTCCTAAATACCAATATAGTTTTGCAATATATGCATATGCACTATATTTACTAGGTGCCGTTGGTACACCGCTTGCCAATGAAGAGACTTCACTTAAATCAGTTGATGACTCTTCCCAATCTTTTATTATTTGATTAATTACTTCTTGGCGTGTAGCACGTGGCTGAGCTATGTTTGTTGACGATGATGGGGTGAGACGCAAAGGTACTCCTCCATAAAAAGAAAGCAAATTATAGTAGCTAACTGCACGAATGAATTTGGCTTGCGCTACCATATTAGGTTTAGAGAACCAATTAGCCGAACCACTATCATTGCAGCTATTGATAAATACATTGCAGTTGGCTATGGCTTTATACAATGCTTTCCAAACAAGATCATTGTATTCGTTTGCAACCGGGATAAAACCACCGATATACTGACAGTTATTATATGATGTTCGGTAAGATGCCCAGCAAATGCCTGAAGTTTCTGTATTGACTTCAGGTATTAATTGAGCAAAACTACCTTGCGCTGCCATCATTCCATAAATGCCATTTAATGCAAGTTGGGCAGCTGCTTCGCTTTCATATACGACCTTCGTATTTAAAGTATACTCCGGGTTCTCATCCAAGCAGGATGAGAAAAGAGCCATTAATGTTGATATAAATAATATGTTAAACTTCTTCATGATTATTTTTTAGCTTAGAATGAAACATTTAGACCGAATATAAACGATCGTGTACGTGGATACGAACTTAAGTCGATGCCTGGGCGTGTGCCGTCGAATGCAAATGTATTTACCTCTGGATCATATCCCGAATAACTGGTGATTACAAATGGATTTTTGACCGAAGCATAAATTCCAACATTTGTGAATTTTATTTTCTCAATCAGTGTTTTGGGCATGTTATAGCTGACAGTGATATCCGTGCAACGGAAGAAACTTCCATCTTCTATATATTGATCAAAAACTAGTTTAGGAATGTCTGCATTCGGTGAAGTTAATGTTTGGCTATAGTGAGCTTCGCCTGTCCAAGGATTTGCCTCATGATACATGTTATGGAATGCTTTTGAAAGCACCATTTGTGTAGAACTGGATGGGAAGTTATAATAACGTGCATTTGCATTTAAAATGTCATTGCCATGTACTCCATTGAATGCTGCCGAAATAGATAAATTCTTATACGTAAGCACTGTTTGAATACCATAGGTAAAGTCTGGATTTGGATTACCGATTATTGTTTTATCCTTCTCATCCACTTTATTATCTCCATTGCGATCGACAAATTTGAAGTTACCGGGTGCTAATGTTCCAATCGAACTTTTCACTTCATTTAGATATGGATCATCTTTTTGTATAATACCATCTGTTTGATAACCGTAAAACATACCTGGTGCCATACCGGCCACAAAGATGTTGCCTTCACGAAAATGATCACCTAATGATGCACCTAAATAAGCTTTCCACATGCGTGCATTACCATTATCATCAAATCCCCATTGTTCGGCTGGCAAACCGAAGTCTAAGATTTTGGAGTCATTGAATGCGATATTCCCAGAGATTTCCCAATTAAAATCTTTTAGTTTGATCACATCTGCACGCAATGAAATTTCTACCCCTTTGTTTCTCATTTTTCCTTGATTAATCGTCATATACGAATATCCTGTTGAGGGTGGAAGATCTCTTTGAATCAATAGGTCGGAAGTTGTTTTAGAGTATACATCAACATTGCCACCAAAACGATTATTTAAAAATGAAAAGTCTAAACCAATATTGTATGAAGAGGTAGTCTCCCATTTTAATCCATTATTTGCAAGTTTATCCACCATGATACCAATCAACTTATTTCCATCTCCCGATGCCGATTGAGCAGGTATTCCATTATCACCAGCCGTGCCATAAGGAGCCAATGTACTATAGGCCTGAATAGATTGCGAACCTGTTTTACCATATCCGGCGCGTAGTTTAAGTTGGCTCAACCATTCTACATCTTTTAAGAAATTTTCTTGTTCAAGACGCCATGCTACAGTTGCAGCTGGGAAATATGCCCAACGGTTACCTTTTTTGAATTTACTAGAACCATCACCACGAATCGATGCGGTAAGTAAATATCTTCCATCTAAAAACGATAAATTTGCTCGTCCTAAGAATGAAAGCAATTGATAGTCGTTTTGAATGGGTTGTTTATACTCTTTATTTCCAGCCAAATGAAGTCCATTATATCTTAAATCGAAAATACTGAAATTATTTCCTACCACTACGTTGCTCAATGCGTTATATTCGTCATAAGTAATACCCGCAGTAGCATTGATTGTCATTATGTTTTTGACATTATAGTTGAATTGAAATACATTCTCTACAGAATAATTAGTTCGATGAAAACTTGATTGATTTAGATAACCTTTTTGCATCGATCCCTCATATAAAGCTAAACCATACCAACGATGACGATCTTGTAGGTTGATATTACCTCCGGCACGCAAATTATATTGTAGGAATTTAAAAATATTCCATGTAAGATCGACCGATCCACGGAATGTTTTTTCGTTTGTTTTATCATCAAACTCATCTACCCAAGTCCATACGGTGGCACGATCGTAAACATTGGTTATCATATCCAATTCTTCTGTAGATTTTACATAGGGAGCAGAAGAGAGAGCCACACCTGAAACAGCACCTGTAGCACCACCTACGCTATTTCCACCAGCCATCATATCGTTCTCTTTAATAGATCCATTCAATGCCAAAGAAATTTTAACTTTACTGCTTAAATCAGAATTTAAATTTACACGTAAATCGCCTTGACGTAATCCTGTACCTTTTACTAAACCTTCTATATCTCTATAAGATGCCGAAGCAAAATAGGTAGTTTTTTCGGAACCTCCGTTTAACGTTATCGAGTAGTTTTGCGAGAACGAAGTACTATAAATTTCTTTCTGCCAGTTAATTGGATTTAGTTTTGTCCAAGGCTCGGGGAGAGTAGAGTTTTCTCCGTTTTTTCTCCATATTTGTTTATTGTCATCGATGAAATACATATAATAATCATTCCAAACCATTTCACCTTGTTCATTTTCCTTCCAAGGCAATTGAGGGTTGTTTCCGGTATAACCACCTCCACGAATTAAATTATAAGTTGCAAATTCTTCGAGATTCATCATATCCAATAAACGACTTGCATTTGTTACCGTAAAATTGGCAGAAGCACTTACTTTGGGTTTACCCGATTTCCCTTTTTTAGTTGTAATTAAAATTACCCCGTTTGCTCCTCTCGAACCATATATTGCAGTTGCCGAAGCATCTTTCAATACTTCAATACTTTCGATATCGGCAGGGTTGAGTGAAGTAAGTGCATTTGTTGCGATAGCTATATTATTATCGCCTGTACTTGCAAACTCACCCGAAGATGCTTGTGGTATATTGTCAATCACATACAGAGGTTGATTATCACCGCGAAGCGAATTGGCACCACGTATGGTTACCGAACTGGCTGCACCGGGTGCATCTACTGCCGAACTAATATTAAGACCGGCAATTTTACCCTGAAGCATATTGTCGATAGATGAAATTTTTCCTACTTCTGTCTCATTAGGACGATACGATCCGATTGATCCGGTAAGATCACTTTTTTTCATTTGTCCGTAACCCACTACAACGATTTCATCCAACATTTCACTGTCTTCTTTTAGAGTGATGTTTATAGTGGTTTGTGTTCCTACTTTCACCGTTTGCGTTACCATCCCGATAAAGCGGAATTCTATTTCTGATTTTTCATTACTGACTGTAAGGGTATAATTACCGTCCATGTCGGTAATTGATCCGTTTTGTGTTCCTTTCTCAAAAACGTTTACACCAGGCATTTCAAAGCCGTCGCTTCCCTTTACTTGCCCTTTTACTACTATCTGCGCATAGCAGGTAGTAGTAAAGAATAATATACATAGTATAGATACTAATCGCATCTGTTTGAAATTCATCATTGCTTTCAGATTTTATTTATATGTTTTTATAGTTTCTATTATTTTGTCGGTTTTAATCGTAACTAAATAGGTTCCTTTAGGTATTTCACTCCAGTTGATAGAAGCCATTGGTCCATCAATGATTTGACTTTTTACCATAACCCCTTTATTGTTATAGATCATGCATTTTGCATTTTTCGTATCGTCAGCAAAGTGTATTGTCAGATAGCTACCATCAGCTGTAGTTGTGATGTTTATTTTTTTATCGTTCTTTTTATTCAAAACCGATTCTATGCCACTCGGTGTAAGATCCACCTTCGTAATTAATGTATCGACATTTGAGGCAATCACTTCATTTTGAGCTCTTATTAAACTTGTAAAATGGTTGACACGAGTATCATTTCCCATGTCAAAATACATGGTTCCTCTACAAGCTTTATCCAGAATAAACTCTTGTTTGCGTTTAACTTGATTGACTCCATTAAACGATTTATAACCTACTCCACACAACCATGAATTTAAATTAGGATCAAAATTATCGTCATTATATCCATATTTTTCGAATAGGTTTCTATAACCTTCTTCTCTGCCGTCTACAAGTAGTGTACTATATGAAAGAAGTAATTTATCCTTTGGATAACCATAACCGATAAATGCATTGTAAGCATCTTCGTAATATTTCCAATTATATGTATTGGCCTGTGGACCATATATTTGCATTGTGAAATAATCGATGTATGGATTGTTTAAAAGAGTTTTATCTAATGTATATGAATAATAATGTTGTGAAATTGAAAAAGTCATGTTTTCCGATCCTTTAATCACTTCATTAATCAAACGGTGTAGAAATGGGTTTAATACATTATAATTATGCCACTCTAAATCCACATCAATGCCATCAAAATGTTTTTTATATTCATTTGCGCATTGTATCAAGCGGTCTACATTTGCTTTTTGATTTAGCACTTGGTTCCATTTATCTCCATTCGGATAAATAAGACCTAGGCGTATTTTCATACCGCGATGGTTGTCATAATATTTTCTCATGAACTCTACCATATAGGTATAACTTTGATAGTCTTTACCTATATTTTCTGGATCATCTCCTTTAAAATATGCGTTCAAAAACGAGTTGTTCCAATCTCCGGCATTCAATAAATAGGGCTCTTTTCCATCTTTTTGGATAAAACTTTCACGATCAGATCCCCATATTTTGATTTCATCCATTTTACCCGAAAAATCTTGACCAATAACAAATGAAGTGTTTTTTATGGCAGGTACGGTTGATATAGTCATATCATTGCCACTTAAAACAACCTCTTTAAGCCCATGATATATGGTAAAATCAACACCTATTTTAATCACCTTAAATGCTTTGCGTAGATCGGTAATAGCAGTGATAATCGGGTTTATATTTACTGTTAAGAAATGCCATTTACCCACACTAATTTTGTTGCTCAAAGTGCCTAATGTACCATTTACGTTGACAACAATATCTTTTGTAGCTTCGGCTCCTAATTTAATCTCGATGCACTCTTGTTCCGATTTCCATTTCGATAAAATTTTGGCTCCTTCTACCCATTCGTCAATATATATCCATCCTTGGAATGTGCCCGAATTGACTTGATCTCTAGCAAATTTTGAATCGGGCATGTAAAACAAATCTCCATCTGCTGAATGGATTTGAGAACCTTGTCCATGGAAGTTCATAATTCCTTTGCGACCTTCGAACTCATCTAAATGAGTGACATTGGTTGCCAAACCACTATTATCAGCAAATTCTGTCAAAAATGATCCGTCTTGTTGTATTTTTCCTGTCAGCAGAATGATGTCATTCGTCATTAAAAACATATTGCGGTCGATATTATCACGTCCGATGAAGCGTATCAGATTAGTATAACCTGTTGCAATATGGTATTTAAAATATTTATTGTCAGCTACTTCTTTTCGTGTGATACCGTGTAGAACCCCATGATGATTAAATTTATAATCTACTAAATTCTCGCACAATTCCTGATCGCACTTCCAGTATGCAATAAGTTGGTCATAGTTATTATTGAATTTATTGACTGTATTTCTCCAAAACAAGTCATTCTGATCCAAACTTTTATTCCAAATTCTTATTTCATCTATTTTGCCATTAAAATCTTTAGCCAAAACACACGATTCAGATGTTACGGCTGGTAAACTTGCCGGTAAAGTACCAGACATGTCATTTGTTTTATCAATATTATTGATGAATGCTTTTATATTACCTCTATCAAAGCATATTGAAATTTGAGTCCACTCTTCAATTGCAAATGAGTAATTTAAAATCGCTCTTTGCCCATTGATATTAATTTCTAGTTTTTGATCTTGATTAAATCCAATCGATAGATTGTCTTGTTCGATGAGTTTTGAGTTCGAAGGAGCAATAGAAGGATTGATCCAAACTTGAAAACTCATTTCTTGCATGTGGTCGAGTTGCGTAATAGCTGAAGTTGATACATGGCCATTGCCGTCGATATTTTCTAAAGCGTAGTTTACGGTTTGAGAAGATAAGAAAGAGGATGCACCCAACAATAGGCTACAAAGAAGAGATATGCGTTTATTCATCATATATATGTTAAAAAGGGAAAAGCTTGAAAGATTAAAAAATTAAGACATAAGAATTATTATAACTAAGAGAAGACAAAAAGATGTCTTCTCCTAATTATAAATTGCGCATTCATTACCTTATCAATTAATGCTGTGTTATAAAATTACTTTGCGTGTGTTTTTACCCACTTTTACAATATAAATTCCCTTTTCAGAGATGCTTATATTGGTTACTGTATTCAAGGGTTCTACAGAGTTTATTTGCGCGCCTGATGCATTGTAAACCTCAATTGTTTGGTTTGCATCAATTACAGTTATGCCGTTTGAGTTGGCAAATGCAATAAATTTATTTTCATCGAGATTTGTTGTTCCTGTTATACTTGGAGTGTCATTCCAATCGAGAGGGGTCGCGATAACTGTACCCCCTAATGTTGGTGCAGAAATTTTTTCAAGTTTAAAATCATTGTATAATAGAATACTATTATTTGAAGTCGCTCCCAATCCTAATTTTATCATGATAGGAGTGAAATCATATTTAGGATCAGGGTTATTTTTGATCTGGAACTCAAACTCTAGCATGGTCCATTCATTATTGAAAAATGGATGAGCTTCAATAGCATATGTACCATAACCTGTATTGGTGTTATTTGCAAATTGTAATCCGTCCCACCAAGATGTTCCTAGATTCAAGTTTATTTTTGTTCCATTATCAAGATCCGAGTTTACCACAATTCTTACAGGAATAGATACTTTATAGAATCCTGCAGTTAAATCTTTTTGTGATGCTACAAACATTACGGCACCACCTGTGTTTATTGTGTTTTTAATTGCACGCGGATCATTTTCTGTCGAATTGGCTCCTTGGTAAATTAGGATGTTACCCAAATCGCCACCATCTACAATCTGATGTGCTTCCATAAAAGCGTCTACTTTCGCTTTTTGTGCTTCATTAATCTCCGAATAGTTTCTACCCACACCATCATCAGCTATCAATGCGCAGAATGCACCGTCTAAATTATCGGCATATCTGAACCCTTTTCTTCCATTCTCTAAATTGAGACTTTTAAAATTGTATCCGGTACCACAACCTTCTATAGCAAACATGCTTGCTGCCGAACCGCGTTCCATGGTGTCGAATTTCCAGTTTTTAGGGGTGCAATCTACTTGCGAAAACGAATTAGAACTCATCAATAATGCAATTGCACCAAAAAGTAATGTTTTTTTCTTCATAATAATTAAATATTTTATGTGTTAATCAAAAGGTTTGTTTGTTGATTACAAACTCAATCCAAAAATACGTGGCCTGTATTCTGGCTATGTTTAATTCAAGACATAAAATTTCAATAATTGCAGTTATTGGGTTAATATAGGGTGTAAATGTTCAAAAGTGGAAAATAAATGAATAGAAATGGAAATAAAATCAGTCGGTTTTTATTGAATTCACTGAATGTTATTGGAAATTCAGTTGCTTAAATCAGTCAAAATGCGTTGTTTTTTTGAATTCCATTCATCCTTTCCATCCTTGTTTTTCAATAAAGGATGCACGCTATTTCAATGGTTCATGATAGAGAAAAGACAACCGGAGTAGGGATAATTATTGTAAAAATAATAGAAACTTGTCAAGGGCCAAAATGATGAAATTTACAGATATATAACATTTAGAGCAAGATGATAGACTGCGTAGGATAATAACGGATCTATTTTATATAATCAATAGAAGTGAGTGATAAATTTCATAGAATTATGTGTTATCTTTCTATAAGATAGGGTATTATCTCTATGAAATATCAACATAATAGATACTAAGAATGTAAAATGTTAAGTCTACTACCCACAAATAAATGAAAAAAAAAGAGTGAAGAACCAGCTGTTCTCCACTCTTTAATTCATTTGAATCTGATTCATGATCCATGTCACAAATGTAAAATTTCTGATCGACATAAACAAGCAAATATCGAACTTGAAGAAAAAAAGTTGACGACTAAATTGCTTGGATCAATAGAGGAACGATTGAAAAATCGGTTATTTCGATTTGTAATATCTCACCCAATCCACTTCCATAGCAACCGGTAGCTGATTCGGATCTACCTCTCCAACCCAGTTGCCCCCTAATTGCATGTCAATGAGTAAATACATGGGCTGATCTAAGAATGGGTATTGCTCAGGTAGGTTTTGTACACGAGGATAGGTGAATGTTTTTATGTCATTAACAAAAAACACGAGACTATCTGCACTGATTTCAACCGAATAGACATTAAAGTCGCTAGGTGATATTTCTCCAGTACCCGATTGTGGTGGGTTCTGTTTATTGGCTTCATCTTTTAGTGTGTAGTTGCTATGAACCGTTTGATATACAAATGAGTCGAAGTTAAGACGCTCCATGATATCAATTTCACCGCCCGAAGGCCATGGCGCATTTTCGGGTAACATCCAAATAGCCGGCCATGCACCCGTAGCTGCTTCTAAACGTGCACGAACCGATACCCTGCCTTCTGTAAAGCTCTTTTTGCCTTTTGTGAATATACCACCTGTTAAGTAGGGCGAATGGTCTTGAGGGTCGATACTATCATTTACAATTCCCCAAAGATTGATACCATTTTCGGCCTTCGAAAAGCACTGATCGGCAAACGACATGGTGTTGTTCCAATCGGAACCTCCTCGTGGAATTTTACTCCAATATTTTGTATCAAATAAATCGGGTCCATTAAAATCATCTTCCCAGACCAATACCCATTCTTTGGGCTTGTTTTTTTCAGTAAAAGAGTGGTGGGTCGATGAAAAAATGGGTAAGCTAGCACAAAAAAGCCCAACGGCTGTCAAAAATGTCTTCATAATATGGGGTTTTAGATGATATAATAAACTTATTTGTTTTGACTTCTATATTGCGTCGGAGTCAGTCCGGTATACTGTTTGAAAGCAGTACTGAAATAGCGAGATGTTGAAAAGCCCGTTTGTTCGGCAATCTCAGTAAAACTTAATTCCGATTTCATCATCAGTGTAATCGCTTTCTCCATTCGGTATTTATTAATATATTCATTGATACTCATGCTGGTAAGAGCTTTTAGTTTGTTGTATAATGAAGCTCTGCTCATGCCGATCTCTTTACATATAAAGGCTACTTCTAAGTCGGGATTAGAAATATTTTCAATGATAATATGATTGAATTTTAATAGGAATGTTTCATCTGCCGAACTAAAGGTTGCTTCTTCCGGTTTTGGTAAAATCGATGCTTCCAAATATCGTCCCTTTATGATATCTCTATTTTTTAGGCGGCTACCGATCATTTCCAATAGCGTGTCGGGTTCAAAGGGTTTGGTAAGATAACCATCGGCTCCATTTTTATAACCCAATAAACGACTTTGTTCATCGTTACGAGCTGTTAACAAGATAACAAGCAGATGGCTATAATCAATATTCTTTTTTATCTCTTTACAAAGTTCATATCCATCCATCAGTGGCATCATGACATCACTTACCACAATGTCGGGCATATTTGTACGAATAGATTTCAGTGCTTCTACTCCATTTTTAGCAATATAAACACTCTTAAACTGTGATTTCATGAAACCATGAATGAACTCTAATAGATCGTCGTTATCGTCGACGATGAGCAGTGAATATTGTGACAATGCTGATAAGTCGTTTTCATTCGAGTTGGTCGGATTAAGTTTTTCGGTTGCACCAATATATTCATTGATATAGGGTTTGGGCGAATGTTTTATATTTCGTTTTTCTGTTTGATAGGGTAGTTCAAAATAGAAAGTAGCTCCTTTCTCTTTATTATTGTATACACCAATAATTCCATGATGTAGCTCTATCAACATTTTCGAGTATGATAATCCAATACCCGAACCTCCTTGGCTATTTGTGCCTTGATAAAAGCGATCAAATAATCGATCGATGTCATTGTCGTTAATACCACATCCTTGATCGGATATAGAAACGCGCACCATTGATTTTTCGCTATTATATTCGGTTTTAATAGTAATTGTTGTATGATCCGGACTGTACTTCAGGGCGTTTATCATTAAATTGTTGAGCACAATCAGACACTTGTCTTTATCATATCCTACATGATCAATACTTTCATCAAAGTTATATTCAAACTCAATACCTTTTGATTTAGCTTCCAATGCAAAATCATCCGAATAAGATTTTATCCATTGATTGAGCGGATGAGGTTCAATATTGACCGAAGTACCTTGTACCTCCATTTTACGCATATCCAATACCATATTTAGAAGCTCAATCATTCGATGGGATTGTCGGTAGATGCTATGCACGATAGGGTACTGATCATTATTGCTATTCATCGTGGATAGCAGACGTTTGATAGGAGCATAAATCAGTGTTAATGGTGTTCGCAACTCATGATTAATGTTGATTAAGAATCGAACCTTATCTTCATATATTTTTTGTTCATGCTCTTTCATGCTCCATTTCATTTTATTCTCTTTTTGACGGAGTGTATAAACGAAACTTACGATGATGATGAGGGTTAAAAGAATGATGATGAGGGTAAGAAACCACCATGATTGATACCAAGGCGCCAGAATGGTTAATTGCCCTATCGGCACATCGGATGTCCATTCGCCGTTTTTAGCAGAACATGCCACAGTAATATTATAAATACCAGGTAGCAACGAACGTATTGATAATTCGGGATTGTTAGTTTCTATTATTTGGTTTTCAGCTCCTATTATTTTGAACAGATAGCTTTTATCTCTAAATATATCGTTTTCAACGGCCATGATTCTAAAGGTTATATTTTTTATATCCCATGGCAATTGAATGTTGAAAGGATGGTTGTCCCTGATTTTTAATGACTCTCCATCTACACTGATTTTAGTAAGTTTAATGGTCGGAATATCGCCCCCAATAATGGGTAGATATTTATTGATATGTAGTAGACCGCTCACGCCTCCAAGATATATATCTCCATTGTTGGCATGAAGGCGCGGTTTGGGTAGATATTCATTATTCAACACACCATCTGATTGACCAAACTGGATATATCTTTTTTCGTTAGTGAGCCAAGTATAAATCCGTTGGCCTGTACCCATCCACACTTTCCCTTTTTTATCGCACAAAATAGAATATACGATTTCTTTAGAAGGAGGAGTCATATGTTCTATCAATCCGTTTTGGGTGGATAGCTTCTGTATGCCTTTATTGGTGGCTATCCAAAGAGTTCCAACGTTATCGACAGAAACTGAATTAAAAAGTGTATCTCCTTTGCAGCGATGAACTCTCTTAATCGTATCCGACATAAACTGTAAGCTATAGATACCTCTTTCATCATGAATATATAAATTTTCATTGATGTTGTCTATCGCCAAAACAGCTGCCGAAAGATATTGATCATCTCGGTTGATAATTTCTGACAATGATTTCTTTTCAAGATTATATCGATAGATTTTATCGGCTAAAAGTAAGATCGTATGATCGGATTCTTTATAAAGATTGACAGTTTTCCCTTTATAAAGCATTTGTTGTTTTAAGTTGAATTCATGAAAAGGAAAGCTTTGAAAACTTCCGTTTCGCTTGTCAAACAAATAGACTCCTTTTGAAAATAACGATAAAAGCAGTCTGTTCGCATCAAACCCGCAAATCGACGCTACTTTTGCGCCCCACATTTCGGGATAATGGGTAAACTTGCCTGTTTGTGTATCATATTTATTTAACCCTCCACCATCGGTTCCGATCCAGATTATCTGATCGTTCGGCTCTTGATATAGCGAAAGAACGGTGCATTCGCTTAGACCGTCTTTTCCTCCCAGAAGAACATCTGTATAGGTTTTCATTGACGCCTCGCGTATGTTGATAAGCCCACCTCGTACACTACCGGCCCATATGTTATCGTAAGCGTCATTGTATAAACATAATATAGAGTTAACCGGCAAAGAGTAATTATTACCGGGTATTCGCTCCAACACTTCAATTTCACCTGTTTTCGGATCTAAGATATTGATTCCCCCTCCATCGGTTCCGATCCAGATTTTAGAATCTCGTTCGGCAATACAAAGCACCACATCATTGCTTAAATTAGAATTAACGCTGTTGTATGTTCCAATGATCTCTCCATTGCGATTGTAATGGGTTATTCCACTATTATAAGTTGCAATCCATATATCTCCATTCGAATCGATATAAAGTTGTCGCAACTCTTTTCCGATATTAAAAGGTGTTTTTTTATATTCTCCCGTTTTCAGGTCTATCAAGAGCAATCCTTGCCAACGACTTCCACATAAGAGTGTGTTACCGTTGAGCAAATGCAAATTGTTGATTAAGAAGTTAGTGCTATCCTTTAAAGTTGTAAAAGAGGTCAGCTCATTTGCCTTTATATTATACTCATAGATAACTCCTCTACCACCCAGAAGTAAATTATCTTTGAAGTGTTCTACTGAGTTAACTTGCAAATTAGTACCATCATTATGTTGGATGATATCAAAATTGTCGTTTTCGGAGTTATATTTACAAATACCTTTTTCAGTAATTACCCATAGGTTTTGAAATTTGTCTTCAAAGATTCTGACAATGGAATTATTGGGTAGCGAATGAATGTCGTTCGGATGATTGACATATCTTTTTAATTCATTGCCATCAAATCGTTCAAGTCCTGTTTTAGTTCCAATCCACACATAACCTTTCTTTTCAGCGTAAACACATTGAACCATCGATGGTACACCTTCTCGAACAGACAATTGTTTATAAATATAGTGCCCGGCAAATGCGTTGGAAAATGAGAATAAGAAAAGAATTAAAATAAAAGTTTTGCCAAAAGCAAAAATGTGTTTCATATACTATAACTATTTAGGAATTGCAAATATAATGATACTTTAATCGTATAATTAATAATATTCTTTAATTCATTTCAATTTCTATATAAAGCAATCCATTAAAGTCTTTTTACTTCTATATAAAGCTCAAAAACATTCGTTTTTATTCCAAAATACATTATTTATCGATTTTTGGAATAATAAATGTATAATATTGAATATTCAAGATAGCGATAATTCGTTAATTTGTACATTGTCTTATGTATAATATTTGAAATTCAGATGATGAAAAACGCTTTTTATTCAATTCCGGTTATCGTATCGCAAATGGCCGGATCGATAGCGATGGCTCAGCCTTCAACAACTCCCAACGTAGTATTTGTTTATGCCGATGATATAGGTATTGGTGATTTTAGTTGTTATGGTGCGAAAACCATTGCTACTCCCAATGTTGATCGATTGGCCAATAATGGCATTCGTTTTACTAATGCACATAGTGCAGCTGCTACTAGTACTCCCTCTCGTTATGCAATGTTAACAGGCGAATACGCTTGGCGTAAAGCCGGTACAGGAATTGCCGATGGCGATGCCGGTATGATTATTCGCCCCGATAGATATACCATGGCTGATATGTTTAAAGATGCAGGATATTCTACGGGTGTGGTAGGAAAATGGCATTTAGGTCTCGGCAATGAAAATGGTAGTCAAGATTGGAATTCAACACTCCCTATTGGTGCAAATGATATTGGTTTCGACTATTCTTTTATTATGGCAGCTACAGGCGATCGTGTGCCATGTGTGTTTGTTGAAAATAATGGAGTTATCAATCTCGATCCTAACGATCCAATTGAGGTAAGTTATAAAAAGAACTTTCCGGGTGAACCCACCGGTAAAGATAACCCGGAGCTTTTAACCATGCATCCTTCACATGGACATAACCAAAGTATAGTGAATGGAATATCACGAATTGGTTATATGAAAGGTGGTAAATCGGCCTTATGGAAAGATGATGAAATAGCAAAAACATTAACAGGAAAAGCCATCGACTACATCGAGCAACATAAGGATCAACCTTTCTTTCTTTATTTTGCAACACAAGACGCACACGTTCCTCGCGTTCCATCGGCCGAATTTGCTGGTAAAAGTGGAATGGGACCTCGTGGCGACTGTTTATTAGAATTTGATTGGAGTGTAGGACAAATTGCAGAAACCCTCCAACGTTTGGGCATTGCAGAGAATACTATCATTATTATTTCGAGCGATAATGGGCCTGTAGTGGATGACGGATACAAAGATCAATCTGTCGAAATGTTAGGCGATCATACTCCATGGGGAGAGTATCGTGGTGGTAAATATAGTATCTATGAGGCTGGAACACGTGTGCCATGTATTTGGTATTGGCCCAATCATATTCAACCTGCTGTATCGGATGCTCTTCTTTGTCAAATCGACTGGTTCGCATCGTTTGCACAAATGACAAATACACAAATTCCTGAAGATAAAGCTCCCGATAGTGAAGCTTTAATTGATACTTGGTTGGGTAAAACTAAAAAAGGTCGCGATTGGTTAGTGTTGCAAAATGCACAAAATAATCTTTCCATCACTGATGGTCGTTGGAAATATATCCCTGCTGCAAAAGGCCCTTCCTATAATAAGCATGTTAATATCGAAATCGGTAACAGCGAAAAACCTCAAATTTACGATTTGAGAAAGGATGCAGGAGAGCAAAAGGATCTTTCGAAAAAACAATCTAAGAAAATGCATGAAATGCAACAACAGTTAGATCTGATTGTTGATGGAAGATACGGATTACCACTGTATTAAAGGTTTTTGATAGTCAAAAATGGAATCACAATATGGTATTCCATTTTTGTCTATTCTATTCCAAAAAAGTATAAAAATATAGTCGAAAGAGCTTTTAGCATAATTTGGAAATCATAAAGTTATTATTAGACATTCGTGTAATGCGAATGACTCATATTTGTAGCAGTGAAAGGCAAAACAATCGAAATAAACGATGTCAATGCTTTTCGCTGCTTTGTTAATTTAATTATCAACTTTATTAATTTATTATTATGAAAAGAAATCTACTTTTATCAGCAGTAGGACTGCTCTTCGCTGCATCGATCTCTGCTCAAACAGATGTAACACCAAGTCGTTATGTGTTTTCAGATCTACCGGTAGGTAGCTATGCTATCGACAATGCCGTAAACTCGGCAAACCCTCCAATCGGTTATGCTGATGCGGTTGACAATTTCAATAATGGATATATTATTATTAATAATGGCTCATGGCAAACCGGACAAATGGATCACGCAAATGTGAAAGCCATTACTGATGCAATGTCTATTGTCGATTTAGGAGGTGAAGTTGGTAAAGTTTTTTGTATGAAGGGCAAAGATTCTACGTTCCCTTATGGTACAACCGCATCAAGTGGTCTGAATATCGGATGGTGGAATATGAGTTTCTATACTGATAAAGCGAATGTAGCAAAAGAAGAAAAAGTTCGCTTTTCAATCGTATTTAAAATCATTGAAAATAATCCTGATATCATCAATGGTAGCGTTGCTTTCGATGCTTATACATACCAAGGTGATAACTTATTTAACCCAACATCAAAAAGAACAATTCATAGCAGTAGCAACTTTATTCAACGTTGGGAAGATGACAATTCACCCATGGAGGATGAAGATGGTAACTATATGTATGATGATGATTTGTGGCAAAAATTTGAATTTGATTATCAAGCAGGCGAAGCAAATGGTATTCCTTTGCGTTTTATGATGGCATTTTCAAATCAAAGTCCAAAATTCAATAATTCTACATTATTAATTAAATCATTGACTTTAATAAAAGGTGCTCAAGGAGAACCAGTAAACGAAGCTTTGAGATTTAAAATGGATCCATCTACTACAGGTATCGTTGAAAATAATGTAGCTGAAAAAGCATATTATTCAATCGAAGGTAGCAATGTTACATTCCATAACTTAAATGCAGGCGATAATGCTTATGTATATACTACAGATGGCCGTTGTATTAAATCGTTCGTTGCAGGAGTCGTTAATACTATTTCTTTAGAAAAAGGTCTTTACTTCGTTAAATCGGGTGCACAATCACTTAAAGTAGCTGTTCAATAAGCACTACCATCAATAGAAACTAAATACGAGGTATCTAAAAAAGATACCTCGTATTTCAATCAACTCCTTTGTTCTGTATAATCCTAATATTCTTATATATGCGCAAGTTAACTTCAATACTTAGTTTCGCTTTCCTATGTTGCTTTATTACATTGCAAGCACAAACTACCAATTACTCACTTCGTTTACAAACTCAAGGAAATGTTTCTTTAGGACAAATCAATGAATTGAATGGCTTAACTGAGTTTACGATTCAGTTTTGGTTCAATCCTACCAACTGGACTAAAGATGCTTCAATTATCAGCCGTGGCAATGATTTCTCAATATCATTGGGCAATGAGGGCGAATTGTCTCTGAATTTGAATGGTGCCTCACTACCCATTCAATCCAACGCATTTCAACCTAACAAATGGTCGCATCTTACATTAATTCAAGATGCTTCGGGTTTGAAAGCTCGCGTAAATAATGTTGAAGTAGCCTCATTCAATACTAACGTAACTATACCTTCAAGCGTTGAGACTGTATCTTTGGGAGTGGATTACGAAGGCCGTATTGATGAGTTAAGAATATGGAATACTGCTTTGAGTGCCGATCATAACTATATGTGGCAAAACACTCTCAATCAATATCATCCGCAATGGGATAATCTCGTGTCTTACTACAAATTCGATCAAGACTTGTGCGATAATATTGTTGATTATAAATACAATCATCACGGAACCATGACTGAAAGCGGTGCTTCACGCGAAGCTGTTACCGATAATGATGATTTCCGCTATTTTATTGTAGCTGCTTATAGCGATTTTTCGCGTTTTGCCGATCGTGCAATCGATCGCGAAAAGTATCTATTGGCGAACACTTTAATTATATTGGGTATCAACTCGCATGCTGACGGAACAGCATCTGTAGGATATCCTGACAATCATGGTACTGTAACCAACGGAGCATTTATGGACGAGTACAAAGGTCGCAACAAAGTTCTTTCGTTAAATGGTGCAGGTGCTAAAATGACGATTGATGGTAGTCCCATCAAAAACAATTCACCTTATACATTCGCTACTTGGATTTATATTGAAGAGTGGACAGAAGGTGCTTTTATCTTCAAAAAAGAGAAATCTGATAACGAAGGCTTTTCAATTCGTTTAGGTTTAGAATCGAACAAACAAATTATTGTTCGAATTGATGGCCGTGAATATATACGTCATGCAAAAATGACTGTTGGCGAATGGGTGCATTTTGCAGTGACTACAACAAATAATACAGCAGCAGGCGAAAGATTCTTGTTCAGCTTTAATGGTGTTGGAAGTTATCCTTCACGTGGAAACTTCCCAGTAGAAGGTGGTGGATACGAACTTACTAATATGGAGAACGTAAAAGCTGTAATTGGTGAGAATTTAAATGCTAAACTAGATGAAACCAATATATGGAATACGAGCAAAGGAACGAATAATTTTGTAGGTGAAATGACGAATGGTCTTCCTATGCCCGGTTTAGGTATTGTTGTCGATGCACAAACTTTGCATAGTACTGATTCATATTGGAAATATGATATGGCTGATGATCTAGGATATGACTCTTATTCATATAAACACTTTATTCATATCATGAAAACGGCTTACGAAGGATATCGTGGTTTTACCGTTAAAATGAGTGTGAGTGGACATAATAACTGGGAAAATACTTTTGCTGATGCAAACAAGAGAAAATCTTTGGGCGAATCGATTGCCAATATTGTAAATAATAGCGATTTGGATGGCGTTGATTTAGATTTTGAATGGACTTACAATGATACCGGTTGGTTGAATTATGCGAAATTAGTAGAAATTATTCGCAACAATTTGAATCCCGGAAAACTATTAACCGTAACACCTCACAAAGTTTCTTATCGTTTCCCAAAAGCGTATATGCATCTTGTTGACTATTTCTTGTTTCAAATTTATGGTCCCGATAAGAGTGTCTTCTCAAGAAATGCCTATACCGATGCTTACAATAGCTTTGTAAGCTGGGGTTATCCTAAAAATAAAATAGTAATGTCGTATGCTACTACTACATCCAGAGGATTTGATGCAAATGGCAACACAACAGGTACTCCTCCGATTGGTGTGCGTAATTTATTTGACGATACATATACACCCGATCAGGATCGCCTTTATGATGAAAGAAACAAGTGTTACCGCTATCTTACCGGATACGATCAGGTACTTTGGCGAACAGAATATATGCGCAGAGAGGGATGCCAAGGTATTTTCTATTGGGATATGGGTAATGATGTAGCGACATCACATCCGTTTAGTTTGCCTAAAGCAAGCAATTTCTCAATGAGCGCTAATGTCGATTCGATTGTAACCGTAGTAGACAATGTTCCTCCTACGCCCCCAACAGGTATCACCTCGACAACAAGCAGCAAAAACGATTTAGTGATTTCTCCAAATCCGGTAAAAGATTCCATTCATCTATTTGAATCTTTATCTGGCGAATCACACAAAGGTGCTTATGTATATGATATGTCGGGCAAATGTGTCATCACAGAAAGCAGTAGCCATACTATCGATGTTTCAAGTCTGCCTAAAGGACAATATTCATTGGTGGTATATGATAACACAAACAAACGTTTAAGCAGCATATTTATGAAACTGTAAATATTATACGATGAAAAAACTATTATATCTATTATTATTGAGCGGAGTGATGCATTTCACATCATGCTCAGACGATGCAACAAACTTTGGTGATTGTACAATAAAATCCGCACTTGAAGTAACAGGGGTAACAACCAAAAGTGGAAATGAGTTAGAATTTAGTGTTCTACGCGAAATCGATACCACCTATGTTCGATTTTACACAAAGAAAGATACATTGAAAGATGAAAACGGAGATTATATATTAGATGATAAAGGCAAGTATCAAATCAAAGACGATACCATCTATTATAAGGGGAATATCACTGCACGTTTTGTTGAGATTGCACATATGACACTTGAATCTCCTGCCGATACAATTTTGATAACTGTGGGATCCAACTCAAAATGGAATGCACCAATGCCTAGTGCTGGCGGAAAGGCTCAATGGTTCTTTACACAACGATTGGCTGGAGGAGGAGATGGCACAGTAGTGGCTACGGTAACAAGAAACCGAAATTCAAAACGTCCTGTCGACGCTGTACAATACATCTTAACTCCCGATAGTACTGTAATGTATCAATTAACATTCAGTCAAAAAGGCGAACGTGATAAATAATTCAGAAAAAAACACGAATTGTAAAAAAATATAATGAAAAACAAGATATTATTAATCATAGGATGCTTTATCCTTTTATGCTCAGCAAAGGGTTTTGCACAAAGTATCAATATCACCGGTACGGTTTTAGATGATTTCAGCGAACCATTGCCGGGAGCAAGTGTAAGTGTTGAAGGTACACCGGGAGGTACAATCACCGACTTAGATGGACATTTCTCTATCCATGTACCGAACACAAAGAGTGTTTTGGTGGTATCATTCATGGGATATCAAACACAAAAAATAACGGTAGGCAATCAGAAGAATATTAAAATCCAAATGAAAGACGATGCGAAACTAATTGATGAAGTCGTGATCGTGGGTTTTGGTACGCAAAAGAAAATTAATGCTACCGGTTCTGTAAAGACAATTGGTAATGAAGTATTAGAATCACGTCCTGTAGGAAATGCAGTTCAAGGTCTTCAAGGTACTATTGCAGGTTTGAATATTACCAATGACGCCGGTGGTGCTTTAGGACAAGAAATGAATATTAATATTCGTGGTGTAGGTAGTATCGGCGAAGGTTCTAACTCTAAACCTTTGATTCTAATCGATGGTATGGAAGGCGATTTATCGACGGTCAATCCCAATGATATTGAAAATATATCAGTGTTGAAAGATGCAGCAGCCGCAGCGATCTATGGTTCGCGTGCTCCTTTCGGTGTGATTCTTGTTACTACCAAAGGTGGAGACAAAGGATTAATGATTAATTATAAAGGCAATGTACGTTTATCTCAACCGATTTCGGTACCTAAAATGGTCGATTCATATACTTATGCATTGATGGTGAATGATGCTTTTATTAACGCCGGTGGTAGTGCTCAGTTTGGGCAATCACAATTGAACAAAATTTTGCAATATCAAAATGGACAATTGGCACACGGTATCGGACCCGTTGAGGGTCAAAACGACTGGATGTGGGGACAACGTAGCTGGGGTAATACCGATTGGTATGATGTTTATCTTAAAAAAGTGTCTACTTCGCAAGAACATAATATGACATTGAGCGGTGGTGGCGATAAAGTAACCTATTACTTTGGTGCTAACTATTTAGATCAAGCCGGTTTGTTCAACTATGCCGACGAACGTTATCAACGTTTGGTGCTGAATGGTAAAGTGAATGTGAAGTTCAATAAAATCATTAGCATGAACTGGACATCACGTTTAGTGAGTACAGAGAATGGAAAACCAACGGCTTTGAACGATCTGTTTTTCCATAACTTAGGTCGTCGTTCTCCATTGATGCCTCTATATATGCCAAATGGCGAATACAATAAAGAATCGATGATTGGATCAATTCAAGATGGAGGTAGAATTATTTCTAAAAATCAAGCTCTTTCCAATCAGTTGGCATTCTTAATTAAACCATTGAAAGACTGGAATATTAATTTAGAGGTAAACAATCGTTTAGAAAATCCTCGCGGTACACGTCAGTTCAAAAAGTTATATTATTCTCGTCCTGATGGAACACAAGAGCCTTATGCTGTTTTAGAAGGTGTAGCCAATAAATTTGAGGTAAGAGATAATGGTACGTTTCTTATTCAACCGGCTGCGGGCGAAAATGCATACGAAAAGACATTAGGACATGTCAACTACTTGAATACAAACTTCTACAGTGATTATTCAAAAACTTATGGCCGCAACTACTTTAAGGTATTGGTAGGTATGCAAACCGAACGCTATTCTACTGAGACTAACCGTATGGCTTCGAATGATATTTTATTAGATGATCGTCCTTTTATATCTCCTACTGCTTCGAATGTTTTGGTTTCAGAGAAAAAAGGGAAATGGACATCAGTGGGTTTCTTCGGACGTATCAATTACTCATTTGCCGATCGCTATTTGGCTGAAATGAACTTGCGTTATGATGGTGCTTCTCGTTTTCCAACCGATAAGCGTTGGGCGGTATTCCCATCTTTCTCTTTGGGTTGGAATATTGCCGAAGAGAGTTTCTGGAAACCAATGGCTAATATTGGCTTTGAATACTTAAAAGTAAGAGGTTCTTACGGTACATTGGGCAATCAAAATACAAGCTCGTTCTATCAATACTATCAACAGATGAATTCTGTAAACGGCTCATTGGTTTTAGGTGGACAACAAGGCAGTATATTGCCGGTATATGCTCCATTTACAACCAACTTAACTTGGGAAAAAATCGAGAATGCAGGTGTCGGTGTTGACTTTGGTTTCTTCAATAATCGTCTTTCGGGTACTTATGAGTGGTATCAACGCACAACACGCGATATGTTAGGTCCATCTGTTGCTTTATCGGGTATTTTCGGTGGTAAAGCTCCTAAAACAAATACTGCCGAGATGCGCACTCGTGGTTGGGAATTCGAAATCACATGGAGAGACCGTATCAATAAAGATTTTAACTACTCTATTACAGCTACTTTAAGTGATTATCAATCGGAAGTTACTAAATACGATTCTCCTGATGGAAATTTGGATAACTGGTATTCGGGCAAAAAATTCGGAGATATGTGGGGTTATCAAGTTTTGGGTATCGCCAAAAGTGATCAAGAGATGGAAGAGTATTTAAAGAAACATTCACAAGCTCAAATCGGAACAAATTGGGGAGGTGGCGACTTGATGTATAAAGACCTTGATAATAATGGTAGCGTTGATGGAGGTAGCCGTACTGTTGATAATCATGGCGACTTGTCGATTATCGGTAATAGTACTCCTCGTTATGCTTATAGCTTCACATTGGCAGCTCAATATAAATTTATCGATTTTAGAGCATTCTTCCAAGGTATCGGAAAACGCGATTTATTCTTTAAGGATAGTGCTACCTTCTTTGGATTCACCTCTCCATGGCAACGTTCATTATATACCGATCACCTTGATTATTTCCGTTATGCCGGATCTGAGTTGTGTGCCAATATGGATGATCCTTATTATGGTCGTCTTCGTACCGATCAAAACAACATTCAAGTGAGTGACCGCTTTGTGCAAAATGGAGCATATCTACGTCTGAAAAACTTACAAATAGGTTTCAACTTACCGAGCAATACTAAATTGGCACGTTATGTGAAAAACGCTCGTGTTTATGTATCAGGCGAAAACTTGTTCACAATCTCTAAATTAAGAATCTACGATCCTGAAGCGGTAGGTAGCGCCAACAACGAGTATGGTGCTGGTAAAACTTATCCGATGTATAGAGTATGGTCGGTAGGTTTAGAGATGACATTTTAATAATGATTTAAGTTAGCAGTAATTATGAAAAAGATATATTCATTATTCGCACTATTAGTTGTAGGAATTGCCTTTAGCTCGTGCAATAATTTCTTGGATTGTTCACCCGAAGATTTCGGTGATGAAACCTCTTATTTTAGAAATCCAAATGACCTGAAAATGTCGGTTAACACTTTCTATTCAATTCTTCCGAGAATGAAAGAGAATAATACCGGTGTATATTCAGAAGATAATTTGAGTGATAACCAAATGGGTACAGGCCCTAATGCAATGTTTTATCCGGGCGATAAAAGAACCGTACAGCAAGGTAGCTCAGAGTGGAAGTTCGAGAATCTTCGTGGGATCAACTTCTTTATAAATAAAGCTGAAGAGAAAAAAGCTGAAGGTAGCCTAACGGGTTCTATCGATTTGATCAATCATTACATAGGCGAAGGTTATTTCTTTAGAGCTTACGATTATTTTCGTCTTTTGATCAACTATGGAGATGTGCCTATCTTAACAAAAATGGTTCCTGATAATCCGTCATTGATTGCCGATTTAACTAAACGCAAGCCTCGCAATGAAGTGGCTCGTTTTATATTGAGCGATTTAGATAAAGCCATTGAAATGATGTTGTCTAACGCTCCTGAATCGGGTCGTGTTACCAAAGATGCTGCGTTAGTGTTTAAAGCACGTGTGGCACTTTACGAAGCTACTTGGGAGAAATATCATGCAGGTACATGTTTTGTGCCCGGTAACGAAAAGTGGGTAGGAAACGGTTATACCGAAAACTTTAGCTTTCCTGCAGGAAGTGCTGAGGCCGAAATTAACTTTTTCTTAGATGAAGCGATTCAGGCAGCCGAACAAGTGGCATCGACTCGCTCTTTGGATAACAATTATATTGCCATGTTCAATAGCCTGAAAGAGTTTCCTAATACCTCTGAAGTAATATTGGCACGTTATTATAAATCGAGTGTGATTACACACAGTTGTTCGAACTATTTAGGACGTACAGGTGCTGGAACCGGTATTACGCGTGCTTTGGCAAATAGTTATTTAACGAAGAATGGTTTACCTATTTATGCCAACAATAACGATCAATACAAGGGCGATTTAATGCCATTTTATGAGATGATAAACCGTGACGAGCGTTTTACGTCATCGATTAAAGGTGGCGGTTTAATCTATAAAGATGAAGAGCAAACCGATACTTTGGCTTATTTCCTACCTCAAGTTACACAAACCGGTGCCGAATCGGCTACAACAGGTTACCAAATCAATAAGTGGGTAAGCTATGAAGAGGGTCAAGATGTCTATACGCAAGGTACATCGGCTACTCCTATCTTCCGTGCTGCTGAAGCCTACATTACTTATATCGAAGCTTATTACGAGCGTTATGGCCGTTTGGACGATAAATGCGATACTTACTGGAGAGCGCTGCGTCGTCGTGCGGGTGTTGAAGAAAATTATCAAGTAACGATCGATAATACCGATTTGGCACTCGAAAACGATTTGGCAACCAAGTGGAAAGGGGCATTTATCGATCCTACACTTTACAACATTCGTCGCGAGCGTCGTTGTGAGTTTATAGCCGAAGGTTTACGTTTTAACGATTTGCGTCGTTGGAGAGCTCTTGATAACATGGTAAATTATCAAATAGAAGGTATCAACCTATGGGAGTGGATGCACACCTTATATAAAAAGGGATCATTGGCCGAAGGTATTGTTTCTCAAGCTGGTGTTTCAAATTACTTACGTCCTTTACAAAGAGTGGCTACTAGTTCGGCTTATTTTGGATACAACTTCCCAAAACCTCACTATTTGGAGCCCATTCCAATTTCTGAATTTATTTTGAATACAGACAAACTAACAGGAAAAAGCACCTTATATCAGAATCCGGGATGGCCAAGTGATGCTGATGGTACTGCCGACTATAGTTACGACTGTGATTAAATAATCTAAGCAAGAGGAAATGGTCCTATATTAATAGATGATCATTTCCCCTTTCTTTTAGCAATATATGCGTTGTTAAATAGTTTATTTTTAGATGTATAAATTGCCTTTTATGATATATATGTCCATCGAATTCTTTAACTTTATGAGTGATATGGAGTAATAGAATTTAATGGAGCGCTAAATTTTTCAATCAATGAATACAAATTATCTGAAACAATCTTATATACTTTCTGGTATATCGACACTTGTTTTATCATCTTGTCAGTGCAATGCACCTAAAGCTAATGATGCACTCAACATTGTTTACATCATGACCGATGACCATACCGCACAAATGATGAGCTGCTATGATTCTCGTTATGTAGAAACTCCCAATCTCGATCGAATTGCTAATGATGGCGTGCGCTTTACAAATAGTTTTGTGGCCAACTCTATTAGTGGTCCTAGTAGAGCCTGTATGCTTACCGGTAAACATAGTTGCGAAAATAAGTTTTACGACAATACAACTTGCGTTTTCAATGGCGAACAACAAACTTATCCTAAGCTTCTTCAAAATGCCGGCTATCAGACTGCAGTAGTAGGAAAGTGGCACCTAGAAAGCCTACCTACAGGTTTCGATTATTGGGAAGTAGTACCAGGACAAGGTGACTATTATAATCCCGATTTCATTACTCAAAACGGAACCGTTGTTCAAAAAGAGGGATATATAACCAACATCGTAACCGATATGGCTATTGATTGGATGGAGAATGATCGTGATAAAGATAAACCATTTTGTTTGTTGATTCATCATAAGGCGATACATCGTAATTGGATGGCAGATACTTGTAATCTGGCATTATATGAAGACAAAACATTTCCATTGCCAGACAATTTCTTCGATAATTATGATGGTCGTATAGCTGCAGCATCGCAAGAAATGAGCATTGCTAAAGATATGGACTTGATTTATGATTTAAAAATGTTGCAACCCGACAAAAACTCTCATTTAACACCTACTTATAAAAAAATGATAGGCCGAATGAATGAAGAGCAACGTGCCGCATGGGATGCTTTCTACAATCCAATCATCGAAGACTTTTATAGCACAAAACCATCGGGAAAAGAGTTGGCCAATTGGAAATATCAACGCTATATGCGCGACTATATGAAAACGTTAAAATCTCTTGACGATAATGTAGGACGTGTATTGGATTATCTGGAAGAAAAAGGTATGTTAGAAAATACATTAGTTGTATATACCTCCGATCAAGGTTTTTATATGGGCGAACACGGATGGTTTGACAAACGCTTCATGTACGAAGAGTCAATGCGTACACCTCTTATTATGCGTTTGCCAAAGAAATTCGATCGTAAGGGGGATATCACTGAGTTAGTTCAAAATATTGATTATGCACCTACTTTCTTAGAATTGGCAGGCGTTGAAGTCCCAAGCGATATTCATGGACAATCGATGGTGCCATTGTTGAAAGGCGAGAAACCTAAAGATTGGCGTAAAGGTTTGTATTATCATTTCTACGAATATCCTGCCGAGCATATGGTAAAACGTCATTTCGGGATTCGTACACACGACTATAAGTTGATTCACTTCTATGACGATGTTGATGTATGGGAACTTTACGATTTACACAATGACCCTACCGAAATGAACAATGTATATGGTGCACCCGAACATGAGCAGCTAACTGATTCATTGAAGAGAGAATTATTAAAACTACAAAGACAATATAACGATTCGGTCCATTTAGTGCGTACCGAGCCTAAATATCTAAAAGAAATAGGTTTATGAGAAAATTCGCATTCATTATAATACTACTCACAACTCTTTTTAATGTTGAAATAGATGCGCTTAATACCAACATCGTGCCACAACCATTGAATATGGAAGTGGGCGATGGCCAATTTATCTTTACTGACGAGACTAAGTTTGGTGTTGAAAACTCAATGCAAGAACGCATTGTAGCCAACTTTATTGAACAACTGAACAGAGTTTCGGGTATTCAACCTAAAGTAACCCGCAAACACAAAAAGGCGCATGTTAAGTTGCGTACCAACAAAACTCTAAAAAGCGAAGCCTATTCATTAGATGTAACTCCTGCTACAGTAGTGATAGAAGCTGCCGACGATAAAGGGTTTTACTACGCGATGCAAACCATTCGTTTGCTGTTGCCGGCTCAAATAGAAAGTGCTGCATTGGTGCAATGTACATGGGCCATTCCGGCAGTGAAAATTCAAGATGAACCGCGTTTTGGTTATCGCGGCTTAATGTTAGATGCTTCGCGCTTTTTTATACCTAAAGAAAATGTGCTTCGCATTATCGACTGCATGGCTATGTTGAAACTTAACAAACTTCATTTTCATTTGATTGATGATAATGGTTGGCGCATTGAAATAAAGAAATACCCTAAACTAACCGAAGTCGGTGCATGGCGTGTGGATAGAGGTGATCTTCCTTTTCCGGCACGACCTAATCCAACAGCCGATGAACCAACTCCTATTGGAGGTTTCTATACACAAGATGATATTCGTGAGATTGTGGCTTATGCCGATCAACGTCATATAGAGGTAATTCCTGAAATTGAAATGCCTGCACATACCAATTCATCATTGGCTGCTTATCCTAATTTAGCTTGTCCGGTAGTGAACCGCTTTATTGGTGTGCTTCCCGGTGGAGGAGGTAGTCATGCCGACATTATTTATTGTGCTGGAAACGAAGAGGTCTTTTCTTTCTTAGAAGATGTTATCAACGAAGTGATCGAACTTTTCCCTTCTAAATACATACATTTAGGAGGCGATGAGGCATGGAAGTCTAATTGGAAAAAATGTCCTCTTTGTCAACAACGCATTAAAGAAGAGGGTTTGAATTGTGAAGAGGAACTTCAGGGCTATTTCATGCAACGTATGGCTCGCTATGTACGCCAACAAGGCAAAGAAGTAATGGGATGGGATGAACTGACCAATAGTAAACTTCCAGAAGATGTGATCATATTTGGATGGCAAGGATATGGCAATGCTGCACTGAAAGCCGCCGAACAAGGACACCGCTTTGTGATGACTCCGGCTCGTATTATGTATCTTATCCGTTATCAAGGTCCACAATGGTTTGAGCCTGTTACCTATTTCGGAAACAATACTTTGAAGGATGTGTACGATTACGAACCGATCCAAGCTAATTGGAAACCCCAATATGCCGATCTTTTGATGGGTGTACAAGCATCACTTTGGACCGAGTTTTGTAACTCTGCAGAAGATGTTGATTATTTGGTGTTCCCTCGCTTGGCTGCTTTGGCAGAGGTAGCTTGGTCGCCAAAAGATAGTAAAGATTGGGCCTCTTTCTTAAAGGGCTTAGATAAATACAATGAGCATATTGCATTAAAAGGCGTAGGATATGCCAAGTCTATGTTTAATATACAGCATACGATTATTCCCTCAAATAATCAAGTGAATGTAGCCTTAGAATGTATCCGCCCCGATGTAACCATACATTATACTTTGGATAACTCTGAACCAACTGCAAACTCTCCTGTATATAACAATACACTCAGTTTCGACCAAGCCGGTGTATTAAAATGTGCAACCTTTGCGAGTGATAATAAACAAGTAGGACAAACTTTGGTACTACCTATCAACTGGAACTTAGCTACCGGAAAAACAATCATTAGTGGCAATACAGCTACAAAAGTGTTGACCAATGGTATACGCGGTAGTTTGAAACAATCCGATTTTGAATGGTGCTCGTGGGAAAAGAGCGACTCTGTTTCGTTTGTTGTCGATTTAGAAAAAGAACAACCTATCCAGTCGTTTACTATTGGATCGGTAACCAACTACGGCATGTCTGTGCATAAACCTGCATCCATTGTAGTAGAGGCCTCTAATGATAATATAAACTATCATAAAATTGGAACAGCACAATACGAAGATGCACAAATTTTCGTTCCTGGTAATTATATAGACGATTGCGAGATTGAGATAGCACCAAGTAGTGCTCGTTATTTAAGAATCACTGCTAAAGGTCCGGGCAAATCGCCACAGTCGCATGTACGTGCCGGACAAGAATCTCGTGTTATGTTCGACGAAATTATTATTAATTGACCTATCCTATTTAAAACAAATACAAATGAATAGATCTGTTATCACCAGCTTATTGCTGACTTTTTTACTTCAATCATTCTCAATGTTTACGGTTGCTCAAAACGAGCTGCCCGAGTGGCAAAGCCAATATGCCATTGGGATGAATAAACTCGCTCCACACGCTTATGTGTGGCCTTATGGTAGTGTTGCCGCTGCCGAAAGTGGCAACTATCGTCAGTCGCCTTACTATATGTCGTTAAACGGCAAATGGAAGTTTAATTGGGTGCAAAATCCCGATAATCGTCCAGTCGACTTTTATAAACCCTCTTACTTTACAGACAACTGGGCCGAAATCAATGTGCCCGGCAACTGGGAGCGCCAGGGATATGGTACAGCTATTTACGTAAACGAGAGCTATGAGTTTGATGAGCCTCTGTTTAATTTCAAAAAGAATCCTCCTTTAGTGCCACACGAAACCAACGAAGTGGGTTCTTACAAACGTACGTTTACGGTTCCTGCCGATTGGAAAGGACGTAGAATTGTGTTATGTTGCGAAGGGGTAACCTCTTTTTATTATGCATGGATCAATGGTCAGCTTATAGGCTACAATCAAGGCTCTAAAACCCCTGCCGAATGGGATATTACCTCTTTCTTGCAAGATGGAGAAAATACCATCGCTTTAGAGGTATATCGTTTGAGTGCCGGTGCCTATTTAGAGTGTCAAGATATGTGGCGCATCAGTGGTATTGAGCGTGATGTATATCTTTATAGCACACCACAGCAATACATTGCCGACTATCAAGTGGTTTCGGTTCTCGAAAAAAACACCTACAAAGATGGTTTGTTTCATCTTGATGTGTTGGTAGATGGTGCAAGCAAAAACAGTGCTGTTTTATTTTATGAATTGAAAAATGCCGAAGGTCGCAACGTGCTTCAAGGTAACGAGAAGATTGAAGCCAATGCTGCGGCAAAAACTATCCGCTTCAAACCCGAAACCATTAAAGATGTATTGGCTTGGAGCGCCGAAAACCCTCAACTATATACGTTGATTGTAGGATTGAAAAATCAAGACGGAAGTATCACCGAAGTTACGGGTTGCAAAGTTGGTTTCCGCACATCGGAGATTAAAAACGGTCAATTCTGTATCAATGGTGTTCCGGTTTTGGTAAAAGGGGTCAATCGTCACGAACACTCTCAACTAGGTCGTACGGTAAGTCGCGAATTGATGGAGCAAGACATTCTTTTGATGAAGCAAAATAATATCAATACGGTTAGAAACTCTCACTACCCAACGCATCCCGATTGGTACGAACTATGCAACCAATATGGTTTGTATATGATCGATGAGGCCAATGTTGAGTCGCATGGTATGGGATATGGTCCTGCATCGCTGGCAAAAGATTCTACTTGGCTGACAGCACACATGGATCGTACCCGTCGTATGTATGAGCGTTCTAAAAATCATCCTGCTATTGTAATTTGGTCGTTAGGAAACGAAGCCGGAAACGGTATCAATTTTGAGCGTACTTACGACTGGTTGAAATCGGTTGAACCCAATCGTCCTGTTCAGTATGAGCGTGCCGAAGAAAACTACAATACTGATATCTATTGCCGCATGTATCGTAGCGTAGATGTCATCAAAGACTATGTGAAACGCAGTGATATTTACCGTCCGTTTATTCTTTGCGAATACCTTCACGCGATGGGTAATAGCTGTGGTGGAATGAAAGAGTATTGGGATGTTTTCGAAACAGAACCGATGGCGCAGGGTGGATGTATTTGGGATTGGGTAGACCAATCGTTCCAAGAGATTGACAGTGTAGGTAAATGGTATTGGACATATGGTGGAGATTACGGACCGGCCAACGTGCCTAGTTTTGGCAATTTCTGTGCCAATGGTCTTGTCGGTGCCGATCGTAAACCTCATCCACACATGCAAGAGGTGAAAAAGATCTATCAAAACATCAAATCGAAGATGATCAATGTAAAAACATTGACCGTAGAGGTGAAAAACTGGTACGATTTTACCAACTTGAACCAATATACTTTGCACTGGAACATTACTACCGATAATGGAACTGTAGTAGCGCAAGGCGAAAAAACGGTTGACTGCGCTCCGCAACAAACCGAACAAATCAGCTTTAACAAGCCAGCTTATCCGAAAGGAACCAAAGAGGCTTTCTTGAATTTGAGTTGGACTCCTAAACAAGCTACAGCATTGGTAAGTGCAAATCATGAAGTTGCTTACGACCAATTTGTGTTGCCGGTTGCAAAAGCTGTTTACAAACCCCTAAAGAGCCAAGCTGTATCGTTTCAAGTAAACCAAGCAACAGGTGCTTTGGAATCGATCACATCAAATGGAAACGAATATCTTGCAAGCCCTATAGTGTTGAGCCTATATCGCCCTATTACCGATAATGACAATCGCGATAAAAACGGTGCGAAAATGTGGAAAGATGCCGGATTGAACGAGCTGACACAACGTGCTGTTCAGGTAAAACAAGGCAACAATCAAGCTACAGCTAAAGTCGAAATATTGAATGCAAAAGATAAGGTGATAGGTGTGGCCGATTTCATTTACCGCAAAGCTAACAATGGCGGTGTAACCATACAAACAACTTTCACTCCCGATACTACTATTGTGAAGTCGATGGCACGTTTAGGTTTGACATTCCAAATGGCCGATCAATACGATCAAATCACTTACATGGGACGTGGTGATATGGAAACTTATGCTGACCGTAAAGAGGCGGGCAAAGTAGGTACTTATAAGACTACTGCCGACCGCACTTTCCATTACTATGTAACACCACAAGCTACCGGAAATCGTACCGATACTCGTTGGATGGAACTTACTAATGAAGCGGGCAATGGTCTGTATTTCACATCGAATGCATTGTATCAATTTAGTGTGCTTCCATACTCGGATGCTACTATCGATAAAGCAAAACATTTGAATGAACTTTCGAAAGATGGTAATGTAACCGTTCATCTGGATGCCGAACAAGCAGGTGTAGGTACTGCAACTTGCGGTCCTGGTGTGTTGCCACAATACTTGGTGCCGGTTGCTACTAAATCATTCGAATTTACAATATATCCAGTTAAATAATTTAGGTAGATTTTTATTAGTTAGAAGTGTGACCCGAAATGAGTTTGTACTCGTTTTCGGGTCACACTGTTTTTATGCATTAAAAAAGCAGACCCGAACCATCTTCAGAAGAGTGATTCGGGTCTGCTTTTAATAGATATATCGTTCTAATTGGTTATCGACGATTTAAAATAATGTGTATGACAAGCCAATAACAAACGAGTTTTTAATCGGTGAGTTTTTTGTAGTTCCAATCAAATATCCACCATTTAAATGTATGTTAGCTAAGTTAAAACCTAGACCGACAGTAGCAAATGAAGGCATGTACTTATCTTTATCGCTGTACGAATATCCGGCACGTGCGCTTACAATTCCTGCAAAGCTGTATTCAAGTCCGATGCCTGCTATCACCGACTTCTCATCCGATGGAGCAAATACATAACCTACCTTAGCAGCAGCCTCTAAGCCATGTCTCGACTCTTCTCCCAATATTTTATAAGAGGCACCTGCATTTACCTGCATTGGTTGTTTCACTTTGCTTAAATCGAAATCGAACTCCGATCCCAGGTTGTTAAATGCCAATGCGGCCGAGAATTTGTTTTTTTGATACATCAGTTGGATATCTGCACCTATAGCCGAAGCGTTGGTATCGAATATTTTGGCATTGATATATCGCAAATTGACAGCTCCCGAAAGACATTCCAGAAAACGATAAGCTACCCCGAAATTCACCGAATAATTGTGTGGACGAAATGTACCGTCGGGCTCATTTTTATCGTTGATGATGGTTTGTTTATTGAAAATGGAATATTGCGCACCTATCAAAACAGACATACGTTGACCTACCTTATAATAACCGGCTATCGAAGGGATTTTGGCATTTACACCATCGGGCGACCATCCTAAATAAGAAACACCAAAGGCTCCTTTATTTTCGCTGAATGCAGTTGCAGCCGAGTTATTGTAAATGGAGTAAGCCGAAGCTTCAGAAACGACTCCGGTATTTCCCATCGAAAAGGCCACAGGATCATTTGTTATGGATAGTTGTGATTGAGCAGTTGTTGCTAGTGTTGCAAGCAATGCTACGATTGTTAAGCATTTACGTTTCATTATATTTTAGTAATATTGCGTTTAATAGTTACACCATTTGCTTCGAATTGTACCGAGTATTGTCCGGGACGTAAACTCTTCATATCGATCGTTGCCGCTGAACCATTTTTCAACTCAAGATTATTTTCCGATTTTACCTTCGCACCGTTTGCATTGAATACATGTAGCGTGCCGGTAACGGTTTCATTCGATGAGATATTTAATTTTTCACGAACAGGGTTAGGATACATTTGCAGTTCCAAGGCGTTGGGCACTCCTTCACCCTTGCAAATGAGTATAAATGATCTTTCAACAGCTGGGTTATTACTGTCTTTAGCCGATAGAATAACTCTTGTACTGCCAAAGGCTTTTGTTGTAATTACTACTTCATCGCCTATTATAGTTGCCGTAGCAATTGCTTCATTTTCTACTTTTACAGATGTTTGTAATTGATCTCCATCTTTATCAACGATGTATTCGGTCCAATTAAAACGATACTCCTCATGGATTGCTGTCATTTCAACATTCGCCAATTCTTTATCCGTTATTTCGGGCGAGGTTTCTTTTATGATGTGATAGGTGATTGCTTTTTCTGAACTAGCGCCGTATAAGTCGGTAACTACCAATTGAGTGGTGTATGTACCTACTTTTATTCCCGATGTATTCAAGAAAAGCGTTACTACATTATTGCTCACTATAAACGACTCGGCACTCGATGCCGTATTAAAGTTAACCTTCAACTCTTCATTCTCCGGGTCTTTTATGTCGAAGCGAAGTCTTCCTGTAGTATTCTCTTTCACATAAATTTCGGAACCATCTCTTGCCGTAATGATAGGTGCCGCATTTTCGGTAAGTGTAGTTTGAACTAGATTGGATAAGGCTGCTTTGTTGCCCGAAAGGTCGTAAGCTTGCACGGCAAAATGATAGGATGTACCCGGTTGCAAACCACGAATTCTTGTGCTCATTTTGCTTCCTGTTGCAGGAGTATATTCACCCACCACTGCCGATCCCACATGTGATGGAAGATTATTAAAATCTACTCCATCGAGTGTTTCAGTGCTATAGTAAATGGTGAATCCAATATCGTTAGCATCATCTGCATCATTCGGAACAGTCCACTCGAAAGTAGCTGTTGAGTGTGTTTTTGAAATTAAGCTAAAGTCGCTAACTGCATCCGGAGCTTGTTGGCTCGAACCGCCGATGGCTCTATAAATATCGACCAAACCTCTACCCATTTGATCTTCATACAGTGGGTTGTAATTGTCGATAGGACGTGTGTTAACTAACATTTTATCGATCAACTCTTTTCCGGTTACCTCTTTTGTACCTGCATTGGCTACTTGTGAAACCAACAGAGCAAAAGCACCCGATACATGTGGACAAGCCATAGAAGTGCCTTGCATACGTCCGTATGAGTTGTTGGCAATGGTACTTAAAATACCCCCTGCCTCGCCTAATCCGTATTTTGTTTCTAATGATCCACCGGGAGCTGCAATGCTCGCATACAAACCGTAGTTTGAATAATATGCTTTTGTGTAATCGGGTGCAATTGAAGTAACTGATACTGCTCCACGATATGATCCCGGACTCGAATAGGGACGGTTTTCATTTCCTGTAGCAAATACTACAATTCCCCCTCTGATAGGTCCTACTTGTTGGTCATTTTCGTCTACTCCTGCATATTTATTAAAATAGTCTATCGCCAAACGATCCGATTCGGGAGCTTCGGTCAATGAAGGATATCCCCAGCTGTTTTGACTAATTACCGCACCATTGTCAGCACCATATTTAATCGCAGGAGCACCATCAGTTGATCCTTTTTTGGTGAAGATTTGGGCAATCAATATTTTTACTCCACTATTGGGTGTGCCATCTCCCCCTGCAAGTCCGCATACCCCTTTCCCATTATTGTTCATTGCTGCAACAACACCGGCAACATGTGTTGCATGGTCATTGGGTTCAATCGTTCCAGTGTTGTCTACAAAGTTATATCCATACACATCATCTATATACCCGTTATTGTCGCTATCTTCACCCGGCGTACCCCCTTGTTCGGCACGATTCATATAGATATTATCTATCAAATCTTCGTGCATATAGTCTACGCCATTATCTACCACACAAACAATCACCTCTGCGTTTCCAACAAGCTTATTTTTCCATACCGGATATACGTTTACATCCGCATTTGGCAGATGATTTTTGTTATCAGCATTGTTTTTATAATGCCATTGATCTGATAAATAAGGATCATTAAAAGGAGCTTCGCTGGTTGCTTGGCTCGCAGCTTTGGCTTGCACCATGCTAGTGTAGTTGGTTGTTACTTCCGATTTAAAATGAATAATAACAGGTACACGTTCCACTTTTTCCACATCTTTGCTGCGTGTAAACGAACTCACCATTCGAGATGTAGGCATATTGGGGTCGAATTTTACAACATACCATTGATGCATTCCCATTTCGCGGGTTCTTTTTTCAAACTTTCCGGCATATGGATATAGACGCTTCATCGAAACAATGGGTAAATTGCCTAACTCATTGCTCAACCTTGTTTTTAGTGTACGTGTATCTTCATTTTCTGATATCGATTCGCATAAAGCTTCGCTTAGCTTTACTCTTATCACTCCACTTTCATAATTAGATGTGCTATCTTCTGCTTCAGGATGAACCGCTTCATGGTTATCCATAAAGTCATTCATGCCAGAGCTACAGCCTTGTGTGAACAATGCTCCGGCCATGCACATTCCTATCAATATTCTCTTCATGTTTGTAATCATTAAATAATCGTTTCGACTCGAAATACAATCGGAACCGATTTAATTGGTTATTTGTAAGAAACGGACTACATAAACTATAATGTATATTTATGTAGTCCGTTTCATTTTATGTGTGTTATCTCGTTATATACAACGTATAACGTGTTATTTATTGAATAGAACTTTTGCGCTCTCTTTTTGAGCGTTTTTCTTGCGTGACATACTCATCGGAGCAGAAAAATCGTCTAATTTAACAGTTCCTTTATATCCGCCTGTGATGGTGTATCTAACCTCTTTGTTGGCTGTTTCAAGGTCTAGTTCAATGTTATATTCATCTCCGTTTTTCGAAATAATCACATTACCACCGGTAATCATTAATCTTCTTTCAGTGGTTTGGTAATATACCGAATAGTAGGTAAAGTCGCCGTTATAAATACCTTCTACAACGCCCGTTTGGTCGGGTTCGTAAATTGGGAATATACCTACTGGAATACCTTCTGCAAACGATGTTGGTTTGCTTGTTCTTAGCATTAACGTGATACCAAGACCATCTACTCCGTTTGAGTTGATTAGCGTTTCATCTTCCATGATAATGTCCCAACCTTGTTTTTGAGGCGATTCATTCTCTGGTGAATAGTTGTAACCATAAAACTGTGAACTAACACGTGCTCCTTCGCTTTTGAATACACGATCTTTTAGCGGAATTGATACAACCGAGTTTGTAGGGATGTTACCTTTATACTCTCCTTTATGCGATTTACCGTTGCTATCTACACCATCCACTATGATGGCATTTCTTCCATCTTCCAGTTTCTTAATCTCGATTGAACCCGAAACGATATTGATTTCTTTTTTCAACTCATAGTTTTCGTAAACTCTATATTTAGCGAAATGACAGGTACCTACACCATAGTTTGAGTTTTTCTGAATGGTATATTTACCATATGGAACACCTGCTGTTAATACTTGAGTAGGCGAAGCCATGATGTCGAATACCCATGCTTGTCCTTGACCACCGGGATTATTTTTGAAATCAGCATCTCCCAAACCAATAAACCAGTTCATGTTTTCTGATGGGAATTCGAAAGGACCATAGAAGTCTGCATTCGCAATGGCAAAATCTCCGGTATTATTTGAGTCGTACAGCTCGATACCACCATTGTATTTTACCATTAATGTGTTGTTTTCGGGCAAAGCGTCGTCTACCGATAAAATGTCTACTGTATAAGTTCCATCTCCATTTTCTTTAATATCAATGGTTCCACCAAAGAAGGGAGCCTCTTCAACATATTGTCGTGGGCCGCTTTGGTTCATCCACCATGAGTTTAAGCCGCTACCATCTAGCCACGTACGTTTACCTTTCACTGCCGTGTTTAGCTCAAGGTCGAATGTTTCATCCACAAATGGGAATTTACCTACAGGGAATGTCGTTTCAAGTGACGTTACCAATGTTATTGTCATCCATTCACCCGCGCCTTCATGGAAGCCTACATATTTAAACTTAATATCGTCGGGTGCTATATTTAAGCGCCATACCTTTTTGCCTACTCCAAATATATCGCCTTCATCTTCGATAAATGCTTGAGTAAAGTTTGTGATAGTTAAGTCGCGACCGATAGTACTGCCATATGCATTGTTGAACATATATGAATCTTCGGGAACTACCGTGTAGAAAGTATGAAGTTGATTTCCATCAGAATCAGTAGCAATAAGTCCTACCTTTAAGCCATCTTCTGTTTTAATCAATTCTACCGATCCATTTTCAATCATTTTTTCTTCATTGTCGATTGATATGACACCAATAGCAGTACCTGTTTCTTGAGTTTGCTCAATGTTGAACTCGCCAATAGGGGCACCTTTGCTATAGTTCCAAGTTTTATCCAATAGGAGTTTGATATATACAGACGTACCAGCTGGTTCATAGCTGCCTGCACTTTCTTCGTTTTGCAACACTAAGTGCCATTCGAATTTCTCATCTGCATACTTCTCAAGTGTTAACTTTGTATATGCAACATCAAAATTATTTTCAGATGGATATTTAGACTGCTCTACCTTAAATTCTTGACTCTCTTTGCCATTGTTTATCGTTATGGTAGCGTTTCTGTTTGTGGTTGTTTCATCTACTGAAACTTGAATTGTTACGTCTCCGGCCGGTCCGCTGGCTGGCGATAGTTTCACCCAACTTTCGCTTGCTGTTGCCACCCAGTCTAATTGTGTTTTAAAACTGATAGTTTGTGCACCCCCGTCATTTCCGAATTTTAGTGTGTTTGTGTTTCCTTCGGGTATCTCAATGTTTTCGTTAACTGTGATCTTATCTTCTTGACAAGATACCAACAACGTAAGAGATAGCATCAAATAGATAAATTTTCTCATGCGTGATAAATGTTTTAATGATTAAGGTAGGTTCTGATTTCATGTTTGTTGTTGCTTTAATTAGGATAAGAACCTTTATATCCTTTATTTAAGTTGTTTTATTTTTTTGCAAAATTATAATAAAACATTAACAAGAACAACCTTTTTTAAGCAATAATATTTATCTCTCTTTTTGTCAGTATATTGTAATTTATTGTTTTGATCTTACAGATTTGTTTTTTGATGGTTTTGTATATATTAAATAGTAATTTAAATGAGGTTTTTGTGTTGGTTTAAATGAATTTTAGATGTCGATATTCTCTGTGCTTTATCTCTAATTAATATTAATTTGTCGTTAACATTTTCTTTTGGCTGTTCTTGTTTCCTATTTTGAACTATACTACCACTTTTTCGTACGAAAAACGAACGCTATGTGATAAAAAAAGAGAGAGATTTTCATCCCTCTCTCTGTCTTTTTTAAAATGATTTTATGTTTAAAGCTTTTTGATAAACACGGCAATATTTCCTCTGTTGTTTTGTCCTGCATTTAATTTCATCACGGCGCTATATGGAGTTCCGGCTTGCCACTCGCTGATGATGAATTTTCCACTCACTGGTTTGTCGGCAATGATCGAGTTGATGGCTGTGCCACTGGTTTTATCATTGTTTTTCATGATCTCTATTTCGCCTATCGCCACATCAACACCATCGGTCAACGCAACAATGGTGATTTGATATTCACCGTCAGCATTAATCTTCCCGGTTAGGTCTACTGTGTTTTGATCAGTCACTTCATTATATCTCACCCTTTTTGCAAATGTGCCATATTGCTTATAGGCATCGTAGTTTTCAGTGAAAAAGGTAGGAACCGAATGATGTGTTTTTGTCAATGCAGTTACAGCACGTACATCCGATAGCTGATTCACTTGGAAAGGCGCTGTGTATAATTTATCGTATGGAGTTGCTCTTTCTCCGTTGGTAGTGTAATGAATAGTAGCATTGTCGAGCGGAGTGCTGAGCTCTATCATATATCCCTCATCTACTTTGGTATGTTTTACATCGGGTGAGGGCACACGATAGGTAAACCCTGCATTGTCGAGACGTTTAAAATGATTCAATACTCTTGGAAAAAACTCCTCGTAATTGCGCATCTGGCTAGGTGTCCATCCTATTTCCGACATTGCCATTAGGCGTGGCAACATCAAATATTCCACATAGTTCTCGGAACGATTTTCATCCAATAAATCGAGTTCTTGCAATAAGGTGCCAAATATAAACTGATCGCCCCACAATGCCGCTTGAAGACCAATGATCACCGAGTCGCCTTCGAATTTTTCTGTGGCGAAACTATAACATTTCTCTAAAGAGATCGGTGCTAACCAGGTAGCCGCTTTTATTTCAGATGGGAGTCTCGACTCGGGAGTATCGAAATACAAATGTGAGGTAGGACAAAGCACAGCCTTATGTCCCTGATTGTATACATGGTCGAGGTTGTTCATGTTGCGCCATATCATACTAACCACGGGTTTTGTTACCTTTCCACGTTCTAGAATCTCGTCCCAACCTACAATGGTTCGGTTGTGTTTGGCTGCCATATCAGCCACCAAGTTGGTTAAGTATCCTTGCAGTTGTGAGCTTTTCTCTAAACCTTGCTCTTTTAATAGTTTTTGGCAGTGAGGACAATTATTCCAGTATTGATAAACCGCTTCGTCGCCGCCGATGTGGATATACTTCGATGGAAATAATTCGCATGTTTCTTCTAGCACATCTTTCAAAAAGTCTATTGTCGTTTGTTTGCCGGGACAAATAAGATCTTTGCTAATATAATGTTGTGTAAGCACTTTCAACTGTTCCTCGCGGCAACTCAACCAAGGGTATGCCACTACACCTGATAGAACGTGAGCCGGAAATGCAATTTCGGGTACAATCACAATACCACGTGCCTCTGCATAGGCTACCATCTCTTTGATATCCTCTTGTGTGTAAAACCCTCCTGTACGATTTTCGCCTTCACCACGAAATCCACCTACTTCAGTGAGCAATGGATATTTTTTAATTTCAAGTCGCCAGCCGGCATCATCAATCAAATGAAAATGGAGTGTGTTGAGCTTGTATAACGACATCATATCGATATATTTAAGAACAAACTCTTTTGAAAAGAAATATCTCGATACATCGAGCATTGCTCCTCTCCACTTAAAGGTGGGTGCATCTTCGATAAAAATGACCGGAACGGTTAGATCGATCTCTTTCAACTGTTTCGACTCGATTTCGGGCGGTAGCAATTGCATCAACGACTGCATTGCATAAAATGCTCCTGCCGCCGATTTGCTTTTTATGATGATCTGTTTGTCCGAAACAGTGAGGTTATAGCCCTCTTCATTGTCTATGGAGTTATCGAGTGCAAACAAAATCGAATTTTTTTCTGGTTTATGGCCTTGTGTCTTGTTTAGTTTCAAAGCAGTAGGCGCATATATATAATCTACAAAAAGAGAAGCTTGCGAAGCCAACTCGGGATGGTAAATCACTTTTGTTTTTGAATTGATCGTGAAACCCTTTCTCTCTTTTAATTCACATTTAAGTGGTTTGGGGATGATGTTAATGCCATGGGCTCCTGCGGTGTTGGTAAGGAGAAGCATGAAAAGAGATAAAAATGTGATACGGATGATTTTCGTGTTCATAAATATTATATTGGTATTTGAGTTATTATGCAAAGATAATAGGATACTGATTGATGTGTGTATAATATTTTTATTTTGTGGCATATTATCAGTGAACGGAAAAAATAAAAAACCAAATTGCCTAAATTATCTCGGGCGGGCGATAAAAAAGATAGGAATCATGGCATAAACAATATTATTGTTACCTTCGTTTTTTAATTAACTATCAATGCTATTATCAATTATACCATGAGATATCTTCTAATCATTACATTTCTTTGCTTTTTGTCCATTGTGAGTATATCTGCGCAATCTACTTTTTCTATCAAAGGAACTGTTATTCATAAAACCAATCGGCAGCCTCTCGATTATGTAAGTGTACAACTCGATGGTTTTGCAATCGGTGCGGTGACCGACTCTTTGGGACAATTCGAAATAGATAGAGTGAAACCAGGTATCTATAAACTGAAAGTTTCGTCGTTGGGATATAAAACACAGCTTACTCCCGAATATATTGTTTCTAACAAAAATCTCAATATTACTATCGAAATGGAGGAGAGTGCTGCCGAGTTGCAAGGAGTTACTATCACTGCTTCGGCGTTCCGCAAAATGGTTGAAAGTCCTTCGGGGCTTCGTATTATCGGCTTGCAAGAGATTGAGAAAAGTCCCGGAGCCAATCGCGATATTTCGCGTATTGTGCAGCTTTATCCCGGGGTAGCCTTTTCGCCGGCCGGATATCGCAACGACTTAATTGTGCGCGGAGGTGCGCCATCCGAAAACTCATTCTTTATTGACGGCATCGAAATACCCAATATCAACCATTTTAGTACGCAAGGTGCATCGGGTGGACCGGTGGGCATTATTAATGCCGACTTGCTACGCGAAGTAAATTTCTATTCGGGTGCATTCCCCGTAAATCGTGGCAATGCATTAAGTTCGGTCATTGATATGAAGCTACGCGATGGAAGTACTGAGCGTCATTCATTAAAAGCTACATTGGGAGCCTCCGAAGTTTCCTTATCGGCCAACGGCCCATTGAATGAGAAGACTACCTATCTTTTTTCGGTTCGTCAGTCTTATCTCCAATTTCTTTTTGATCTGTTGGGGTTGCCATTTTTACCCACCTTTACCGATGCACAATTTAAAACCAAAACACGCTTTAATGCCAACAACGAACTAATTGTTTTGGGGATTATGGGGATTGATAACATGCGCTTAAATACAAAAGTGACAGGCGAAAGTGCCGAGTATATATTGAGTTATCTACCTAAAATTCAACAAGAAACATTTACCGTGGGGGCTTTGTATCGTCATTATAGCGGTATTCATGTTCAGACACTATCATTGAGTCATAGCTATTTGAACAATCGAAACACCAAATATCGTGGCAATGACGAAAGCAACCACGATAATTTAATATTGAAACTTCGCTCTATCGAACAGCAAACCAAACTCCGGTTCGAGAATTTAACGACTCTTTCTAACTGGAGTATCAACGTTGGTGCATCGTTCGAAATGGGCTATTTCGATAATAACAGCTTACAGCGTTTTAATGATAAGTTCAACGAAAATTTTATATATAGAAGTCATCTCAACCTATTGATGTGGAGCTTTTTTGGAACTGCCAGTTATACCTCGCCCAACGAACGTTTCACGGCATCGATGGGTGTAAGAGCCGATGCCAATAACTTTTCGCAAACGATGAATCGACTCTCTAAACAGGTTTCGCCACGAGTTGCTTTATCCTATGAATTGGGCAAAGGATTTCAATTGGTGGGTTCGAGCGGCCTGTATTATCAACGGCCACAGGCTACTGCCATGGGTTATAAAGATGAATGGGGTAGATGGGCAAACGAAGGTTTGCGATATGTGAGTGTGTGGCAAAATAGCTTTGGGATGAGTTGGAACATGGCCAACCGATTTGAGGTATCGGCCGAAGGGTTTTATAAGAAATACAACCATGTGCCACTTTCGGTAGTCGATGGCATTCCGTTGGCCTGTAAGGGCGATGACTATGGTGTGATAGGTAATGAACTGCTTTTGCCCACTGCGCAAGGTCGTTCTTATGGAGTAGAGGTGTTGGGGCGATGGATTATGCCCGGAAGATTGAACCTTTCTACCTCATTTACTCTATTCAGAAGCGAATACCGCAATAGTAGCACCGATCCCTACATCGCTTCGGCTTGGGACAATCGTTACATTGTGAACCTCAGCGGAACGTATAATTTTCCTCGCAATTGGAGTGTCGGTGCAAAAGTTAGTTGTATCGGAGGATCACCTTTTACTCCATACGACGTAGAGCGCTCTTCAATGGTCAATGCTTGGGATGCGCAAGGCCGACCCTATTATGACTACACACAATACAACATGGGTAGGGGAAAAGCTTTTGGTCAGCTCGATGTTCGTGTAGACAAATCGTTCTATTTTAAGCGTTCTATGTTGGGTTTTTATATCGACTTGCAAAACATTTCTAAATCGATTTATCAGAGTCCTGATGTTCTACTTAGTACGGGTGTAATAGCCAACCCTGATGCACCGCAATCCGAACAACGCTACCAAATGAAGTATGTAGAACAAAAAAGCGGAACCATACTGCCCACACTCGGTATCACTTTTGAGTATTGATTGCAGTAGAAGATAATAGCTCTCTATTTTCATACCTTTACTCAATTTAGTGAAGCACTACATTCACACTTGTGAATAAGCGGTTTCACAACCGTGAATAAGCGGTATCACCAATGTGAATAAGCGGTATCACAAAATACGATCAATACTTTTGTTCAAAAGATAGCTTCTGTTTGTTTGCTTGATTGAGTGCTTTTTGCTCGATACGATTGACGGAATGGGCTATTCCTTTTGTTTGTCGCGATATTGACTGGGTGTAAATCCAGTCATTTTTTTAAAGAAAGTACTGAAATAGCGTTGATTATTGAAGCCAATGGCTTCGGATATTTCTAGTATCGTGCTGTCCGATTTGGTAAGCATCTCTATGGCTTTCTCAATGCGATAATTATTAATGTAATCGCTAAGACTCATTTTGATCGTGGTTTTCGCTTTATTGTAAAGTGAGGTACGCGACATTCCTAGTTTTTCGGCTAAGAATTCGACACTTAAATTGGAGTTATTTAGGTTGTCGATGATTAAGTTGTTTATTTTTAATGTAAACTTCTCATCGATATTGCTCATATCCTCCTCTATTATCATATGGTATTTATCGTTTGAGCGATAATAATTTTGTAGCTGTTTTCGGTTTTTCAGTAAGTTGCGTAATATCGTAATTAAATCGTCAATGTCGATAGGCTTTTGCAAAAAGATATCTGCTCCTGCACTATAGCCCGAAGCAATACTTTCGGCATCCGACTGAGAACTGAGTAGCACAAAAGGAATTAGTTTTGTTTTCTCTGCTGTCTTTAATTGTCGGCAAAGACTGATACCATTGCCACTCTCAAGTGTTACATTACTTAATATAACATCGGGCAGCTTTTGTGTGGCTACCAATACGGCATCTCGTTCGCAGCTTTTGATAAATACCTTTTGAAAGAATGGAAGCAATGATTCTTTCAATAAAATGCTGAGTTCAATATTGTCTTCAACGATAAGAATCGAATATTTATTCAACTCAAATACCTCCTCAAATGATTTTATATCGCGTTTACTTTCAGAAAAGCGTAAGAAATCATTTAAAGATATATTCGTATTCTTTTTGTTGGCTTCTTTATTTTTGTTTCGGGGTAGTTCAAAAAAGAATGTTGCCCCTTTTGTTTCATTGTTATAGGCATTGATATTGCCTCCTTGTTGTTCTAGTAATGTTTTTGCATATGATAATCCAATGCCATTTCCCTCTTTTGAGGTTTTACCTTTGTAAAAACGTTCAAACAAATGTTGCAAGTCTTCGTCGGTCAATCCAACACCTTCATCGCGCACAAAAACGCGTATCTTGTCATTTTCTAACGAAGTAGATAGCTCTATTTTACTTCCTTCGGGGCTGAACTTTAAAGCGTTGACCAATAGGTTGGAAACGATGATTTCGCACTTGTTGCTATCGAAAGTCCACTCTGTGATGCGTTCATCAAAATGATATTCTAAGATGGCATTTTTGCTTGAATATTCAAACATAAAATTCTCTGCTACCTCTTTGAGCCATTCATTAAAGGGGTATGTCGTTAATTGTAAGGTGTCTTTTCCCATCTCTATTTGCCTTACATCCAATACCATCTGTATGATGTTTTTCATTTTTCCGCTCTGTATACAAACATGTTCAAGTATGTTGCGTGTATGATCATCCAGTGTGTTGTTATTCTTTAATAAACGTTTCAATGGCGAGTAGATAAGCATCAATGGTGTGCGAAGTTCATGACTTAGATTAATTAAAAATCTTATCTTTTGTTCGTCTGCTTTTTGTTTATGCTCGGTTACCTCCCATTGCATACTGATGGTTTTCTTTCGATTGATGTGGTAGAAATAATAAATTGTACATCCGATGAATGCAATGATAGCGATGAGCTTAAACCACCATGAATTCCACCACGGTGCTTTAATGTGCAATGCTAACACATGGATTGGTGTGGTAAATGTGTTGTTTCTATTGCTTAACGAAACAGCTATGTCATACTTACCCGGAGGAAGCGAATACAATGAAAGGGTGGGAGTATAAGATTCTATATAATTGTTGAGGTGTGATACATGAAATCGGTAGATGCGATGGCGAAATACATGATCGGTATTCTCAATGAGCTTGACGGTCAATGATGTGAAATCATAGGGCAATTCAAGTTCATTCTTATCGGATATTTTGTTGTTTACCTTAGCCCCATTAATTAGCACATCCATTAAACCAATATGATTGGAAACATCAACGTTGGATGGGTATATATTAAAATGGTTGGACCCTATTTGCAATAGCCCATTCGAACCGCACAAATAGATATCTCCATTTTTAGTGTGGCTACTACTACATGGTATATATTCATTGACCATTACGCCGTCGCTCTCGTCGAAAAGCGTAAAAACATTATCTTTTATCGAATATAAAAATAGATGACCTTTTGATCCGACCCATAATCTTCCGGCTTGATCGTATACCACCCTTCTCGCTTCGCTAATGAGAGGTGTTTCAATCGACTCCATGTCTGAGGTATTGAGATCGAACCGTTTTAATCCCTTGTTGCTGGCTATCCATAAATTGCCTGAATAATCGTAACAGGCATCTTTTATAATATTATTATACCCGGTATAATAAATAGGGGTGATGGTATGATTTGTGTTATTTAATCGGAATATATTTTGGTCGCTATATAAATACGAATAATTCTCATTATTAAATATCACTCTCAAATTTCCTAATACTAGATTTGCCTCTTTCAGTGCACCCGATATTTGAGCCGGTGTTAATGTATTGGTTAGGCTGTCATAGAAATATGCTTGGTCTGACAAGATGTAATATTTGCCTTTTGAGTATCTATAGATGCGAATGCTCAATCCTAAATTGCATAATTTGTGGGTGAGTGTATCGCCTAAGAAATGGCAAGTACGATAGGTTCCGGTATGTTTATTAAAGAAGAATAGTCCTTTCCCATAGAATGAAACAATAAGCTCATCATTATTATATCCGGCCACATCTACTACCATTTCATCATATGTCGATGGAAAGTGTTTGAATAACAGACTCGTCTTGTCAAATCGGTTTAATCCTCCACCTTCGGTGCCAACATAAATATAATTATCTTCTTCGTAGATGCTGAGAGCTGTCTTATTACTTAATCCGAAAGGGCTGTTTAAAGGCACTTGCTGATAGGTTTGCATATACACATCATGAATGTTGATGATACCATCGCGGATAGTACCTGCCCAAATAGAGTTGGGATTGGCAATGTATAAACAATTGACCGATGCAGCCGGAAAAGAATTGACATTGCCTTGTTGATGGGCTATATGCTTTATCTCTTGATTGTCAAGATTGAGACAAGCGATGCCTGCTCCGTCGGTGGCCATCCATAATTCGTTTTTTAATAAGCCGAAATCTAAAATAATATCATTATTTAAATTTGAGTTTTGCGAATTATATTTTGCTAATAATTGCCCTTCTTTATTATAGCAATAGGCTCCTTTGCCGTAAGGAGAGATCCATAAGTTATTTTTTTTATCGATACAATATGCAATAATATGTTCTTCTGTGATAGCTTCGAAGGGTTGAATTTTTCCGGTGGTCAACTCATATAAATATAATCCCTTCCATCGAGTGCCCACTACATATATATCATCATACCAATGTTCTATGTACCCAAAATAATCGCTGATCGCTTTATCATTATTTACAATCGGTAGCTTTTTGATTGATTTCGATTTATAGCAATATTTCCAAATGTGCGTACCGCAAAACAACACTCCATCGTCTACTAAAATGGCGGTTCGGGCTTGTATCTGCGTTTCATTTAGTAGTAGTGTTTTAAAGTTATCGTCGTTACGATTGTATTGTGTTAAACCGGTTAATGAACCTACCCATAAGTTTTGTTGCGCGTCTTCAAGAATAAAACAAATATGATTGTCGGGCAATGCATTTGGAACATCGGTTTCGTGCAAATAATTCTTTAATTCATATTGGTCGAAACGGTTTAATCCCATGGTCGTGCCTATCCACATAATGCCTTTAGCATCTTTCAGAGCGCAGGTTACAGTGCTTTGACTCAATCCATCTTCGATGGAAAGTTTTTTAAAATTATAGTGGGGGAATGCATAAACATCAGAAGTAAATACTGTGAAGAATAGAATTAGACTTAAAAGTAGTTTGTTCTTAAAAAAGATGTTGCCCATGTATCAAATATATTATCTAACATTGTGTGATTGTACTACAAAATAAATAAAAAACTAAGCCCTATATTGTATACTAAGGGCTAAGTTTTAAATCTTGATACATTGTTTATGTAATTTATACATAAATGATGTTTAGTTCATGCTACGCGTAACAATTATTCTTGGCAATAATTGTATATCTTCAGATGGCTTACTTGACTATTATAATTTCCTGCTTGCTCAAGAGGAAATACTAAAGTTCGGTGATATAACATCGAGTCTTTTCCACAATTAAAATATCTCATTTGTGGTGTCATCTTGTCAATCAGTTTTCCATTTACTTTTAGAGTGGTAGATATTGCGTCGCCTTCAATTTGTATAGATGCCGATGTGCCTTCTTGAACTTTATATCGAAAAGTATTTAAATAACCATCGCGTGCAAATGCCATACATCCGCTAATCGGGTCGGCAAGATAAAAAGTGGCATTATCCGATTGAAATAGGATGGTTCCGGGGCTTTCTTCTTTTCCATTCAAATCGAAATTGATGGTGTAGTTGTATCCAATTTCTTGCAATGGTAGTTGACTACCCGGATCGACAGATGCGGTTTCAAATACCAACGAGGGTTTCGATCCGATTCGTGCCAATTGATTAACACCGGGTGCCTCACTTAGAATAGTACGTTTTGTATTATACTCATCATAGTGAAGAGTTGTGTTTTGGCCTGTCCACATTTTTGTTGCTAGGGTTTGCATAGACGAAAATGTGCGGTGATGTATATCTTTTACTGTAATGCCATTGCCTACTAAATCGTTCCATACGGCAAACATCCCACCCAATATAGATGGATGTTTATCTTCGAAGGTCTTTTTGCCTATTGATGCCGGTGTCCAGTTGTTATACAATTTTTCCTCCTTCAAATAATCATTATAATAAAATGCTCCGGGCACAATATAAATGTCCCAATCGTTCATACTGATGAGTTGATAACCTTGATCGATCATATCTTGAGGGTTGGCAAATCCCGGTGCCCATAGGTTCATGATGACGTTTTCTGATTTTACAGGTGTTTGTCCGTTTGCATATGTCAACGCTCCCCACACGCAAGCCTGTTTATTATAGCTTTCGACCAATTTGATACAATGATCGGTTAGATCGCGAAACTTTTCGATCAAATCTTGTGTCTCATTCGAATACTCATCGGTACCTACATGAACGCGTCTACCGCAAAACACCGGTTCATCGCCCTCTAAATACTCTTTAAACAAGGCATCTATAAAAGGATAGGTTTCGGGTGCAAACAAATCTAAATGATCGAATCCATATTTTTGGCTTCCCAATTGCGGCATGTATTGAGTAAACGCCAAAGCGTGTGCCGGAACATCTATTTCGGGTATGATTTCAACCCCCAATTGTAAAGCTTCTTTCTGAAATTCAATAAACTCTTTTTTTGTATAATGCCCATCGTGTGCAGCCAGCCCGGGATATGTATCGCATTCTAAACGAAACGCCGAGTATGTTTTATTCCAATCATGTTCGAAATACTGTTTAAAACCATTGTCGTTGAGATGAATTTGAAGTGTATTCATCTTATAGTAAGCCATCACTTTGACTAGATCTTTCAGATATCCCATCGGAATAAATTTTCGACCACAATCGAGCATAAATCCACGAATCGGATAGTCGGGATAATCTCGTATCTCGCCTTTGGGAAGTTGGAAGCCTTCGTATGTTTCACTTATTTGAAGAATTGTTCGAGTAGCCCAATAAATTGATTGAGGCGTTTTGCCCATCAATACAACCTTATCTGCTACTTTAGCGATGTATCCCTCTTCGGCAAGTTTCTTATCATTTTTTAATTCCAGCACAATGTCTCCAGCATGCGCATTGGTAGTACTTATTGAAGGTTTCCACCCAAACATTTTCAGACAATCATCTGCCATCATTTCGGCTACCGGTTGGAGTTGAGGCTGTTTCTCGGAATATACAATTCGCATATTCTTATTCAATTCGAGTATTCCTTTTCCGTTTTTCCACTCTTTTATTTCGGGAACAACAAAAGGTTTTTCGCTATTTCCTGCAATCGAAGGGATGCATACTAGATGGATGCATATTGCAATAATCAGATGTTTTAAGTTTCGTTTGTTGGATTGTTTCATACGCTTTTCATTTATATTTGTATTCTATGATTGATACGATGTTGCTAAATATCATTATTGTTTGACACGTCATGACTTTTATCTGTTAGTAAATCTCTGTTTTTGATTTCATTCAGTGGCTTTTCATAATAACCGCCTACTTGAGAAATATTATATCTGTTTCGAGATTTATTGATTGTTAATCTGAATTTATCGGTTTCTACTTTGGGAAATCGTATTAAACGTTTGTGCCCGATCGTAGTGCCATTGGCTACACACTCCCAACGGTCGTTGATGTAAGCTTCAAGTTTAAAAGATTCGATACGTTGCCCTCTGCTAATATCTTCTTGAATCATAAATACATTGACATACTCTTTCTCGTTGAGTTGATATGTCGTTTGGCTCCCCTCTTTTAAATTGTGATGTGGAATATTGTTGGTGATTAAATTTTCATTGAATACCGTATTAATGTGTGCAGCGAATTTTCGTAGTTGCATCACATCGTTTTCATGCAGTAACCCTCTTTTATCGGGCGGTATGTGGAGCAATAACGAAGAGTTGCTACCCACCGAATTGTAATAGATATCGACCAATTGATTGGCTGTTTTAACTTGCTGATCGTGTTGCGACCGATAAAATAATCCTGGACGAATAGAAACGCTAACCTCAGAGGGATACCAAAATAATTCGGTGGCATTTTTTAATACATTGCGGCTACCCAAATCATTAGAGTTGGTGCGGATATTTAAACTTCTATTTACCTTTTCCGATCGTGCGTAACTTCCTGGTACAAGGGGTGTAGTACTCCATTCTGATACTCGTGCATATCCATTATCATTGCCTACCCATCGCACATCATCACCCATAATGGCAATCACTGCATCGGGTTGGAGCTGATAAACTGTTTGATAAAAATCGTCCCAATTGTAAACCTGCTTCTTTCCATTAAAATCTTCAACACTCGCTCCATCAAACCATACTTCGTGTATTTTCCCATAATGAGTGAGCAGCTCGGTTAGTTGCTGTTTAAAGAAATCATTATATTTTTCAGAATCACCATAACTTTCGGCATTACGATCCCAAGGCGATAAGTATATTCCTAATTTTATTCCATATTTATGACAGGCATCGCTCACCTCTTTAATCACATCTCCTTTGCCGTTTTTCCATGGTGATGCCGCCACCGAATGTTGGGTTGTTTTTGTTTGCCATAAACAAAATCCATCGTGGTGTTTTGCTGTAATAATAGCCATTTTGAAACCACACTCTTTCAATGTTTTTACCCATTGCTCCGCATCTAACTCCGTAGGATTGAACAGTTGTGCATCTTCTTGTCCATCTCCCCATTCACGACCGGTAAATGTGTTGATTCCAAAATTAAGACATGCCGAAAGTTCGATTTTCTGCCATTCAAGTTGTTGTCTTGAAGGAACCAATCGGGATGCCATTTCCACCTTTTCATCTAATGATATATTTTCTGGAAACGTTAGATTTTTAATATAATATTTCTCTTGTTGTTGGCAGCTACAACAAAAAAATATTGTCAATAATATGAATATTCGATTTAATCTATGTTTCTTCATTTCATTCAATAATAGCTCAAATAAAGTGGCAGAGTAGGGATGTTATCATCTTTTCTCTGCCACTGAACAATAAATATATAATTATGTATTAATATCCGGGGTTTTGATCGATAATACTGATATCATTATTTGTACTTAATTCACCCTGTGGGATGGGTAGAAGTTGATTCCTTACCAAATAAGTATTCCAATCTTCTGTTCCATCATTTGGATACCAATATTCTCTCCAATAGGCTTTGTAACCGTTTTCAACTCCATGTTCATAACAAGCTTTAGTGATGGCATGGTTATTGTTACGTTCTAATAATGTTTTGCGCCATGCAATACCCCTTCTACGTGTATCGTTAAAGCCGTCATACTCTGTTACCAACTCAAATAAACGTTCGTGAAATACCAATTCTCTTATCTGTTGTTTCGTCAATGAGCCATCCCAGTTTAATGGATAAGTAGTAGGTTTACTTGCCGATGAGCGTGCACGTGTTAAAACCTGATTGGCCAATGCAATTGCTTCTCCTTTTTTATCTAACTCATTTTTCACGTCAGACATTAATAAAAGAAAATCGGAATAACGATACACGTATAGATTGTTGTTTGAGTAACGACCCGTACAATCGGTTGTATAGTGCTTATGGAAGTACGCCCAATCGTTAATATTCCAATCGCTAGGTCCTTTTGTACGTGCAAACTTTTCTTTGATCAATGAATCCAATTCATGAATTTGTGGATTGGTAGGATCGGCATACTTTCCACCGATGGCATAATTGATAGAGTCTTCTATTATAAATGTGCGTTCGGTAATGGGTACTTTAATCACAATGGGGCGTCCTGCAATAATTGTATCGCGCATTTCCCAACCAATTGTATCCAGTCTGTTTTTGGTTACCAATGGGTAGGCCGATTGCAAATCGGATGAAGGTGATCCATTTTCGTATTTAGCATAAAGCGACATAAACGAAATAGCCAAACGGGGATCGTCTTGATAGGTACCGTGTGCCCAGTCATAGAACGATTTGTTGGGTTGGCAACGTCCCCAGCTCTCGCCGGGAGATGAATTCATCGGAGAGAATGTCCAATGCAATGAATTGTATCCTACGTTTACCGATGTATTGCCAGTGGCATCGACCACAAAGACAAACTCTTTTGAGAACGAAACACGTTTCCCATTGAAAAGAGTATTGATATTAGGTTCGAGTTCGAAGCTACCTTTTTCCATCACTATATCTCCGTAGGCTTCTGCCTTTTCAAAATATGTTCTGCTGCTTTCCATTTCGGGCCAAGCTGCCTTAAGCTCTTTAACCGCCCATTCATCACCTTGTTCGGCTGCCCACGCGTTGCATCCCATATACCAATATAGTTTTGCTAAATAGGCGTAAGCCGAATATTTTCCGGGTGCTGTAGGAGTGCCGCTTGCCAATGACATTTTTTCATCCAAATATTCGGCAGATTCGGTCCAGTCTTTCACTATTTGGTCGATTACCTGTTGGCGTGATGCACGCGGACATGCAATATTGCTGGCTGATGATGGCTCTAATCGTAATGGCACGCCACCATAAAAAGAGAGCAAATTGTAATAACAGACTCCACGCATAAATTTAGCTTGTGCCACCATGTTGTCTTTTGTTATCCAGTTGCCCGAACCACTATCGTTGCAACTGTTAATAAAGATGTTGCAGTTGGCAATTGCTTTATATAAAGCTTTCCATACCAAATCATTAAACTCGTTGGCCACGGGAATAAATCCTCCCACATATTGGCAACGATTATCAGACGTGTTGTAAGATGTCCAGCACAACCCCGAAGCCTCTGTGTTGATTTCTGGAATTAACTGTGCGAATCCTCCTTGTGAAGCCATCATGCCATAAATGCCATTTAAAGCAAGTTGTGCAGCCGATTCACTTTCGTACACAACCTTCGAATTTAAGGTATAACTAGGATCTTCATCTAAGCACGAGTTGAATAGTATCGATAGAAGTAGTAGATATATTATTTTAGATATTTTCATATAGCGTTGTTTTGTTTAGAATGAAACGTTTAATCCGAAGATAAATGAACGTGTGTGCGGATAAGAACTCAAATCAATGCCCGGACGTGTTCCGTCGAACGCAAAAGTACTCACCTCAGGGTCGTATCCTGAATAACTGGTAATGATAAAAGGATTCTTTACAGATGCGAAACAACTGATATTAGAGAATCTGATTTTACGAGCTAATTCTTGTGGGAGGTTATAGTTTAGAGTAATATCCGAACAACGTAAAAAGCTACCATCTTCAATATATTTGTCGAAAACAACTTTAGGAATATCTGCATTGGGCGATGTCATTGTTTTACTATAATTTGCTCCACCAGTCCAAGGATTGCCTTCGCGATACATCTCTTTGAATGATTCTGATAAAATCATTTGATTCGAATTGGATGGGAAATTATAATAACGTGCATTGGCATTCAAAATATCATTGCCGTATACTCCGTTGAAAGCCATTGATAACATAAAATTTTTGTATGTTACTGAGGTTTGAATACCATAGGTGAAATCAGGATTAGGATTGCCTATGATGGTTTTATCTTTTTCGTTGATGCGTCCATCTCCATTGCGGTCGGTAAATTTGAAATTTCCTGGTGACAATGATCCGATCGAACTTTTCACTTCATCCAAATAGGGGTCATTTTCTTGAATAATACCATCGGTTTGGTAACCATAGAATAGTCCCGGTGCCATGCCTGCAATGAAGATATTACCTTCGCGGAAATGATCGCCCAATGAAGCGCCCAAATATGCTTTCCAGAAACGTGCGTTACCATTGTCGTCATATCCCCATTGTTCGGCTGGTAGACCGAAATCAAGAATTTTAGAGCGGTTGAATGAGATATTTCCAGACATTTCCCAAGTTACATTTTTAGTGCGAATGATGTCGCCTCGCAAAGAAATTTCGATACCTTTATTTCTTAGTTTGCCTTGATTGATAGTCATATAAGCATATCCGGTTGAGGGTGGAAGGTCACGTTGTATCAACAAGTCGCTCGTTGTTTTAGAATAAACATCTACGCTACCATTGAGGCGGTTGTTGAAGAAAGCGAAGTCTAAACCAACGTTGTACGAAGCTGTTGTTTCCCATTTTAACCCTTCATTTGCCAATTTATTCATCATAATGCCGATGAGTTTGTTTCCATCGCCCGATGCCGATTGTGAGGTATTGCCATCATCGCCCGATGTGGCATAAGGTGCGAAGGTGCTGTAAGCCGGAATCGATTGTGAACCTGTTTTACCGTAACCTGCACGCAATTTCAATTGACTTAACCAATCAATATCTTGCATGAATTGTTCTTGCTCTAAGCGCCATGCAACTGTTGCAGCGGGGAAATATGCCCAACGATTTCCTTTTCTAAATTTGCTCGATCCATCGCCACGTATCGAGGCAGTTAAAAGATATTTGCCATTTAAGAATGATAAGTTGGCACGGCCCAAGAATGACAATAACTGATAATCGTTTTGATCGGGTTGTTTGTATTCTTTATTTCCTGCTAGGTGCATTCCATTATATCTTAAGTCATAAATATTGAAGTTGTTTCCAACCACTACTTTGCTCAATGAATTATAATCATCGTAAGTAATCCCAGCCACTGCATTAATATCTAATATTTTCTTGACATTATAATTAAACTGAAATACATTTTCTACTGAATAGTTACTTCTGTCAAAGTCGGAATGTGTGATATATCCTTTTTGCATAGATCCCTCATATAGTTGAAGACCATACCAACGTTTACGTTCTTGTAGACTGATGTTTCCACCGGTACGTAAATTATACGTTATCCATTTTGCAATATTCCAAGTAAGGTCGATAGAGCCTCTGAACGTTTGTTCATTTGTCTTGTCATCAAACTCATCGACCCATGTCCATACTGTAGCACGGTCATAAACGTTGGTGATCAGGTCAAGCTCTTCTTGCGATTTTAAGTAAGGAGCCGAAGCTAGTGCAACACCCGAAACAGCACCTGTAGCACCACCCACACTATTACCTCCAGCCATCATATCGTTTTCTTTGATAGACCCATTCAATGCGACTGCCAATTTAACTTTACTGCTAAGCTCTGAATTAAGGTTTAAGCGCATGTCGCCTTGTTTTAAGCCGGTGCCATGTACCAAACCTTGGATGTCTTTGTATGATGCTGACGCAAAATAGGTTGTTTTATCTGATCCTCCGTTTAGGGTGATGGCATAATTTTGCGAAAAGGAAGTGCTATAAATCTCTTTTTGCCAATCGATAGCTTGTAGTTTGCTCCACTTCTCGGGCAATTTTGAATTCTCCCCATTTTTTCTCCATACATTGCTTGCATCATCGATGAAATACATATAGTAGTCATTCCAAACCATTTCACCTGTTTTATCATCCGGTTTCCATGGCAATTGAGGGTTGTTTCCGGTGTATCCACCCCCTTTAATGAGTTGATATTGTGCAAACTCTTCCAGATTCATCATGTTCATCAATCGAGTAGCATCGGTAATGGTAAAGTTGGCCGAAATGTTGACCTTTGTTTTTCCTGATTTACCTTTTTTAGTAGTAATCAAGATCACACCGTTGGCACCACGCGATCCGTAAATAGCGGTAGCCGATGCGTCTTTAAGAACTTCAATGCTTTCAATATCGGCAGGATTCAATGATGAAAGTGCATTTGTAGCAATGGCAATATTGTTGTCGCCTGTATTGGCAAACTCACCCGATGAAGCTTGCGGGATATTATCGATTACATACAAAGGTTGGTTGTCGCCTCTCAATGAGTTGGCTCCACGTATTGTAACGGCGCTCGCCGCACCCGGTGCATCTACAGATGAGCTAATACTTAATCCGGCAATTTTACCTTGCAACATATTGTCTATCGACGATACTTTACCGGCTTCAGTTTCGTTGGGTCGGTAAGAACCGATGGCACCTGTCAGGTCGCTCTTTTTCATCTGTCCATAGCCTACCACTACTACTTCATCCAATACTTCACTATCATCTTTCATTGTAACATTGATGGTAGTTTGTTTGCCCACTTTTATCACCTGAGTCTCCATTCCGATAAATCGGAATTCTAATTCCGATTTATCGTTGGGTACAACAATAGAGTAATTTCCGTCAAGATCGGTAACAGTACCATTGCTTGTGCTTTTTACTACTACATTGACTCCGGGCATTTCGTACCCATCGCTACCTTTTACTTGTCCTTTTACTGTGATTTGTGCATACGAAACAGTAGAAAAGAAGATTACACATAGTACCGATACTATACGCAATAACTTATTTCTCATAATTTATAAGGTTTAGTGTTTGTAAAGTTTTATCGTTTCACTTTGTGAACCATTGTCAACTTGTATCATATATATGCCTTTATCGGCATTCGACCAATTGATGGTTGTCGATGCATTGTTGAGCTGGATACGTTGTTCGATAGCCCCCGCTGCATTGATGATGGTACATGAGCCGTGTGATTGATTGTTTGCAAGCTCAATGGTCAATGTTTTACCATCTTTCGAAGCAGTGACATAGGCTATTTTGTCATCGTTTTTATTGATCTTAATGATTCCGGTAGGCAAGTTCTTCACTTCAGTGATAAGTGTATCTACATTGGCTGCTATCACATCGTTTTGAGCGCGGATAAGACTTGTTTTTTCGCTTACTCTGGTGTCATTTCCCATATCAAAATACATTGTTCCGCGGCAGTCATTGTCGATAATAAACTCTTGTTTGCGTTTGATTTGATTTACACCGTTGAAATATTTCAAACCGCTTCCACACATCCAGCTGTTTAAGGCAGGGTCATAGTTCGATTCATTCATCCCATATTTTTCGAATAGATCTTTATATCCCTCTTCTGTGCCATCCACCAATAAAATGCCGTACGACATTAATAGTTTCTCTTTTGGATATCCATAACCAATAAATGAGTTATAGGCATTTACATAATAGTCCCATGTATAGGTGTTGGTATGCGGACCATATACTTGCATTGTGAAATAGTCGATATAAGGACTCGTTAATAACGCTTTGTCTAGAGTATATGAATAATAGTGTTGAGAAACGCTGAAAGTCATTTCCGGACTATCTTTTACTACTTCATTGATAATACGGTGTAGCACAGGGTTCAGTACATGGTAATTATGCCATTCAAGGTCGATGTCTAAACCGTCAAAATATGGCATGAACTTTTTAATATCACCAATCATGCGATCGACATTTGCAGGCTGATTTAAAACGTTATTCCATTTATCACCATCGGGATAGATAATGCCTAAACGGATTTTCATACCACGGTGATTGGCATAGTAGTCTTTCATAAACTGAATCATGTGTGTATAGCTTTGGAAGTCTTTTCCTACGTTTTGTGCATCGTCACCTGTCCAATATGCATTTAAGAATAGGTTATTCCAACTTCCTATATTCAGTTCGTATGGATTATTAGCGTCCGATTGTATCGAACCCTCTCTGTCCGATCCCCAAACCATCAGATTATCAATTTTCCCGCTAAAGTTTTTACCCAATACAATAGGCGTGTTTTTTAAAGACGGTATTCGGCCCAATGTCATGTCATTGCCGCTTAGTTTTACAGCATTCATGGCATGGTATACCGTGAAGTCGATACCAATTTTGATAATTTTATAGGCTAAACGTGGATTGCTGATAGAAACAGCGCTCGGATTAAGATGTACTGACAGATAGTGCCATTTGTTTAACTCTACTTTGTTGGGAAGAGTGGCGATGGTACCATTTACATTGACTACAATATCTTTGGTGGCTGCACTACCTAAAGATACTTCAATGAGTTCGGTGTCGCTTTTTCTTTTTGAAAGAATGATGGCTCCCTCGTTCCATTGATCTATATTAATCCATCCCTGAAGAGTGCCCGACGTTACTTCGTCACGGCCAAACTGTGAATCGGGACCATAAAATAGATCTCCATCCTCAGCATATAATTGTGAACCTTCTCCCTTGAAATGCATCACTCCGCTACGGCCATCAAACTCACTGATATAATCTACATTTGTAGCAACCCCTGAGTTGTCGGCATATTCCTGAATTACCGAACCATCTTTTTGAACTTTGCCCGAAAGTAAAATCAAATCATTGGTCATTAAAAACATATCGCGATCTATATTCTTACGGTCTAAGAAGCGAATAAAGTTGGTATATCCCGTTACGATACGATAGGTGAATTGCTGGTTGTCTTCTACGGCCGAACGTGACACTTCGCTAAAAATACCATGATGTTCAGATTTGTAGTCGACCAAGTTTTCACATTGGTCTTGATCGCATTTCCAATAAGAAATTAGGCTATTATAATTGTCGTTGAATTTGTTAAGCGTGTTTCTCCAATTCAACTCATTTTGATTTAATGATTTTCCCCATATTCTTATTTCATCCATTCTACCTTGGAAGCCTTTTCCAATCAAACAGTTGTCGGCAATATTCGAAGGAACTACTGTCGATACCGATCCTCTTAAGTTGGATGTTTTATCTTGGTTGTTCACATAAACCTTTACATTGCCGTTTTCAATGCAAACAGATAGTTGCGACCATTGATTTGTAGGAAAAATATGATTTAAAACAGCTGTATTATCACCTATGGTAATTTCGAGATTTTGGCTTGCATTAAAACGTATAGAGAAGTTGTCTTGCGATATTAGTTCTCCATTTACCGGTGATGTACTAGGGTTGATCCATGCTTGGAATGTTAACTCAGAACCGTGATTCAACTCATGGATGGCTGTGGTTGTCACATAACCATTTCCTGATGCATTTTCGAGTGCATAGTTTACTGATTGTGCTGTAACTGTAGTGGCTAAGCCGAAAACTAATGCCAGAAGTGAGGATAAGCGTTTATTCATGCTAAGTATAGTTAATAAAGGATTGTTTAATATGAGGTAATGAAAAATGCAGTGTGTTAATAGAGAAAAAGGAAGTTGATTACTCCTTTTTCTCTATTGTAGTAGATTGATTTTTTAGCGAATTGCTAAATCTTTATTAAAGAATTATTTTGCGTGTTGTGTTTCCTGTTTTTACGAGATAGATACCTTTTTCGCTCACCTCAATGGTCGTTGCAGCGTTGTTAGGCAGCTTCGAAGCTACTAGCATACCAGTTGCATTGTACACTTCGATTTTTTCTGTAGCGTCTACTACTACAATGCCATTTGTGTTTGTGAAAACGATAATGTTATCTTTCTTTTCTACATTTCCTATGCTTGTACCACCGGCTGGAGTATCATCCCAATCTACTGCATCAACTTTCAACTGTCCGCCCAAAGTCGGTGCCGATACTTTTTCAATTTTGAAATCATCGAATATAAGGATTGTACCATTTGCAGCGTTCCAGTCTAACCCAAGTTTAATCAATACAGGAGTAAAGTCATATTTAGGGTCAGAATTGTTGGTCACTTCTACTTCGAACGAATAGCTCGTCCAATATTGGTTGAAGTCGGGGATGCTTTCTAGTGTGAAGTTAGCGTATCCCGATTGTCCGCTACCGGCCAAAGGCACACCATCCCACCAAGAAGTTCCAAGGTAAGTATTCATTTTTGCTGTTGCCAAATCTGCATTTACAATCATACGAACAGGGATTGTTACTTTATAAGTACCTGTTTGCAAATCTTTTTGCGTTACAACATATACACCGGGTGAAGACATTCCCACTGTGTTTTTAACGGCTCTGTTGTCGGTCTCTGTTGAGCTGTTTCCTTGATAAATTAATACATTTCCTAAGTCGCCTCCATCAGCAATTTGAAATGCATCGTAAAAAGCTTGAAAGTCTGCTTTTTGTTGTTCTGTTAAGTCATTATATCCACAATCAGCTTCACCTGTCCAATGTGCCACAGCAAATCCTCCTTGAAGATTGTCGGCATAACGAAAACCTTGACGTCCGTCTTCTAATGTTTGCTTTTGGAAGTTTCCTCCGATAGCTGCTGCCTCTTTAATAAAAAGACCTTGCGCGCTACCTTTTTGCATTGTGTCAAATTTCCAGTTGGCAGGTGTGCAATCAACTTGTGCCGAAAGTGATGTTGCAATCATCATTGAAGTTGCAATTGAAAGTAATGTTTTTCTTTTCATAATGTAATGATTAAATAGTTAATTAATTCTTTTGTGCTGTAAACAAAAAGAGTGTGTTATTCAGTGCAACAAATGTAGTAGGGCTATTTAATCATGATGTAGAAATATTTTCAAGATTGTTTCAAAATGGTACAATAGTGCAAAAAATGAACAAAAACAAACAAAATTAAACAATAACAAACATGTAAGGCTGTTGTAGAGGCTTGTTTCTTTATATTCGTTGTACAAAATTGGCCGATATAAACTTGTATAGACAAGGAAATGAATATAATTTTTTCATAGGTCTTTTTTGTTTGAGGATTAATGTCATCTAAATTTGATTATTGCCAGTGTTGTGTAACTGGCAAAATAGGATATCGATAGAGCAATAAGCAGAAAATACGAGTTGGATGCTGTGTTGAGAAAAACACAACGAGTAATAATTTACCGCAATGGTAACGTAGGTTGCTAACACTGATGTTAGGAAATTGCATAGACAGTGTGCCACGTGGGTGAATGGGCGGTATCACCAACGTGAATGGGCCGAGTCACCGGCGTGAATGGGCGGTATCACCAAATGGGATCAAGACGTTGCACAATGCTTTGAGATCTGTTTTTATAACGGTTGTTCGGTAGGTCTAAAATATTACGCCCAATATTAAATATGCTTTATCTACGACGGGCGAAAAGATAGCTTGCGTATAAATCGGTATAGAATAGTTGCGACCTACCTTAATCTCTTTTGTTGCTTTAAGGGCTATGTCAGTGATGCCTCTTACACTGCGATCTATGTAGTTGAACGATTTTGTAGTTGCTCCAATAGAAGCGGTCAAAACAATACCGTAAGGGCAGTTTATATCGTATGCAGCATTGAAGTAGGCCGAAATTTTATTCTTTTCGGTTTCGGGATTCGAATCACCATAAAACATAACAGCAGTTGATAATGTAAGGGGTATCTTTTCGCTGATATAATAGCTGAAGTTGACATCGAACGAGTGGTCGTTTTTATAATCGCCAAATTTTGCATCACCGTCATCCCACCAATAATCGGTAACTTCGACAGTGAAATTGCCAATGTTATAGCCTAGAGTAATATCTACCTCATTTAAATCGAACGGTGTGATACTGGTGTTGCCCCATGCTGATAAATAAAAACCTTTCCAACCCAATGTGATAGAGGGTTGTATAGATGCACCCGATTCTAAATCGATACCTCTCCAAATGTATCTACTTACCAATTCGGCCTCGAGTGAAACTTCGAATTTATCTTGTGCGGTTGCAGCTTGAGTACTAAATAAGAGTGCAAAAAAGATGATGACGGCGCTCGTCATTTTGTTTTTAAAATTCAACATGTCAGTAATCTGTCCGGTTGGAGTATAAAATTGATATAAGAAAAATATAATATTGCGTTAAGCATCAGCAAATTTACATAGAATATTTGAAATAGAGATGCGTGTTCATTGTCAGCATATATTTTAAAAAAAGCTAGGATGTAAGAATTATCCCTATTTTTGCATGTTTTTATGGCTTTAAGCCAACTGAAGTATTTATATTTTTTTATCAAAAAAACAATGACTAAACTCTACTTAACACTGCTATTTGTCTTCATGTCGACTACACTTTATCCAAAATCGTTTGGCAAGGGAAAGCCCGACGGCCATGAAGCCGATGCATACTCGGTTATGCCCTTTGCGCGTTCGACGGCTATCACCGAATGGTTTGAAACGATTCATAAAACCATCGACTTTCCTTATAATACCTATTTCGATGGGTTAAGAGATGCTCCTCATCAAAATTTTTCATGGGGGAAATATGGACATCGTTTGTTTTTTCATTGGGGATTCAATACTGTGCCTTGGAGCCCTCAATTGCAAGAGATGGCCGATCGTTGCAATTGGAAGCCCGCTACATTAAATTCGTTCAAAGAGAAAATTACAAAAGAGCAAGCCCGCCGCAACCGCTTGGTGATGGAAAAAACCGCCGCAACGCTTGGTTTTGCTATGGGCGGTAAGGAGCGCGAATATAGCAATGCCTTTGCAAGTATCATTTATAATACGCACCTTCTAGGTGACTATTCGACTACAAAAACAGCCATGCTTCAAGATGTCAATACTATTATTGCTGATATTCAAACCTCATTGTTTAATAAATTACAAGGAGGCGAAAAGGCCAAAGTGCTGAACTCGAAGCTAGAACGAATAAAGAAGGGCAATAAAGATGGGGTGACCAAAGCCAATGAAACGCTGGCATTGCTACAAAAAGAGTTGCCCACATTTATACTGACCATTCAAGATGGTTATTTCAAAAAACAATTTAGTAGACATCAACTCAAATTGAGATAACCTACATCTTATTAGGGTGATAATTGGTTGTTGTGTAGTGCAATTAGCTATATCCTTTTTAATCATCCGTTTATAGGCCTAATCGGATAAACACTCTACTGGGTTGCTTTTCTTTGTTTGAGCAACTGTTTAATTTTTAAGGCGACATGATGATTGGGCATGGAGCCTTCGAAATTTTCGGCACCGATGCCAATGGCATAAATTGGAACTTTTGCCGAAGTATGTCCTTTCGATTTCCAACGAGGTTGATCTAGATTGTCAAAATAAAGCCCTCCCGTTTCATGATCGGCCGTAACAATGATTAGTGTTTGCAGTGGATGTTGCTCATAAAATTTTAAGGCTACATCTACTGCGTTCGAAAGGTCTTCCACTTCACCCTTTGCTAGTATCGCGTCATTTGCGTGTGACGCAAAATCTATCATTCCACCCTCGGCCATTAAAACAAAACCATTATCACCGCCTTGTGTATATAGATAATCAATCGACTTCTCAACAATTATCGGTAAGCTCATGTCTTGAGGTCTTCTTGCAACGGCATAAGGCAATCGTGAAGCGTCGGAAGTCTCATCTTGTATCCATATCATTTTGGGTGCATTGAGGTTTGCGTTGATACCTCTAGCTATCTCATAGCCCTTCTCGGTAAATTCGTTTAATAAGTTCTGTGGATCTAAAAATCCCGATCCTGCATAAAGTGTTAATGCTTTTGTAGGAATCCACGAAGCAATCTCGTGATATAAATTTCGCGATTGGGCATGCGAATAAAAGGCTGCCGGTGTGGCATGATCGATGCTCACATTAGTTGTTACACCGGTAGCAATGCCCATGTTTTGTGCCACATCCATGATGCTCTCAAGCTTCGTTTCCATATCGGGCTTTAATCCCAACACACCATTTGAAGTTTTCTCGCCCGATGCAAGTGCTGTTCCTGCCGCTGCCGAATCAGTTGTAGTATTATTAATATTATTGGTCGATAATTCGCCTTTATAAGGGAAATCTACGAATATAGGTGGGTAATATGCCAGTTTTAAATGTTCTTTCCCCATGCCGTCGCCAATAAAATAGAATATATATTTAGGGTACACAGACTCCGGCTGAATTTCGTCAATTATATATTCATCGTTGTTATTGTTTGTGCACGATGATATGCATAGTATTAGCATCAATACATAGAATGACGATACTATTTTGACAATTGTTTTTCTTTGAATTCTCATTGTTTTTCTATTTAGAGTTTAGATTGGTATGAACTGATAAAAACAAATTTACATAATTTGTTTGATAATAGAGGCTATATTTATCGTCAATATCTTATCGAGAGCTGTTTTTATTGACATCTATAAGAGTTGTATCCTTCATTTAATTATAGAATGTTGGTGTAATTTATTCTACTGAATCGACTTATATTTGTGTTTTTGTATATATTTGTAAATGCACTTATGTATTTCTTTCTCTTAAAAACTTTAATGATAAATATAATGAATACAGACGTTTGTCCCAAAACATGGTTGGCCGAGTCAATCTTAGTTACTATCTTTTGTTGTTTGCCTTTTGGCATTGTTGGTATTGTAAATGCTGCTAAGGTTAGCTCACTCTATGCACTTGGCAATTATGAGCAAGCTCAAATGGCTAGCGCCAGTGCCAAAAAATGGACTTTAATCAGTTTCTTTGTAGGGTTGGCGGTGATTATAATATATATGGCCATTTATGGTGTAGCCATGTATGCAGAGTTCGATCAATAATGTATAAATTACTTTTGTGGAGTTCAGTATTATTATTTGCAGGTTTAATCTACTATCTGTTTAATCCTGCAAATAATATTCTGTTTCCCAAGTGCCCTTTTTATGTTATAACCGGTTTAAAATGCCCTGGGTGCGGTTCGCAAAGGGCAATACACTGTTTGTTGCACTTTGATATTTTAAAAGCTTTACACTACAACGCTCTGCTTATATTTTCACTTCCCATTATTGTATTATTGCTTGCATCCGAGTATTGTCGAAGTAGTAGACCTAAGTTTTATATTAAAATGCATCATAAAAACCTTATATGGTTTTATCTTATCGTTGTTTTTTTGTGGTGCATTGTTAGAAATATATGCAATTATTGATTCGCTATCGGATGTAGCTCAGAAATTGTGTCGTTTTTTATTGACATCATAGATATGGATGCTAGTTTATAGCATACAAAAAAAGAGAAATGATAAAAATCATCTCTCTTTTTTTGTGGACCAGCCTGGGCTTGAACCAGGGACCTCCAGATTATGAGTCTGTTGCTCTAACCAACTGAGCTACAAGTCCGATATCCATTAGTAGGATTGCGATGCAAAAGTATGTAATTCTATTTAAATATGCAAATGTTTAGATAGAAAAACATACATTGCAGTCTTCAAAATTTGTAATTTCTTTTGGGGTTTTTAGGAAACCATCCCTTTTTAACACGTTCCTCTTGTTCGAATATCTCTTTGATAGTCCAAAAAGAAGAAAAGGCAAATACACCCAATAGTGTAGCTATTAAGATGTTGTCAGTGCAAACGGATGCTATGATACCGGCTACACCTAATAGAAGAAAAATCCACCAACACTTTGTACCCCAATAATATTCGGCTTTTACAACAACAGGGTGAAAAAGTCCGATAATTAAGAATGTACAGATGCCAATAAATAGGCCTGAAAGATGGTATGCTTCTAAAAATGCTAACATTTTATTTGTCTAAACGAATAGGGATTTCTGTTTTGATGCTTTGGTCTAGCGAAATCAGAGTTTCGGTAGAAACAACACCTGGGATCTCTTGGATTTTGTTGTTCAACAAATCCATAAGATGCTCATTGTCACAAGCATAAAGTTTTGTCATCATAGTGTACGATCCTGTTGTAAAATGGCATTCTACAATTTCAGGAATTTTTTGTAGTTCTTCTACTACTTTCTTGTACATAGAACCTTTCTCAAGGCGGATTCCAACATAAGTACATGTTCTATATCCTAACGATTTAGGATTAACATGATAGCCCGAACCTACGATTACGCCTAGATCTATCAAGCGTTGTACACGTTGGTGTATAGCTGCTCTTGATACGCCGCACTCTGCTGCTACATCCTTAAATGGGATACGCGCATTTTGCGAAATAATCTCTAAGATCTGTTTGTCGAGATTGTCTATTTTTTCCATAATTTGTGTGAATAGTTACTGAATGTTATCAAATTGTAAGCAAATATAGCAATTCTTTTTAAATACACGACAATTTGTTTGCAAAAAATAAGTTTTAATAAAAAAAGGACGCAATACAAATTGCGCCCTTTTTCATGAAATATGTGTTATATTATTTCTCGATACCTAATAATTCAACTTCGAATACAAGAGTTGAGTAAGGTTTAATTTTACCTGTATCTCTTGAGCCGTAAGCTAAATCAGATGGGATATAAAGCATCCATTTTGAACCAACAGGCATCAATTGTAAAGCTTCTGTCCAACCTTTGATTACTTGGTTTACACCAAATACAGCAGGTTTAGCAGCATCTAGGTTACCATCAAATACAGTACCATCAATCAATTTACCTTGATATTTTACTGCTACCATTGAAGTATCTGCTGGGATAGCTCCTGTACCTGCAGTGATAATTTTGTATTGCAAACCACTAGGCAAAGTTACAACGCCTTCTTTCATACCGTTTTCTTTCAAGAAAAGTTCACCGGCTTGTTGGTTGTCAAGAAATTTTTCTTTCATTGCTTTTGCTTTGATCGCCTCCATTGCGGTTTGCGTATAAGCTGTAGCTTCTTCCATAGTCATCAAGCCTTTTTTCTCTAATGTACCAGTTTCGAAACCTGCCATGAAGTTGTCTTTGCTGATTGTTTGAGTAGAGTCAGCACCAAACAATTCGTAGTTGATACCTTTGATCATTTGGTTGTTGATTTGTTGACCGATTTGAAGACCTGCCATATAAGCAACATCTTTTTTAGATACTTTTTTAGCACCGTCATTCAAACCTTTGATGAATTCGTTCATGTAAGCAGTATCTACATCAAGACGGCCTACTAAGTATCCTTTCAAACCTTGAGTTTGAGCCATACCGATAGCATACGACAATGAATCGATGTCATTTTTTAAGTTAGCTTTAGGAGATTGTGCTGTACAAGACACAAGTCCCATTGCAGCAAATGCAGCTGCAATTAAAGTGATTTTTTTCATTTTGCTTAAAATAAATTTATTTGTTTAATACATCTAGTAATTCAACATCAAAAACCAAAGTGCTGTGTGGAGGAATAGCATCGCCTGCACCTTGTGCTCCATAAGCTAGGTCTGAAGGGATATAAAGTCTCCATTTTGAACCAGCAGGCATCAATTGTAAAGCTTCAACCCAACCCGGAATCACTTGATTCACTCCAAATGTAGCTGGTTGATTGCGTTGGTAAGAGCTATCAAATACTGTACCATCCAAGAATTTGCCTTCATAGTGGCATTTTACTTGATCGGTAGCCGTAGCTTTACCGCCTGTACCTTCGGTAATGATTTCATATTGCAATCCGCTAGGTAGTGTTACCACACCTTCTTTTTTGCCATTTTCTTCAAGGAATTTTGCACCTTGTTCGATTGCAGCAGCACTCATTTTCGACTGCATTTCTTCGAAATATTTATTTACAATCTCTCTTGCTTCTTCGTGAGTAATGGCAGTTTTATTACCTTCCATTACATCTTTAATGGCTTGTGCAAAATCTTCAACAACAATGTTTTTTGCACCCATACCTAGCAAGTTCTGACCAATGCCTAGGCCAATTGCATAACTAAATTTATCCATATATTTGTTTAATTATAGTTTGAAAGCTAAAATAGTGTCTATTAAGCTTTCAATAAAGTAAAATTCCTAAATTGCAAAAGTACTTGTTTTATTTAAATATCAATACATTTGATAATTAAAATTTCTTATTTAAAAACCGCCTTATCGTCGCTATAATCATCGATTTAGCCTTATTCTTAATATAACAATAATGTAGTAGGAAAGGTTTTGATGATTCTTTCTGATAATTTCTGCTAATTGTTTAATATGTTGATAGTTACTATATATTAATTGTCTAGATGTATAATTACTGCAGATATTCTTTGTGTATAGATTGCTATTGCTCTTTTAATCCTTTGAATGGCAGAATCCGTCTTGTTAAGATTTTATATCCTATAATATATTAATATTAAGAGTTGGTTTTCTAGTTAAAAGAGATTAATAATCATATAGTTGTGTTTCTGATTTTATGTGATATGCTAATTTTACGACCACTTAAAAACAATACATCAATGAAACACTGTATCTCACCACAACAACTACTTTCGTGTGCTGCTATTTCCTATTGCAGTATAGTATCTGCTTTCACTCAACAACCTCATGTAATTTTTATTATGTCCGATCAGCACCGTTTTGATGCGTTGCGCTGTATGGGCAATGAATCAATCATATCGCCCAATATCGATGCATTGGCAGCCGATGGCACCACTTTCACTAATGGTTATTCTTCTACACCTAGCAGTACTCCGGCTCGTGCAGGTTTGCTTACAGGCATGTCTCCTTGGCATCATGGAATGTTGGGATATGGGAAAGTTGCAGCTAAGTATCCTTATGAAATGCCTCGAATGTTGTCGGATCTTAATTATTATACCTTTGGAATAGGAAAGATGCATTGGTTTCCACAAAAATCGTTGCATGGATTTGATGGTACACTGGTCGATGAAAGTGGACGTTCAGAAAGCCCCGACTTTATCAGTGACTATCGTTTGTGGTTGCAAACACAAGCTCCCGGCATCGACCCCGATGTTACGGGTATAGGGTGGAACGATCATGCAGCTGGTATAACCCAACTGCCCGAACACCTTCATCCCACTGCATGGACCGGTCTAATGAGTCGTGAAATCATTAAAAACTATGATCCCCATTCAAAGCCTCTATTCTTAAAGGTGTCATTTGCTCGTCCGCATAGCCCTTATGACCCGCCACAACGATGGCTCGATGCATATAATGATATCGATGCATTGTCTCCATGGATAGGTGAGTGGTGTAAAGATAAGAAATATGCTCATTCAGTAGATCCATCAACCGTGGCTACCGATGCGCCATTTGGTAATTTTGGCGATGATTATGTTAAGAATTCTCGTAAGCACTACAATGCAAGTGTCTCATTTATAGATGAAGAAATAGGTCTTATTATCGCAGAGTTAAAAGCAAAAGGTATGTACGATAACTCTATTATTTGTTACACCTCCGATCATGGCGATATGTTGGGCGATCATCATCATTGGCGCAAAACCTATCCATACGAAGGATCCGTGCACATCCCATATATTATTAAATGGCCCGCTTCCTACAGCGCTACAAAAGGAGGAAAGATTGACAATCCTGTTGAATTGCGCGATTTTCTCCCTACATTCATTGAGGCGGCCGGTGGGCAAGTGCCTAGTGATATGGATGGACAGTCGCTTATATCTTTAGTCGAAGGGAATAATCGTGCTTGGCGAAAATATATAGATTTAGAGCATGCCACTTGCTATAATGATAACAATTATTGGTGTGCTTTGACCGATGGCAAATTGAAATACGTGTGGCGTTTTCATACAGGCGAAGAAGAGTTGTTTGACATGGCAAAAGATCCGCATGAGCTACGAAATATTGTTGATGATAAAAGATACCAAAAGCAACTAGCCGAGTTACGCCAAACGATGGTAAGCCATTTGAGCGAACGTGGCGAACCCTATGTAATAGATGGACAATTGAAAGCATTGCCTAAAACGATTCTATATAGCCCTATGTATCCTAACTCTAATCAATAAGCACTTTGTTTTAATACTAAGTGTTGTAGATAGCTCAGATGTGTTCACAGAATAGATGGTTTATTATCCATCAATGTCTATATCTATTAAAAACAAAATAGCATGAATACTGTTGGTATATCATCAAATATCGTATTGACGTGAAGTAATTTAGTCGGATATAATAATATTAATAATGAAAATTGATATAGCTATGGAAACGAAGAAAAATCTAGTCATTCTCTCGGGAGCAGGGATGAGCGCAGAGAGTGGAATACGAACCTTTCGCGATACCAATGGTCTTTGGGAAGAATATCCTGTCGAAGCAGTAGCCACACCCGAAGGGTATGTCCGCGATCCGGCATTGGTTACTCGCTTCTATAATGAGCGTCGCCAACAACTCACTACTGTCGAACCCAATAAAGGACACACTATACTTGGCGAGTTAGAAAAATACTTTAACGTAACCATTATCACCCAAAATGTAGACAATCTGCACGAAAGGGGTGGTAGTACTCATGTGATTCATCTTCATGGTGAGTTGACCAAAGTCACCTCGAGCCGCGACCCTTACAATCCGGCTTTTGTTCGTGAACTACATCCTGGCGAGTTCGATGTGAAGATAGGCGACCTAGCGGCCGATGGCACACAACTGCGTCCATTCATCGTGTGGTTTGGCGAGGCAGTACCAAAAATAGAAGAGGCGATGACAGCAGTCGAAAAAGCTGATATCTTTGTGATTATAGGAACCTCAATGAACGTATATCCTGCTGCCGGGCTTCTTCATTATGTTCCTGCTACTGCAAAAGTCTATCTTATCGATCCGCACGAAGTGGCGGTGAAGAGCAACCGTCCAATTGAGGTAATAAAACTAGGAGCTTCAGAGGGTATGGCAGCTTTGTGTTTGCTTTTGGGGGTAAAGTAATCGCTAGCAAATTTGCCTTGTGGCCTATTTTGCTCATTGCCTTTGGATGCTCAGTTTATATATATTGACTACTGCATTCCCTGCCCGCGAAATGGGATATATAAGAATGTGGATGAACTTACACTAAATTCATCCACATTCGCTGTTTATCTAACCCTACAATAATTTGTCATCGCCTATTCTATTGTTTCATTACCTTATACACTGTTTTTTCATCATTTATTTTCAGTAGATAAATGCCGCTTTCTGTTAAAGGCAGCTGTAGGTTATTATTCTTAGCTTGTATTTTCAAAAGTTGTTTACCTTCTGTATTATAAACATTGATTATGCTTCCGGGTATAACTCCTTCTATTTCGACTCCCATGTGGGTAGTGCGAATCACTACGCCTAAGCCTTGTAGGGTGTCATCAACTCCTGTACCATGTTCTGTTGTTGTGATCTTCATCGACTTCGATATGGGCGATAAATAACCATCTTTCGCGATGCGTGTGTTATAATAATAAGTGGTCAATGGAGTCAGATTATTTGCTGTATATTGCACACCTTGTACCGGTACATTTTTCTCCACATATGTTGTGTCCGAAATACCAAAAGTAATGGCGATGTCGTCAATGGCCATGTTTCCGCTCACTTTTTTATAGCTCCATTTAAAGGCACGTACATTTTTTTCGGCAGCAAATGTAAATTCCGGATAAGCTTTAGTGGTATTTACATATGGATAGGTGGCTACAGTTTCCCATTGTCCATTGCAATTGGCCTCTAATGTAAGTATACTGCCTGCACCTGCACTGGGGTAGCGATACATAAAGCTCATTTTGGTAATGGGTGCATTAAATTCATTGGTTTGAATGTATTCTCCATCTGTTTTTAGCGCAATCGAGTTGGGCGATATTCCCGAACTTGCTGTAGAGGTGTAGTTGCCGCTGGCTGTGCTCATCCATCCTTCGGGAGCAGGCTTGCCCGAGCTACCCACTGTGTTGAAGTCAAAATGTTCGGTCGTGTTTCCACCTCCTGTGATGCGATAGAGTGAGAACAGGTGATCTTCGATATAGGGGTTCGATTCCCAATGAGCCACAAACGATGTATTGCTTACATGGGTAGCCTCAAACACCTCTGGAGCTTCTAATGCAACCGTACGAATTTGCATGGTATTTGCACTTTTAATCCTACCTGTAGAGGTGACAGCCGTTACGCTATAGGTATAATAATTGTCGGGTAGTAGAAAATTTGCAGTAAAGCCAGAAACACTGTGCGTCGAGAAATCCTCTAACCAATACTTACTACTTGTAGCCAATGTCATGGTGTGGCTACCTATATTGTCTATGTAGTTGTTTGCAAAAATATCCCATTCAGATTTATCGAAACGAGTGGTAGGGTGCGTGATACTGGCTTTGCGCTCAAAGGTCTGGTCTAAGCCCCAGTTGGCAGCGTCGTTCACCACACCAATCATGTCTATCATCATTCCATTGCGATAAAGTGCTATCGCATCATTACCGTTGAAGTTCATCGCATCGGTAGTTTCCATATTGGCTTTGTTTTTAAGTGCATCGAGTGTGCAGAGCGAATGTACTATCACAAATGTGTTGCCATTCTCTAACGTTCCTTCGAGCGGAGTATCATTGATAAATGCACCAGCACCATTGCTTTGACGACGGATTGAATATTTCGATAAATCGACTGTTGCCCCCGTTCCGTTGTATATTTCTACTGCTTTGTTATAGCTGCTGCCTTCTACATAAGCCGAAAATAATATGTCGCCAGCAGCCAGATCGCCCTCATAGAGCGATAATAAATAGTCTGATGGTTCGTTAAAGAATGTCCAGTTTAAATCTCCGCCTACCGGTCTTAAATTGGTAGCTTCGGTCACTATAAATTCTGCTGTAGCCAATCCGGAGATTGGAACTAGCACCGACTCCATATTTTCGGATGCTATGACGAGGGTGTCTTCAGCCAGACCTGCTTCAGTAGGCTTGAAGTAAACTTCAATCATGATAGGCCTTTCTGCCTCTATCACCTGAATATAATCTCTCGATAGCGAAAAAAACTCGTTTTTCTTTAAAGAAAGTGTCAATCCGTCTGTCAGGTTAGTAGCATTTATAGTAATATAGTTTGTTAAACTGCTATTATTCATGATGACATCAAAGCGAAGTGCTTCGCCCTGACGAGGATAATACAGAAAAGGTTCTGTCTCTTCGGGGAAAGGATAGGCAATTGTCGTTTTATCTCCCCATATATAGTCTACTAAATCGGGGTAATCGATAAACGGATTTCTATTGTTCTGGATTTGATATATTGCCTCGTTGCGTGCCAGCTCTTTTTCGCTTACGGGATCGTTCTTATGCCATTCCATTAGCAAATTGAGTGCCCAAGGTTTCCATACCGGATAGGTGTTATTGTCCATCATGGGCGAATTCCAACTCTTTGAGAGTTCTTCGTACATGGTCGAAATGTAGAAATAAGAACGAGCGAAATCGCCTTTATACTCATCGGAAGGCTCAAAACAGTTGCCTGTATAGCTGGTTTCATAAACATTTTTACCTACTTTGCTCACTCCATTGTCGAATGTCGGATTGGCATCAACTATACCTAAAGGCAAGTTGCTTTTGATGTTGTTGGTTTTATCGTCTGATGGATAGAGATGAAATAAATCTTTATAAGCATAATTTACGATGCCTCCCCACCAACTTTTAGGCAATGAATGTTCAATGTTCATGCCCGAAACAGCACTGAAACCATCGAAATAGCGAACCTCCGAAGAGTACATATCATCTACCACATCATTGCTTAAGCGGTCGGTTTTGTAAAACCCTTCCCATGTAGCACCTGCACCACCACCATAACTCAGTACCATGGTAGGAGCTGCTATTTCGCGCAAGGTCGATTTTAGTATTTCGCCCTTATCGCCCTTGGCCCAATGATAGTAGCCGGGCGGTATGGCTGCGTATGCACAAATAGCCGATATTATGGATAGTAAAAAAACAAATACTCTTCGGTGTAATTTTAATTTCATATGTATGGTGGTTTTAATGTTGTGAGAGTATGAAGATATTGAATATCTGTAAGATAAACAAGAAATATGAGGCATTCCCGACTTTATACCCAGTATAACTTCATGATAGTAGCATTATGTTACATCACCATTACTTCAATACTTACTAAAGTCACTTTGTTGGTCAATGTGCCGGGTTGGTTTTTTTTGTGTGTATTCGAAGTCACAACATAATGTTTGTTGGGATGATGCTTTGCACCATGTTCTCCCTCTTCTATGTGTGGTTCGAAGATGACAGGTGTGGTCCAGTTATTGTTCACTTCATTTACCATTCGGCCTTTGCGTATGCGTTCCCAAGTGCTTTGTTTAATGGGCGATGCCGAACAAATCACCCGGTAAGCTCCTCGAATCTGTTTTTTAGATCGGTAGGGGCGCATTACAGCAAACTGGTCGACCTTGAAAGTGGGGTAACGCATTTTGCGAATAACGAAATACCATACCAATATACCTATCATCAATAGTGCAACAAGACAAATCAGGATAATGGTTAATGCACTCATGCTATTCTGCAAATTTTGTTGTGCCATCCAGTTGGGTTTGATGATACATTTTGCTGCTACAGTATTCCATACCGAAAATAGCGAAAAGTAGGTTAGACTTTTTTTCATATCAGCATTTTTCAAAGAGTGTTATTCAATCGATTTAAGGATTTTCGATGGCTTCGCGAAGAGCATCTATCGCAAAAATAGATTTAAAAATCAATTTAGCAAAGAATTTGTTTAAAATTGTTGATTTATAGAGGGTTGTGTCTTGTTTTTTCGTTCGGAGAGTACCAGTTCTGATGGAGGGGCGATGAGTTGGTGGTGGGCAACCTTATTTACCGTGCTGGATGAGCCGATTTACCACGGTGAGTAAGGCTACTTACCCTACCCACTGAAAGCCTGTTTCAAAAAGTGGGCAATCACCGGCGAATGAACGCACGTAGCACAAACCATACATGATAGGCAAAGGTGCTTGCATAGCCATAGTGGCGATTCATGATGCGATAACGCTCTTTAAGCGAGGCTTTATGATTTTGTGTGGTGAGCCCCTCGTTTAGATAATCGATGATAGTGAGATGTGTGTTGTGCATGCTCACTGCTTTCTTCATCATGCGTATGCACCAATCAAAATCGGCCGAAAAACGGTATTCGCAGTGGTATGCTTCGGCAATTGTGCGCTTCACAATGAATGCTTGATGGCATACCAACATACCGTTTCGAAAACTTTTCCAGTGTAGTTGCTTTGGAGGTTGCAAACGGCGCATACCCACAAAGTGGCGATTACGGTTGACTAGTGCCGTATTGCCATAAATAATATCGGGCAGCGGCTCTTTTTTAAGTCCGTTGACAATACTTTGCAATGTCGTGTCGCAATGCAAGCTGTCGCCTGCATTCAAAAAGATCAGATAATCGCCCGTAGCCTGCTTCATCCCCTTATTCATGGCATCGTACAAGCCTTTATCGGGCTCGCTTACAACCTTTGCAATATGTGGTCGGTAACGATCGACGATATCCATCGTACCATCTTTTGATGCCCCATCTATCACGATATACTCTATATGATGATAGGTTTGCGAAATTACGCTCAGTATGGTTTCTTCGAGTGTGCTTTCGGCATTGTAGGTGATGGTGATGATGCTGAATGTGGGGGTGAGGCGATTATGCATTTTTTCCGGTCACTTTATTATAGATATCAATATACTTCTTGGCAATGGCGCTTTCCGAATATTTGGTGGCTACCTTGCGCGATGCTTCATTTGCCAGCGACTCGTATTCTGATTCTTGAAGCGCCCAGTATAAACCGTTGGCAAAGTCGTCGGCCGATTTATAGGTGGCCACATATCCGTTATGAAGATGATCTATCATTTCGGGGATGCCGCCTACCTGAAAACCTACGCAGGGTGTGCCGCATGCCATGGCTTCCATTACCGTATTGGGCAGATTGTCTTCGAGCGAAGGAATGGCCAGCACATCGACCGCATTGTAAATATTGACCAAACTGTGTTCGTTGCTCACATAGTCGAGCGGATAAACGTGAAAAGGCACCATATCGGCCAATTGGTCGGAGTCTTTTCCGAATACAACAATACCTAGTTCGCTTTTCAGTTCGGGATGTTTTTGGGCCAATAGGTTGCAGGCTTCAACAAAGTAATCGATGCCTTTGCGTTTGTCGGTGATTTTGAACGATCCGAATAGAATGAATTTACCTTTGATAGGTAGATGTGATTTGATGCGTGCATCGGTCACCTTGCGTGCACGATACAAGTTGGTATTGATAGGGTTGGGAATATTGGTCACCGTATGCCCTTCGAGCAAAGAGCTTTGGCGAGCTTTATCGGCCAACCACTTGCTACATGCTACAAATGTGATGGGCGAAAGAGTATAAAGTTTCTTTTTACGGCGAAACACCTGATAGGCAATATCGTGTTTGCTACCTCCGCCATAGAGCATGGGACAGTTGTGGCACTGCTTTTGGTAGCGATCGCAATCTTTGGCATAATGACAAATACCTGTAAATGGCCACATGTCGTGCAGGGTCCATACAACAGGTTTTCCCGATTGAAAGATCTTTTTTAAATCGTGAAGCGATAGCATGCCTTGATTGATCCAATGCAGATGTATTACATCGGCTTGTTTGAACTCGGGCAAGTGGGTGATGTCGATACCCGTATTGGCGATGCTTACCGCAAATAGATTGTGCCTTCTGTAGCGATTGGCGCGCCAAATCACCAAGCGTTCCCAAACAAATTTCCACATGTTTTTCCAACTGCGTTTCAGCTCTACCACATTAATTTGATCGGTCTGCTTGTCGCGTACTAACATTTTTACCTTGACGCCATTGTTTTTCAAGGCTTCACTAAGTCGGCTGGCTGCAACTGCTGCGCCTCCGGTTCGTTCGGATGTATTAATGATGAGTACTCTCATAAGGCTCTATTCTTTTGGCAAAAATAACGATTATTCATAAGAATCGGTTCGATATTGGCAATAATTTGTACTTTTGCATGAGTGCTTACAAACGAAATATTAGACGCAGTAATGAATAAAGTGGTTTTTATAGGTTTGGGATATATCGGTTTGCCTACGGCAGCAGTAGCAGCCAGTCATGGCTACGAAGTTGTAGGAGTCGATGTCAATCCGGTGGTGGTCGATACCATCAACCAAGGTAAGGTGCATATCATTGAGCCCGATTTGGGTGAAATGGTTCAGGATGTGGTAGCTAAGGGCGCATTGCGTGCGGTGACTCAGCCCGAACCGGCCGATGCATTCTTTATTGTAGTACCCACTCCTTTTAAGCAAAATCACCGTGCCGATATCACCTATGTAGAATCGGCTACTCGTTCGGTAATTCCTTTTTTGAAAGAAGGTGACTTGTTTGTAATAGAGTCTACCTCTCCGGTATTTACTACCGAAAAGATGGCGGATTTAATTTTTAAAGAGCGTCCCGAATTAAAAGATAAAATATCGGTGGCATACTGCCCCGAGCGAGTTTTGCCGGGCAATACATTATACGAACTGGTGCAAAACGATCGTGTTATCGGCGGTATCGATCAGGCATCTACCGAAAAAGCAATGGCTTTTTACTCGCGCTTTGTAAAGGGCACTCTGCACCCTACCAATGCTCGCACTGCCGAAATGTGTAAACTCACCGAAAATTCATCGCGCGATTCGCAAATAGCATTTGCCAACGAACTTTCGATGATTTGCGACAAGGCAGGTGTGAATGTGTGGGAGCTGATTGCGCTTGCCAATAAGCATCCGCGTGTGAATATTCTTGATCCCGGATGTGGCGTAGGCGGACACTGTATCGCGGTTGATCCGTGGTTTATTGTATCCGACTATCCGGAGCAAGCACAATTGATAAAGCGTGCTCGCGAAACCAACGATTATAAAGCCGATTGGTGTGCGAATCGAATACTGGAAGCGTGCGACCAATTTGTTCAAAAATACGACTACGAACCGGTGGTGGCTTGTATGGGACTGGCTTTTAAACCTAATATTGACGATCTTCGCGAATCGCCTGCAAAATATATTGCTTCGCGCATTATATCAGAGTCGCGAGCGGAAGTATTGATTGTCGAACCCAACATCAAATCGCACTCTAGTTTCAATATCACCCCTTATCAAGAGGCTTACGAAAAAGCCGATATCGTGGTATGGTTGGTGCGTCATACCCCTTTCATTAGTTTGCCCAAAGATGAGGCTCGCATAGAACTCGATTTTTGTGGTGTACGAAGATAAAACCTTTTAACAATGAAGAAGAAAATATTACTTGTATTCGGCACACGCCCCGAAGCCATTAAAATGGCTCCATTGGCAAAAGCTTTTCAACAAGATAGCGAACATTTTGAAACGCGTGTATGTGTTACGGCACAACATCGCCAAATGCTCGACCAAGTTTTAGAGGTGTTTCATATCACTCCCGACTATGATCTCGATATTATGGCTCCCGGCCAAGATCTTTATGATATTACAGCAAAAGTATTGCTAGGATTACGCGATGTGCTTCGCGACTTTGCCCCCGATGCTGTATTGGTGCATGGCGATACTACCACTTCGATGGCAGCTGCTTTGGCAGCGTTTTATCAGCAAATACCGGTGGGACATGTGGAGGCCGGATTGCGTACGTATGATCTATCGTCGCCTTGGCCCGAAGAGATGAACCGCCAAGTAACCGACCGCATGTGTAGCTACTATTTTGCTCCTACCACAGAATCGCGCGATAACTTGCTGCGCGAAGGTGTGAAGCCTGATAATATATTTGTAACGGGCAATACGGTGATCGATGCACTGCTGTTGGCTGTTCAGATGATTGCCAATGACCCAACCACTCAGCGAGAGGTACATCAAACCATTCAGTCGAAAGGCTATAACATCGGCACGCGCCGCTATATTTTAGTGACCGGCCATCGTCGCGAAAACTTTGGCGAAGGTTTCTTGCAGATATGCAAAGCCATTAAGGCTTTGGCATTGCAGCACCCCGATGTCGATATCGTATATCCTGTACATCTTAACCCTAATGTGCAAAAACCTGTTTATGAACTGCTTTCGGATGTAAGTAATGTTTATTTAATAGCACCTCTCGATTATCTTCCTTTTGTATATGCTATGCAGCATAGCCATTTGATATTGACCGATAGTGGTGGTGTTCAAGAAGAGGCTCCATCGCTAGGTAAACCTGTATTGGTGATGCGCGATACTACCGAACGCCCAGAAGCGGTTGCTGCCGGAACGGTGAAGTTGGTGGGTACCGATGCTCAGGCCATTGTAGAACAGGTAAATGCGTTGCTAAGCAATGAAGAACTTTATAGTGAAATGTCAGAAACTCATAATCCTTATGGCGATGGCAAGGCCTGCATGCGCATTATCGACGCCTTTAAAATATAGATATTTGAAACTATTAGGACCTTTTTTATAAGTTTCTATGAATGCATTGTGCCGCTGCTAGCAATTCATCAAAGTAGTTTTGCTGGTGGGGATTACGATGCATGATAAATCTTTTTAGCGTGGGAAGATTAAAGTTTTTGAGTAAAAACTTATGTCCTAATGCTTCGATATGATTGTTGTAGAGTTTGTAGTAAATAATGTGGTTCGCTCCCTCTTTATCTAATTTTTCGAGTGTTTTGCAAAGTGATAGCACTGAGCAATATGCAATAGAAATAGTTCTATCGTTTGCGTTGGTGCCTACCATTACCACGAAGCTATCTGTTGTAAACAAATCACTTTGTATCATACTGTATTTTTGTTGCTATTGTTTTGAACTCGTAACAAAAATAGCTTGTATATATAAAATAAAGATGACATCGCCGCAATTTATACTGACACTGAGGCAATCGGTTTATCCATAGTGCTTTATCGGACGATAGACTTTTTGTATTCGCTAGGTGTTTGCTTATATTTTGCTTTAAATAGTCGTAAAAAGGTTCTTGAAGAGGTGAATCCCGAATGGATAGAAACGTCTTGAATTGATAAATCGGATGCGGATTCTAACAATGTACATGCATACTCCAGACGTTGATGGTTGATGTATTCGGATACACTATAATTATTGTCGGTACAGGCTTTGATGGCTTCGCAAATATAGGTTCGGTTGCTTCTTGTGATTCGTGCTAAATCTTCGCGCGAGAAGTTGGGGTCGGTAAAGAGTTTCTCTTTCCAAAGCACGGTATGTACTTGTTTAAACAGTAATTGTTCTTTGTTGAGCGATTCTTGTGGAAATGATTTTTGTGATGATGTGTTTGATGGTTCGCTATTTTTGAGAGGATTTTTGTGATGATTTAGACTGAGGGGATGTACCAACAAACGACGCTTGTAGCGTAAATATAGGAAGATAACCATTGCAACTAATAGGCAAACAAGGCATAAAATGATATTGAGTACCAGAGAGAGCTTTGCGTGTAAGAGCGAATTTTTATGTTCGAGTATTCGTATCGCACTTTTTTGTTGTAGTTCTTTGAGCCGAAACGGCTTGCTGATGAGGTGAATTAATGCTGCATATTTATCTCTGTTTACCGAATCGATCGTATGCGCATACTTCCATTCGGCAGTAATGTAGGGTTCGCAAACCAAGGTGTTCTTTTTTATCGTTTGTTCAAACTGCGGCCGATCGGCACATGGTTTTAGATCGTAATAATCGATGGTTCTAATATCTTTGTTGTCTTGATAATTTTCTATGTAGCAGGGCATCTGTTGCCTCGACTTCATTTTCTGTATTGACTGATGAGTACCCTCTGCGTGCACCGGTTGACGATTGGTTTCTATGGTATATTTTGTTTGCCCTTTTATTGATAATGCAAATATGGTAAACATAAAAATGAAGACCGGCAGTAATGTATGCTTAAGATTCATAGAGATTTGTATTTGCTTCTTTTTACAAAGAAAATAAAAAATCTTGAATAATAATATGCGATCGATATATATTTTAAACCTTTTACAAAGTCATCACATGATGAAAAGCATCTACATATCGCTCACTTACGGTTTCAAGATTTATTTCATCGCGTATGATACGTGCCGACTCCTGTCCCATGCTTTGTATTAACTGTGGAGAGTCAAACAGCAGATTTATTTTTTGGCTTAAACTATCCGAATTCCCATCTTCAAAGAAGAGTCCGTTTTTGCCTTCTTGCACCAAATCGCGTTCGGTGGTATCGCATACGGAGCAAATAACGGGCATACCGTAACACATGGCATCGTTGATGGATAATCCTCCCATTCCGGCCAACACGTAAACGGTCGATTCATTCATGTATGCACCCAAAACTTCGGGCGAATAGATAGCACCTACAAAATGAACTTTGAGTGTCAAGCCAAGACGATCGGCCTGTTCGCGTAGGTTGTTCTCTTCGGGGCCATTGCCTACCACTACCAATTCGGCATCGGGGTGTTTTAGCAAAATGCTGGGTAGGGCATCCAATAATAGATCTACTCTTTTCCATTTTACCAATCGGCCGATGTGGAGAATTCGTTTACCGCAGGTAGGCATAATCGAAGGATTGGAGATGACTTGCGACCGTTCTCTTAATAATGCTTCGGTATCGGATGTGTTGTAAGTGACATGAATTTTATCAAGAGGTACACCATATGATGGCAAAATATCGTAAGCGGCACTCGAGTAGTTTAGCGTGCCTGCCATTTGAGCATAAACTTTTTTGCGGATATGCGATGTGATGAATTGACGCAAATAAAACATTTTTCCTTTACTGAGCAGATGCATCCCTTCGGTGTACATGGGATGCGCATTGAAGTAAGATTTTACCTCGCCATAAGGTGGTGTTTGGAAAGGAATTTCGCGTATCATTAAGCGCGCGCCGCAATCGTTTATAGCTGTACGCAGCTGTTTCTGAAAGTAATATTGTAAAAAATAGGGCCATCCCAACACGATAATGTCGGGTTTTTCTTGTGCTACGACAACTGCTAATTCGGGGTAACCTACTTTGCCCCAGTACATTTTTTTCTCGGGCAACTCAATACGTTTAAACTCGCCTTCATCTACCATCTTCACACCGGCACCAATAATGGCATTGCCTTTGCGTGGAATGACTACGGTAACATCGATTCCTTTTTGTTTCAATCGATTTAATAAGGCACTTAAATAGTGAGGGATTCCCCCAAACGTAAAGAGAACTTTCATGATAACTGGTGTGATAGAATTTTAAAACAATCGGCGAGCAAATCGGTTCGATGCAATGCTAAATAACGATGGAAATATTCGCTCGGTATGTGGGTTTTACATAATTTTTCGATGACTTTATAGCACTCATCCGCATCGTCTTGATGAATCGTTAGTCCTATCTTGTATTGATGTACACGTCGGCCCATGCACTCTCCTTCGGCCACTATCACCGGTTTTTTAAAGGCTGCTGCTTTGGTAAGCAAGTTGCTACTGCCCGTAAAATTATGATATACTGCAAAGATAATATCGCTTTGTGCTACCAAAGCGTTGAAATCGGCTTCGGTAGGGATGCGGCTCAATTCAACAAAAATATTTTTATAGTGACCCTGAATTTGTTCTAAATGTGATATCTCTTCGGGACTCAGTGATGATTTTCCGGCAATCACAAAGAAATATTTATCTTCATCCAAAAGTGGAATCGTGCGTAGTAACAAATCAACTCCTTTCCGCTTGTTGATGGAACCTAATAAAGAGATGATCTTTCGTCCGGCGGCTAATGTTTTAATCTGCTTTGCCAACGGGAAGTTGGTGCTAGGAGGGGTAAGGTCGGCAAAGTCGGGTAGACGCTTCACGTCGCTTGCCCATGGTGTTAGAGGATCAATGGTATATTCATTAAGAACCCCAACACTAATGCAATTGAAATGACGAAACGAGGGGCGCACATCGGGCACCCACCATTTGAAGGTTGGCAGTGTAGATTGCACAAATAGCCCACTCCAGTTGTAGGGTAAAATACGATTGAGCAAACTGTGGCTCGAAAGTGTAGGGGCAAAGTCGTCTAAACAGGCAAAGTAAACTAAATCGGGTTGATAATCGGATAAAGCTTGTTTCAACCTCTTTAGGTTGTTAATGCGTATTAGGGCATTGCGTAGCACGGTGATTTTCTTTTTTACCGGCCGATTGATGGGCAATGGTAGCAATGTTTCGAAATCAATCATCTCGTGGTTGATAGTCGTTTTCTTATTGATCGAGCTTAGAGTGATCTTCTCTTTGTTGTCGGGATAACGGGCTATATTGGGATCCAATGTTTGAATCGAATCTTGCACTTGCTCTGCTTCGAAGTTCAACGCCAGTTGTGGCTCTGTTTTCTCTTCGTCGAGCGGGGTAGGAGTTACCATGAATACATGATGTCCCAATGACATCCATGATCGCGTAATTTGTCGGTAAAACGTTTCGCGATGTCCTGATGTGCTACTGTCTACTACTGCTATTTTCATACTTATAGAGATTTTAGATAGATTTTTTTTAGTTGCTGACCGGCCAAACGGAAATCGAATCTTTGTGCCACCGATTGGCGGATGACTTTTTTATCGAACCGGTCATAGTTATCGTACATTTCTTTCATTTTTTGTGCCAACATGGCTACATCGCCCGGTGCCAATAAGTAGCCACATTCGGGTGTAATAATATCTTCGGGGCCACCGCATATGGTTCCAATGGCAGGCATCCCTGTGGCCATTGCTTCTATATATACAATACCGAATGTTTCGGCATGCGAGGGCAATACAAATGCATCGCAACGGCGCAATAGCTGTGCCAGCTCTATTCGTCCGAGGCGGCCTACGAGGCTGATTTGTTGCTGCAAACCCAATCGGTCGATTTGTTGTTGCAGATTTTCACGTTCTTCTCCATCGCCCACAATCAGCAACTTTAAATGATCTAACCTACCTGTTTGTTTATCTTCTGTATGGGTGGTATGGGTGGTTACAAATTGATGAAATGCTTCGATGAGCTCGTGCAGCCCTTTTCGTCGCGAAAGATTGGCTACGCTCACAAACACAAACTCTTTCTCTTTATGGGTGATACGATGGCCGGCTTCAAATGTTTCGATATCTACAAAGTTGGGGATAACCGTCGTTTTACAGGGATCTGCAATGATCGATTGCAGGTTTTTTTCGAGCATCGTACCCACGCAAATCACCTCTTGTGCATCGGCACAGACGCTCTTTATAATGGCTTTTTGTTTATGGGTGGTAGTCCCGAAATTGATGGAAGAGGCATGTTCGGTCAGTACATACGGGATACCCATTTTCTGAAATACCTGCTGTGCTGCATAGCCTGCCCAAAGATTGAAATGCGCATGAATCAAGTCGGGCTGGCCATATTGCCTGATATAATGTTTTACCAGTTGCACGGTAAGGTATGCCCATATTTTGCCTCCTCTATCAGTCGATAGTTTGGGGTTCCATGCATGCATGCGCATGGTGTTGAAATCGGGTCCCTCTTCGGTGGATGTTTGAAAATGACTCTCTTTAAAAAATCGCTTTACCGATAAATGTTTAAGGGGGCGTTGCTCTACAAATGCCACTCCTACCTGCATACCGTTGGCTGCAAGCTGTTTGGCTTGCTCGGCAAACATGTATCCGCGGTGCGGCGATGAGTCGGGCTCAGGGTAATACATGGGCAATATCAATATATGTAGCCTACGTTCCATCATTTCTTTTTATTTGGTTGATTTACGTAAAAAACGTTTTACTTCATTTCCCATTTCAAGATTGAACAGTAGGCACCCACCAGCATAAAATAGTGCACATGCCACCATTTGTATGCCCATGCGAAGATAGGCGTTAATATCCCACCATTCAAAGCAGAATCCCACAATGGCCATTGCTACTGCCAGTACCATATATGGCGATGCCGACCAAAAAAAACGGAACATACTATAGCCTATCATGCGGCAGGCAAAGAAGCCCGAAATAACCATGGAGCAGAATGAGTAAATCACCCATCCACAAGCCAAGCCGACGATTCCGTAATCGAATGTGGCGAAAATAGCTGCTACCAAAATGACTTTTTTTGATATCTCTACCCAAAGATAGGTGCGCGAATCGCCTTTGGCTATATAAAGTTCACTAAATACCTGTGTGAAGACCACAAAGAGTCCGGCCACCAGCAGTATTTGAAATAGTGGAACAGAGTCGGCCCACTTCTCGCCAATCAGCCCTATGAGTAGAGGCTTGGCTACGACTATCAATCCCAATATCACCGGAAAAAGAATGAAAGCAATACTCTTGTTGGTTTTTTGTAGCACACGTTGCAGGCGTTCGTTATCATTGTTTACATTCGAAAATACGGGTAATGCTACTGTGCGGAAGGTGTTAGAAATGAGCGAAACCGGTATGTCTTGATATTTGTTGGCCAATTGATAATAGCCCAATGCCACCGAGTGATAAGCCTTACCGATAATGACCGAGTAAATGTTGTTGAACACGGCATTGATGATGCCCGAAAGCAGCATGCGCGAACTAAAGGCAAACACCTCTTTGAGGGGCTGCATGCTAAAACTCAATGACGGCCGCCACGAGTTGAAGGCCCATAATAAAATACTTTTGAATGCCGACAATGCCACTGTTTGAGTGACTAATGCCCATACTCCACCCCCTAGCAATGCCACTATTACAGCCGCTACCGATGAACAAAAAAGTGCAGCTAGGTTGAGTTTGGCCAATTGGTTGAAATGCAGATGCTTGGTGAGTAGCAATGTTTGTATTAGGTTGAAGGCATTGAATAGAATGCTCAAGAAGAGCACTCTCGACAGTAATACTAACTGTGGCTGTTCAAAGAATTGCGCTATAGCCGGTGCCGAAACAAAGAGAGCAATATACAAAATGACACTGACCGTAACGTTGAAATAAAACACCGAGTTATAATCGGCTTGTGTGGCATCTTGCTTCTTAATGAGTGCACCTCCGAAACCACTGTCGAGCAGCACATTCGAAAGAGCAATAAAAATGGCAAGCATCCCCGTGAGTCCGAAATCGGATTGCGACAGGATGCGTGCCAATATGATGCCCGAAAACAGATAGACAATCTGTTGCCCAAATTTATCCGCAAAACTCCATATCAGAGCTTTGATGGTGCGGTGTTTTAGGGTCGGTTCAGACATAAATTTAAGATATAAAATTCGTTATCAAAATTGGTGGAACGCCATCAGCGGCGTTCCGTAAAGATACATTTTATTTCACTTCGCTACCAGGCTTCACTTCCTTCATAGGAGTGATCACCGCAAGGCTTCCATCATGGTTTTCGGCCGAAAGAATCATGCCTTCGCTCATGATGCCTTTTAGTTTGCGTGGTGCAAGGTTGGCAATGAAGCATACCTGTTTTCCTACCAACTCTTCGGGTGCATAATGTTGCGCTATACCGCTCACAATAGTACGTGTTTCCAAACCATCGTCTATTTTGAATTGTAGCAACTTGTCGGCTTTAGGCACTTTGGTGCATTCTAATACCGTTCCTACACGGATGTCGAGCTTCATAAAGTCGTCGAACTCAATGTTTGGACGAATAGGGTTGGCTTTGTAGTTGGCCTCTTCGTTGGCTTTCTTCGTATCCAATAAACGTTGCACTTGTGCTTCGATGGTGGCATCTTCTATTTTCTCGAATAGCAATTCGGGTTTGTTGAGTTGATGGCCGGCAGGAAGCAAGTCGTTGCGTCCTAATTCTGCCCAGTTAAACTCGTTCATGTTCAACATCTGACGCAACTTCTCTGAGCTGAAAGGTAAGAATGGCTCAAATGCGATGGCCAAGTTGGCTACCAACTGAAGTGAGATGTTTAGGATAGTTCCCACACGCTCCATATCTGTTTTCGCCAATTTCCAAGGCTCGGTATCTGCCAAATATTTGTTGCCGATGCGTGCCAAGTTCATGGCCTCTTTTTGTGCATCGCGGAATTTAAATGCATTAAGCAGTTTTTCCACTTGTGCCTTTACGTCGGCAAAGTCTTTTAAAATCTCTTTATCGTAGTCGGTCAACTCTCCAGCAGCAGGAACTTTGCCATCGAAGTACTTTTGAGTCAACACCATAGCGCGGTTCACAAAGTTTCCGTAAACAGCCACTAGCTCGTTATTGTTGCGCGCTTGGAAGTCTTTCCAAGTAAAGTCGTTGTCTTTTGTTTCGGGAGCATTGGCTGTAAGTACATAGCGAAGCACATCTTGCTTGCCAGGGAAGTCGACCAAATACTCGTGCAACCATACCGCCCAGTTGCGTGAAGTCGAAATCTTATCGCCTTCGAGGTTCAAGAACTCATTGCTAGGCACATTATCGGGAAGGATATAGCTACCTTCGGCTTTCAGCATAGCAGGAAATACGATACAATGGAATACGATATTGTCTTTTCCAATGAAATGAAGCAAACGAGTCTCTTCATCTTTCCACCATTTCTCCCAGGTATCGGGAAGCAACTCTTTTGTGTTCGAGATATAACCGATTGGCGCATCAAACCATACGTAAAGCACTTTTCCGTCGGCACCTTCTACCGGCACCGGAATGCCCCAGTCTAAGTCGCGGCTCACGGCACGGGGTTGCAATCCCATATCCAACCAACTTTTACATTGGCCATATACATTTGAACGCCACTCTTTGTGATCTTCCAAAATCCATTGACGTTGCCATGCTTCGTGTTTGTCGAGAGGCAAATACCAATGTTTAGTCTCTTTCATCACCGGTTTGCTGCCGCTGATAGCACTCTTTGGGTTAATCAAGTCGGTAGGGTTAAGCGATGTACCGCACTTTTCGCATTGGTCGCCATAAGCACCTTCTGCATGACAGTGAGGACATTCGCCCGTGATATAGCGATCGGCAAGGAACTGGTGTGCTTCCTCGTCGTAATATTGTTCAGAAGTTTTTTCAACAAACTCACCTTTATCGTAAAGCGTGCGGAAAAACTCCGATGCAGTTTCGCGGTGTGTTTGCGATGTGGTGCGGCTATACACATCAAACGAAATACCAAAGTCTTCGAACGATTTTTTGATGATGCCATGGTAGCGGTCTACCACATCTTGAGGAGTGATACCCTCTTTTTTGGCGCGGATAGTAATGGGTACACCATGCTCGTCCGATCCGCCAATGAATAGCACCTCTTCGCCTTTTAAGCGTAAGTAGCGCACGTAGATATCAGAAGGCACATATACACCTGCCAAATGACCAATATGAACAGGTCCATTGGCATATGGAAGGGCCGATGTCACTGTGGTTCTTTTGAATTTCTTTTCCATGTGGGATTATATCTGAGTCTAATTATTGTAATATATTAAATATGAATACAAAGATAGATATAATTATTGAAAAGAGGGAGTAGTGCGATTTGTAATTTCAACCTCCAAACCCCTTGAAATGTTAAAAGGTAGAATATTTTCTTGTATAGATATTCTACCATATAAAAACAAAGCCGAAAATATCGTTGACATTTCCGGCTTACGTTCTTGTTGTTTTTTATTTGTTATTTCACAAATTTACCCTCAGCATCGAATATTACTGTGATATCGGCAGCACCCTCTTTTTCCAATTCAAACACATATTGGTTGGGAGGAGTAGGCATGGTGCGAAGTGTTACATCATCATCGATTGTGTAACCGGCATATTTAGCTTTTACAGCATCAGTCACTACTTGTGGAACAGTCGAAAGCATCACTTCACTGTCGGTGTACAACCAATTGTATTTACTATCAAACACCACCTCAAGTGCTTGTTTGTTGTCAATAATATCTACCTCGTAATTGCCATTTTTTTCAAGATCAATATCTACAATCGAAGCATTTGGATATTTACTATTGATCGCCTCTTTTATTGCAGAAGGAACAATAATTGGTTCAGCCGGACTGTTTTCGCTATCTAATACTGTTTTGATGAGCACACCATCTTCCGAAATATATACCTCAACATCGTTTTCAGTGTTGGGCTCGTCGGCTTCGATAATGTACAAATTCATGAACGAAGGTCTGTGAATTAAATCTACATCATCTACCTTCCAAGTTCCATAAGGAGTATTGCTAAATGTTGTTTTAACAGCTGTAGGCAATGCATTATAATCCATATCAAATTCACTTAAGAACCATTCTCCGGCAGCATTATACCACGCATCAATCGATATATATCCGTCATCATTAAACTCAGCCACATAATATCCATTCTTCATTTCCCATTTGGTGTTTTTCGCGTTAGGGTATTGAAGATCGAATGCTTTTTGGGCTTCGGGTGTTGTCATTTGTTTGTTTTTGTTGTCATCATCGCTACAAGAGCTCATTACTCCTGCGAAAATAAGGCAAATGATGGCCATAATAGAGAATTTTGTTTTCATAATCAAGTCTTCTTTTATTGGTAATATAATTATTAATATCCCTATAACATTTGTCTGTTTATAAAGTTTGAAAGATAGATTGTTTTTATGTTAAGTTGCGATTCTAAAACGACTATTATAAGCGCAGATATGTATAAAAACGATGCTGCCTGTATCGATACATCCAGACAGCATTGTTTATTCTTTTATTTCATTTTAATACCCGTTACATTGTATGTTTGGGCAAATATATTTTTTCACGTTTATCCGATGTTACATTCGGCAGATCTTTTCTAAAGTATTGACGTTTGCCGTTGGTAGGATAACTTTCTAATTCGAGCACCTCTTTGTAGCCTGCTTTGTTGTAGAACATAGGGGCTTGAAAGTTGAAGGTGTCGACAAACGCAAATTGACAACCTCTTTTGATGGCTTCATCTTCGGCTGTTTCCAATATTTTAGCGCCAAAACCTTTATTGCGGAGCTCTTTATCAATCCATAAATATTTTATGATAAACCATTTTCCAAAGGTGTGTCCAATCAAACCTCCAATAATTTCGTCATCATCATTGCGGATGTAGATTGCCAAATCTTTGCGAGTTACAAAGTCGAATTTAGGAAGATTGTAATCATACAATTCTCTTTTAAACTTCTCTTTATCCCTGGGGTCAATTTTACCGGTGATTTCTATTTCCATAATTCTCGATTTATATTTAGATTAAACATGGCTTTATTGGCGAGACGAAGCTCGAAAACAGCCGCATCTTTAGCAATCGTTGCGGCTATGCTATATCTCTTACATTAAAAACAACAATATCACCATTTTATGGTTCACCGATCGGGGCCGATTTTATCGTTAATAGCTCTTGCTGTTTAGTATGATTCGAATAAAATGGCTCATGCCGATTCTATAACTTATTAAGCTCTATTGAATCATCATGGTAAATATTATCTATATTTGCATCATATTATTGAAAATAAGATATATTTATGAAAAAACTACTATTAATTGTGTCGAGTGTTCTTTTGCTTACTTCATGTATGACTATCTGTTCGAAATCAAAGCAACCTATTACATTCACCGGAATGAATGGGACTCGTTTGTACAATGCTGCCAATAATGTTAAGATTGCCGAAATCACTGATGGCAATTCAGTGACAGTGAATATCAAGAAGAAACTTTCAGATCAGACCTTTATTGCAAAAAAAGAGGGATATGTTAATACGCCATTTGTGGTTGATTCGGAGTTTAATGCTAAAAGTTTGTGGAATATACTCTTTTGGCCGGGATTTTTGGTGGATCTTGGAACGGGTAAAATCAATAAATATAGCGAAGGAGTATATAATATAGAGATGGATAAGGCTCCCGAAAACTAATACACTTTTCGTTTGTCCATCATAAAGCAGTTAGGGTGGTGAATGTGCAAAATACTCATTGTTTATTGCCCTAGCTGCCATAAAATAGTTTACCATTCATTATACGGGCTGCACTCGTGTAGGGATGCACTACCCATTTGTTTACACCCATAATATTGATCACCTCCCAACCGATAGATTTCATGTAGTCGGCTATCATAGAGCGATGACATCGCCACCACACCGCTTCGGCACACATCAAGGTGGTGCGCTGTGTAGTAGCAATGGCTATGAGCTGTTCAATGCCTTCGGCAAATTGAGGAGTATCCATATAATCGGCATACGAGCGAAACGACACATTTTTCCAGACCGTATGTATTGAATCGGGATGAGCACGACGGCGACCTCCCAGCTCTTCAATGCGGCAATAATCTATTCCTCTTTGGGGCAATTCCATCTGCAAATTGTCCATGTTGAACTGTGGAAATTTGTTCGATCCCGGCAAACTCCTTACATCTACCACCCTTTCTATCTGAAAAGATTGTAGCTCCTCTACAAAATACTCCAGTGTATGAGTAGAGTGTCCTATGGTCCAAAGTGTGTTGTGCATATCCATCTTTCCACTCCTAACAAATGGCGTTGGCAGATGGTTGCGTTCAATTGCTTTTCTACTGCACTTTATGCTTTACAGCAGCACGTGTCCGTTGATGTCGATATGAAACTTTACCCCTAAATACTCGGCCGATTTGCGGCAAAGCAGCATACGCGATAAGAATATCTCGAAATACTCCATCACCGGACAAATTTCTGTATCGATGGTCATGCGTTGTGTCAGCGTTTTTTGTGCTTCATCAAATATCAATTCCGACGATTCTACCGCATAGTTTACACGGTCGTGAATATCAAAATCGATGGTGGCATTGCTCCGTACTCTCGAACGGCGAACATCGGTTTTGTCGGCCAAAATCAGTGCAGCCGATATGGCATTAACTGGGGCTGCCGTAGCTTCATCATGGTTGCCAATGGCGGTGATAATAGCCGATACGTCATCGGGGCTCATTCCCATCTTGTCGAGAATACGAAATGCCATGATAGCACCGCTTTGCGCATGGTCGTGGCGGTTTACCACATTGCCTATATCGTGCATGTATCCCGCAATGCGTGCCAAGTCGGTGGTATGAGCGTCATAGCCTAATTTTTCGAGAATGGTGCCCGCAACAACGGCACATTTTGTGACATGAGCAAAACTGTGTTCCGTATATCCGAGTGCCGTGAGCGACTCGTCGGCACGTTGTATGTACGTGCGTATCTCGGGCGATTTCTTTATTTGCTCAAAGGTGATATAATTATTTTCCATGGTGGAATATTGTTTTGATGGATGAATAAATGTTGTGAGTAAAAAAACTCCGGGTGGCTAATTTAATTTATTTCTTCCGAAAAACCCTACAATTGTGCCATCGAAGTGTGTTTTAAGGCTACACTCATCCTCTTTAACATCTTTATTTTCTTTCACAATGATTAAACCAATATTACAAATTATTGTTATCATGTTAAAAACATTAATTATATTTATAACGAATTGGTATGAGATACTTAAAAGTAAGCATGTTTATACTATGCTGTGCCCTGATGAGCAGTTGTGTAAAGAACTATTATTACGATTGCGATGGTAATGGCACAGATACAGGAGGCGGAACTACCGGTGTAGAATATCCGGTGCGGTTTACTGCCAATGTCAATCAAGAGAGTGATGCTATTTTGCGTGCAGCAAGTGCCACGCCTTTGCAAGCAAATCGCTATGTTACCGTTTACTCTTTTCTCTATAAAGAAGACTATCTTCAGGAGCTCACCGACTATCAAACTTTGAAAAGTGGCATCTTATCTCCCGTAACCGGTAAAGGATTGTATCTTGTCGAAGGCAACTATGAGTTTTATGCATTGTCTATCGGCAATAAAAATATCTATCCCCCTACGGTGTTCGATTACCATACGGGTACGGTGGGAGAGCTACAAAATGGAATCGATTATTTGGCCGATGTCATACAACTCGAAAAAATAACGCAACCCACCAATATTGCATTGACATTCAATCATATGGCTTCTCAGGTAATGGTGATTGTCGAATCGGGATCGTCAACACTTACTATCGACTCCATAGCCGACGCTACCATTTCGGCACCATTGGCAAGCACGTCCGAAATTTATCTTTTCACCGGAACAATCAGTCCGTCAAAATCGCTTGCCGATAGCCCCATCACAATGGCGGTCAACGATTCGCTTTGCCAACAGATATTGCTTCCTTTAAATTATGACGGAACCCTAACCATGAAGTTTTCGGCCTATATAAACGGTCGTAATGTGCCTCGCAATTTTACGGTGGATGTGCCGTTGGTTAATAACCAACTCAAAGGCGGATCTTCTTACAAATACAAAGTACTGTTGGATGATTACAATGCCAATATCGCTACTGCCACCGTCAATCCATGGACCGAAGTAGATGAAACAGGAAAACCTTTGACACCCAATATTTAGTGTAAATTTTGCCATTTACAATGAGAAAACCTTAAAAGGCATGGTTCGATACCGCCTTTTAAGGTTTATTTTTTGCTAGATGTGAATATCGTGTTTGTTGGTTTACTTATAATCCCAACTCTTCCATTTCGTCATAATTGATCGGTTGTAAGTTTTTTCCTACTGTAATTTTAAAACCTGTTTCATCATAGTAGCACAAAATATCCATCCCATTGTATTCAAAATCCACTTTTTCTCCTTTTGCCAGTTGTTGTGCTAAGGCCGCATAAATAGCTTCATACCATTTAAATGCCTCATCGCCATAGCCCAAGCGCAAATTAATCACATATTCGTTGGGAGCCATAGCCTCTGCATTAAACTGATTGTCGATCCACACATTTTCCAATGAGGCATCCAACGTTAGATATTTGTCGTCTTCATCTTTTACATTGATAATACTCACATTGCTGTTGCTTGTCCATGAGTTGTTTTCGAAATTATTTTGTTTTAATTCGTAGTGGTTCAAAATAGCTCCTGCATTGCGCGATAAATCGATATCTTTAATAATTTGAACAATCATTTGATCGATGGTTTTTTGCGCCACCTCTTGAACTGAGTTTACTGATGTGAACGACATCAATGTGATGCCTATTATCATTACGAACAGCGTTGCAGCAAAGCTTTTGCATCGCGCACCTTGTCGGCATATAGTTCTCACTACACCACCGATAAAATCAATTTTTTGAGTCATAATTCAATAAAAGATTAGTTATTAATGTAATAATTCATAGAGAACGAATCATGTTCGTAATCTCAAAGTTATAAATAGATTTTAATAAATCAAAGTGTTTACAGTCAAATGTTTAGTGTTTAACAAGCCGTTAAAAAAACAACCTCAATATTGATTACAATATTGAGGCCGTTCTTACTAAATTTCAAATCAGTATGAGCTATTCTGAAACTAACTATTTATTCTTGCGATTCTTATTCTTGCACTTCGCCTGCTTCGTTGAAATTCACGGTTTTTTCGTTTCCTTCAACATCAGTAAATACCACTGTGTAGATTTTCGATCCATCTTCTTTTACTTCCACCGTTGCCGATTTCGCTGTCAGTTCGCTAAAGTTTTTAACAATCGAGTTGGCTACTGCTTCGGGTAGATCCGATAGTTCGATAGGTTGACCATCATTACCCATTACCATTACTGTCGATACTGTTGCCATCTCTGTTGCGTTTACTACAAATGTTGACATTCCCATCACTAATGCTACTGCTACAAATAACTTTTTCATAATCGTAAAATTTAAATAAATGATTTTGCTTAATTTCTATATAAGTTAGTCCGCTATGGGCTTATTATTCTTGAATTTCGCCTTCTTCGTTGAAGTTTACCTCTTTGCCGTTTCCTTCGCTATCTGCCAAAACTACTTTGTAGATTTTCGATCCGTCTTCTTTTACTTCTACCGTTGCCGATTTCGCTGTGAGTTCACCAAAGTTTTTAGCGATTGAGTTGGCTACTGCTTCGGGTAGATCCGATAGCTCGATAGGTTGACCATCGGCACCCATTACCATCACTGTAGATGTTGTTGCTACCTCGGTTGCGTTTACTACCATTGTTGATACTCCCAAAACCAATGCTACTGCTACAAATAACTTTTTCATCATCGTAAAATTTAAATATTATATTTTTATTGAATTAAAATCGGGTATCATAAAACTCGCTGCGTAGGGGCTTAACCTATGATTTTGCCAAACTCGTCGAAGCTTACATCCAAGAAGTTGCCTTCGTTGTCGGTGAATACAATCACATAAAACTCTTCGCCTTCTGCATTTACTTCGATCATTGCCGATTTTGCTGTAAGTTCACCAAAAATAGTGGCGATTGAGTTGACTACTGCTTCAGGTAGATCCGATAGTTCGATAGGTTGGCCATCTCCGCTCATTACCATTACTGAAGATACTGTTGCCATTTCTGTTGCGTTTGCTACTAATGTTGACATTCCCATAACCAATGCTACTGCTACAAATAACTTTTTCATAATCGTAATTTTTAAAATTTCATATTTTCGTTTCGTTCTATACTTACATCATTGCAATACGCGTGCCAAACGATGGGTGTATTTGTTAATATGCAGAAAATGAGGGGTATAGCGTAGCGTGCCACAAATGGGGAATGTGGAAAAGTGGGGAATTTGCTGTGGGGAGTGGGGAATTATTCCCCAAAATAATGGGGAAAGGTGTGTGGCATACATCATGGCACTGTGCGAACCGGGTGCAGTGAGTAGCCACGTAGCAGTATCAATCTATGTGATACTGCTTCATCTTATTATATAAGGTTTTTCGGTCGATGCCCAATAGCTGAGCCGCCTTGCTTTTATTGTTGCCTGTTTGGTGGAGTGCCTTTTTGATACGATTGATTTCGGTATCTTCATCAAAAAGAGCCACAGCATTGGATGTGGCGGGTGCAGAAGGTTGCAAGTTTAAGTCGAAAGCCGTAATCATATCGGTTGGTGCCAAAAGGGTGGCCCGTTTTACCACGTTTTTAAGTTCGCGTAAGTTGCCGGTCCATACATGCTTTTGCATCTGTTCAATGGCATCGGCAGTAAATCCTTTGAGGTTGCGGTCGAGAGCTTCGTTGGCTTGGTCGAGAAAGAAGTTAGCAAACAAAGGGATATCTTCCATGCGTTCGTTGAGCGAAGGCATCTTTAGCGTAAATTCGTTGAGGCGGTGGTAAAGATCCTCGCGAAAGGTGCCCTCTTCGATGGCTTGTTGCAGGTTTTCGTTGGTAGCACTTACTACGCGTATGTCTACATCAATCTCTTTGGTCGATCCTACGGGGCGAATCTTGCGTTCTTGCAAAGCACGAAGTAGTTGTACTTGCACCTCATAGCTCAGGTTGCCCACTTCGTCGAGAAACAGCGTACCGCCGTTGGCTTCGACAAAAGCCCCCGTTTTATCTTGCAAAGCTCCTGTAAACGAGCCTTTGATGTGGCCGAAAAACTCAGAAGCCGCCAGCTCTTTCGGAATAGAGCCACAGTCGATAGCCACAAACGGTTTGTCGGCTCGCTTGCTGAGTTGGTGAATGCGGTGCGCCACATACTCCTTGCCTGTGCCGCTGGCACCATTGATGAGAACCGTCATCGGGGTAGGTGCTACCAAATCGACATATCGATACAACTGTCGAGCCGCCTCGCTTTCGCCCTCTAAGAAGGCAGGCGATGCCGTAATGGTTTTGGCAGGGGCGGTTTTGCCAACCACTGTTTGCTGTGATGCCACGGGCGCAGGCTGCACTTGCGTTTGGGGTTGCGCTATGGCCTCATTGATTTTTCGCAATAGCTCATCGGGTTGTACCGGTTTCGATATATAGTCGGCTGCGCCCTCTTTCATGGCTTGTACGGCCGATTGAATTTCGGCATAGCCGGTCATAATGATCAGTGGAATGGTTTGTCCGCACTCCTTCATCCATGCCAATAGCTGAATGCCATCGCCATCGGGCAGACGAAGATCCGATAGTACCAAGTCGTAGCGGTGGTCCGAAAGTAGTTTGCGTGCGCGCGCACTGCTACCCGTTGCCTCTACCTGAAACCCTTTTTTGATGAGCCATGTTTTTAGCATGGTAGCAAAAGTCAAATCATCTTCTACAATAAGGAGTGAGTAATTCATAATCATATTTTACTTATATAATGTATGCAAAGTTATACTTTTTTGGCACGGTTCGCACCATTCATCCATACCTTTTAACTATAACGGGGTAGATGCTCCCCTCTTGTTTAGGCCAATGTAGCCACATAGCTCTGTGCTGCTTTCATCACTTCGTCTAGCTGAGTGAGCACCTCTTGGGTGCGCCAAGTGTATTCGGCTTCGGCCGTTTGCTCTATGTTCATGGTTTCGAGTTGGTGCAGCAACTCGGCAGTGCGGGTAGCTCCAATCATGCTACATACCGGTAGCATCTTGTGTGCCAATGCCGCTAGGGTGGAAGGCTCTTTTTGTGCCAATGCCGCCGATAGTGCTTCGCTGTTTTTGGCAGTCTCGGCAATGAAAATGTTTATAATTTCGGCAGCAGCAGCGTTGTCGCCTTCCGAAAACATCGTGAGCGATTCGAATGAAAAACGAGATTCATCCTCCTCTTTCTCAGGTTTCATCGACACTTGCTCTTTTGCGGTGGGCAGAGTGCAACTCAGCAATCGTCCTATGATGTGTGCAGCCTCTTGAGCGGTAAAGGGCTTATGTAGCAAATCGTCGAAACCTTGCGCTTTGATCTGCTCCAACCTCATGTCGCTGCGTGCTGTTACAGCAATCACCGGTAGCCGCTCTAGCCCCTCGATGGGTAGCTTGCGAATGGCACTGATCAGTTCGAAACCATTCATGGCAGGCATTTGCAAATCGGTCAATACAGCATCGTAGTGCTCCTTTTGTATCCGTTGCAAAGCCTCGTTAGGGTGTAGGCAGCAAGTACAGTCGATAGGATACATCGACAGCATGTTGCGCGTGAGTTCCAGTTGAATGCGGTCATCATCGATGAGTAGTAGCGACACCCTCTTTTCGCATACGGGTAGTGTCTGTTTGCTTCGGTTGCGAAAGGCTTTCTCAATGCCCGGAGTAGCGGCTGGAAGCGGCATCTCTACGGCAAAAGTAGTGCCCTTGCCGGGTGTGCTTGCCACGCCGATGGTGCCATCGAGCAGCTGCACCAACTTATGTGTGATGGCCAGCCCCAAGCCAAAGCCCTCGTGTGCTTGCGCATTTTTAAGCCTGCTGAACTCCTTGAACAGCAAGTTGCGCTCTTCGGGCGGAATTCCGATGCCCGTATCGGATACACTAAAACTCAGTCGACCTTTGTTGATGCCGGCGTGCAGTGTCACCTCGCCTTTTGCGGTAAACTTAATGGCATTGGATAATAAGTTTTCTACAATTTGGCGAATGCGAAATGGGTCGCCTATGCTGATGGTGTCGAGCGATAGGTCGGGTTTAAAAACCAGTTGCAGCCCTTTGTTGTTGGCCAGCGGGTCGAAGCTGCGGTCGATCGATAAAAACAGCTCGGCAGGACTAAACGTGGTGCGGTCGATGCTCATCTTATCGGCATCCAGGCGATGATAGTCGAGTAGCGCATTCACCAAATTGAGCAGATGCGATGCCGATCCGTGCATGTTGTCGAGATAGAAGCGTTGACGCTCCTCGTGTGTGATGCGCGAAAGCAGGTCGATATATCCCAGTATCGATCCGGTAGGAGCTTTAATGTCGTGGGTGATGGTGAGCATCAAGTTTTCGCGCGTCTTCAGCAGGTCTTCCGCCTTCTTTTTGGCTTTCTCCAGTTCGCGACGATAATGGTTGCTTCGTGCCACATCGCGCCATACCAACAAAAAGAAGATGCCCGCCAGCAAAATGGCGGCTATGGCAATGGCTGTGAGCGTCAGTGCCGAATGTCGTTTTATCTTATCGCCCTCTTCGCGGCGCATATTGCTCAATTTCTGTTCGCGGTTTTCGATATCGGTCAGCAGTTGGTTCACCTTTTGGTTGAGCTTCAACCCATTCACCCGGAGTAGCCGTGTGCGTCGGTTGATGTCGGCGGTAGAGGTGCGTTGCGAGTCGGCCACTCGCGCGCTGATGTCATTGAGCAGCGAAGCCACCGTGTCAACCGGGTTGTAAGCCTTGTCGATGGTGTCGATGTATTGCTCATGAATCACATTCGTCACCTCTATCGAGTCTTTCTTGTCGGGCACAAACACCTCTGCCAGTCGCTTAAAAAACTTCTTTGGCTTTTTGGGCATGGCATAGCTATCGCTGATGGTGATGGTTTTGTGCGAAATGTGCTGTTGCTGATGATTGATCAGCGTATCTTGCTCCGCCTCAAGCTCTTTGAGGTGCTGCTGATAGAGTTTCTCGGTTCCTCCCTCGCGGATTGCATCCAACAAATTGCGCATGTTTCGCTCTTTTTCAACAATGAGCATACGCACCGTGTCCAGACGCATCAACTGCGTGTTGTCGGTCAGCAGTATTTGTAGCGAATCGATAGCTGTCGATGTTTCACGCATCAATCGTCGATACTTACTATACTGCTCGAGCGATCCGGCACTGAGCGATTGTCCGAGCACTTCGGCCTGATGCAAGCGGTTCATTACTTGTGCCGTGAGCTTACGTTGTCGGGCCAACACATCTTGATCATGGTCGCTCCGGGTGAGTTGTCGCATTTCGGTAAAAATATAACCGATCGATGCAATAAGGAGTACCACCAACAGCACATATCCCAGTGCCGCTTTGGTTTGTATAGAGGGTTTATACTTCACGCTATTGGGGAGTTAAGTTGGTACAAATGTAACCATTAGCATGCAAATGTTGTTTAAAGCCCAACCATTTACAGTATAATAAATGTGAAAATAGAGTCGCTCTGCCGTTTTGGCTACACCATCATGTGACGGCGAATCGAGAATTTTACAATAGCCATGGCATTGATGCTGCTTAGCTCAATGTCGAGTGGGTCGTGATGGTTGTTGTAGCTCACCAGTTTAATGCATCCCTTTTTTTCCGACCGATTGATGTATTTCACCGACAGATATTCGTCGTCGTCGAGCATGAACGATACCAAATATATTTCGCCATAAATGAGGTTATTAAAGCTGCCAATTTCTTTGAACCCGATAATGTCGCCCGATTTAAGGAGCGGATACATACTGTCGCCACTCACATAAACCGCCCCATCGCACGAGGGGATGTTGGGGATTGCAATGTTGCCCACCACAAACTGATGCTTGTGTGCCAAGAGGGTGCGTAGGTTGGCAGCCGCTTCAATGTCGTAAAGCTGCACTTGGCGGTCGGCTTTGCATTCTACTGTTTTCGTTTTGTGAATTATCTGAATCTTTCCGTCGGCTCCCTCATCGTTGCAATAAAGGGGAGGCATGGTTTGGTTGCACCCTTTTCCGGTAAGCAGCCAGTTGAAATCTACATTTTGAAGTTTGCCCAAAAGTAGGGCATAGTCGATGCGGCGGCGCGATTGCCAGTTGCTTAGTGTGGCGCGCGATATACCCAGAAAATCGGCCAACTCGCTGTCGTTCTTAAAGTTCATGGCCTGTTTGGCACGTTTTATAATTTCGGATGCTTCCCAACTGTTTTCCATTATCGTGGCGATTAAAGTCGTTGTAAAAATATTTTATTCGGCTACCGTCTCATACTCAATTGTTTATCATTTTTATTTCGAATTTTCGATAATTTGATAGTTTTCAAATAGAAAACTAAATTACCTTTGTTCGCATGATTTGAGCCTCGGTATGGGTTCAAAAGTAGATATATAAAATGAAAAAACGATGAAAAAAGCAAAAAAGATTCTCAAAATGTTTTCAAGATGTAAAGACTTACCTTTGTGCCTGCAAGCTGTTTTTCGCTTGATTCAACTTCTATTGGCTATACTTGGCAAGCCGTTGTTGCTTTGCGTATCAGCCTTGGCCTTGTTGATGAGCTGTTTTAGTCCTCGTCAGGAGTAGCCAAAAGGGCTGTCGGCTACCCGTATTGATCTGTCTTGGTAGCTAAGCAGACTTACCACGGTGATTCAGCACAACTAGCACGTTGGGTCTGCTTTTCTACCAAATGCCGAAAAATGGCACACTTGTATTTTAAAAACGAAAACTATTATCTCTAAAAACGAAACAACAATTTTAAAATTGAAAACACTATGAATTCAAACATCCCACAATCGTTGCGTACTTGTGCTTGCTGCAAGTGCCAACATCCCATCACCGAGTTTTATACCACTACCGGCGGACAGCTGGATCATTATTGCAAAGAGTGTCGCCGCAAAGCCAATCGCGAGCGCTACTACACACGCAGACGCAACGAACTGAAACGTCGCAACTATCTGGTCATCACCGATGTTTCCGATAAAGTACTTCGCATGGCTCTCATCAAAAATGCCCTTCGCAATGTGCGCCTAAGCGTGGAGCGCAAGCGTCGCAAAGAGTGGGCTATCATCGATGCCGAAGAGTAACAGCGCATCGCTTTCCATCTTGCCCAAAACATACCGTTGACAATTGTAGCAATCACACCTTTGTCAACGGTTATCGACATGCCTTTGTTAAGGGATATCGACACATACCTATTTTTACACTCAACCATTAATCGCTATGACACGAATCAAAAAACGAGGTTTAGAATATTTTCCGATGGATGCCGACTTTACCCGTCAGCCCGCCATACGTCGCATCATGAAAAAAGAGGGCGAAGGTGCCGCCTTGGTGCTGATAGAGGTGCTTTGTGCCATCTACTCGCACGAGGGATATTACGTAAAGGCCGATGCGCTGTTTTACGAAGATGTGGCCGCAGTATGTTACGAGCGTAACGAAACCGACGTGCGGCGCATTATCGCCTTGGCCGTAGATTACGGATTGTTCGACGCTACTCTCTATAGCGAGCAAGGTGTGTTGACTTCGGTAGAAATTCAGCAACAGTTTTTGCACTGCACGCGGCGCCGTGTCAATACACATTTGCACAAAGAGTATATGTTGGTGACCGATGTCGATGCCCCCGAAGTGCAGCCCCGCCGAGTGCGCAAAAGTAGTGTGACGACGCTCGTGCAAAAAGAGCTACCCCTTGCCACAGTGGCCTGTAGCGATGTATGTGTTACACAAACTCCACAAAATGTTACATCGCACCCCCATAGCATAGCAAAGCAAAGCAAAATAACCCCCTCTATCCCCCTCGGGCAGGGGGAGGTGGTGGAAGATGAAAACATTGCTTCGCCTTTGATGAACGAACCCATTGCCGGTCATGCATTCGGTGGCATGGGTGGAGTGTTGCCGGTAGAGTGCAAGCAACCTACCAATGCGCAACAAGATAACGGTCAAGTGGTCAATACGCAGTTAGCTAATGTGCAAATGACTAATGCACAGCATATCAATGCGCAACAGGTCAATAGGCAACAAGGCAATGCGCAACCAGTTAATACACAGCAGGTCATCACCCAAGAGATGATCGACAGCATGCAGCCGCCCCACGATGGTGTGCGCCGCAACCTCGATGGACTAAAGCTCAGTTTGCTGCAATACCGCATATTGCCAGCCGAGCAGCACGCCATTATTCGTAAAAGCAACTTCGGCATGATAGGCCATGCCGTGTGGAAAGGCATCAGCACCCTGCACAGCAGTGGCGGCAAAATAAAAATGCCCGGTCGCTATCTGTTGAGTTTGCGGTAGGGAAGATGGGATAGGGGGGGCATAATTGAACTATGCTCCTTCAATAATTTATAATAAGAATCCATTTGCCTTTGTATTTCGCAATGAATATGATTATATAATGCTGTGTTCTGTAAATAATGTAGGATGCTGCTAGGATTTTCAATCTGATAAATAATCATAACAGGAAATCATCATAGTTTATTATGTCGTTGAATTAGATATGAAATATTATATATATTTTTTACTGTTTATTGCGGTGAATACTCTTTTTTATTATAGATTTGTAATAACCTTTGATTAGACTTTAAATTTATGTAATGAAAACACTTGCGAATAATATCTTACTGCTTTTCAGTTGGCTACCACTTTCACAACTTAACTATAGGTTGTTTATAAAAAAGATAGTCTACTTTCATGCTACTCGTCTATATGCCGATTATTAATGGCATTTTGTTCGAAACATTTTATTAATAAATCATGAGGATGTCCATATCATCAAATACTTAAATATGATGAAAGAATACGGAGGTTTATAAATAGAGGCTATTAAGATATAAAGATAAATTTTTGCAATGTAAACAGAAAGATATTTAGTCTGATTCCTTGATTAATATTAACATACAATACAACCAATAATAATGGCACAATTCAATATTGGAGATCGTGTAATAGATTTGACTACAAATGCTTTAGGTGTAGTCATTAAGGTTATGCCTGAAAGACGTGGGAGGCAATTATATAGCATTAGTTTACCACAAGGTAGTATAGATGTTTTTGAAGACGATTTAAAATTGAGCTTTAATGAAAGCGATCCTTTTGAACGTTGTAAAAATATGATTTACGGAAGTTATTCAGAATATTCAAAACGGAATACTACTTTTAAGATCAAACATTCTAATAACTCTACAATTTCATCACTAAAAGCGTCTAAAACATTATTTAGAGCATATCAGTTTAAACCATTGTTGAAATTTTTAAACTCTCCTAATAGGCGACTTTTAGTGGCTGATGAGGTAGGTCTTGGTAAAACAATCGAGGCTGGACATATTATGTTGGAGCTTAAAGCTCGTAAAGAGCTAAAAAATGTTCTAATTGTATGTCCAAAATCTTTACAAGAGAAATGGAAAGCTGAACTTTATGAGAAATTTGGTCTTACATTTAAAATTATTGAAAATTCTAATGATCTGATAGCTGATTTATCTTCAAGAACTAATACTGTTAGGGCTATTGTAAATTATGAAAAGATACGGATGCGCAAAAGCAAAAAAGGTGATAAAATTAATGATGTAAAAAATACTAATACTAACCTTATTGACTTTCTTTCTGAAAATCCGCTTCGTTTCAGTTTAGTGCTTTGTGACGAAGCACACAAGTTGAGAAATAGAGAAACTCAAACATATCGTGGAGCGGAAGTTGTGATGAATAATGCTGATTCTGTTTTATTTCTAACGGCTACTCCTGTAATGATAAATGAAGAAAACTTGTATAATCTTCTTCATCTTCTTGATAATACAAGATATTTCAATTACCAAATTTTTGAAAATCGTTTAAAGGAAAATAGACCCTTTATTGAGGCTATTAGTCAATTGAATAACAATGTTTCGCTAAATGTAATAGAATATAAACTGATTCATTCCGAGGTTCCTTCGCGCTTCTATATAGATGGTAAAGAAGCTTATTCTAAAACAAATACTATTGGTGATATTTACAAAAATGATCCAATCTTTACCGAATTATGTGATTTATTTAAAGAAGAAGATTCATATCGTGTAAGAGCTCGAATTCAATATTTACTCTCTATCATGAGTGTTATGAATACTGTATTCTCACGTACACGTAAACGAGAAGTGATTACAGATATGTCCCAAGCAGAAAGGTGTCCTCATATATGTAAGGTTGAATTATTTCCAGATGAACAAGATGAGTTTAATAAAATTATAGAGAACTACACAGAAGACAACTCATACAATGATGGATGGGCTGAAGAATATATTTCTCAAGGTTTCCTATTAGGTTTAGTTCAAAAAAAACGACAAATAGCAAGTAGTGTATGGGGATATCTCAATGATGAGAATGATCTTAATAGGGGAATTGATAATTATAAAGATTATCCGGACGCTAAAGTTGATAAGCTAGTAGAAATAATTCAACAAGTTTTCAAAAATGGGACCAAAAAGCTTGTTGTATTTGCCTTATTTCGCCGTACCCTTAAATATTTAGATATTCGTCTAAAGAAACTAGGTTATAATGCGCTTATTATCCATGGACAAGTAGACAATCGTACTGAAATATTAGATCAATTTAAAAATGATCATAAAGTTCATATACTTCTTTCCTCAGAAGTAGGTAGTGAAGGTTTAGATATGCAATTCTGTAACTCTATGGTTAACTACGATTTACCTTGGAACCCAATGGTGGTAGAGCAGCGGATTGGTCGTATTGATAGGTTTGGTCAGAAAGCGAAGGTTGTAAATATATACAATATAGTAGTGGCTAATTCCATTCAAGAAGAGATATATATGCGTCTGTTGGAGCGCATTGGTATATTTCGTGGTACTATAGGAGATATGGAGGCTATCCTTGATGCACAAATAGATGGAAGACTTGAAACCATTCAAGATGTATATCGGAAAATGGAAAAAGAGTTTTTTACAAAAGAATTGAGTAAGGCAGAAATAGAAAAGAAAATTGGCGAGGTAGAAAGAGCCATAGAAAACGAAAAAGAAAATCTTCAACACTTGCAAGAAGGTTTAAATAATTCGCTAACGAATGATGCTTATTTTAAAGACGAAATAAAGCGTATTCTTGATAATAACTCTTACGTTACCGAACAGGAATTATTTAACTATTTACAATCCGTAATTTATCATCAATTAAGTACATGTAGTCTTGAAGAGAAAGGAAAGGGTATTTGGGAATTCAAACTGCCTCTTAGTAAGCCCGGTGTTTTAAGAAACTTTTTAACTCAGTATTGTGACAATAATGATGAATCTACAATTAGCCTTAGCCATTTTAAACATAAAATAGGCGAAGAAGTTAACTTCAAATTGACATTTAATCAGGAAAAGGCATATGATGATCATTCATTAAACTATTTGAATATATATCATCCCATGATTCAAGCATGTTTAAACTACTTTATGAAGAATGAAGATGAAACAAATACTTCATTTAATTATGCTTTACGTTCTGATGAAAATCTTCAGGTGGGTAATAAATATTTTATGGGAATATATCAACTTTCAGTGATACGTATGGTTCAAAATATAGAAAAAACAAATGCTGAACTTGTGCCAGTAGTATTCAATCTTCAAACTCTAAAAATCGAGAAAGATAAAGCGATTGTTGATCAATTATTTCGTCGTTCGCAAATAGAAGGACTAGAGCATAATATAAGAAATAGCTCAAGTATTCAATTAAACATAATTGAGGATATGCGTTATGATTTTGCAGATTTTATCAATGCTGAGACAAAAAATCGTAAAAAAGAAGCGGAAAAACAAATAATGAGTGATAGAGCTCGAAATGAGCAACAAACTAATGAATACTATTCATCACGTATTAAAAATCACGAAGCCAATATAAGAAATTGGGAAGGAAATTTGGAATTTATGACATATGATGAAAAAGGTATTCGCCGTTTGCAAAACTCTATTCGATTGGCTAAAGGAAGTATATCTTCATTAATAAATGAACGGAATGATCGCATAGATTTATTAAATAAAAATCAAGATTTAAAAGTTGAAGATAAATTAATATCTATAAGTTTAATAACCATAATCTAATAACCATAATTAAAAACTAATACAATGATTACAGTCGGATTTGATTTTGGGACTCATCAAACAAAGGTGTGTATAGAAGAACGAGAGGGTGTTGAGTTGAGTTATAACTTTTTTAAGTTTAAGGATACTTTTGGAAAAAAACAATATACACTTCCTTCTATTATTCATATAGATCATAATGGATATTTACAATATGGCTATATTTCTCCTAAGCGTAAAGGGAAAATAATCAGATATTTCAAACAGACTACTTTTACTGATAAAAATAATGCTCTTTCTAAAGAGGATTCAATTTTGTATTCAATTTGGTACATTGCTTACATTCTTTTTGATCTGGAAGAGATATATGGGTACAAATTTTCGATTCAAATGGGCGTACCTACTGATAATGCGCATTTTGCTGTACAAAAGCAACTTGCTGTTAGAATAATGGTTAGCGCATACTGGTTAGTAGAAAATGTGTTCGAAAATGATAAAGCCTCCTTTCTGAATTCAACGATTGATGAGCTAAAAGAAAAAACAAAAATATTTAGTTATAGCTCACAAATAAAAGAAGATTATGGTGTTTTAGTATTTCCTGAAGCTTATGCTTGTTTGATGCCATTAATAAAGTCTTCTAAGGTAGCCACAGGAATGTCATTGATGGTAGATATTGGTGGAGGAACTACTGATATTTCATTCTTTACGATAAAAAACAATAAACCCTGTGTGTATGATTTTAAATCAGTTAATAAAGGCCTTAATTTTTTGACTGAAATGGATCATCAAATTAATAGCCGTTTAGACTCCAACGTGATAGATGCATCAGAAATTAATAAAAGTAAAAATGCAATTTTAAAAAATGAAGTGAAGATTCATTGTGTTAATTTAGTAAATCGATTACGTGCTGAATTTAAAAAACAATGTAATCTTAGGGTTGAAAGATTAATGGATGAGCTCAGCTCACGACCAATAATATATACAGGAGGTGGAAGTACATTTGGCGTGCTTAGAACAAAATATGATGGATTTCGTGATATTATTCATATATCTGAGAAGGAATGGAGAACAAAATCTGTTTCTGATCTGGATGAGATAAAAAGCCTTGGTCTTTGCCCTATACTTTCAATAGCTTACGGCTTATCAATAGGTGTCCCCAATGATGAAGTAGAGTGTGAGGGATTTAAAGATATTTTTATGGGCTTAAAAGGCCTCTCGGAAGAAAAACATAGCTATAAAGAATCTGGCACTAGAAAAACGTCTAGCTATAAAAATATGGATTATTATTTTTCAAAAGATGATTACTATACAATAAAATAAATAAGCAGCGAGTCATAACACCTTATCAAAAAAGATGTTGTGGCTCGTTGTTTATTTAGGCTTTTTCAACTTCTGGATATGCACATACCCCAATAGGTGTGAGCCACAGCTTACTTCTATCTCTTTAAACTTCTCGATGAACAAAGATGGCTTTGCAAACATTCGAAAAAGGCATATAATGTATAGAGTGGATAAGTCGATGGAGTGAAGGGAAAAAGAATATTGAAAGAGATTATAACGTTTTATATATCAAAATGATTCACTTATAAATTCTAAAATAATGGAAAAATTACAAGATCAAGTAAAAGACATTTGTAAATTAGCAGATGCAGTTATAAAGAATCCAGCATTAACAGTGGTAACTACTGCAAGTTCAGCTGGATTAAGTTCAAGTGTTATTAGTTTCGCTGCAGGTGGTTTATTCATACCCGGAATAGTATATATTGGTCCTATTACATACATTGTGATTTGGGTGTGGAAGAAACTCTCAGATAAACAAAAAAGGCAGCAAGAAAAAGAAAGGATGTTACGTGATGTTATACGTAGCCAACAAGCCGTCATACGTGCATTAAAAAATAAAGAGAGATTTAATAGACAAGAAATTGATAATCTAAAAGAGATGCTTAGATTACTCGAAGAAGCTGGAGAAGTAGTTAAGGTTGCATAAATATGGGAAAATATAATTACTCAGAGTCTGAAAAAGAAACATTGAAGGTCCAAAAAATGCAAAAAGAGCAATTGGACTCCCTTAGTAAGAAAATGCAAGATAATGCTGATGAATTAGCGGATTTACGAAGAAGAGCTGAGACTCTTCTTCGTAAAAAAGGTATAGACCCAACGACGTTAAATGGTGCTAAAGAAACAAGCTATTCAGTAAAACTAAAAACAGAAGATACTCCATCTTGGAGTGAAATAGCAGAACAAGCAAATGAACAAGTTACGGATGATGTAGAATATGAAGACTTGTTAACTAAAGACGAATTTCAATTTTGCATTGACGAAGTCAATCGCATAAATGATGAGTTTTCCGTAAAAACAGGTATCTATAATAAGAAAGATATGTCATTTCTTATGATTGCTACTGCATTACAAACAGCAAGGTGGCTTATTATCCAGGAACTTTGTGGAGACTTGGGAGAAACCATAGATGGAGAAAGCCGCTTGGATCATAACGACAAGATAATCAAAGATGATGCTGAAAACTCAAATAAATCATTCAAAGAATTCTTTGGAGAGTATGACTATAGCCCAAGTGAAAAACAATATAAATCATGGGAGCAGATCATCTTTAGTAGTGCACCCTATGACACGACAGTTGGTTCCCCTAATTTTGGCGAAAACCTAGGAGGAAAATATCATAGATACAAAACACTTGGCCATGATCCAATACTTGGTTGGATTTTTGGTACTGCAAACTTTATAACAGACACTTGCACTTTATCTAATTTTAGCTCGTACAGAATCTCAAGAGAGGGAACACCACATTTTGTAGAGGCGACTGATATTGCAACTATTTTCTATGAAGTATTTGATAGTACAAAAGAAGATTATCTCAGGCTCCCTGCTGGATTATTTGCGCAGTATGTCCATTTAAAATCAGATGCTTTTACAAAACTAGGTTTGCCAGTGCCTGTTATTCAAGTTTTTTCTGAACAACTAGCAGGAAAATTATACAAGAGTCAGTATGACTCACTTTGTCTGCTAAAAGACTTGAAAATTGTAGGACATCAAGCTGGATGGAGTATCATTATTAATATGATAACAGGGCTTTTACATGGTTTTATGTACGACGAAAAGAAAGATGGAGACAGAGAAATGTATGAGGTAAGAACCAGAAAGATTCTGTGTATGTCTAATGCATTAGCATCAGCAGGGAATATTGGTTATGTTATTGGATTGGAAGATTGGAAGAAACTAGATATTGGTGGTATCATGGTAAGTTTATATAGGCTTTTCACTGATATTAGGTTTATCACTAAGGTTAAGAAAGATTTTATAAGCACTGAAATGAATAAAGTACTAGAAGACGAAATTCGTGAATTAAATTCTTACTTTTCATAAGTAAATTTATGTTGTTAAAGTAGAACTATTGATATTTATGCTTTTTCATCACTAAGTATTCATGTGTAATGAAAAAGTTTATTTTCAAAGAAGAATATGCTTCCGGTGCAGATAGTAATGCTTGAAATTACGGAAAGTGGCAAAGTGAAAGAGTTACAAAATTGTCATCATCTCACTATCTGCACAGGAGGCTCCTTTAAATTAGTTAATCCAATACAAGTTCATAGGTGGTGCTTCGTCCGCCTTTATCATCTTTGCGTAACACTCCTTTCGAGATTAGGTCTTGAATATCACGTAGAGCGGTATCTTGTGAGCACTTCGTGATTTTTGCCCACTTTGAGGTGTTTAATACTCCCACGAAGTCGCCCATCAGGCGATTTAACATCTGCTGTTGGCGATTATTGAATGAAATATCTTTATTCCGTTCCCAAAACTCAGCCTTTGAGATCGTTTTATTCAACAACAACCGTGTGGTATCCAATGCCATTTTTAGGCACTCCAAAAACCAAACCATCCATTCGGTTATATCGCCACTACTGTACTGAACTTTCTGAAGTACAGCGTAATATTCCCTCTTGCGTTGTAGTATATGGGCCGATAGAGAGTAGAACCGCAGCGGTGTTTCATCAGAACGAGTCAAGAGCATATCGGATATGGCACGAGCGATACGGCCATTGCCATCGTCAAAAGGATGTATCACGATAAACCAAAAGTGAGCTATTGCCGATTTGAGTACATTATCAACTGTAGTATCTGTGTTGATCCATGTCAATAATCTAGCCATCTCAGGGGTAACTAACTCGGGAGACGGAGCTTGAAAATGTACTACCTCTTTGCCCATTGCTCCCGATACAACTTGCATATCTCCTGTGCGATACATCGCAACTTCAATCTTATAAAGCCCACTTCTGCCAGTGGGAAATAATGCATTGTGCCAACCAAATAGTCTCTCGTTATCGATATTTGAAGTATAATTTTGTGTTGCATCCAACATCATCTCAACAACACCCTCCACATATCTATCCGACTCGACTAAACCAGCAGTTTCGATACCGAGACGACGAGCCACCGACGAGTGTACTTGGTCGTAGTTTAGGCTTTCGCCCTCTATCTCTGATGACTTTATAACATCATCAGTTATAGTGTTCAGAGCGGTCTGCTCTTGAAGTGAAAATCCAAGAGATTGTATCTTGCCAACCACTTGACCCTGCAAGAATCTTACCTCAGAAAGAAGAGGATATACAAGTGCATCGTTCCACGTAAAGTTGGGCCAACTGCTATATTCATAAATATACTTTGCCATATCAACATCGTTTATGCGGTAAATATATAGTTTATTCTCCGTATTTCTGCGGTGAATAACAAAATTATTCACCGCAGAAACGAAATAAGAGATTATTATTCGCTTGCGGGTGCAATATATTCTAGAGCACGTCTATGATTGCGACACGGATTATGCGATGGATATAGCCGGGTTGTTATCTGATAGATTAAAATCAACAGGAGTACTTCACAATGCTTGAGAACGTTGAAAACCATGAAGTCTGTCAAATCGTCGAAAACAATGAAATAATAGAAAACCTTGAGATAAAATTGTTAAGTTTAATCTCAAGGTTTTATTGTATCTATAGTATGTTAGGGTAAAGTGCTATTCCCAAATAAAAAGGGTAGAAGATTCAACTATTGTCTGGCAGGGTGAAGTGTGCAACAAACATATCTGGCATTTGCGGTATATTATGATATACTTTAATTAATTTTGTCAATAATGTAGAATATGATGCAAAGTCATGATGCATTGCATACAATTAAATACGTTTTGATGGAGCAAAAACATCTTTTATAATGGAGATGAGAATTATTGAAAAAGAAATATAAACTATGGCTACAAATAAACATGCAATAATACGATATCAAGCATTAGATAAATGTTTTAGTAATTTTGGACGACGATTTTATATAGACGATCTTATTGAAGCATGTAATAAGGCGATATATGATTTTACTGGCAAAATAGACGGCATTAAACGCCGCCAATTGTTTGAAGACATAAAGTTCATGGAGAGTGAGGCAGGGTATTCTATTTCATTAGAGAAACTCGAAGATGGTAAAAAGAAATATTATCGCTATTCCGATAAAAACTTCTCAATTAATAAGCAGCCACTTAGTCAAACCGAAACTGGACAACTCAAAGACACCATTATGATGTTGAATCGCTTTAAAGGGCTCCCGCAGTTTGATTGGATGGAAGAAGTGTTAGCCCGTTTCGAAGATACATTCAAGCTAAAGACTCATGTAAGTAGTGTCGTTGGTTTTGAGCAAAACCTATACTTAAGAGGCATCGAACATTTTACAGCTCTCTTTAATGCCATTATTAACAAACAGGTTTTGCAGATAGAATATAAAGCTTCATTTAAAGAGTTGTGTAGCTACACTTTTCATCCTTATTTTTTGAAACAATATAACAACCGGTGGTTCTTATTCGGATTGAATGCTTCAAACGGAGAAGCCAGAATTATGAATATGGCTATCGATCGTATTGTCAGTTTTGACCAAACGACAGCCCATTTTATAGAAAACCACGAGATTGATTTTGCAGAATATTTCGACGATGTTGTCGGTGTTACTGTGCCATATCATCAAGAGCCTCAAATAATTTTGCTAAGCATTAATCGAAATAGGTACAACTATATTGAGTCGAAGCCACTACATGCTTCACAAACCGAATTGAAAGCGTTGAGTACAGATACTGACGTAGTAGTACGGCTAAAACTGATACCGAACTATGAGTTCGAAACGCTCTTATTGGGATTTTCCGATAGTATAGAGATACTTGAACCTCAATCGCTGAAAGTGGCAATCGTCAATCGTGCAAGAAAAATTATAGAATTAAATTCTACGTGTGCAGATGTACTGCATGATAA
>DKPN01000049.1:0-20047 GCA_002471195.1 Bacteroides sp. UBA7333
TTTAAAAATATATTTAGTTTGTTTGTAAATTGATTGTTATTATGTATTGTATATATCTTTGTTTTCTTTATATATAATATGTTATTATCAAATTCTATGATTTAAGTGTTCTAAGATTTCATATTATTATCATTGACGTTCAATTTATATCAATCTTTTGTCATGACTTTATTTAGCAATTCTCTTATAAAATGGTATAGTACACATCAACGTTCATTGCCATGGAGAAGTACAAATGATCCCTATATAATATGGATTTCTGAAATTATCCTACAACAAACCCGAGTAAAACAAGGGCTAGGGTATTTTTATCGTTTTGTCGAACGCTTTCCTAATATACGTTCGTTGGCTGAAGCTTCTGAAGATGAAGTTATGACGTATTGGCAAGGTTTAGGATATTATTCTCGTGCAAGAAATCTGCATGCTGCAGCAATAAGTATGAATAATGTATTTCCTAATACATATAATGAAGTATTGGCCCTAAAAGGCGTAGGACAATATACTGCTGCAGCTATTTGTGCCTTTGCATTTGATATGCCATATGCCGTGGTTGATGGAAACGTTTATAGAGTACTTTCAAGATATTTAGGAATTGATGTGCCTATTGATACAACGTTAGGTAAGAAGTTATTTTCGGAGTTGGCACAACAATATTTGGATAAAAATAACCCCGCTACCTACAATCAGGCCATTATGGATTTTGGAGCGATTCAATGTACTCCGACTTCTCCTAAATGTAGCCTTTGTCCCTTTGTTGATTCTTGTAGTGCTTTTCTAACCAATAAGGTAGGAATACTTCCTATAAAATCTAAGAGAAATATAATGCAGGATCGTTTTTTGAATTATTTCATAGTGCGTTCGAAAGAATGTTTGTTTATCAGGCAAAGAAAAGAAGATGATATATGGAAAAATTTATATGAAATCCCCTTAGTAGAGTCTAAAACAAATGTTTCAGTTGAAGATTTAATTTCACTCAATGACTTTAAAACAATGTTTGACGGAAATGAAAATATCGTTTTTAAAGTTTTAGAAAATCGATATAAACAGGTGTTGTCACATAGAATTTTGTATATAAATTTATATGAAGTGATTACGAGAAATGATATCGATGATATGCCTGGGTATATGAAAGTAAATATCTGTGATTTACACGATTTTGCTATGTCTAAAGTCATGAAAATGTTTTTGGAAAAATATATATAAATATTTGTTTTATGTCCTATTTCTGTTTATTTTTGGCAGAAAATATTAATAAATAAGAAACGATATGTCTGTAAATAAAGTGATACTTTTAGGTAATGTAGGCAAAGATCCCGAAGTGCGTTACTTGGATTCCGGTATAGCAGTAGCTACATTTTCATTGGCAACTACCGATAGAGCATATACATTGGCAAATGGAACACAAGTGCCAGAAAGAACCGAATGGCATAATCTAGTACTTTGGAGAGGATTGGCTGAAACAGCGGAGAAATATATTCGAAAAGGCGATAAACTTTATGTAGAAGGAAAAATCAGATCGCGTTCTTATGATGATCAAACCGGTGCAAAACGATACATTACCGAGATATTTGTAGATAATATGGAAATGCTGACTCCTAAAAATAGTAATGGTATGCAAAGTCCATCATCTAATATCGCTCAACAAAATCAGAATGTACAGCCAATATCTGTTGATGCACAATCGAATAATAACGTTCAACCAAATTCGACAACTGACGATTTACCATTCTAAATATTACCTTTATTAGAAGAAGTGCTGAGCTTCTTCTAATAATTATTGTTTAACTTAATTGTTTCATTTTGGACTCAGACGATTATTTAAGTCAAATAACTGACATCTTTAGTAATATTACTATTGTTCCTCCCTCATTCTCGGCTATTGTAGCCATAATTTTTGCTGGTATTTTATTACTGGCTTCAGGCTTTGCCTCTGCTTCTGAAATCGCTTTTTTTTCGTTATCTCCCTCGGATTTAAACGACATTGAGGAGGGCAAACATTCTTCAGATGATAAAATTCAAAGTCTTTTAGAAAATTCTGAAAGTTTATTGGCGACAGTTTTGATAACAAACAATTTTGTAAATGTTACCATTATTATGTTGTGCAATTACTTTTTCCTTAATGTGTTTGTTTTTGAGTCTGCAGTTGCAGAATTTGTGCTTTTAACCGTTCTCTTAACCTTTTTACTGCTTCTTTTTGGTGAGATTATGCCAAAAATTTATTCATCTCAAAAAACCCTGAAGTTTTGTCGTTTTGCTGCTCCTGGAATATATGTTTTGAGAAAAGTATTTAAGCCTCTTTCTTATCTCCTCGTAAAATCAACCTCATTTTTGAATAAATATTTTGCACGCAAACGTCATAATATATCGGTAGATGAATTGTCTCAAGCATTAGAACTGACAGATAAAGAGGAATTATCTGATGAAAATAATATTTTAGAAGGTATTATTCGATTTGGAGGTGAAACAGCCAAAGAGGTCATGACTCCTCGATTGGATATTGTTGATCTCGATATTCATGCTTCATTCAAAGAAGTGATGAAGTGCATTATTGATAATGCATATTCAAGAATACCAGTATATGATGATACTCGCGATAATATTAAGGGTATTTTATATATAAAAGATTTATTACCTTATATTTCCAAAGGTGATAATTTTAAATGGCAATCTTTACTTCGTCCTGCTTACTTTGTTCCAGAGACAAAAATGATAGATGATTTGTTAAGAGATTTTCAAACAAATAAAATTCATATTGCAGTTGTTGTAGATGAATTTGGCGGCACTTCAGGCATTGTTACCATGGAAGATATTATTGAAGAAATTGTAGGTGAGATACATGATGAATATGATGACGAGGAACACACTTATACCAAAGTAAATGATCATACTTGGATTTTTGAAGCTAAAACATTATTGTCAGATTTCTATAAAATCACTAAAGTAGATGAAGATGATTTTGAAAAAGTATCTGGTGAAGCCGATACATTGGCTGGTTTAGTATTGGAAATAAAAGGTGAATTTCCAGCCTTAAATGAAAATATCAGTTTTTCTCATTATAATTTTGAAGTCTTAGAAATGGATAATCGACGTATTTTGAAAGTGAAATTTACCAATAATCCATCTCAAGAAGAGATTGAATAAACCTACATTATTATGTCTTTGTTTTTGAATCTCAAAAAAGAAAATTATCATTTAGCTATCTGGAAACTAGAAGAATCGTTGAGTGATTTATTGGCTTTTTTTACTTCTGATCATCCTATTAACATTGATGTCGGCAATTTTAAAAATCCAAAAAGGGCATTAGAATGGGTAGCTGTTAGGGTATTATTGTATCATATATTGGATGGTGATTTTACTATTTATTATAATGAAAATGGAAAACCTTATTTGGTTAACGGTTTTTATATTAGTATTTCACATACTAACGGTTATATAGCTGTTATAATTAGTGAATTTGCCGATGTTGGAATTGACATTGAGTATTATTCCACTAGAGTTAAAAAAGTGGTTTCTCGCTTTATGCGCGAAGATGAACAGGTTGTATTTTATAATGGTGATGATGTTTGGAATTATCTAATACACTGGTCTGCTAAAGAAACAATGTTTAAGTGTATCGATGATGTTGAAATTGATTTTAAAGAGCATTTGCATCTTGCGAAATTTGATATTTCAAAATCAGGATTAATCACTGCCTACGAGTATAAAACAGCTATTCAACGAATTTACAATATACACTATTTGCTGGGTTTAGATTTTGTCTTAACATGGTGTATCGTTTTCTAGCTACGGAGTATATACAAAATGAGTTTTAGCTAATCGATTATATCGATTAGCTAAAACTCATTTTTGTTATGGTATCACTACTTTAAAAGAATAAATTCCAGTGATATTTTTTACGTTTAAAACATACGATCCGCTGATCAATTTATCTATGATGTTTTTATAATCATCAACTTTTACAACTGTTTTTATTAATTTGCCATTCGTGTCATAAATGGTGACATCCGAAATGTTATTTTCAATAACACTTTCAATTCCAGTATCATCCGATTTGTTGTTAACACTTATGGGAATAAATAAATCGGCAGCTCCTCTTGATGATGCTTTGATATATGCTTCATGTACACCTACATCTTTTGAATTGAATTTTATATTAAATGATCCACCTTCAATTGGAAGAGTAGTGTTGGTTAATTCAAATTTACTACGATTGGCACCTCCAATTGATAGAGTGATTTCCTCATTTAAATTTTTAGTATTAATCATAATAGGTTCAGTAATATACTCGTTGTTTACAACTGTTTCGAATGCAATTGCTGGTGTAGGTGAAGACAGTTTGGGAATGTCTGTTCTTCCATAAGTTACATCGTCAATGAAGTAAGTAGCAGCATTATCAATGCCCCTTGTGCTTTTAAATCTAAATCCCATGAAAAAGATATCAGCTATATATGTATTCTCTAAATCTATGTGGATTTCTAACCATTCTTTATTGTTATCGGCATTTGCTGGTATCTGCATTTCTATTGGTGCTACATACATTTCTCCATTTTCCATATCTATATAGCACACCTCCAGTTTATCTGTTTGATTGTCGAGGAGTAGATCGCCCATGATTCTAAATGTGAAGACTTTGCTTTGAGAATTGATGAAATCAAGGGGTGGTGTTATTAATATCATTTCACAAGGTGTGCCTTTATTCGCTTCAACCTTTGAATCATAAGCTGTGATTTTAGCTGTTTTTTCATTTGATTCAGTAAACTCATATCCCCACCATGCTCTATTGCCAATGGAGGCTATGTTTTTCCATCCATTTAACGATAGAGGTTTGTTTTTTATGGTTGTCGAGAAATCTTCTATCAACAATGTTTTTGGATTGGATGTAATCAGCGGTAATTCATCACCTTCCTTTTCATCTACACTTTCGCCATTGGCTGTTCCTGTCACGGTCAAATAGAATGTTTCTATACCTTTTGCCGAAAACTCAATTCTTTCGGTAAATACTCCTGTATTCTTCGGTTTAAAAGTTATTGATATGTCAAAAGTTCCGTTCTTCATCAGCATTGTATTATTGATAAAGAATGTTCCTCCTCCTTCTCCCATTATTTTAGCACTTCCAAAAGTCGATAAATTTGCACTTGTATATTGAATTGTTTGCTTATGCTCTCCACCTATTGTCGCTGTAAAACCAGTCAATGATTCTGCATTGATAGTCAGTGAGGGTTTTGGTGTATTGTCAATAATCATATCTTCTAAAGAGCGAGGACCGATGACCGCTACTGCTTCTGATGTGCTCACTCCAACTAAATCAATAGCATCGATAGGAGCTTTAGTACCGATGATATCTGTTGATTTGAATAGACGCATTGTTCCATCTGCCGTTCCATCATTTATAGTAGGATTGGGTGTATCGATCGTGATATCCTGTCCGCCGATTGATTTGAAAGTTACGTTTTCAATTTTCACCAATTGATTGAAGTAGTTTTTAGGATTTGCAACTAGATTTTGCAATGTTACCACAACTGGAACGATTTTATTATTGGATGAAAGAATATTTAGTGGTGAATTCTGTGCTGGTAATCCATAAATGCCAAATGAGTTTTCTACTGTGATAATAAAATTACTAATTTTATCACCAATACTAGGGGTTGTAACGAAATCATTGTAAGCATCATTTATTCTAAAACCACATGTGGCATCCTGTATATAATATGATTTATTATCAATAAAGCTGACAATAGCTTGTCCTGTATATTTATATGTTTCATAATTTTCCGGAGTTTTATTAGCCAATTCCATCAAAGTCGCCACTTCTATAAGTTGTTCCGCACTCCAAAAGATACTTATTTTTTGCTCATTAGCTCCTTCGCTATTGAATTTCACTACATCAGTATAACTTTCTAAATTCGTGGGTGTTAACGTTACGGTTAAATCATATCCGTGTTCCGATTCGGCATCTTCTTTTAAAATTGTTATCGTAGATGTGCTGACCTCTGATGTCGTCATTCCCTCTATTTGTATATCGCCTTTCAAATCTTTCCCTTTCACATTCACCGTTTTAGTATAAGTATTGCCTATATATACATTGTTGTATCCTATATTTTTTGTCGAAAGTGTAATCGTGGGTTTTGTTTCGGGTTCCGCACTTCCAAATAAAGCTCCATAGCTAGTAGCAACTTTGAGGGCATCAATGGTTGCAATAGGTGAGGCCTTTGTACTTGTTGCACCTTGGCGCAATTGAATGCCTTGAATTCCTCTTGATGTATTTACTTCAGACCCGGTTAAGCCATCATAGCTTATGATAGGATTCATCGGCTCGGTGGCAGTTGGATTGATATATAATGAAACCTTATCATTTGTAATACCATCAATGAATTCATACTTCATTATTATTAAATAGGTTGTATTAAGTTCATATTCGGATACTGTCATCGTAGGGGTTAAACCACCTCTGTCAATGCCAAATTTAAATTTATCGGCAGTGGCTCCTTGTTGGATAAAGAGTTTTGCATACTCTGTTCCACTTAGTCCATCTCCTACATTTGAGCTAGCACCTGGCTTTTGAACGAGTGAAATAATAAAGTTGGCAACGGATTTAGCCTCTTTTACATTGATCAAAGCCGAGTAATAGATGACACCAGAGTTAATTCCAGTGTTTCCTTCAGTAAATTTTGCTACAAGTTTTTGCGAACCGGTCAAATCTTTCAAAGCTACTCCTTTTCCGATAGGAGTTTCTTGATAATTAGGATAAAATAGAGCTTCATCAATAAGTAGAATAGGGTTAGTTGTTACAGTTCCATATTTTACCCATGCTCCGTTTTCATAAAGATTTTCAGTGAGGTATTCAAAACTATCGTTCAGTAAAATTTGCGCAGAAACATTGATGTTTAGGCATATTGTAATTAATAGTAAAAAGCTTCTTATAGCCCTTTTTGATGTTAAAATGTAATTTTTTGTCATAGGTAATTTTGATTATACGTGAATAATAAAATGTTTAAATAGTAATAGAAAATAGCAAATATATATAAAATTAATAAATAATATATTATATTTGAAGCGAAATGAAAGAACGTAGTGGATTTAAATAAAAAATAATATGTCAATGAAAATTGTTATTTCTTGTATTGTTGTATTCTTGCTATATTGCAATAATCTTATTTCGCAACCCATCAATGCTAGCTTTTCGGCAGATGAAGCCACTCAAATTTACTATCAGCAAGGATTTGATAGTGAAGCCGATTTTAGTAGTTGGAATCTTCAATCACAAAATAGTTTTAACACATGGCATTTGGTTTCAAAGCCATATATAAATGGTTTGCCCTCCTTTACAACTTTCAATGCTAAAAGTATCTATTCACTGGCTATACGTTATGATGATATCAGAAATCAAAATGAATCTATTACATCTCCTGAAATATATATAAAACCTAATAGTAGTTGTAAACTTTATAGCTGTTTTAGTGGTGGGTTATTGGTTTTCGCACGGTGGAAAATCCTTGTAGAGAATACGGCTACTCATGAGATATCTACTTTGTTCGATGCATTTGAATGGGCTCAAGAGGTAGGTTTTGACGGACCGAGCTGGGTTCCATTCACCTTTGATCTTTCTAAATATGCAGATCAGACGGTTCGTTTCACTATTGTTTATATTGGATCAGGAGGCGAAGATGTATTAATAGATGGTTTTCAAGTTGTACAAAAAGATACATCACATGAAAGTAAAATTGAAATAAACGAGGGAGATAAAGTACACTTTCAGGATCATTCTACAGGAAATCCTGAAACATGGTCTTGGGAATTTGAAGGTGGGTCTCCATCAATTTCAAATTTGCAACATCCTATTGTTACCTATAATAATAATGGCGTCTATGCCGTTAAACTTACTGTAAGTAAAGGTAATGAACAAGTCTCGTCAATTCGTAATGAATATGTAAATGTGCAATGTGTGGCCCCAAAAGCTTTGATAGGTTTCCCCGAACAAGGCTATTTGTCTCCTTGGGTAGCTTGTTATGTACCTTTAAATCGGCCATTACAATTTCGCGATTTGTCGGATGGACGCCCTACATCATGGAATTGGCAATTTCCGGGATCGGATACTCCCACTAGCATAGAACAACATCCTATTGTCAGTTACGCCAAAGCAGGAATTAATAGTTTATCGCTAAAAGTAGAAAATGCAGCAGGAGTAAGTGAGGATATAATGCAATATGCCATACAATCGGGAGGTGCACAATATATCTGGAATATTCTTCCTGAAGAGACTTCAAATTTAGATGCTGTAAATCTGGGCTATTATGGTTATTATGGAGGAACAAATTGGTTAGGCATGAGTGCATTTGCCGAATATTATGCTCAACCCTTGGCCCCTATTACGATATCAAGTGTAGCTATTTACTTCGCATCTATCACTACAGTGAGCCCCGATGCTCCTATTACTGTTTCGATAAATCATGTTGTCAATGGATTGCCGGGAGAGGCGATTGTATCTTCCAGCGTATTAGCAAAAGATTTAAAATATTCGGAAAATACCTTCAAGGAAACTCTCTTTTCATTTGAAATACCTATAACATTAGATTGTGATTATTTTGTGGTGGTCAGAGGCATACCGGCCGATGCAACTGTAGATGGTTATGATGATATAGCGATGTTTGCAGTAAATAGAAAACAATCAGATGCTAAAAGTACAGTATATCACTGCTTAGATGAATGGGATAATAATGATCAGCCTACGGGAAATAGTCAATGGTTTAAAAATATGGATGAATCATTATCATTTGCCATTACACCATTGGTGGAATATAATACTTCGACAGGACTGAATGAGCCTATATCGCAACCCACAAAGATTGAAATACGCGTCGAAAACAAAATTCTATATTTCCCAATTGATATTAGCAATTTATTAGTTAATATTTATACCATAGATGGTAAGCTGGTGTTTAATAAGATAGGGCACTTTAATAATATTGACTTGCAATCGTTTGAAAGTGGAATTTATCTAGTTGAATATTTTATAGACAATAATAAAGCAAGTGCAAAGATTTGTTTGCCATAAATAGAAAAAACCGCAATCTAGTCTATCATAAAGATAGTTTTCGATTACGGTTCCACTCTCTCTCAAGTATTTCTTTTACATTTAGAGTCTTTCCAGTTTAACTGTAAAGTGTCTCATTAAAGGGGCTTCCCAAGAAATTTGGACGCCCCTTTTTATTTCTTCTCTTCTATCAAATACATTTTTTAGGGCTACAGCTACTACATTCATGTGATTATCGGTATATACTCTTCTAGGTATTGCCAATCGAAGCATATCTAAACCACCAAATCGATTTTCTCGTGTCACTGGATCTCTATCTGCCAAAATATAACCTATTTCGCAACCTCGAATGCCCGCTTCTAGAAAAAGTTCTATCGTTAACGTTTGTGCCGGAAATTCCTCTTTGGGTACGTTTGTCAATATTTTACTAGCATCCACAAAGATGGCGTGTCCACCGGCGGGACGTTGATAAGGAATACCATACTCATCTAATTTATCTGCTAAATATTGCACTTGTTTGATACGCGATTCAAGATTTTCAAATTCAGTATTTTCGTCTAAACCCACAGCGAGCGCATTCATATCTCTGCCATTCATTCCTCCATAGGTCAGATAACCTTCGAATTGAACGCAAAAACCTTTCGCTCCATTATACCAATCTTCTAATCGAGTTGCAATAAAACCACCCATATTTACGATGCCATCTTTTTTGGCACTCATTGTCATTCCATCTGCCAAATCGAACATTTCGTGAACAATCGCTTTTATGCTTTTATCTGAATAACCTTCTTCGCGCGTTTTGATGAAATAGGCATTTTCCGCAAAGCGAGCAGAGTCGAATAATACCGGTTTATTATACTTGTTGGCCAATTGTCGCACTTCACGAAGATTCTGCATCGAAACCGGTTGACCGCCTGCAGTATTGTTGGTTATTGTTACGATAATAAAAGGTATTCTATCGCTATATTTTTGTAAGGCTTGCTCTAGTTTTAATGGATCTACGTTTCCTTTGAATGGAATTTCAAGCTGAGTGTCTTTCGCTTCATCGATTGTACAATCAAGCGCAGTTGCTTTACGACCCTCAATATGACCTTTGGTAGTATCAAAGTGTGAATTTCCGGGTATGATATTTCCTTCGTGTACTAAGTATGAAAATAATACATTTTCTGCAGCTCTGCCTTGGTGTGTAGGAATCACATACTCGAAACCGGTTAGTCGTTGTATTGTTTCTTGAAGATGAAAGAAAGATGTTGCTCCTGCGTAACTTTCATCGCCCAGCATCATTGCTGCCCATTGCCGATCGCTCATTGCACCTGTACCCGAATCGGTTATTAAATCAATATATACTTGTTCTGACTTCAATTGAAACACATTATAATGTGCCTCTCTCATCCAGTTTTCGCGTTCTTCGCGGGTGCTTTTTTTAATGGGTTCAACCATTTTTATTTTCCATGATTCGGCAAAAGGTAACTTCATCTTTGTAAATGTTTTATTATACTATAACAAATGTATTAGTTTGTTTTTAAATTAGCAAAGATTTACTTACATTTTGTTAGCTGTTGATTTAGATATAATAAACTACCACTTGATAAGCCTAATGATAATTGATGATAGATATTAATAGGTGAAACGTAAACCGGCTTGCAGATTAAAATTGAATGGATGTTCATTGCGAATGGTTTTAAGACTTGAATTGTCATTAAAATAATATGCAACGCCTGGTTCTAAATACATACCCAACTGCCGAGTGATATTAAATTGTGCTCCCAGACCACCCATAATAGAAAATTGTAGGGGCCTTTCGTCAATTTTATTATTGTCAAATTTGCCGTATATACATTTTTCGATTTGGCCTCCTGCTGCTACATATAGTGTAACGTATCGAGTATTCAAGAAATCCCAAATAGCCTTAAGCGGTATCCCTAAATAATATAATTTTTGTTTATGAGATGTGTATATATTATCGGCCAGTGTGATGTCGGATGATAATAATGTGAAATTGATACCTGTCTCTATTGAAAAGCCATGTTTAATTGGATACTTAAATGAGAGTCCGGCCGTGATAGGCTGGTGATGTTTGGTATTAATAATCTCATTATTGCGCAATAGATAAGGGATACCCTCATTAAAAACAAGAGTGTGATTTGTAGGAATATCCATCATTCCTAAATCGGAAACATTAATTCGGCTTGGACTTTCAGAAAAGCCTATATTTTTATTTAATGCAAAATTTCCTGCATTGCCAATACCTACGCCTATCGATGCTTTATTTTTTCTTTTCGTTTTATCGGTTTTGTTGGGTAAATGATATTTATCTTTTGTTGAGGGTTTTCTTTTTGTAGTATTGTTTTGATTACTTTTTTCCGGTGAAACCTCTTTTTCAATCATATTGCTCTCTTTATCCGTTACCGTAGTTGCTCTATTCGTATCTTCATTGTTCTCTAAGATATTTTCATGGCGCTCAACTTGATTCGATTCACTGTTTTTTGTTTGTATAGGTGACAACTTATGATGAGGCTCGCTCACTTGAGCCATATTGTTTGTTGGCAGTATGGCGGGTGAGGGTGTTAAGATTTCTGCATGTTGATCAACTATTTCAACAATGGTTTCGTTTACGCTGTTAAATTGAGGTGAGTGAATCAGATAAAGTCCTATTGTTGAGATTGCTGCAATTAAAATGGCAGCAGCAGCCATTTTCCATAGAGGTTTAATTTTAGATATAGGTTTGTTTATGGGATACAAATCTTTTTCAAGTTTGTCCCATTGCATCATTGGAGTTTGATCTGAATAGTTTTCGAGTTTATTCTTTAAATGATCTATCCAAGGTTCATTTTTATTTATATCATTCTCTTTCATTTGTAGTTGGCATTAATCCATTCTTTCACTTTTTTGGCTAATGTGTTTTTGGCTCTGAATAGTTGAGATGCGGATGATTTTTCATTGATCTCTAATAATTCGGCTATCTCTTTATGAGATTTATCTTCAAAAGTATATAAATTAAATACGGTTCGATAACCTGCCGGGAGCTCGTTGATAAATTGCATCAACACGGTCTCGGGTATAATGTCAATATCAGATGTACTGGGTTCGGCATAGAGTTCGGGCGAATCATCCAAATTGGCTGCATTGTTGATGATATCGGTTTTGCGTAAATACTGTAAAGCCTCATTCACCATAATACGTTCCATCCATGCTCTGAGTGAACCTTCACCTCGCCACGTGAATTTATCAAAAGAATGGAGTATTTTTATAAACCCATCATGTAACAAATCTTGTGCAGTGTCTCTATTGTTAGAATACCGCAAGCATATGGCATACAACCTATTTGCATATAGCTCATAAAGCTCTTTGCGGGCTTTGTTTTTACCAAGCCTGCATTGCTCTGCCAATTGTTGTTCTTCCATTCTTCGTAACACGTGTTTAATAACTAAATGCTCAAGGGTTGAAATTACTGCATTGCTATCAACAATAAATAATGTGTTTTGTTTCTTTAACATTTTAGTGTGCAGTATTACTCTAATTGCGGCATTTATCAACACGTAAAATGAATGCAATGTGTCATGAACTTAAATAAATGAAACAGATGAGAAATTTTAAATGGATTATTATTTGCTTAATCGTTATACCGTTTTTACAATCATGTTTAAATAATGATGAGAAATGGGATGAAAACACAAATTTAGCATTGGTCACTGTTCGTATGAAAACAGATGCAGCCGACAAAAACGATTTCTTTTTTGCTTTGGATAATAATGAAACAATCAATCCATTGAATACTCCATCTCAATATAAGGCAATTGATGGACAAAGAGCGTTTGCCTGTCTGAAATTATTAGATAATACAAGCGTTGGATATAATAAAGAGTATAATTACAATGCCGAAGTTTTATATATTGAAAACATACTAACCAAAGATATTATTCCGTTAACATCAGAAATTAATGACAGCATTGGCAATGATCGTATAAATATTACACATGCTTGGATAGCGCAAAATTATATCACTATCGAATGTCAGTTTTACAGATCGTATAGCTCAGACATTAAACACATGCTAAATATGGTTTATGATGCCGAAAATCCTGTCATTGATGAAAATGGTTATCTGAATTTAGAATTCCGTCATAATGCATATAATGATGCGAATTTAAAGATTAACGAAGCTCTTGTTTCGTTTAAATTAGATAATATTGCTGAGCTAATGAAGCAATCTAAAGGGTTGAGAATTAGTGTAAATACGATATATAACGATACGCAATATATTATCCTTGAAAATGAATCAGATGAAAGGATCTTGAAAAGTAAACCTACCGAAACTTATGATATATTTTAAAGAATAAACAACGGCCCAAACACAAAATAAGCACTGACAATTTTTTTATGAATCGTACCTATTGGTAACGAAAAAAACACACCGTTACAACACATTTATCAACAAACACATTTATCACAAACACATTTAAAGTGCAATTGACTTTAATAATTTAACATGATGTTAAGAGACTTCCTAATTTAATTGGGAAGTCTTCTTTTTATATCCCTATTGCAGCATTGAATAGTGTAACACAATATACCGATAAATGTAGCTATTTATGTTGTGAAATGACCTATATCACATTTGTGAAAATAGAATATCTCAATTGTGATAGAGCGATATCACAATTGAAGATTATAATTATCATTGGGATGGGTGAGAAGATCTAGGTTTATTCTTCAATATATAGTAAATCACTCATGATATCATCGGAAACAAAAATTCCATTCTTTGATAATTTAATGATATCATCAATGCGTTCTAATTTTCCGCTATTTAAATGGGTAAGCGACATTTTTAGAAAATAAGAATAATACTTTTCTCCATATCTGCTTTTTATGCGATTTAATGAAATGCCCCACTTGGTTCGAAGTCTTGTAATAATATATTCATTGTAATCGGTGTTGATGTCAATTATTTCCTTTTCAAAGTCTCTATTTCCCGATTCAATACCATCAATATAATGTGTCAATGAAGCGATGTTCCACTCTCTTTCGTTGCCATTATATGAATGTGCAGATGGGCCACAGCCTAAATAATGAACGCCTTGCCAATATGAAGTGTTGTGTTTCGAATATAATTGTGGTTTGCTGAAATTTGAAATTTCGTAATGTTCATACCCTTTTTCGGTGAGTCTTTTAATTAATGTCTCGAAAAACAAAAGACTGCTTTCTTCCTCTACCTCTTTTAATTGTTTGTTTTCTCGTAGTTTATATAATAATGTATCTTTCTCGTATATGAGGTGGTAGGCCGATATGTGCTCTACATCCAACTCTATAGCTTGATTTAAATCGTTGTGCCAATCTTCTATCGTTTCTCCGGGAAGCCCATACATTAAATCGATACTGATATTTTGAAAACCTGCTTTGCGACATGTTGCTACTGCCTTTACTGCTTGTTCGCAATTGTGACGTCTGTTAAGGGTTTTCAACATGTTATTATTAAAACTTTGAACTCCCATGCTGATTCGGTTGAAAGGCAATTTTTGAATAAGATCATTGGTGTACGCTTCTGTTAAATCATCAGGATTGGCTTCCAATGTTATTTCTTTCGCCTTTATTTCGCCGAAAGTTTTGTCAATTGCATCGAATATTTGTTTGAACTCATCGATGCTTAATTGTGAAGGGGTGCCTCCCCCAAAGTATATGGTATCAATCGACTCATTATTGATGTAATCTTTTCTCATTGCTATCTCTTTACAAAGTGCGTTGATAAATCGAGTCTTTTTGTCATTTGATGCCGTCGAATAAAAATCGCAATAAATACAACGAGTTTTACAAAATGGAATATGTATATAGAGCCCGGCCATAGTTAATAATATCGTTAGATGTTTATTTAGCAAATGTACATTATTTTTGGGCTTATATACATTTTATTTATATAGAGTTGCTATGTTGTGTTTTTGTATTAACATTTTTCTTCTCCTATTTAACCCGTTTCGATAATTGTATATGCTTTTTTGATAAGTATGCATTTAATATTGCTTGTGTGATCTTAATCTTATTTAGAATATAATAGCCCTATTAACGTGATAATATTTAATAAAATCCAGAGTATTTAGTCTTTTTACTTTTGAAAATAGAATACACGTAATAAAGATAAGTAAGTTGATTATTTCATTTAAAATAAAATAGATTATAGCATGTTAAACAACAGTGTTTAATAACACGGGGTAGTTGATTGCTTTTAATTTTATTAATTTATAATTTGCGCAAACTATAGTTAACGGTGTGTGTAAAGCACACTTATTTATCCATTTAAATCTTAAATGTTATGAAGGTATATCAGACTAATGAAATTAAGAACATTGCCCTTTTGGGTAGTTCGGGCTCTGGGAAAACCACTCTCGTTGAAGCAATGCTATTCGAGAGTGGTCTTATAAAACGTCGCGGAACTATTGCCGCAAAAAATACCGTAAGTGACTATTTCCCAGTTGAACAAGAATATGGATACTCTGTTTTCTCTACAGTATTTCATGTAGAGTGGAATAATAAAAAACTAAATGTGATTGATTGTCCGGGAGCGGACGACTTTATTGGCAGTACCGTTACAGCATTAAATGTGACCGATACTGCTATTATTTTAATAAACGGACAATATGGTGTCGAAGTGGGTACACAAAATCATTTCCGTTACACAGAAAAACTGAATAAACCAGTAATTTTTCTTGTCAATCAATTAGACAATGAAAAATGCGATTATGATAATATATTAGAACAACTGAAAGAAGCTTATGGCTCTAAAGTTGTTCCAATTCAATATCCTGTTTCTACAGGGCCTGGCTTCAATGCTTTAATCGATGTTTTACTAATGAAAAAGTATTCATGGAAGCCCGAAGGAGGAGAGCCGATAATAGAAGATATACCTGCCGATGAAATGGATAAAGCTATGGAATGGCATAAAAATCTAGTGGAAGCAGCAGCAGAAAATGACGAATCTCTGATGGAAAAATTCTTCGAATCGGAGTCTCTTACCGAAGATGAAATGCGTGCAGGAATTCATCAAGGTCTAATAGATCGAGGTATGTATCCCGTTTTTTGCGTTTGTGCCGGAAAAGATATGGGAGTACGTCGTTTGATGGAGTTTTTAGGCAATGTAGTTCCATCTGTTTCCGAAATGGCTGAAGTAGAAAATACTGAAGGACAAAAGATTGCCCCCAATACAAATGCTCCTGCATCTTTGTATTTCTTTAAAACTAGTGTCGAACCACACATCGGTGAAGTATCATACTTTAAAGTGATGAGCGGTAAAGTAAAAGAAGGTGATGATTTGCTTAACGCCGATAGAGGTTCTAAAGAGCGCTTGGCGCAACTTTATACAGTGGCAGGGGCCAATAGAGAAAAGGTTGATCAATTGAATGCCGGAGATATTGGTGCTACTGTAAAACTGAAGGATGTAAAAACCGGAAATACACTTAATGCCAAAGATTGTAATAATAAATTTGATTTTATTAAATATCCAAATTCCAAATATACACGTGCCATAAAGCCGGTAAATGAGTCGGATGTCGAAAAAATGATGTCGATTTTAACGCGTATGCATGAAGAAGATCCAACCTGGATTATTGAGCAATCTAAGGAGTTAAAGCAAACATTAGTGCACGGGCAAGGCGAATTTCATCTTCGTACCTTAAAATGGCGTTTAGAGAATAATGAAAAACTTCCAGTGAAATTTGAAGAACCAAAAATTCCTTATCGTGAGACCATTACAAAACCTGCTCGTTCAGATTATAGACATAAAAAACAATCGGGTGGAGCCGGACAGTTCGGAGAAGTTCATTTGATAGTTGAACCCTATAAAGATGGAATGCCAATTCCGGAAACCTACAAGTTTAATGGACAAGAATTTAAAATTTCTGTACGTGGAACCGAAGAAATTCCATTAGAATGGGGCGGAAAATTGGTATTTGTTAACAGTATCGTGGGTGGATCTATCGATGCTCGTTTCTTACCCGCCATTTTAAAAGGTATTATGGCACGTATGGAACATGGGCCATTAACCGGCTCTTATGCTCGCGATGTAAGAGTTATTGTTTATGATGGCAAAATGCATCCGGTAGATTCTAATGAAATATCATTTATGCTTGCCGGTAGAAATGCTTTCAGTGAAGCATTTAAAAATGCAGGACCTAAAATTTTAGAGCCAATTTATGATGTAGAGGTATTTGTTCCGTCTGATAAAATGGGAGATGTAATGGGTGACTTGCAAGGAAGAAGAGCAATGATAATGGGAATGAGCAGCGAAAAAGGCTTTGAAAAAATATTAGCCAAAGTACCCCTTAAGGAAATGTCTTCTTATTCAACTGCATTGAGCTCATTAACAGGTGGCCGTGCATCGTTCATTATGAAATTCTCAGGATATGAACTTGTGCCGTCTGATGTACAAGAAAAACTAATAAAAGAATTTGAATCTGAAGAAGACGAAGATTAAACAATTCATTTTTAATTAGAAGGATATCCCATGCGATTTATTTACTCAAAATGAATTGTATGGGATTCTGTTTAACATGTATTAAATAAAATAGAAAAACCTAAGTTTAAGAATTAAAATTTTATTATTTTTGCAAACCAAATAGAGGTTAATTTTGTTATAGTCGACAGATTATATGCTTTAAATATTTATTGAGTTAATTTATAACAATTAATGGTTAAAAGAAGCAAATCGTTTATGAGTGTTAATTAGCAAGTGTTAATTTTGTTCCTATGAAGAAGTCAACAATATGGATTTTAGGCATTATTATGGGGCTGTCGTTTTTAGGCTTACTTTATTTGCAAGTAAGCTATATAGAGGCTATTGTGAAAATGCGGAAGGAGCAATTTGATACTTCGGTAAGAAATAGTCTATATCAAGTGTCGAAGGATGTCGAGTTTGCTGAAACAGATCGATGGTTGCGTGAAGATATCACCGAAGAGGAACGTAAGGCTTTAGCAAATGCTGCCTCACCAATGCCAGGTACCGATTTGATACAACAAACACAGCGTTTTACGGTCAAGTCTCCCGACGGTAGAATTATGTCAGATTTTGAATTAAAACTGATAACCGAAAAGCCCTCGGAACTGCCTCGAGTAATGATTTCTAAACGACATGGGGGAAATACTATTCCTAAAACATCTAAATCATTATTAGATGCTGTAAAGAATAGATACATGTATCAACGATTTATGCTGGATGAAGTGGCTTTGCAGATGGTATATCGAGCTAGTGATAAACCTATTAGCGAAAGAGTTCATTTTAAAGACTTAGATGATTATATTAAATCATCTTTATTAAATAATGGGATAGAAATGCCTTATCATTTTTCTGTAATTGATAAGGATGGGGTAGAAGTATATCGATGTGCTGATTATGAAGCAAAAGGAAGTAGTGGCTCTTATACACAGCCTTTATTTCAAAATGATCCACCCGCTAAAATGAGTATATTAAAAATTCATTTCCCGGGTAAACATGATTATATATTTGATTCTATAAGTTTCATGATTCCATCAATGATATTTACGTTGGTGTTGTTGATCACTTTTATTTTTACTCTGTATTTGATTTTCAGACAGAAGAAATTGACAGAGATGAAAAATGATTTTATCAATAATATGACGCATGAATTTAAAACTCCGATATCTACTATTTCATTAGCAGCGCAAATGTTGAAAGATCCTGCTGTAGGAAAGTCTCCGCAAATGTTTCAACATATCTCCGGGGTTATAAATGATGAAACGAAACGTTTACGTTTTCAGGTAGAAAAAGTGTTGCAGATGTCAATGTTTGATCGTCAGAAGGCTACATTGAAGATGAAAGAAATTGATGTTAATGAATTGATAACTAGTGTTGTAAATACCTTTGCTTTAAAAGTTGAGAGATATAATGGCAAAATAATTTCAAATCTTGAAGCAAAAAATTCAATTGTATTTGCAGATGAAATGCATTTGACAAATGTGGTTTTCAATCTGATGGATAATGCTGTAAAGTATAAAAAGCCAGATGAAGATTTATTGTTGACTGTAAATACTTGGGATGAACAAGGAAAACTTATGATTTCGATTCAAGACAACGGAATTGGAATAAAAAAAGAGAATTTGAAAAAAATATTCGAGAAATTTTATCGTGTGCATACAGGTAATCTGCACGATGTAAAAGGTTTTGGATTAGGCTTAGCATATGTAAGGAAGATAATTCAAGATCATAAAGGAACGATAAAAGCCGAAAGTGAACTTAATGTTGGAACAAAATTTATAATTGCATTACCTTTATTAAAAAATTAATGATATGGACGAAAAATTGCGTATTTTACTATGCGAAGATGATGAAAATCTTGGCATGCTTTTAAGAGAATATTTGCAAGCTAAAGGCTATTCTGCTGAACTATATCCTGACGGAGAAGCTGGTTATAAGGCATTTTTGAAAAATAAATATGACTTATGTGTGTTTGATGTTATGATGCCTAAAAAAGATGGTTTTACACTTGCTCAAGAAGTGCGTGCTGTAAATGCAGAAATTCCTATTATTTTCTTGACTGCCAAAACGTTGAAAGAAGATATATTGGAAGGCTTTAAGATTGGTGCAGATGATTATATCACCAAGCCATTTAGTATGGAAGAATTGACTTTCAGAATCGAGGCGATTTTGAGACGTGTACGTGGAAAAAAGAACAAAGAAAGCAATGTTTACAAAATCGGTAAATTTACTTTTGATACACAAAAGCAAATTTTATCAACAGACGAAAAGCAAACTAAATTGACTACGAAAGAGTCTGAACTTTTAGGTTTGCTTTGTGCACATGCTAACGAAATATTGCAACGTGACTTTGCTCTTAAAACCATTTGGATAGACGATAACTATTTTAATGCTCGTAGTATGGATGTATATATTACAAAACTACGTAAGCATCTTAAAGAAGATCCTTCTATTGAAATTATCAATATTCATGGAAAGGGATATAAATTGATTACTCCTGATGCGGAATAATAAGATTTAAAGTATATAAAAAA
>DKPN01000049.1:20241-30881 GCA_002471195.1 Bacteroides sp. UBA7333
TTTTTTATATACTTTAAATCTTAATCAGTGATTTTTTTATTGATTATGATATAAGAAATTAATCCTACAATAACCAATGCAATTGAAATACCTAAAATAGTATTATCATTAATATTTCCGGTAAATGAGCAACATACAAGGATAACCGCTCCAATCACGATTAATATTAATCCTAAGTTTTTTAATAAGCCTTTCATGTGGTGTGTGTATTTTAATGATTTTCTTGTTCTTGGCACAAATTAACGCATAATTATTTTATATTGAAAATAAATTGCGCAAAAAAAATGTTATTACTAATAAATAGCGATTTTTAGTTTTTAGTATTATGGAATATAGCCCTCAGAACTTCTTGGCTAATTTCTAAATCGGATAGAGTTATTCCTTCTAATGCCTCTTTAAGTGTGTTGCTTGCAATAACTTTTGCCTTATTTTCTAAACTTTTTCCGGTTCGAGTTAAATGTATTTTATTCGTTCTTCGGTCATTTTTATCAGAAATTCGTACTACAAGATGCTGTTTTTCCATGTTATCAATTAATCGAGTCATGCTAGGCTTATCTTTAAAAGTTGCATTGCATAGCTCCTGTTGGGTAACACCATCTTTTTCCCATAAAAATATTAATACCGTCCATTGCTCTGGAGTTATTTCCATACCACCTTGTCGGAAGTTACGACTTAATTTTCGGTTTATTGCCGCCGAAACCTTGCCATTGAGAATGGCAAATATTAATCGCATATCAAAATTAAATTGTTCCACCATGAAATAATTGTTTAAACAACTTTGCAAATTTAAATTTCTTTATCGATAAATGCAATGATTGCATTATGAAAAAAGATTAAATGTTTGTCATTCAAAATAAAATGACTATATTTGCATCCGCATTTTAAAAAACAAATTAATTCATTATTTAATTAAGCAAGTATGAATCAATACGAAACCGTTTTCATTTTGACTCCCGTTTTGTCTGATGTTCAGATGAAGGAAGCGGTAGAAAAATTTAAAGGTATCCTTCAAAGCGAAGGTGCTGAGATTATCAATGAGGAAAACTGGGGATTGAAAAAATTGGCTTATCCAATTCAAAAGAAATCTACAGGTTTTTATCAATTGATTGAGTTCAAAGCTGATCCTACAATGATCGACAAATTAGAACTTAATTTCCGTCGTGACGAACGTGTAATCCGTTTCTTAACTTTCAAGATGGATAAATATGCTGCAGAATATGCTGCAAAGAGAAGAAGTGTTAAATCAAGTAAAAAGGAGGATTAATCATGGCACAAGCTCAATCAGAAATCAGATATTTAACTCCCCCATCAGTTGACGTTAAAAAGAAAAAATACTGCCGTTTCAAAAAAAGTGGTATTCGTTACATCGACTACAAAGATCCAGAATTCTTGAAAAAATTCTTGAATGAACAAGGAAAAATTCTTCCTCGTCGCATTACAGGTACTTCATTGAAGTTCCAACGTCGTATTGCGCAAGCTGTGAAAAGAGCACGCCATTTGGCATTGCTTCCTTATGTAACTGATATGATGAAATAAGAAGGAGGAAAAGTATGGAAATTATTTTAAAAGAAGACATTGTAAACTTGGGTTATAAGAATGATATCGTAACAGTTAAGTCTGGATATGGTCGTAATTATTTGATCCCAACAGGAAAAGCAATCATCGCTTCTCCTTCTGCAAAAAAAATGTTAGCTGAAGACTTGAAACAACGTGCACACAAACTTGAAAAAATCAAGAAAGATGCTGAAGCGTTGGCTGCTAAGTTGGAAGGTGTGTCATTGACAATTGCTACTAAAGTTAGCTCAACTGGTTCTATTTTTGGATCAGTAGGTAATATCCAAATAGCTGAAGCTTTAACAAAATTAGGTTTCGATATTGATAGAAAACTAATCGTTGTAAAAGATGCTGTGAAAGAAGTAGGTCAATACAAAGCTATCGTTAAGTTACACAAAGAAGTTTCTGTAGAAATTCCTTTTGAAGTTGTAGCAGAGTAATCGATTTGAAATTATAATAAAAAGGATGTAGATTTTCTACATCCTTTTTTTGTTAGATAGTATTATTTCAGTTTTTATAAATAAAAAAGTCTGCAGCGCATCGCGCAACAGACTTTCAATTCTCTCTAAATAATTTGTTTTATTATTCAGCTACTGGAGTTACAGCAACACCTACAACAGTGTCTGTTACAATAGAATCACCAACTAGCGCTTCACCAGTTACTTCTACTGCTTGTACTTCAACTGCATCAGTTGCAGCTTCTTCTGCTTCAACGTTAGCTGCTTTTTGTGCGCAAGATGCGAATGCTACAGTTGCTATAGCTGCGAAAACATAAATTAATTTTTTCATTTCTTTTTTCATTTAAATCTGTAATACAATTAATTGCTTATTAAAACGTTGCAAATATATATACTTTTGGAATACGATGTTCCAAAAAAAACAACTTTTTTTATGCTTTTTTTTCCAATGTTCTATCTATTTGTCTTGCAACATGTTATAAAACATGTTACTCTTCAGCAATACTGTCATAGAGATAACGTTTAATGCTTCTTTTAGGCGTTTTCTCAAATTCAGTAGGATAGAGTTGTATCTGACTTACCTTTTCATAATTAGCAACACTATTATTTAAGTTCTTCAGATTTTCGTCCATGATTGCCTTTAAACTTTCAGAACTATTTAATCCTAAAGAATCTAAAGCCTCATAATCTGCATAAACAAGTGCAACTAGCTTTTTGTTCCTTTCAATGATTAAACTTTCAACAATAAATGGAAGATTATTTAATTTATTCTCAATTTCTTCAGGGAAAATGTTCTGCCCGCTTGAGCTAAGGATCATTGTTTTGCTGCGTCCTCGAATATAAATATTGCCATTTTCGTCAATAGTCCCTAAGTCACCAGTTCGTAACCAGCCATCATCTGTAAATGCTTCTTCGGTAGCTTCTTGATTTTTATAATAGCCTATCATAACATTTTCACCTCTAACTTGTATTTCACCCAGCTTATCATCCTCTTTCGTTTTTGCTAATCTGGCTTCCATAATATCTAAGATTTTCCCAGATGAAGTAGGGATAAACTCATTCCATGGTGAATAGCTGATAAGTGGTCCGCATTCTGTCATTCCATATCCTATGGTAAATGGGAATTTTATTTTGTAAAAGAACTCTTCAACTTCAGGATTCATGGCTGCACCACCTATAATGACTTCTTTAAATCTTCCACCTAAAGCATCAATAAGTTTTTTTCGAATTTGGCTATATATTCTATTATCAAGTAATGGGATGTTTAAAGCCCAACGCATCCCTTTCTTATTGATGAGTGGTTGGATTGTATTTTTATATATTTTTTCAATAACCAAGGGTACAGTAATAATAAGACTTGGCTTTACCTCTTCGAATGCTTTTAATAGGATTTTTGGTGAAGGTATTTTTCCCAATAATGTTACATGTGTACCAACTGCAGTTGCTGTCAAAAAATCAAAGGCGCAGCCATATGCATGTGCTAAAGGGAGGAATGATAATACTCTATCGCCTTTTACGAGAAGTTTAGTGCGAATGCCAAATGTAACATTACCGGCTAAATTGTTTCCAGTAAGCATTACTCCTTTGCTAAATCCTGTTGTTCCTGATGTGTAGTTCAGCAACATGACTTTATCATTAGATAGGTTGGTGTATTTAATGTCTTCTTTGGTAAATCCACTTGGATAAGTATCAAACATGATATCGTCAACTCTATTTTTAAATTGTTGAATACATTCACCGTCTCTTTGATGTAGGCATCGGTTGTCTGTAAGTGAAAATACACCGCGCAAATGAGGCATTTTGTTTTCCTCTAGTGTATCCCAAATGCTATCACTTGTAAATAGAAAAATAGATTCTGAATGATTGATAATATGATGAACATCATTAGGATTAAAATCTTGTAAAATGGGAACTACAATAGCACCATAGGTTATTGTTGCCATATATGCAATACACCAGTAAGTATTGTTTTTACCGATAATTGCTATTTTATCACCACGTCGCAAACTACAATGTTTGAAAAGTAAATGTAATTCAGCGATATTTTTAGCGACTTCTCCATAAGTGAAACTTCTGTTTTCACCATAATCTGTATAGCAAGGTAAATCCCAGTTTTCTCGAAAACTATTTTCGTATAGCTTTATAAAATTTTCTTGTATCATTGCACGTTTTTTATTGAATTGTGCAAAAATAGTAATTCGCTACCAATTAGTAACCATTTAAGCACATTATTCTTAACAATGGGTTGAAATGAAATGTTTCAATTAATAATATTGTTATATATATTCAAAATTTATAAATAAACCCACTATTCATTTATATAAGCGTGAATTTCATATAACGCATAGGTCGCCAAATTGAGATTAATATGTAACTTTGTAAATAGTATGCAAGTTAGTATAGAATTATAATATGATAGATACTTCAGTTTTTCAAGATAAAACAGCCGTTTATTATACATTAGGCTGTAAATTAAATTTTTCAGAAACCTCGACTATAGGCAAGACGCTCAAAGAGGCAGGCGTTAGAACTGCTCGCAAAGGTGAACAAGCAGATATATGTGTTATAAATACCTGTTCTGTTACAGAAGTTGCCGATAAGAAATGTCGACAAGCTATTAATAGGCTGAGTAAGGATCATCCAGGTGCATTTATTGTAGTTACTGGGTGTTATGCTCAACTTAAACCTGATGTGGTCTCAAAGATTGATGGTGTAGATTTGGTTTTAGGGGCAGAACAAAAAAAAGATTTACTACAATATTTGGGTGATTTACAAAAGCATGAAATCAGTGAAACACATACTACGTCGACAAAGGACATCATTTCCTTTATTCCTTCATGTTCTCGTGGAGATAGGACACGGTATTTCTTAAAGGTACAAGATGGCTGTGATTATTATTGTTCATATTGTACTATTCCTTTTGCAAGGGGACGTAGCCGTAATGGATCTATATCTGAATTGGTAGCTCAGGCTAAGCAAGCGGCAACTGAAGGAGGTAAAGAAATCGTTTTGACTGGTGTTAATATAGGCGATTTTGGTAAAAGTACAGGAGAAACTTTTATTGATTTAATAAAAGCTTTGGATGAGGTTGAGGGTATTGAAAGATATCGTATTTCATCAATTGAACCCAATCTCTTGACAGATGAAATTATAGAATTTGTGGCTTCATCAAAAAGATTTATGCCACATTTCCATATTCCATTGCAATCGGGTAGTAATGATGTTTTAAAACTAATGCGTCGCAAGTATAATACAAGCTTGTTTGAATCAAAAATATTAAAAATTAAAAAAATGATGCCTAATGCATTTATTGGCGTTGATGTAATAGTAGGTACAAGAGGTGAAACCGAAGAATTTTTTGAAGATGCCTATTCTTTCATATCAGGCTTAGATATTACCCAATTGCACGTGTTTAGTTATTCAGAAAGACCCGGTACACAAGCATTAAAAATAGAGCATGCCGTTTCTACAGATGAAAAACATAAACGTAGTCAGCGTTTGCTGTCTTTGTCGGACGAGAAAACTAAAGCATTTTATCAAAAATACATAGGGACAACAATGATTGCTTTAATGGAAAAGACTAAAAAAGACATTCCAATGCATGGATTTACTGATAATTATATACGTATTGAGGTGGAGCATGATGATTCATTGGACAATAGATTAATAGAAGTGAAACTAAATGAATTCAATGATGATTTTACAGCTGTAAAAGCCGAAATTATAAAAAAATAATACAATGAAAAAAGTGTCCATTGTTATTCTTAACTGGAATGGAAGTGAAATGTTACGCCGTTTTTTACCTTCTGTTATCTCATATAGTAAGGATGATAATATTGAAATCTGTGTAGCAGACAATGGCTCAACTGATCAGTCGGTAGAAATTATAAAAAAAGAATTTCCAGCTATCAAAATTATTCAGTTAATGCAGAACTGGGGATTTGCAGAAGGCTATAACAAAGCTTTACAACAAATTGATGCGGAATATGTAATGTTACTTAACTCTGATGTGGAAGTTACTGAAAATTGGCTATCTCCTCTGATCTCATTTATGGATATGCATTCTGAAGTCAGTGCTTGTCAGCCTAAAATACTTAGCTATAATAATAAGACTCAATTTGAATATGCAGGTGCCTGTGGTGGTTATATGGATAAATATGGTTATCCTTTTTGCCGGGGTAGAGTATTTAATCAACTAGAATACGATAATGGGCAATATGATGAAATTCAGACCGTTTTTTGGGCAACTGGTGCAGCATTATTTATAAGGTTGGAGGATTATAAATCAATTGGTGGTTTTGACGGCCGTTTTTTTGCTCATATGGAGGAGATTGATCTTTGTTGGCGTTTGCAAAATATGGACAAAAAAATAGTTTGTATTCCACAAAGTAAGGTGTATCATGTTGGGGGAGCTACTTTATCAAAGGAAAATCCTCGTAAAACTTATTTGAATTTTAGAAATAATTTATTGATGCTTTACAAAAATACTTTATCTCAAGATTTGACAACTGTTATGCGTTTACGATTGTTATTAGATTATATAGCCATTGTGAAGTATATTTTGACTGCTGATTTTATGAATGCTAAAGCTATTTATAAGGCTCGACGTGATTTTTATAAACTTCGTAATAGTTTTATAGACGATCGCATAGAAATTCAGCATAATCGTATTCGGAGTCATATTAAAGAAATGAGTATGAGAAGTGTTTTATGGCAGTTTTATTTTATAAGCAAGAAGAAATATTCTCAATTAACAGGTTTTAATGTAGATAAATATGGAAAATAGACTGGTTAGAAATATTGGATTAGTAGCTCATGATGCTATGAAGAAGGATCTCATAGAGTGGGTATTGTGGAATTCAGAATTATTAATAGGGCATAAGTTTTACTGTACGGGTACTACAGGAACATTGATACAAGAAGCTCTAAAAGAGAAACATCCTGAGGTAAATTGGGATTTTACAATTTTAAAATCAGGGCCATTGGGTGGTGATCAACAAATAGGTTCACGTATTGTAGAAGGGAAAATCGATTATTTATTCTTTTTTACCGATCCAATGACTTTACAACCTCATGATACTGATGTAAAGGCTTTGACTAGATTGGCAGGTGTTGAAAATATTGTTTTTTGTTGTAATCGTTCAACAGCTGATCATATCATCTCTAGCCCACTATTTATTGATCCTATGTATGAACGCACTCATCCAGATTATAGTAGTTATGCAAATCGCTTTGCTAATCAAACTGTCGTAAATGAAGCAGTAGAATCAGTAAATAAACGAAAGAAAAAGAAAAATAAAAACTAAAAGACATCCAGCTTATAATATTAATAAGCTGGATATTTTTTATCTATCACAAATAAGCTCTATGCCGGCTGTTTCAATAATTGCCCCCATTGGTGGATTTCTTTTTTCTAGCTTGAATTCAATCCTTTCAATTTTATCAAAATCATTAAATAAACGATTAATAATTCGTAAAGCTAACTGCTCTAGTGTTTTTGTTTTAATATCAATTTCCTCTTTTATGGATTGGTAAATATCAGCATAGCTAACCGAGTTTAAAATGTCATCATTACCTTCTATTTGGGTTATATCTACTTTTGCTTTCATAGATACATAAAATTCGTTACCTACAACTTGCTCTTGAGGGATAACTCCATGGAATGCATAAAAGCATACGTTGTTTAATATAATTTGGCTTGTTTTTATGATCATATAAATGTCAATTAAATTTTTCTGCAAATATATATAATTAATCAATTAAACTCCCAGTCTTAAAAGTCTATCAAGAGTTCAATTTTTTCGATGATTAGATTCAATAAGTCCTTTAATTTTGTTATTTAAACTGTCGACATCTATTAATTCTTCAATAGTTAAATGCATCCTATAGCGCCAATAATGCTCTGAATCAGCAGGAATATTGATACGTTCTGCTTCGAAGTTTTGGTTTCTCCATTTGTTATCTATTGACATCCAATCTTGCAATGATAATATACATAATATTGACTGACTACTTAATTGTTTATTTATCACTTCTTCGCATAATTCAGCTGTAGCTATTTTAGGTGCTGAATCATTATGTCCTAATATGCTACTAAAGTATTTTTGTGTTAAGATGTCATCTTCCTGCCACCATTCGCGTAGCGTTGACATATCATGAGTTGAGAATGTACAAATAGACGCATAGGGATATTTATTCGTGTCTCCAAATAGCAGTGAGTATTCCTTTGGCATTCGTTGTATTTCAAGACTTAATATTCTCAAATCTTTCATGACCCATTCTACACATTGAGGTATCATTCCTAAATCTTCTCCACAAGCAAGCATTTTAGTACATTGTGTTAATTGCGGAAGTTTCTTCATTGCTTGTTCTTGCCAGAAGCCATTATGACGTTTATAGAAGTATTCGTCATATAAATGATTGAATGCTATTTTCTTTTCTTCATTTAATGTTTGATATATATACGTATATTGTGCGTTAATCCTGGGATGATACATCGCTGGGTTTATATTATCCTTTACAAATAATACATTGCTTATTAATGTATATAATCTTTCTTTTATCTCTATATTCTCGTTGTCTGTGTTTTCATTAAAATATGCTTCAATTTTTCGTTGTGTATTAAAGTTTGATTTCATTTGGTATCTTTGCCATATGCCATTGGGCTCTAAATAAGTTTTTTTGATTTCTTCGGTACCAGTACCAAATAACTGTGTTAAATAACATTCGTCTATATATGGCTCAAGAAACTGATTTTCAAAATCAAATTCATAACTTTCAACCTCTTCTTTGGTCATTGGTAGCGCTGGAGAGAATTGTCCTAATAACCCATAAACAGAGTTCATGGGTATTTCCCAAATCCTAAAGAAACCTAAAATATGATCAATGCGGTAAGCATCGAAGTAATCAGACATTTTTTTAAAACGCTTGATCCACCATCGATAACCATCTTTAGCCATAACATTCCAATTATATGTAGGAAAACCCCAGTTTTGCCCCTTTATAGAAAAATTATCCGGAGGTGCTCCTGCTTGGCCATTTAGATTAAAGTAATGTGGCTCTGTCCATGCTTCAACGCTATTTCTACTTATTCCTATTGGTATATCTCCTTTTAATACTATTCCGTTTGTTCGAGCATAGTTTGTAGCTTCTAATAATTGTATATGTAGATGATATTGAATAAAGAAGTGAATTGAAATATCATTGTATATTGGCGAATTCTCTTCGCATAATTTTTCCACATCATATCTATTATATATAGAATGTGTGGCCCAGTTATGAAAGTTAGCACAATTATAATGATCTCTAAAATAACAAAAAGCAGCATATGGTTGTAGCCATTCTTTATTTAATAAAAAGAATTCTTTGTAGTCCTCTGATTTAAATAATTTATTGGATTCTTGTTCGAATATCAATTTGAAATATTCCCACTTAATATTATTTACTGCTTCGTAATCTAACAAATCAAGTTTGTTCAGTATTTTTTGTTGAGTTTTAAAATATTCATTTTTGTTATTATCTATCAATGTACCCATTTTCTGTAAATTAGCATACATAGGATGAAGCGCATAAATCGATATGCTATTGTATGGATATGAATCTTTCCATGTATGGGTCATTGTAGAGTCATTAATGGGGAGGATCTGTATGATTTTTTGATTTGTTTTAACGCACCAATCTACCATCTTTATGATATCTCCAAAATCGCCTACGCCAAAACTTGTTGAAGATTTTAATGAGAATACAGGAATAGCAACCCCTGCGCCTCTCCATGGTGATAGACCAAAATTTATATTGTTCTCAGTCATTACTATGACTTCATTGTTTTGTTGTGTAAATTCCTGAATATTGCGGTTATCTCCTTCTTCCCATGCTATTAATTCTTTTGTTTTCTTATCTATTATAATAAACTTATATTCAAATGGGTAGGTTATATTTTCACAATCCAATTCAATTTCCCATTCAGGAAAATTAATGTCACTCATTATTAATGCATTTTTAGGATTCCAATTGCCTAATGTCATTTGATTGCCACATATAGCTAGACAGTGGTTCTTGTTTACCCTTGGCTCAATAGCTTTTATTACTATTCCTTTCTTGCATTTTTCTGTAATATATGATTCATGCTTGCGGGCTAAAAATACCTCTGTAAATGCTGAACTATAATAATATGCATCTTCTGGTAAATCCTTCCAAATATCATATACTTTATACGTTCTATTTTTTTCATCGCTTAGCTGAATTTGCCTTTTGGTGATACTCCATTCTTCTCTAACTATTTGATTGTCTTTCCAAACAATATATTTGTAATAAAATGTATTGTTCCATTCTGTATTTTGCAATTCAACGCTCCAGTTAACTCCATCACTGGTGTTCATTTTAATTAAATTGTTGCTAGCAAATTCTTGATTATCAATGACAACACGAATCTCTTCTCCCCAATTTGTTTGATATTTAATATGTAATGAAATATTCATGGTATGGATTTATTATTAATGAAGAATATTAAACTAATAATGGAATATATTTTTTACGTAATCCACAAAGTAACACAAAAATCAGAAAAACGTTTCTTTAATTTGATTTTATATTTAATCAAATGATATTTTATAAAAAAAGCCGATACAA
>DKPN01000049.1:31078-56640 GCA_002471195.1 Bacteroides sp. UBA7333
GTATCGGCTTTTTTTATAAAACTATTTTTATCCACATCTAGATGTACCACATGTGGTGCAAATTAAACATCCTTCTTGGTAAACCAAAGTTTCGCTGTTACAATTAGGACATTTTTTACCCTTAGCAGCTGTACCATCTTGTATGTATTTCTTTAGAGCTCTTTCAACACCATTTTTCCATGTGTTGATATTTTCGCTATCAAGTTCCAATGAACTTACAAGTTTAATAACTTGTTCAATTGGCATGCGATATCTTAATACTCCCGAAATAAGTTTTGCATAATTCCAATATTCTTTATTGAACTTCTCAGACAATCCTTCTATGGTCATTTTATATCCCCTCTTATTTTCAAATTGGAAATCATAACGTTTATTTCCGTTATCGTCGACATTTTTAATGATGCGTCCTGTGGAAACTGTTTTAGGAATAAAAATACCTTCATCATCATCCTGCAAACCAGTGAATATTTCGTAGGGGTAACCATCGAGTAGTCCAACGAGTGCTACCCATTTTTCTTTATTGTTTTGAAAACGTACAACATCTGCTTCAAGTACGGCTGGGCGCGTTTCAACAACTGTTGGAGGCTTACAAGGAGGTAAATCTGCTTTTTTGTCAGCTTTAGTCGAAACTAATACTCCCGATCGTGAGCCATCTCGGTATACCGTACAACCTTTACATCCTGATTTCCATGCTTCAACATAAAGTCTATTAACCAGATCTTCATCAACATCATTGGGTAGATTGATAGTCACACTAATTGAGTGGTCAACCCATTTTTGAATTCGACCTTGCATTTTCACCTTCATCAACCAATCAACATCGTTCGAAGTCGCTTTATAATAAGGTGATTTTGCAACAAGTTCATCGATTTCTTCCTGTGAATAATGTTTTGATGGATTAAAACCATTGGCTTCCATCCAAGTAACGAATTTGTGATGGAACACAATATATTCTTCGAATGCATCTCCTGTGTCATCTAGAAAATCGACACGTACATTAGTGTCATTAGGATTGACTTTTCTTCTACGTTTATAAACTGGCAAAAACACGGGTTCAATTCCCGATGTTGTTTGTGTCATTAAACTTGTTGTACCCGTAGGAGCTATTGTTAAACATGCAATATTGCGTCTGCCATATTTCTTCATGTTTTCATAAAGTTCAGGGTCAGCTTCTGCCAAACGATTAATGAATGGATTATTTTTTTCTCTTTCCGTATTGTATATATCAAATGCCCCACGTTCTTCAGCCATTTTTACTGAAGATCTGTATGCATGTATTGCAATTGTTTTATGTACACTTTCAGAGAATTCAGTAGCTTCTTCTGTGCCATATCTTAGGCCAAGTGCAGCAAGCATATCACCCTCAGCCGTAATTCCAACACCTGTTCGGCGACCTTGTCCACTTTTCTTATATATTTTTTCCCAAAGTAATAATTCTGTTCTTTTTACCTCAGCATTTTCTGGGTCTTCATTTATTTTTTGAATGATACGTTCAATCTTTTCTAATTCAAGATCGATGATATCATCCATTATTCGCTGTGCCAATTCTACATGAGTTTTAAACAACTCAAAATCAAAACGAGCATTAGCTGTAAATGGATTTATCACATATGAATATAGATTGATTGCTAATAAACGGCACGAATCATAAGGACATAATGGTATTTCTCCACATGGGTTTGTCGATACCGTTTTGTAACCTAGGTCAGCATAACAATCTGGTACTGATTCTCGAATTATTGTATCCCAAAATAATACACCTGGTTCAGCCGACTTCCATGCATTATGTACTATTTTTTTCCACAAACTATTTGCGTCTATTTCTTTTGTATATGAAGGTGTGTCGCAGTAAATTGGATACTGTTGCATGTAAGGTGTGCCATTAACGGCAGCTTGCATAAATGCATCATCTAATTTTACTGAAACATTAGCTCCTGTAACTTTACCTTCAGTCATCTTAGCATCAATAAATGCTTCTGAATCTGGGTGTTGGATAGAGACGCTTAGCATTAAAGCACCGCGGCGTCCATCTTGGGCTACTTCACGTGTAGAGTTAGAATATCTTTCCATAAAAGGAACTAAACCCGTAGAAGTCAAGGCTGAGTTTTTTACTGGAGAGCCTTTTGGGCGTATATGTGATAAATCGTGTCCCACACCTCCGCGTCTTTTCATTAACTGTACCTGTTCTTCGTCAATTTTAATTATTGCCCCATATGAATCAGCCGCACCATCTATGCCAATAACGAAACAATTTGATAGAGATGCAACTTGGAAATCATTTCCTATTCCCGTCATTGGACTTCCTTGAGGAACGATATATTTGAAATGATCTAAAAGATCATATAATTCTTGTGCAGTTAAGCCATTTTTATATTTAGCTTCTATTCTTGCAACTTCATTTGCTATACGCCAATGCATGTCTTCTGGAGATTTCTCATAAATGTTTCCAAAAGAATCTTTTACTGCATATTTATTAACCCATACTCTTGCTGCGAGTTCATCACCTTGAAAATATTTTAAGGACGCGTCAAAAGCTTCTTCGTAAGAATATATCTGTTTTTTCACTGTAGATTTCTTTAAAATGTAAGTAAATGTGTAGAAGTTTACTTAACCGGTCACAAATGTATTGCAAAACTAAATATGTTTTCTTGTTTATCAAAATAAATCAACTAAATAATTTATCAACAATTAAAAGTTATCCGTTGATAACTTTTAAAAAACAGATAATTAGGTTATTAGTATTTAGTTCTTTGTGATAAAGTTGTCCCAAAAAGAAATTTATTAGCTTTTTGAAAAATAATTGGTGATAACTTTTTATATATTTGCAATAAAAAAAGATGAATGAATTTGTAAAATATAGAAGAAGTATACGTAAATACTCAAAGAAAGATGTATCGCATAATTTTCTTAACGATTTACTTGAAACTTCCTTCAAAGCACCTACCACAGGAGGTATGCAATTATATAGTGTAGTAATAACACGTAGCGAGAAAATGAAAGAACGATTATCTCCGGCACATTATAATCAACCAATGGTGACACAGGCTCCGGTAGTTCTTACTTTCTGTGCAGATTTTCGGCGATTCACGCAATGGTGCAAACTTCGTAATGCCACTCCTGGATATAATAATTTAATGTCTTTTGCAAATGCAGCGATAGATACATTGTTGGTAGCGCAAACATTTTCTTTATTGGCTGAAGAAGCGGGGTTAGGTACATGTTATTTGGGCACAACTACTTATAATCCTCAAATGATTATTGATATTTTAGAATTGCCGCAATTAGTATTTCCAGTAACTACAATTACTGTCGGTTATCCTGATGTAGTACCCCCACAGGTTGATCGATTGCCATTCGAATCACTTATACATGATGAATTTTATCATGAATACTCGAATGATGATATTAATATGATCTACGAATTCAAGGAGTCTTTGAGTGAAAATATAAAATACATGGAATCCAATCAAAAGGGAACTCTTGCACAAGTTTTCACAGATATTCGCTATACGAAGAAGGATAATGTGGTAATGTCTGAGAATCTTATAAGGGTATTAAGAAAACAAGGATTTATCAGTGTTGAATAATAAAAAAGGATGAATATAATGATATTCATCCTTTTTTATTATTGTTTCAATGCTTGTTTTATTGCATCTAAGTCAGATCTAAATGCTTTATCTACTTCGCATTGTCCTTTTACTGTTTTGCAAGCATGTAACACAGTAGCATGATCTTTACCACCAATGAACTTCCCTATTTTTGATGTCGAAAAATCTGTATGTTGCTTAGCAAGAAACATTGCAACTTGTCGTGCTTGAACCACTTCTCTTTTTCTTGACTTGGTGTGGATAGCAGAGTTTTCTAAGCCAAAATGCTTACACACAGTATTGATGATGTCTTCTATGTTGATTGATTTAACCTCCGTTTTGACAACTCCATTAATGATATGTTTCGCGAGATTTAAATCAATGTCTTTATTGAAAATAGTCGATCTTGCCATTATCGCAATAACAATACCTTCTAAGTCGCGTACGCTGTCGCCTACATTTTCGGCAATAAAATCAATCACTTCGTTAGGGAATACCAAACCATCTCTATGAATTTTATTTCTTAAAATATCTTTTCTTAATTCGGTAGTTGGTTTCTCCAATTCTGCAACCATACCCCATTTAAAACGGGTTAAAAGTCTTTCTTCCATACCCTGTAACAATACAGGAGCTCGGTCAGAAGTTAAGATTAACTGTTTGCCATTTTGGTGCAAATGATTGAAAATGTGGAAGAAAGTATTCTGAGTTCGTGTTACTCCCACAAATTCTTGAATATCATCAATAATTAATACATCAATTGTTTGATAAAAGTTAATGAAATCATTTGTAGTGTTGTGACGTACTGAATCGGTATATTGCACCTGAAATAGATGTGCAGAAACATATAGCACTCTTTTATCAGGGAAATCTTCTTTGATTTTTGTTCCTATCGCATTCGCTAAGTGTGTTTTGCCAACACCAGACGCGCCATGAATGAATAACGGATTAAATGCTGTACCAGCAGGATCTTTGGCAACGGCTTCTCCAACACTTCTCGAAAGTTTATTGCTATAGCCTTCAATAAAATTCTCGAAATTATAATTTGGATTTAAATGTGGATCTAAATCTTGTGGTGCAGGTGCATTTAATATTGTAGGAGCTTTGTTTCCGCCATTTCGGATCACTCCGTTTTGTGGAACTGCCGTTGAGCGATTGCTACCTTCTAAATTTACGCTTTGAACCGGTGTAGATGAGCGATCAATAGGTACATTATATATAAGTTTGGCACCATTACCTATTACTTTATATAATGTCATTCGTAGAATATCTAAAAATTGTTCTTCTAGAAATTCATAAAAAAATTGAGTCGGAACCTGTACGGTCAATGTATTGTCCTCAAATTTGAGTGGAACAATAGGGACGAACCAAGTACTGAATTTTGTCGGGTCAACGTTGTCTCGAATTATATCTAGACAACGATTCCATAGTCCGACATGATTACCATCATTCATAGCGGCTATAAATACATTTATTAATTAAGCAAAAACTTCTACACTTGCAAAATTCGTAATCTAATTTCAAAAAAACAAATGCTTTTTTTCTTGTAATTTCCAATATAGGCATAAGATATTGAAAATTAGGGTATTGGTTGTTGGGTGCTGTCTATATGCTATTGATATGCGTTTGGAATTATCTAATGCCTTGAAAATTAAATCGTTGACATTGTTTCGTGTCGTTTGTTGTTGCTAAAAGATCCATTTATAGCAACAATAATATCGCTGTAAATGGACCTTTTATGCATCTGAATATATTATTATAGAATGTTCTTATTTAGAATTAATCTATATAACTAGCAATTTAGTTTTTTCTACCAAACAAAGAAAAATGTACATATCTTTTAGGATTTTCTTTTAAGTTCTCAAGTAAACTAGCTGCATTTATTGCAGTGTTATTGAGATTGTTATATAGCTGAGGATCATTGAATAACAATCCTATAGTATTGTCTGTACTATTGATTTTATTTGAAATATCTTTAACATTTGCAAGTGTTTGATCGATTTCGCTTACTAGATGTTGGTAATCGATTTCTTTTAACTTTTCACTAACAACTATAAAGTTGTCTCCTAATATATTCAATTTGTTAGTGAGTACAGGTAAGTCGTTTTTCATCAATATTTTTAATTGATTACTTGCGACTTCTAAATTTGAAGCTGTTTTCTCAATTGAATGCAAAGTAGAAGGGATACTTTGGTCTGATAATATCGTATTCAAAGAAGTCATGATTGAGTCTAACTTAGGAATCATTTTAATTATCTGTGGCATCATAACAGCTACATTGTCCATTAATCCACCATTTAAATTTCCTTGAATTGTATCACCAATATTATATTTTTCACGTGGATTGGTTGCTAGAAGCAAGTTCAAGCTTGCGCTTCCTAAAAAGTCGGATGTTAACTCTGCAGTACTTCCTTTAGGTATTCGCAAAGAAGTATTCACTTCAATTTCTACATAAACATCTTTGGGGTTGTCATAATTATAATATATGTTATGAACAGTCCCGACTTTAACTCCATCAGCATATACAGGGCTGGCCTTAGCTAATCCACTAATGTTTGAAAATTGGATATAAAAATAGCTGGATGGTTTAAATAAATTTACTCCTTTTAGATAATTGATTCCAAATATCAAAATAAATAATGCAATAATTCCTGCTATTCCTATTCTAACCTCTTTGTTTATATATTTCATCTTAATTGTTGTTTTTATTCTTTTTAAACTCTGTTATTGCTTCATTTACATCTATTCTTTTTCCATCTTTAAATGCAATAATAAATGCACCTTTAAATTTCTCTCTCAAAGAACGTTGTGTTTTTAAAGCTATATTATAATCATTCGTTGCTCCGGTTGTATATTTAAATACTCCTTTTTCTTTATAATAATCAATGTCTTTTATACCTTTAAACGTTTTATCGTTTGCTTTTATCGATGTGCTTGATGTTAATAATTGAACTTTAAATATGATTTCACTTTTATTATCACTATTCGTCACATTAACGATTTCATTTTTATTGCTTTGGTTACTTGAATGGTCTATTGTGTCTTCCTCTTTTATTTCAGGAATAATAGTTTGGCTATTCCCCGTCAACCTAATTTCATGTTCTCGTTTATAGTTCAAGAAAGCGTAATATATACCATTTGCTAAGTTTGAAGTCCCCGTTTCTGTATTAAGATATCGCTCTTCTTCAGGTGTCGAAATAAAGCCTAACTCTATTAAAATACTTGGCATAGCACTTTCTTTTAATACAAGAAATCCGGCCTGATGAACACCTCGGTCAATCCTTTTGCAATGGCTTTTAAATTGTTTTTGAACCAAAGATGCTAGGTGAACACTATTTTCCATATGTTTGTCTTGCATAAATTCAAAAATAATATATGATTCTGCTGAATTAGGATTAAATCCGGCATAGCGAGTTTTATAATCACTTTCGTATAATATAACTGCATTTTCACGTTGAGCAACAGCCAAGTTAGCGTCAGATTTAGCCAATCCTAAAGTCCAAGTAGATGTTCCTTTAACCGTTTTATTTTTCTCTACAGCATTGGTATGGATAGATATAAATAAGTCAGCCTTAGCATCATTGGCTATCTCGGCTCTACGAGCGAGAGGAATAAACACATCTTTGTTTCGTGTATAAATAACTTTTACATCTTTGCAATTCTGTTTGATGAGATTGCCTAGCTTTAGAGCGACGTTTAGATTAATGATTTTCTCTTTTGTTATTTTACCCACTGCGCCAGGGTCATGACCACCATGTCCCGGATCAATCACTACAACAAATTCTTTTGTTTTTTGACTCGTCGAACCAAACGATAGATCCGTTAAACAAAGCGTATAGAGAATAAATAATATGTAGAATTTATAATGTTTCATTTAATATCGATACTGTTGCAAAAGTAATAGAATTTTATAGAAAACTTACTATTGGTTTTAAAGTTTTGTTTTTTTTACTCAATTTATTGCACGCTGATATAAGAATTCATTGTTTCTTTGTGCAAAAAATGAAATATACAATAATTTAATGCTGCAATTATTAAAAAACTGGACACTGCCAATTGCTATGTTAATAGGCTGTGTTACCTATCAATGGACGATTCAATTATATCCTTTGACCCCTTATCTTATTTTTACAATGTTGTTATTAACATTTTGCAAAATATCGCCGAAAGAACTCAAACCTCGTATTTGGCACATCTGGTTTTTAATAATTCAATATGTCGGTGGCCTAGCTGTTTACTTCATTTTGGCTCATTTTAATAAAGTCTTGGCACAAGGAGCAATGATATGCATTATATGCCCCACAGCAACAGCTGCAGCCGTTATCACTTCAAAGTTAGGTGGAAATGCTGCAAGTGTAACTACATATACCTTGATGGCTAATATTGGCACAGCCATAGCTATTCCAATTATTTTCCCTATTATTGACTCTCATGCTAATCTTCATTTTATTGATGCTTTTTTAATGATTCTAAGTAAAATATTTCCGTTATTAATTTGTCCTTTTTTACTTGCCACTTTATTAAGAAAATTGATGCCCAATGTTCACAAAAAAATAATGAGTTTGCATGAATTAGCTTTTTATTTATGGGCTATTTCATTGGCTATTGTAACAGCAAAAACTCTTGATTCGATCTTAAACTTTAAAGTCGATGGTATTACCGAAATATTCATTGCATTCTTCGCTTTACTAGCCTGTGCTTTACAATTTATATTAGGAAAAACTATCGGTGGAATCTATAATGATAGAATCAGTGGTGGACAGGCTTTGGGACAAAAGAATACAATTCTAGCTATATGGATGGCGCATACTTATTTAAATCCTATATCTTCGATTGGTCCTGGAAGCTATGTCTTGTGGCAAAATATAATGAACAGTTGGCAACTGTGGAAAACTCAAAAAGATAAGCGAAAGTAGATACGACGTCTATTTTCGTTTATCTTTAAAGTATTTACATAGTGCTATCTTTTTTTGAAAGAATACTAAATTCATTATTACAATTGTCTTTTAATCCTTGACGCAGAATTTTAGCCTCATCGGGCATAGTCTGCATTAAATCAGCATATCTATTTTCTCCATCAAGCAATAAATCCAAACTATCATCGGGTTGTTTATAATCAACTGTCAAAGGGTTTTTGCCTTGTTTACTAAGTTCTGGATTGAATCGATATAACGGCCAATAGCCAGCCAGCACAGCTGATTTCGATTCGAGCATGCTATTCCCCATTCCTTTTTTTATACCCCAATTAATACATGGACATAATGCTATTACAATGGATGGACCATTATGTGTTTCAGCCTCTACTAAAGCATTGATGGCTTGCGGCATATTAGCTCCCATTGAGATAGAAGCTACATAAACATTATCATAAATCATCATCATTCGTCCCAAGTCTTTTCTATTCGTACGCTTTCCCGCTGATGAAAATTTTGTCACTGCTCCTAGTGGTGTAGCTTTTGATGTTTGTCCACCGGTATTTGAATAACACTCTGTATCGAGAACTAATATATTTATATTTTGTCCAGAAGCGATAACATGGTCTAAACCATCAAAGTCTATATCGTATGCCCATCCGTCTCCTCCAACGATCCATATTGATTTCTTTCCCAACAAATCAGCATTGTCAATTATATCTTTATATATTTCATTTGTTGGTTGAGCTTTTAAGATATCTGTGAGTTTTTGTCCATAAATATATGATTTATTATCATCATCCATATTTATTCTCCATTCATTTAGAGCCTCTTTAACCTCATTCGATAAGTTTTCAATAGCTATTGCACTTTCAACTGATGTTTTCAAACTAATGCGCCGTTTATCAATAGCATTTGCTATTCCGTATCCATATTCGGCATTGTCTTCGAAAAGCGAATTTCCCCATGCCGGGCCTCTTCCATCTCGACGAGTGGTATAAGGCATACTTGGCATGCTAGCTCCCCATATCGAACTACATCCAGTAGCATTGGCTATGATTAGTCGTTCACCAAAAAGTTGAGTTAATAATTTTACATGAGGAGTTTCACCGCATCCGGCACATGCCCCCGAAAATTCAAGTAAAGGTTGTTGAAGTTGCGAACCTTTTATTGAATTTCGAGGCAAAAGCGTATCTTTTATTGTAATATGAGCGGTGGCAAATGATAGGTTTATTTTTTGTATCTCTTTTTGGCTTTCCAGCGGTTTCATCGTTAATGCTTTTCCGGGGCAAACCAATGCGCACGATCCACAACCCATACAATCTTCCGGATAGTTTTGAATACGATAATTTAAACCCGATAATGCAGGTCCGCTTGCTTTTTTCGTAATAAAAGTCGATGGTGCATTTTTTATTTCATCATCAGTACCTAAAAACGGACGGATAGCCGCATGTGGACATACCAATGAACATTGTGTACATTGAATACAATTGTCTACATTCCATTCAGGAGTTAGAATAGCGACTCCTCGTTTCTCATAAGCTGTTGTGCCAACGGGCATTATGCCATCGGGAGGGAATACAGAAACTGGAAGCTCATCACCTTTTAATGCCAATATGGGCATTGAAATATTTGATATAAATTTCGGTACATCATCCATTTCTGTTGGTTCTTCTTTTGCATTCATCCATTCATTCGGATAATTGATGGATATTAATTCGTTAGCCACTTTATCAATCGCATTGAAGTTCATATCGACAACCGATTGTCCTTTCGAAGCATAACTCTTTGCAATGCTTTCCTTTAGAAATTGTATCGCTTTACCATAATCGATAATATTAGTTAATTTAAAAAATGCTGTTTGCATTATCATGTTAATGCGCACGCCCAAACCCACTTCGGATGCTATTTTAATAGCATCAATATTATAGAATCGAACTTTCTTAATCGCTATTATACGACGCATTTGAGCCGGAAGCATGCGATTCATATCTTCGAGTGACCATGATGAATTAAGTATAAAAATTCCATTCTCTTTTATATTCTTAAGTACATCAAATTTACTCACATAACTATCCTTATGACATGCAATGTAATCTGCATCGGTTATTAGATATGACGATTGTATCGGTTTTTCACCAAATCGAATATTTGATATTGTATAGCCGCCCGATTTCTTTGAATCATATGTGAAATAGGCTTGTGTATATAAGTCTGTATTCTCATCAATAATATTTGCAGCTTGTTTGTTTGCACTAATTGTACCATCAGATCCAAAGCCATAAAAGATGCATTGGATAATATCTTTCGGAAGGGTTGTTACTTGTTCATTTATAGGCAACGATAAATGCGTAACATCATCATTGATTCCTATAGTAAAGCTAGTAGAAGGATGTTGTTCCATCATGTTTGCATATACAGCATTTACCATACTTGGATTAAACTCTTTCGAACTCAAACCATATCTACCACCTATCACTTTAATGGATAATTCACTATTATTTATCGCCGTACAAATATCCATGAATAAAGGTTCACCCTGTGCTCCCGGTTCTTTACAGCGGTCTAGTGCACACAATACTTTTGTACTAAGAGGAATTGCATTAAGAAGATGTTTGGCCGAAAAAGGTCTATAAAGTCTCACTTTAATTAAGCCAACTTTCATGTGTTGTTTCAACAAATAGTTGACAGTTTCTTCAATAACATTGCAACTTGACGCCATAGAAATAATTACATATTCCGCATTAGGATCACCCACATAATCAAAGAGTTTGTATTCCCTTCCGGTTAGTCGATTTATTTTTTTCATATTTTCATCCACTATATCCGGCAATGCTTGATAATATTTATTGGCTGCTTCTCGATTTTGAAAGTAGACATCGGGATTTTGAGCCGTACCTCTAATGTTTGGATGATCGGGATTCATCGCTCTCGATCTAAACTGTTTTACATTCTCCCAGTTGACTAATTTTTTAATATCTTCATAGGCTATTGTCTCAATGGTAGTCATTTCATTTGATGTTCTAAAGGCATCAAAAAAGTGTATAAACGGTACCGAACCATCGATAGATGATAAATGAGCCACTAATGATAAGTCCATGCACTCTTGAACCGATGAAGAGGCCAACATTGCAAACCCAGTTGAACGGCATGTCATCACATCTTGATGATCGCCAAAAATGGATAGGGCATGAGTTGATAATGAACGAGCTGCTACATGAAATACCGTAGGTAATAATTCTCCGGAAATTTTATACATGTTAGGTATCATCAACATTAAACCTTGAGAAGCTGTGAATGTGGTTGTTAGTGCCCCGCCTACCAAACTACCATGTGTAGCACCGGCTGCACCTTTTTCAGATTGTAGTTCGCGCACAGTCATCGTTTGTTCTAGAATATTTAATCGTCCATTTGTACACCATTGATCAGCCAGTTCACCCATTTCAGAAGCCGGTGATATTGGAAACACAGTAGCGATTTCAGACAAGGCATATGCGATATGCGTGGTTGCATCGCAGCCATTCATTATTTTTCTGTTTGATTGCATAACATTGGTATTAATGATGTATAAAACAGAAAACTAAAACTTTAAGTTCAGAGTCAAGGTTTGCTAATGCAATCTATTAAAAAATTCACTCCATCCGATATACGCAAGAAGTATAAATGGATTAATAGTTGAGCCACATTTTAAACGAAGTCACCTTTTCCTCACTAATGGTCACTGTTGTTTTGAAAGAGGGTTTAAGAAAAATGCACAACTTTCCATTGAAATAAGGTTCAATTTTAATGATAGAATGTATCGAAATAATCATTTGACGATTCGCTCTATAAAAAACATCAGGATTCAACTGCTCTAAGAGTTTATTTAAACTTAAATCAATAATATGCTCTTCTTTATTGTAAGTTACTGCAAAAGTTATTTTATTTTCAGAGTAAAAATAGGCGATGTCATCTATTTGTAAAGGCCGATATTTATCGATGCCAGCTACAAGAAAACGAGTCCGATATTTTTTATTTTTATTTTGCAGACTATCTAATATGTGTTCAATATACTCATTGGATATTGTTTGTTTTTTACCAATAAGCGCTTCATATTTTGCAATTGAATTGTTCAAACGAGTTTCGTCTATGGGTTTTAATATATAATCGATGCTGTTTACGTTGAATGCACGAATGGCATACTCATCATAAGCAGTAGTAAATATAATGATTGAGCTAGGACGCGCTTGCTCTATGAAGTCGAACGAGACTCCATCAGAAAGTTCAATATCTAAAAATATAATATCGGGGTGTTGATGATTCTTGAACCACTCTACCGACTCTTCAATACTACCCGGCAAAACTGTAATTTGCCATTCAGGTCTTATTTTTTGAATCATAGATGCCAGCAACCGTGCTGCTGGAATTTCATCTTCAATTATAACGGCTTGTATAGTTGATCTATTCATGATAATGGAACTTTTACAGTAAACAAATTATTCTCATTACTGATTTGTATATCTTTACCTATCATCAGCTTGCATCGTTTAGACAAATTGGATAATCCGACTCCTGATATTGAACTATTTTTTTTAGGTATCATCGGATTGCTAACGATCAATTCACCATGAGTTGCACTAATCTTTATATTCATGGGTCGATTCTGAGATATGCTATTATGTTTTATCACATTTTCAATTAACAATTGTAGGGTTAATGGAGGAAGTACACAATCCTTCAACTCTTCTGCAATATTGAGATTACATACAATGCAGTCGCCCAATCGCACTTTATGCAGAAACAGATATGCATTCAAAAACTCTAATTCATCATTCAAAGTTACCATGGTTTTATTTTGACTTTGCAATACATATCGGTATACGTCCGATAACTTTTGTGTAAATGTTACTGCATTTTTAGGACTATACTCAATTTCGGCAATCAAGGTGTTTAAACTGTTGAATAAGAAATGTGGATTAAGTTGCTGTTGCAATGCCTTGTATTGAGCATTGGTATTCTCTTTCTGAAGTTCTGCCGTTTGTGTTTGTAATACCAAACTTCTTTTCATCGAACGATTGGCCAATGCTAAGCCCACAACTACCAACTCAATGAGCCATACCAATAACAATATTTTTAAGCCTCCTTTCGGAAAAGTAAAAATGTACGGGTCTTTTAACAGTAGCTTTCCCACTACTAGCAATCCATAATTCAATAATAAAAACATTAGCATCATCCCAATGTATATCATCGCAATACGCCATTTCTTTCGGATGTTGATGGTATACTGTCGGTTTATCCATGAGGTGATATGTATGGTGCTAAAGCCTAAAAAGTTGAATGCCAGCATAAAAAAAAGACAAATAGCTGCCGATGATATCTCATCGGGTACACGTTCGGGGATAGGAGTGAAGTTATACAATAATAAATACGAGAATACTCCTAATCCGGTGAATAAGACACTGTATATTAATTTATCTTTTTGCTTATTATTCATGATGAATACTTTGATGTCAAATGTATCAATTTATTGCCATATTATTATATTCATTGGTGGCTTTTAACAAGGTGGCATAATTGATTTGTGCCGAAGCTTTCGCTTGAACAAAATTGATTTGTGCAGCTTGTCTATATGTTTGTGCATCGATTAATTCGACAATCGAATTTTTGCCTTCGTAATATCGCTCCAATGCTTGACTTTCGTTTTCATATGCTTTAAGCAAAGAGTTCTCCGTCAGTTCAATCTGTTTAATCGACTCTAAAAGTGAAGTATATGCCGTTTGAATTTCTAAGTGAACTCCATCTTCCACTTTATGCAATTGGTCATTGGCCATTCCAATTTTATACTTCGAAGCCCGCTTTTCATTACGTCGTTTTCCCCATTCAAAAATAGGAACCGATAGCTTAGCATATATTGCATAATTAGGATCCAAATCTTTTTTAAAGTTATAGCCCGGCGACGAATAACTACCATCTACACCTACCGACATTTTAGGCATAAACCTCGATTGGTTTAATTTTAAATTGCTTTGAGCCAACTTTACCTCTTCTCGTGCTATTTCAATTTCAGGTCGTATAGGGTTGTCTATCCATTGATTGATTTCTTTAGTCGATATAGAGGCCGGCAATGAATCTTCTATCAGTGTTGGTTCCATTAGATTGATGCCTATGATGGAGTTGAGTGCCATACGTCCGGTTTCAAATGTTGTTTTCGCTTGCGAAAGTTGAAACTCAGCGCTGTTTAGTCTTACCTCCGTCATTAATAAATCTTGTGGATTTGCCATACCTGCTTCCACTCTTTCACCAATTGTTTTTGCCAGTTGCTCAATTGTTTGTTTATACTCTTGGGCTATATTTAGTAACTCAAAACGTGCCACCGTGTTCCAATATTGAACATCTGTTTGATAACATACGGATGATTGAATCAATTTCACTTGTTCCGAGGCAATCATCTGTTTCTGTTCGGCTATATTGATTGCAGCCAATAGCTGCCCTCCGGTATAAATGGGTTGGCTTATTGTGAGCTGTCCTCCATAATTAATGTTTCGGCCCTGAAACTCGAAAGGCGATTCGGCATTTGGAAGTTGAAACGAAAGTTCCATAGGATTGCCTGTATATTGAAAGTTGGCAACACCTGTTAGCTTAGGCTTTAAATCGGCACGTGCCGATTTTTCTATTTCGATGCACGCTGCAATATTTTTCTTTGCCGATCGAAGATCATGATTATAATTGAGCGCCATTTTTCGATATGTATCAATAAATGAGCTATCGGTTTGACCATAGCTATTGCATAGAGCAACTAAGGTCAATAATATGGATGTTAAAATAAATTTCATGTATATTTAATATTACTTCAAAGTTGAATATTGGTTGTGCGTATATTATTGCTCTTTGACTTTATAAAGAAGAGCATATAGCACCGGAGTTACAAATAGAGTGAGCAAGGTAGCAAAGGTTAATCCAAAAATGATGGTGGCAGCCATACCGCCAAATGCAATATCAAACAACAGCGGAACCATACCAAATATAGTGGTGGTAGCTGCCATTAAAACAGGTCGTGTGCGGCTAACTGTCGATTCAATGATAGCTTTATATATTCCCTCGCCATTTCTATGTTGAATATTGATTTCATCAATCAAAACAATGACATTTTTAATAATCATACCCATTAAACCCAACCAGCCTGCAATCGGGAAGAAGCCAAAATCGAATCCGGTAATTAATAGCCCTACAACCACCCCAATAAGAGATAAAGGCAATATACACAAAATGATCAGTGGTTGTCTGTAATTCCCAAATAGAGCTACCAATACTACGATGAGCATAATAAATGCCAGAGGGAAAAATTTGGCTATGGCTTGAAGTGCCTCTCCTTGATCTTTAAACTGCGAATCCCAAAACATTGAATATCCTTCGGGCAATTGAATCTCTTCTATCTCTTGGCGAATCTCTTTATGTACTTCAGCCATGGTATATCCCGGTTTAACTCCACACATGGCGGCCATAGAAAGTTGGCGGTTGTAAGTTCTTATTTGAGGATATTCCCATGTCGTTTCGATGTCTTCGACGAGTTGCGATAAGGGTGCTGAATTCACTCCATTCCATATTGAGAAATTACCTAATGATTGAGCATCGGTAATATCGGTTTGTGCCGACTTCAATACAACAGGAACTTTTTTCTCATTATCGCGATAAACGCCAATCGGATAGCCATCGTTGATTGATTTCACCGATTCCATCATCGTTGATTTCCCAATTCCTATAGCTCCTGCTTTGTTGGGATCGTATTTAGGACGTAGCATCATGGTCATATTGCCCCATTCATTACGGGCATTATCAACTTTCATATTACGGCGCATAATATCGAGTGCTATACCTGTTAACGAATCTAATACTGCCGCATCAGGTCCAAGGAATCGTGCTTCAATGACAGCTTCGGTCAAAGGGCTTAATTCAAACTTGTTTACTTTTACAAACACCTCCGGAAACTTTGAAGGGATATCATTTTGTAAACGCGTATGCAATGCTCTCGACTCTTTTGACGAATAACATTTTACTAATATTTGGGCATAATTGGATTGTGGCCCAAAAGCAACATTCGAAAGATAATAACGCGGTGGTGTACGGCCAATGAATGTAGAGACATTTTCTGTTTCCTCTTTTTGTTCTATATATTCCGATATCTCTGATGCTACTCGCTCCATCTCTTCGATACGTGTACCTTCGGGCATCCACATGTCGACCGTGAAAAATTGTTTGTCTAGCGAAGGGACAAATACCGATGGTATATATCGGAAGCAATATGCCGAGCCGATAAGTAATACTATCATTAAACTAATCGTGATGTATTTGTGGCGTACTACGAATCGCAAAGATTTACGAAACTTATCGTAAAACTTACCCGAAAATAATTCTCCTTTTATTTCATGAGGGCGAGGACGACGAACAAATTGCTCGATGAAAAATGGAGTTTGGGTCATTGAAAATACCCAACTGAACATTAATGATACTCCAATTACAATCACTAGCGACGATAATAACTCGCCGGTGATGTGTGGCGAATAATATATAGGTAAAAAAGTAAGAATTGCAATAAAAGTAGCAGCCAACAAAGGGATAGCCGATGAAGAGCAAGCTCTTAAAATAGCGATACGTTTGCGCATACCACGTTGCATATTGACCAAGGCCGAATCGGATACCACAATAGCGTTGTCAACCAACATTCCCATGGCAATAATAATAGCAGCCAACGACATTCGTTGCAATGCTATGCCATTTGCATACATCACAATTAATGTTGCAAATATCGAAAATATTAAACCTGTACCTATTAGCAAACCGTTTTTGAATCCGATAAAAAATAGTAATATACCGATTACCGTAATTACCGAAATCACTAAATTGAGTATAAAACCATCGTTAGCTACTGCCGATTCATAACCTTGATCATATATTGATGTTAATTCATATCCTTCGGGCATGCTCCCGTTAAAACTATCTACCTTATCTTTTACTTTTTGTGCCATATCCACCACATTTCCTGTAGGCACTGTCGATATGGCAATTCCTAACGATGGCTTTCCATCTACATACATTTTATTACCGGTGGGTGTTTGATAAGCCTCTTTGATCGTTGCTATATCGCCCAGTGTAAAATGTTCTCCACTTCGCGATACGATAGAAAGATTGCGTATATCATCCAAAGCATAAAAATTTCCTGTCGACTCTATTCGTATACGATGATCGTTTGTTTCGATGGCTCCGGCATCTACCACTTTATTTTGGCTATTAAATGCTTGAGCTATGTCGTTAGGAGTAATGCCGCTTTGCGACATTACGGCGGGACTTAATATTATATCTATCGTAGGATTTTGTATACCATATATCTCGATTTTTGCTACATCTTTGATTCGTAAAAGCTCATTCTTAATAATTTTGGCTTGTTGTTCTAATTCTCTATACGTATAACCCTCGCCTGTCAGTCCATAAAATACTCCGAGCACATCACCAAAATCATCGTTTACAACCGATACGTTTGTGCCGGCAGGGAGTTTGCTTTGTACATCATTCACCTTTCTGCGTAGTTTATCCCATAGCTGTTGCATCTCATGGGCGCGGGTCTCTTTTTTTACGTATACGGTTATTTTTGAGAATCCGGCTCTATTTTCTGTTTTCAAATAATAGAGTTCGCCTAATGATTGAATAGCCTCTTCCAATACATCGGTTACTTGAGTTTGTACTTCCGATGGAGATGCACCCGGATACGAGGTTAGCACCAACGCTTGTTTAATGGTGAATGGAGCGTCTTCGAGTTTTCCCATATTGACATATGAGAAAATGCCACCGGTTATCACTAAAAGAAGCAAAAGCCATGTGACTTGCTTGTTCTTAAGAAAATATTTTATAAGTTTCATGTTGAGGCTGTTATAAACACGGTTAGTTACGTTGTTCTGTTATTTTAGTGCCATTCGATAGAAATCGCAAACCACTTGTAGCAATCACTTCGCCCGGCGTCAACCCTTCGGCAATCGATATTTGTCCGTTTGGTAATATTTCATTTACCTTTACATTGCGTCTTTGTGCGGTGTTATTGCTTTGATCGATCACCCAAACATAATCGCCTACGGTAGATCGATGGCATAGTGCTGTTTGAGGAATGCTGATTAGATTATTATCGTTGCTCTTGCTATCTAGTTTCATTTTTCCCGACATACCCGACAGTAGCTTTCTATCTTGGTTCGAGATGATAGCCGTGAGTAGATAGGATAGATTATTGCGGGTTGTATTTTTTGATATTTCAGATATCTCAGCTTCATAACACTCTTGTGGAAAAGCATCAAAACAGATGCTAACTTTCGAGGGTACCGAAACATTGGCAGCTATCTCTTGTGGTACATAGGCCTCTATCTTAAGATGGTCGATGTCGATAAAAGATACAATAGGTTGTGTCGCTTTTGCATCTTGATATTGTTCTATATATACTTCATTGACATATCCGTTAGTAGGTGCTTTTAAAAACGTATCGTTTAGTTCGTTGCAAGCATTTTCAAACGCAGTTTTAGCTGTTATATAATCGGCTTGTGCTTTATCGTATGCACTTAGCGAAATATTGTTTTTGTGATATAAGTTTTCAACTCTTTCAAACTCTGCTTTTGCTTGATTGTAGATGGCTTCGGTACGCTCTTTTTTTATTTTAAAATCGCGTTGATCAATCGATGCTATAATATCGCCTTTGCGATAATAGTTGCCCACATAGTTGGTAGAAGTTGTAATGGGACCACTCACACGAAATGATAACTCTGAAGTTCTAAACGGTTTTGCTGTGAATGTATATTCTCTTTTTCGGAGATCATTCGATTGTTTTACCTGAATAGTACGCACGGTGGTACCATTATTTTCATTTTGCTCTTTTTTTTGCTTACACGAAGTACAAAAAAGGAGTGGGAGTAGAATCGTAAGAATTGATAATGATAAAGTTTTCATTTGTAACGCTACATTTTAATATGTTGAACGTTACAAATATATGATCAAGCCTCTACATAGTCTAGATTGATTTTTCTGGATAGGGATAATTGATTGCTAAAACGGGAATAGACAAGTGCGAAATTTTAAGGTCGATCAATAAAAGTGATCGATTTATGCGATGTCATTATAAGCTTTTGATATGAAAACATGGGGATGTAATGATGCGTTGCACCCCCATGTAAGAGGCATATACATGGGGGTGTTGTGGTAGAAAATACGGGGGTGTTTTGAAATAAAATATGGGAATGTATGCATGCATACATTCGCATATTAATCATAGGTTACTATTTCTTTTTAACGTAACCATCGATTATTGGTAGTTACTTCTTTATATAATCGGATGGGAATTGTGTGCTCTGTTCTATACCTGATGCAGTTCTGATCCATGTTCTGAATCCCGGCTGGCCTTCGGTTAGCTCAATAATACGTGCACCATTTGGAATATTTGTATATTCGGTCGGACCTCCCGTAAATCGACCATAAGCCAACAAAATTCCGAGGTAATTTACTGCATAATCATTATCGTGGTCGTGGCCTGCAAATACCCCCATGATATCGCCTTTCTCTTTCATCGATGCGAAGATACCCGAATTTAACTTAGATGGACAAGGCGTTTCGCGGCGAATGCCATACATGGCCGCATTATGATCGGCAACTGCATGGGCATATTCGGGAAGGGGAATATGAAAGAAAGCAAGAGATGGTACGGGTGAGCCATTCACTTTTGTGTATTTGTCGCTTGTTTTTCGGTACCAGTCTATTTGATCGAAATGAATATAATCATATCCTTTCGCATCAGCCAACTCACAATCACGACCTGAATCGAATAGATAAATGACGCATGCCGGCGCGGCGGATGAAGTATTTATAGGTATAGCACAATTTCCTATTCCCGAAATGCCGCTTTGATTGGTTGTGACATTGTATTTAAATTGAGTGGCAATATCAAACAATTGTTGATTGCTCAATCCTTGTTCACGGTCATGGTTTCCAAATGTGATAGCAAATGGTTGTTTGCGCGATTCAAATATTGATAGTAGTGCTTTAAAGTTCTCATCAGCAGGTGAATTGTAAATCATATCGCCCGTTAGAATCACTAAATCGGGTGTTTCATTATCCAGAACTTGATTCATTCTTTCGAATGCAATATCCGATCGGCTATCGTTGAGGCGTATATGAAGATCGGTAAATTGTACTATTTTGAATTTCCCATTCTTGAATTGTAATTCGGATGACCAGGTATTAAGACCGAAAAAAAAGAGTGTGATTAAAACGATGAGATGTTTAGTGGGTTTCATTAGTGATAAATGGTAAAAGATGTTGTTTATAAAGTATTTACAATTAAAGATGTCACTATTTTGTGCATCACCAATGCTTTTGGGGAAAGATTGTGTTTAAAATGAATGATCCATATTATTTATAGAGTAGATATTTATTTCGCATTTTGCGATAGGCTTCTAACTCCTTTTCCCACGATTGACGTATTTCGCTCTCGCTTTTGCCCGAGATAATATCTTTTCTAACTGCATCGGTGCCCATAAGCAAATCAAAAAAGCGATTACGATCAATGAAAGCTGCACCTTCGCCCGACTTTTCATAAAAATCGATGAGGTATTGCAATGAAAAACCATCTTGCAAATCATTGACTTTTCTAAGATCTATTCCATAGCACACTTCATCTTTATGCATTGGGTTTTTATCGAATCCCGGTAAAGAGCGGGGCGTAAAAGTAAATTTACCGTATTTTTTATCGGGTGCACCCAACACTTGAAAAGGATAAGTGGTGCCACGACCGACACTGATTTTTGTACCTTCGAATGGACATAACGATGCATACAGACGTATTGATTGATCGTTGGGGAGGTTGGGAGAGGGCTTCACCGGGAGTGAGTATGCTTGTTGATGCTCCCATCCTAAACAGGGGATTACTGTGAGTCGGCAACCTTGTGGATTTTTTGATAACCATCCTTCTCCGTTTATCATTTTTGCCAACTCACCCACCGTGCAACCGTGAAGTATAGGAATAGGCATCATACCGACAAAACTTCTGTATGCTGGTTTTAAAATAGGACCTTCTACATAGTCGCATGGGTTAGGACGGTCGAGTACAATCACCTCTTTATTGTGTTCGGCAGCTGCTTCCATAATATAAAACATGGTGCTGATATAGGTGTAAAAACGTGCGCCTACATCTTGTATATCAAATATTAATATATCTAAATCTTTAAGTTGATCGTGTGTGGGTTTTTTATTCGATCCGTAAAGCGATAAGATGGGTACTCCGGTTTTTGTATCTTTACCATCTTTAATAGTTTCACCTGCATCTGCATCTCCTCTAAAACCATGTTCGGGTGCAAAGACTTTCGATACATTCACATTCAAGGCTATCAATGTGTCAAGTAGACATGTATTATTATTGCCTACTACAGAAGTTTGGTTCACGACTAATCCTACTCGTTTTCCTTTCAGTAATGGAAGGTATTCTTCGGTGCGTTCGGCGCCGGTTATAACTACATCTTGTGCGAATGCTGTTTGTAATGCTGATATTACAATGAAAATAAGAAAACAATATCTGAAGCGCATCTCAGTAAAATTTAGTATTATTGCACGAAAATATATAATAATATTGACTATTACAACTTATGAATAAAGAAGTTATGCCGCCACTCCATTTGATTGATCGTTACTATTCGGACAATCTTCCTTTGCGTGATATCTTAATAAAACATAGTAAGTGTGTTGCCGATAAAGCCTTGCTAATTGCTGATTGTCATCCTGAATTGAATCTTGATAAACAGTTTCTATACGAAGCAGCTATGCTCCATGATATCGGTATTTTTAAAACAAAAGCAAAAGCAATGGGGTGTATGGGTGATTTACCTTATATCTGTCATGGTTATGTAGGGGCCGATTTGGTTCGTGAAGCAGGATTTCCTCGTCATGCCTTGGTATGTGAGCGTCATACCGGAACCGGATTGACAATAAATGATATTAAATTGCAAGATTTACCTATACCACATCGCGATATGATGCCTATCACTATGGAAGAACAAGTAATATGTTTTGCCGATAAGTTTTACTCTAAATCGAAAATGGATAAAGAAAAAACGATAGATGAAGTAAGACAGAGCCTCGCAAAACATGGTGATGAAGGTGTAAAGCGCTTCGATAAATGGTGCGAAATGTTTTTATAGGCTTAAAAATTAATTAAAACGGAACAATGCGCTGTTTTTTTGATGAAGATTATGTATTTTTGCCCATTCAAGCGTAAACGAATAGCGAATGACGCCATTGAAAGCAAATACAAGCATATTAACCATACTACTGTTTATTGTTTTACTGATTCTTCCTTCGGATGCATCAGCTCAACGTCGTAGAGATCGCGAGCAGAATGGAAAAGAAACTCCTAGCCTACCGGCTGATTCTTTAAAACGAGACACAATGACTGCTGTTCAATTGCAGCCTAAAAAGGCGCTCTTGGATGCTCCAGTTGTATATTCAGCTAACGACTCTATTGTTTTTGAAGAAGGAGGCTATGCTCATCTTTATGGTGATGGGAAAGTTAATTATGAGCGTATCGAACTAGAAGCTCAAATTATTACGATGAACATGGATAGTAGCACCGTGTATGCACGTGGTATAACCGATTCATTGGGTGTGGAAAGTGGTAAACCGGTTTTTAAAGATGGCGATGATAGCTACGAAACCAAAGCGATACGATATAATTTTAAAAGCAAGAAAGGTTTAATCAGTAATGTCGTTACGCAACAAGGCGAAGGTTATGTTATTGGTAATAATGCAAAAAAAGGTGCCAATGATGAGCTGTTTATGATGGATGGTAAATATACGACCTGTGACCATCACGATCATCCGCACTTCTATCTGCAGTTAACCAAAGCAAAGGTGCGCCCTCGTAAAAATGTAGTTACAGGTCCTGCCTATTTAGTAGTCGAAGATGTGCCTCTTCCTTTGGCTGTTCCGTTTTTCTTTTTCCCCTTTTCTAGTAGTTACTCATCTGGATTCATATTGCCAACCTATATGGATGACTCGGCTCGTGGATTTGGTTTGACGAATGGGGGATATTATTTTGCAATTAGCGATTTGATCGATCTAAAATTGACAGGAGAAATCTTTACGAAAGGTTCGTGGGCACTAGGTGTAGAAACTAATTATAATAAACGATATAAGTTTTCGGGATCATTGAAAGCCGATTATCAGGTAACTAAATTGGGCGATAAGAATATGCCCGATTATTCGGTTGCAAAAGACTTTAAGATTGTTTGGAGCCATCGTCAAGATCCAAAAGCTAATCCCAATCAAACCTTCTCGGCAAGTGTGAACTTTGCTACGAGCAGCTATGAACGTACGAATATAGACAACTTATACAATCCGGGATCTTTGACTCAAAATACGAAGACTTCGAGTATTAGTTATTCAAGAATCTTTCCGGATATTGGTTTAACACTTTCGGGAACTACCAATATTGCTCAAACTATGCGCGACTCTTCTATCGCAGTAACATTGCCCGATTTAAATATCTCATTGAATCGAATATATCCTTTCAAAAGAAAAAAAGCAGTTGGTGAAGAGCGTTGGTACGAAAAGATATCGTTTCAATATACCGGACGTTTAGTGAATAGTGTGAAAACTAAAGATGATCAATTGTTTAAAACAAACTTGATAAAAGATTGGGAAAATGCAATGCAACACAATATTCCTGTGAGTGCTACTTTCTCTTTATTTAAATACTTCAACTTAACACCTTCATTCAACTACACTGAACGTTGGTACACACGCAAATTTAACAAAGAGTATAGTGACGAAAAACGTCAATGGTTACCTACCGATACTGTTTATGGATTTCATCGTGTAGCTAACTATAACATGTCTATTGGCGTAAACACCAAATTATATGGTATCTATAAGCCAATTGTTATGAAGAAGAAAGAGATTCAGATTCGTCACGTATTTACTCCTAGTGTAAGTTTAAGTTATGCGCCAAGTTTCGATCAATATTGGGATCAGTATGTCGATTTGGATGGCAATACGCAATATTACTCACCTTATGCAGGTCAACAATTTGGTACAGCACCTCGCGATAAACAGGGAAATGTGAACTTTGATGTTTCGAATAACATTGAAATGAAATTTAAAGATAGAAACGACTCAATCCGAAAAATTAGTTTGATTGATGAGTTGGGTGGTTCGTTATCTTATAATATGGCTGCCAAAGTACGACCTTGGAGTGATTTGAATATGCGTATTCGCTTAAAGTTGTCGAAGAATTATACATTTAATATGAATACGACTTTTGCTACTTATGCATATACATTCGATAAAAGAGGTAATGTAATTGTAGGTGATCGTACCGAATGGTCGTATGGGCGTTTTGGACGTTTCTCAGGCTGGGGATCTTCTTTTAATTATACTTTCAATAATGACAGTTGGAAGAAATGGTTTGGCCCAAAAGATGAGCTCAATGGCAAAAATCAAAGCGATCGGGATAAAGATCAAGGCTTAGATGAATTAGATTCGGAAGAAGGAGATTCTACAAATAAGAATGCGAATACCAAAAAGGTGCAGAAGGCTAAATCCAATGCTGATGGGTATCAGGAATTTAAAATGCCATGGTCGGTTAGTTTGAATTATTCATTCAATATACGTGAAGATCGTTCTAAACCTATTAATCGTGAATCGATGAGATATCCTTTCTCATATACACACAATATTAACGCTTCGGGAAATCTAAAATTATCAACCAATTGGCAAGTTACCTTTACAACGGGTTATGATTTCCAAGCCAAAGAAGTTACTCAAACATCATTAACGATATCGCGCGACCTTCATTGTTTCAATATGGCTGCAAGTTTATCTCCATTTGGTCGTTGGAAATATTATAACTTTAAGATTAGTGCCAATGCAAGTATCCTACAAGATTTGAAGTGGGAGCAACGTAGCCAGACACAAAGCAATGTACAGTGGTATTAATGTCGTAATTGATTAAATATAGATTCAATATTAGTCATATTAAATCGTAAATATACCTTATACAAAGACCTAGAGC
>DKPN01000049.1:56842-89642 GCA_002471195.1 Bacteroides sp. UBA7333
GCTCTAGGTCTTTGTATAAGGTAATGTGTTGAAATATAAATAAATATCCTTCATTGAATATCGTTTTCTTGTCATATAGTCTTTATATCAATAGAGCTATTTATTATTAAGATTATATCCATTATCTTCGTATGAGTTCAACATGGAAATATAGAAGCATGATATAGATTCTCATTCTCATTTTCGAAGAGCCGTTTTTATGATATTTAGACTTTTCAGTTTATTTATATTGTTATCTGCATAATACATTCAGTTTAATTTATATAAGATAAACCAAACGAGTGTTGATTCGAGCAAATTAAGTTCTGTTATATTTTTATAGAAAATGATTGTATTTAAGTGTGATAATGATTTTTTCTATAAGATACAATGATTGCTTTTATTACAGTTTAGAGCGACTCTTATTATAAAAACGGATGGTTCTGTAATGCAGATAAAAGTGGCGTTATAAACCCTTAAATCTCGTTTCAATACTCGTTTTTGTAATGTTTTAAAAACATATTTTGATTGTCTGTTTAGAATAAATGCTTATGGACTTGTTCCTTGTTTTTTATTCTATTCAAATCAAGTTATTAGTAGTTTATCGTGAATTAGATTATATAATACAAAAATCAAATATCTCACTTTAAATTTAATAATATGAAAAATCAATTGGAGATTGTTTTATTTGCATTTTGTTTCTTTTTTCTATACCCTACTAGATCTGTTCTAGCCATAGAAACATATTTTGAAATGAATGCACCACAGCAAGAAAAACTGCAAAAAAAACAAATTAAAGGTATGGTGATTGATGTCAATAATGAACCTTTAATTGGTGTGAATGTATCTTATCTACAAAAAAATGAACTGCGTGTAGGTACCTCAACTGATATCAACGGAAATTATACATTACTTCTTGAAAAAGATGCATTGGTTGAATTCACTTTGATTGGCTATAAGACACAGACCATTCGTTATAATGGCAATAATGAAAATGTTTTTCGTATTGTTGTTTTATCTGAAGACTCTGAATTGCTTGAAGAAGTGCAAATAGTGGCATTTGGCCGGCAGAAGAAGGAGAGTATAGTAAGCTCAGTCTCAACTATTCGTCCTGCGGAATTGAAAATACCAGCGAGCAATTTAACTAATTCACTAGCAGGACGCATTGCAGGGCTTATTTCATATCAACGTTCAGGTGAACCTGGTGCAGATAATGCAGAGTTTTTTGTTAGAGGTGTTACTAGCTTTGGATATTCAAAATCACCTTTGATTTTAATTGACGGATTAGAACTCACAACAGAGGACTTGGCAAGATTAAATACCGATGATATAGAAAGTTTTTCTATTCTAAAGGATGCAACCTCTTCAGCCTTATACGGCTCAAGAGGTGCGAATGGGGTTATTTTGGTTACAACAAAGCAAGGTCAAGAAGGTAAAGTTAGAGTTTCTGTTAGAATTGAAGGGGCACTATCTTCTCCCGTAAGTAAGGTAAAACTTGTAGATCCTATAACCTATATGTCGCTATTTAATGAGGCTATTCAAACGCGCAATCCTTTAGATAAACTTAAATACCCATTACAAAAAATCGATAACACGAAAGCCGGAATCAATAAAAACGTATATCCGGCTACTGATTGGTATAAAATGCTATTTAAAGATAATGTATGGAATCAACGATATAATATGAATATAAATGGTGGTGGTAGAATAGCTCAATATTATATTGCAGCGGGTTATAGCCATGATAATGGGACTCTAAACGTAGATAAAAGAAATAACTTTAATCAGAATATTTCTATAAACAGAGTTAACATACGTTCAAATATTAATATCAATATGACCACTACTACAAAGGTTGCATTGCGTATGAATGGGAGTTTTGATGATTATACGGGACCTGTACATGATGGAACTACTGTTTATGAGATGATCATGAAGACATCCCCGGTAGATTATCCGGCATATTATACTCCAGATACCAAGCATCTATTTACAAAACATATACTTTTTGGCAATAACAATCAAGGAGATGGAATAAATCCTTATGCTGAGTTAATTAAAGGATATAGAAATTATAGTCGTTCTTTTTTATCCATGCAGGCCGAAATCAATCAAAAATTGGATTTCATCGTTAAAGGTTTAAATCTTAGACTTTCGGCAAACACAAATAGAACTGGTTTTTATGAGTCTTTACGCCAATATGTCCCTTTTTATTATCAAGTAGATAGTTATGATAGAATTAAGGATCAATACGTTTTATCTAATACAAATGAAACTACCGCTCGTGAATTCCTCAATTTTAAAAAAGGGAATGAATATAGTATAAACGTTGTTTATCTGGAATCAGCTTTAAATTATGCTCATAATTTTAATGAGCAACACGATGTTTCAGCATTATTTATATATATGATGAGAAATGAATCTCGATCGGCAGTCGATGACCTGCCTAAATCTCTACCACACCGCAATATAGGTCTTGCAGGAAGATTGACATATGGTTATGATTCACGGTATTTTATTGAGGCCAATTTTGGTTATAATGCATCAGAACGATTTCATAAATCACATCGTTGGGGGTTCTTCCCCTCAATAGGTTTGGGTTGGATCGTCACTAATGAAAAGTTCATGTCAAAAATCGATAATAGATATCTGTCATTATTAAAATTAAAGGGTACTTACGGTAAAGTAGGAAATGATAGGATAGGAGATGAAAACGATCGTTTTTTTTATTTATCAAATGTAAAGCTAGATGATGGTACAGGCCCGGGTTTTGGACTAGGTATGAATCGTCCTATATTTCGTCCATTAACAAGTGTGATAAGATATCCTAATAATAATATCGGTTGGGAAGTAGCGACAAAATTAGATGTTGGTTTAGAACTGAAATTATTTAATGATTTTGATATAATCATCGATTATTTTCGTGAAAATAGAACTAATATATTACAAACAAGGCAATCTATCCCTCATGAGGTAGGAATAGAAAAACCAGATAATGTAAAAGCTAATATTGGCAAAGCTTTTTCATCAGGATTTGATGGATCTTTAGATTACAATAAAGCCTTTAATAAAAACTTATGGATACAAGCTCGTGTCAATTTTACCTATTCGAAAGGTGTATATAAAGTTTATGAGGAAAACAAATATATTGATGCGCCTTGGCTTAGCCGAATAAATCAGCCTATAGCACAAACATGGGGATATATTGCCGAACGCCTTTTTATTGATGAAAGTGATATGAAAAATTCGCCTACTCAATTTGGTGACTATAAAGCTGGCGATATTAAATACAAAGATATTAACAATGATGGTATTATTAACTTTAAAGATAAGGTACCGATTGGTCACCCAACAACACCTGAAGTTATTTATGGGTTTGGATTTTCTGTAGGCTATAAGAACTTAGATATATCAGCATTTTTCCAAGGATCAGCACGTTCCTCATTTTGGATCAATCAAGAAAAAACAGCGCCATTCGTTGAATCTCGACTCGAACCTGATAAAAGAAAGGGAAATAATGCCCTTTTACAAGCATATGCAAATAGTTATTGGTCGGAAAATAATCAAAATATTTATGCATTATGGCCCCGATTATCGTCTTATATAATTGAAAATAATAACCAAAAAAGTACATGGTTTATGCAAGATGGTTCATTTCTAAGATTGAAATCAGTAGAGGTAGGCTATACTATGCCTAAAAAGATACAACGGAAATTAAGATTAGAAAATTGCCGTGTTTATGCTAATGGTTCTAATCTTCTGACATTTAGTAACTTTAAACTGTGGGATCCTGAAATGGCTGGTAATGGTTTAGGTTATCCTATACAAAGAATAATTAACTTAGGTTTGCAAATTGGATTTTAAATAATATTATTATGAAACATCTTATTAAAATACTAATCTTTTTGATGATAATGTCTTTAGAATCATGCTATTTTTTAGACATAATTCCTGACAATACCCCTGAGTTTAAACATGCGTTTGCTGATGAGGCAACAACTTTCAGATATTTATTAACGTGTTATGCAGGTTTGCCAAAAGAGCACAATGGAAATAGCGACCCAGCCATGGCAGGGTCTTATGAATTTTGGCAAAAAGATCTATATACCGCTATTGATGCTCCATTTAAGACCCCATTTCGAATAAAGGATGGTTTTCAAAATTCTAATGATCCTTATGTCGATAATTATCGTGGAACTAATGGTGGGATCGGTTTATATAAAACAATAAAAAAATGTTATATATTCCAGAATAACATAGATAATGTTATTAATCTCAATCCGTTGAATAAACAGCGGTGGATTGCTGAGTCAAATGTCATTATTGCTTATTGTTATTTCTACTTAGTTAGGCAGTACGGTCCTGTGCCTTTGATCACCCGTGACGTTCCTGTAGATACACCCGCAGAAGATTTAAAGCTACCTCGTAACACGATAGATGAATGTATTGCATTTATTGTGGAGCTATTGGATGGTGCATCAGGGTACCTACCTTTAATAATCAATAATAGGGCAGAAGAACTAGGACGTTTTACGAAGCCAATAGCTTTAACACTGAAGGCAAAAACGTTGTTGTTAGCTGCAAGTCCTCTTTTTAATGGTAATCAATATTTGTCCGATTGGCAAAATTCAGATGGTACACTCTTGTTGGCTCCATTTGATAACAATAAATGGGAAAAAGCACGCATTGCTGCCAAAAGTGCAATTAATATATGTCATGAGGCAGGTATAAAACTGTATCGTTATGATTCATCGTCTGCTATTTTAGAGGCAAAAAGAATGGATTTACAATTAAGAGGTGGAATTACTGAACGTAATTGGTCTGATGAATTAATTTGGGGAAATGTACAAGCCAATTTTCAAAATTTACAAACTGGTGCGATGATTAATTTTCAAGGTGTATTAGAGAATGCTCAAGGTATTTTAATTTTCCCCAATTTTTGTGTGACCCTAAATTGTGCAAAACGTTTTTATACAGCCAATGGTTTGCCAATTGAAGAAGATCCCGCATGGGAAAACAAAAAAATTGAAGAATTAAGAATGCCTACATCTGAGGAAGAAATGTATGTCAGTCCGGATGAGTTGCAGGCAGAGTTTAATTTGCAACGTGAATCACGTTATTATTCATTTATTGGGTTTAATAGATCTAAACGCTATTTTCAAGGAAACAGTGGTGATAATTTTTTTATTGTAAGAGGCTATAAGGGTGAAGTTGCTAATTCAGGAGGTTATGCCTCGACCTGGGGTGAAAAAACAGGCATGAAGGCAATGAAACTTGTTCATCCGCAAACATCTTTAACAGGTAGTGTTACCAATTCTGTATTTACATTTATTCCTTATCCTTTTCCCCTGTTAAGATTGGCCGATTTATATTTAATGTATGCGGAGGCTGCAAATGAGGCAGGAGATCCTGATAATGACGCAATATGGTATATTGATCAGGTACGTGAACGGGCCGGTTTGAAAGGAGTTGTTGAATCGTGGAATCAAAGTACAGCACCCAATAAACCAACCTCGATAGAAGGTTTAAGAGAGATAATACATCAAGAACGTGATATTGAATTATCATTCGAAGGGCATAATTTTTGGGATATCAGGCGTTGGCTAAAATTAGAATCCATAGGCAATCAGTTTATTACTTGTTGGGATACGGAAGCGGCAACACCGGAAAGTTATTACGTAGAAACTGTTAGGAAAAAGCCTAATTTTACCAAAAAAGATTATTTGTGGCCTGTTTCCCAAGAGAGTTTAACAAGAAATCCTCTTTTAGTTCAAGCTAAAGGATGGATGTAAATCTATTAACCATTATTAATACTACGATATGAAAACTATAAATATATTATTGTTTGTAATCTTTATGGCAGGTGCTTGCACTAATGAAGATGATTTAAAAGTTCCATTAAAAATGGATACTACACCTCCGGCTGCTTTGACGTCTGCTGATGTGAGTTATAAACCTATAGCTGGCGGTGCCATTGTTAAATATAATTTGCCCGATGAAAAAGATATAAGGTGTATTGAAGCTCAATATACCATATCAAATGGGAAAAAAATTGTAACCAGAGGTTCATTTCTATCTGACTCATTGATAATAGAGGGGTTTCGTGATATGAATGTTCATCATATTAAATTATTTGCAGTAGACAATTCAGAAAACTATTCGCAGCCGTTTATTTTATCGATCACTCCAAATCAATCGCCATTAGATGCGGTTTTAGAGTCTTTAAAAGTTCTTCCCGATTTTGGTGGAATGCAAATAACATGGAAAAATATAGATAAAAGTATTATTGCATTATTTGTTTACAAAATAGAAATGAATGATACAATATTGCTAGATCAGTATTATTCTAAAACTGAAAATGGAGAGCTCACTATACGTGGACAGGAATCTGTAGATACGGAATTTTTGATTCAAGTACGTGATCGTTGGGATAATTATACTCAAAAAGTACAATATAATATAACCCCTCTTTTTGAAAAAGAACTTGATTATAGCAAATTTAAAATACCCCATTTCTCTTATTTTATAAATATTTTAAATTATGATGAAATGACGAAATGGTGGGACGGTCAGAAATCTGCTACAGGTTGGGGACTTATTTTTTGGCCTGATCCTGCTGCGACTTTACCAACTGTGTCCACCGTAAAAATGGGAGTACCGGTTCTGTTTTCTCGTATCATTTTATGGCAATATGCATGGGGTGCTGCTAATTATTCACATTTCTATGCCGACAGAAATATTCGTAAACTTGAACTTTATGGTTCTATCGAAGATACTCCATCAAAAGAAGATCCTTCTGATAACCCTTCATGGGAATTCATAATGGAATGTGAGATAAAGATGCCCAGTGGTGGCTTTTATAATAATGATTCAATGACAGAAGAAGATCTTGATGTTGCTAAAAATAGAGGACATGAATTTTTGTTCCCATTAAAAGAGACTCCTGTTAAATATAAATATTTGCGGTTTAAGGTTCTTTCTACCTTTGAAGGAGGACCTAATGGTGGGTTGCTGTCGGAAATAAGTTTGTTTGGTGATGATCGTGCCGATGATGACTTAAAATGAGATAAATGAATTTATTAATAAGTAATGATTCGAAATATGAAAAAATATATATTCACTATTGTGGTACTCTGTATAATAGCATCTTGTGATAGCTATTTAGAGAAGCATCAACCGTATATGGAAAATGGAGAAATCGTATATCTACAAAAGTTGGATTCAATATCGATTTTACCGGGGGATAAGAGAGCACTGTTCAAGTTTTTTTATTTAAATGGAAGTAGATTAGACTATACACTATTATCATGGAATAATAGGGCTAATTTTTTAAAAATAGATTGCAATGGGCTTAAGAGTGGTAAAGATTCAATCATTATGTTATATGATCTTGATGAAGGTGTTTATGATTTTGAGATATCAAACTTTAATAAATCAAATCAAAAAAGCCTTAAAGTCGATGCTTTTATTTCGATTTACGGAGATCAATATGCATCAACATTAAAAAATAGAAAAATAAAAAATGTGTCCTTAGAAGAAGATAAGGTTAATATTGAATTTTATCCTTCAAGCCAAGGTTATCAGAAACTGGAAATAAAGTATTTATCTGACACAGATATGTCTGAAAAAATTATAGTGCTAGAGAATGGTAATATAATAAGTTTGAATGAAGTTCCCAAAGACTTAATTTTTCAATATAGAACGTTTTATAAACCAGAGTTGCTTGCTATCGATTTATTTCATTCTTCATGGAGTGATAATATTAAAATAGATATAAACGATTGACATAGAGTATTTCGTTTTTCAAAATATAATTTTCACGAGTAGTGCAACGTTGCTCGTGAAGATTTTATATACATATATAGGATAATGAAACTGAAATGTTGTGGAGTAGCATGATAATTAAATTCATGCAAAAGGACTTTCGGGTGAAATGGAATATAAGTTTTACTTAAAGATATTGGCAAAGCTATGATTGATAAAATTAAATCATAGTTTGATCATAGTATAGTACCAATCAAATATAAATTATACATATCCCATTATTGGGTATTGATTGAAAAATTTGTGCTAACACTGTGACTACATATTTTATACTATTTCGAACTATTATAGTGTATTTTATTAATCTCGCGTGGGTTCTGAACTAACGATACATGACTTCTGGACTTACACAGCCTGGGTTCTGAACTAACAGCATGTGGGTTCTGAGTAGTTGATAGTTCAATAAAAAAGCTTAGTTGAAAGAAGAGAGATTTTAGTAATATAAAAAACAGTGCTATAAACACCCTCAGAGGATTGTTTATAACACTGTTTCAATAAATATTCATTTTTTAATATCGAAGATTATAAAAACGATACGCATGAAAAGATATACAAGAAAGCATTATTTTTCAACTTTATATTAGCGGTGTATTCATCTGGCTTTTGAAAAATGTTTTTATGAATCATTCTCATATGTATTCTATCTTACTTTTTTCCTGATAATATTTATGAACTTTAACCTGTGAAATATTAACTTATTCGTTTGTCAATGAATAGGGTACATCACTCTCTTTAATACCACGATTCATATTGGGCTTATCGCTCATTTTAAGTTTTAAAATACCACCATTCCAAATATCGCTGTGTGTGATATAGTTTAATGTATAGTTGCGATTATTCAATTTGGCAGATTCTATATATACATTCTTATCAGAGTTGTGCTCTGCGTCAATTGTAAATGTTTTGCCATTTTCTAGGTGGATCTTTGCTTTTTTGAATAAGGGTGAGCCTAATACATATTGATCGGTACCCGGAGCAACAGGATAAAAACCTAGTGCGGTAAATACATACCATGCCGAAGTTTGTCCATTATCCTCATCGCCACAATAACCATCGGGAGTAGCCGAATACATACGCTTCATCACTTCGCGCAACCAATATTGTGCCTTCCAAGGTTGTCCTGCGTAGTTGTATAGATAAATCATATGCTGAATTGGCTGATTACCATGAGCATAGTTGCCCATATTCATGATTGTCATTTCGCGTATCTCATGTATCACATGGCCGTAATAGCTTTCATCGTAAATAGGTGGAACAGCAAATACAGAATCAAGCATATTTACGAATTCATCTTTACCTCCCATTAGGTCGATTAATCCTTGAGGATCATGAAATACTGACCATGAATAGTGCCAACTATTTCCTTCGGTGAAAGCATCGCCCCATTTAAGTGGAGAGAAAGGTGTAACAAAGCTGCCATCTTGATTGCGGCCACGCATCAGTTTTGTTTCTTTATCGAATAGCTTTTTATAGTTATATGCTCGTTTTTTCCAATATTCAATCTCTTCTTTTGGTTTTTTGAGTTCTTTAGCCAATTGATATATGCACCAATCGTTGTAGGCATATTCTAAGCTGCGAGCTGCGTTTTCGTGTATGTTTACATCGTAAGGGACATAGCCGAGTTGATTGTAATATTCGTAGCCCAAACGACCTGTAGAGCTAACTTCAGGATGCACATTGTTGGTACCATGTACTAAACCTTCGTACATCGTTTCTATATCGGCCACTTTTACACCTTTCATATATGCGTCTACAAGAACGGAAGCAGAGTTATTGCCTACCATACATCCACGATGGCCGGGACTTGCCCATTCAGGAAAAAACCCACTCTCTTTGTATGTATTGATTAAGCCCTCTTGCATTTCGAGATTTCTTGAAGGATAAATCATGTTTAACAAAGGGAATAAACTACGGAAGGTATCCCAAAAACCTGTATCGGTATACATATAACCCGGTAAAACCTTTCCGTTGTATGGGCTATAATGTATTGGATTGCCGTTTTTATCATATTCGTAGAACATGCGAGGGAAGAGTAACGAACGGTATAGACATGTGTAGAAGGTGCGAAAATCATCGATAGAACCACCCTCTACTTCGATTTTTCCTAACACCTTATTCCATTCGGCTTTACCTTGTTCTGCTACTTGCTCAATATTGTCATTGCCCAATTCTTTCATATTTAGTTCGGCTTGTTCAAGACTGATGAAAGAAGAAGCTACACGCGCTGAAATTTTTTCGCGTTTGCTGGTTTTAAAACCTACAATAGCACCTGCATGATCGCAAGTTACCTCTAAACCATCGATATTGGCTTTACCACCATTTACCATCAATTCGTGTGTGAAAGGACGGTCGAATTGAATGATAAAATAGTTTTTAAAATTATCGGGTACACCACCGCTATTACGAGTGCTATAGCCTACTATCTGGTTTTTTTCGGGTATAATCTTAATAGACGATCCTTTGTCGAAAGCATCAATAACAACATATGAATCGTTGCTTTCGGGAAATGTGAATTGAAATAAAGCAGCACGCTCGGTAGGGGCCATTTCAACCTCTACATCATAATCGGCTAGATATACTTTGTAATAATATGGAGTGGCTGTTTCTGCTTTATGCGAGAACCAACTGGCACGTTTTTCTTCGTCGAATGTAGCATTGCCTACAACGGGCATCAACGAAAATTGTCCGTAGTCATTGATCCAAGGACTGGGTTGATGAGTTTGTTTAAAACCTCTAATCTTATTTTCGTTGTATACGTATTGCCATCCATCACCCATTTTACCGGTTTGAGGAGTCCAAAAGTTCATTCCCCAAGGACGTGCAATAACAGGATATGTATTTCCTGCCGACAGCGCATAGGATGATTGTGTACCCATTAGTGGGTTCACGTAATGAGTCAAATCTTTGGCATGCATTAACAGTGTAAGGCAGCAAAGACAACTTAATACAAATAATTTTCTCATAATATTTTAGTTAGTTTTTTGTAATATAGTAGGTTGATTGGTCATTGAAATAATCATCTCACCGCCATTCATAATATCTTCATGATGAAAGAATGGTTTATCTAACTGTTTACCGTTTAAAACAATTTTCTCGATATATTTATTTTCTTTTGAGTTGTTTTCTGTTCTTATTTTGAAGTTTTTATTCTGAGGTAGTTGAATTGTAACTTCATTAAACAGTGGACGACCGATAGAATATACCGGATTGCCGGGTGCAACTTGATAGAATCCCATAGAGTTGAGGATATACCATGCCGACATTTGTCCGCAATCTTCATTGCCGGACAATCCGTCGGGTGCATTGAAATATTGTGTTTGAAACACACTATCAATTAACTCTTGTGTGCGCCAAGGTTTGTCTATATAATTGTACATGTGAATAATATGATGACTTGGTTCGTTACCATGTGCATATTGACCTATCAATCCGGTAATATCGGCTGATACCATTTCACCTTCTAAAGCCGATTCGGCTGTAAAGAGGGAGTCTAATTTGGCTGAAAAAGCCTCTTTACCACCCATTAAACTTACCAACCCTTCCACATCATGTGGTACAAACCATGTCCATTGCCATGCAGTACCTTCGCAATAATCATCATCACGGTGGTTAGAAGCACGTGGATTGAATGGAGTTCTCCATTCACCTTTAGAGTTTTTGCCTCGCATAAACCCTGTCGATTTATCAAAATAGTGTTCGTAAGCTTTTCCGAATTGGCTGTATTTCTCATAATTGGCACTATCGCCCAGTGCTTTTGCAAACTGTGCGATACACCAATCATCGTATGCAAACTCTAATGCTTTGGCTACCGACTCATTGTCTTTATCGTTAGGAACATAGCCCAATGTGTTTTTATAATACTTAGCCATTGGCATAAGATGAGGTAGTACTAAGTCGGGACAAATGATTCCTGTAGTATCGTATTCGGCCGCACGTATTGATGCTTCAAAAGCTTTCTGCACATCAAAGTCGCGACTACCTTTCATATAGGCATCTACTATCACCGGAACCGCATGATAACCAATCATTGTTCCTGTATAGCCCGAAGCCAAATCCCACATAGGCAGTATACCGCCTTCATCGTGTTTTTTAAGCAATGATCTGATGAATTGATTGTTTAGATCGGGGTCGATAATTGTTAGTAAAGGATGAAGTGCTCTAAATGTATCCCATAAAGAGAATACTGTATAGGTAGGGTTTTCTTCGTCTGTTTGATGAATTTTTTGATCTTGCCCTAAATAACGTCCATCGACATCAGTAAAAATGTTGGGACTTATAGCCGTGTGATACATCGCCGAATAGAAAATCTCTTTCTGATCATTATTATCTGTTTGAATATCTATTTTAGATAAATACTTATTCCAATCGGCTTTCGCATCGGTACGTACTTTCTCAAAATTCCAAGTGGGAATCTCTGTTTCGAGATTGGCTTTAGCTCCTTCTATGTCGACTGCCGATATACCTATCTTAGCCAATACCTCTTCATCTTGCGAAGTAGCAAATTGAAGTAATGCTTTTTTTAATGCATATGGCTTGCCATTGTCCAACGTAATAGTATCGTCAATGATTTGATGAACAAATGGTTTGGAAAACTTAGCATAGAAATATACGGGTTGCTCAAATGTCCAATATTCGGTTTTTTTACTTCCTACAATTTCAGTATTACTAATCACTTGGATATCCATCATCAGATTATTTTGTCTTTGCAAACTATAATCCATATCGATAATGAATCCTGCGTTATCACTTTTAGGGAAGGTGTATCGATGAATAGCAGCACGCTTTGTAGCTGACAATTCGGCTTTTACACCATATGTATCTAGAAAGACGGAATAATATCCGGGTTCAGCTATTTCGGTATCGTGTGAGAACGATGATGCATAAGGTAATTGTTGGCTTTTCGAATCTGTCGATACATATTTTTGTTCGCCAACTGTAGGCATAATCAGAATATCGCCATAATCGCAACAGCCGGTTCCACTGACATGTGTATGTGAGAAGCCATTGATGAGGCTATCGCTAAAATGATAACCCGAACAAGCATCCCAACCATCGATACGAGTGTCGGGACTGGGTTGAATCATACCATTAGGAACAACTGCTCCCGGAAAAGTATGTCCATGTCCTCCCGTCCCGATGAATGGATTTACATACTCGGTATAATCAACTGTCGTATCTTTCTGGGTTTTATTGCACGATGAAAATGATAATAATGCACCAATGCAACTCACAATTATGATATTATATTTCATATAGAATCTGTTTGATAGTTTATTTTGATTTCGGTTCAGATTGCATGTCGAATACAATGGTTGCTCCGTTCATAATCTGATCGTGTGTGATCTGGGTTTTATCGTAAGGTTTTCCATCGATAGTGATTCCATTCACATATATATTTTCTTTCGATACATTTGGAGCCAATATGGTTAATGTTTTGCCATTGGCCAACTTTAATTTTAATTCAGGAAATAGAGGGGCGCCTAGTTCGTAAACTCCACCTATAGGATTGACAGGGTAAAATCCCATCGCACTAAAAATATACCAGGCCGACATTTGGCCACAGTCTTCGTTTCCACAAAGCCCGTCGGGTGTATTGCGGTATAGTTCGTTCATGACTTTCGATATATAATATTGTGTTTTTTCGGGAGCATCTACCGCATTGTATAAATAGATAACATGGTGACTGGGTTCGTTGCCATGTGCATACTGCCCAATCATTCCCGTACTGAATATCGGTAAATCTTCGTCGGCGGTAGGATTGTAAGTAAACATGCTATCTAACTTTTGTTCGAAGCGTTGTTTACCACCCATCAAATCAATCAAGTCATTAATATTATGTTGCACCGACCATAGATATTGCCAACCATTGCTTTCGCATATATATTCAGTATATTCATCGGGCGAGAAGTTTTTTTGGAAATTTCCTTTGCTGTCTTTGGGTTGCATAAAGCCGTTTTCTTTATTAAAGACATTACGATAGTTTTCGGAGCGTTTATAAAACTCCTTTGCAATATCTGTTTTGCCCATTTGTTGAGCCATTACTGCAATGCAATAATCATCGAAAGCGTATTCTAATGTTTTTGATAATGACCAGTTTTCGGCATTATGTTCGTCTTCTTGATTGAAAGGTATATACCCCAATTCTTTATACTGTTTGATTCCGCGATACGAATCAATATTGGCTGTTGCCACACAAGCCTCTAATGCTTTTTCGGCATCGAAGTTTCCAATACCTTTTAGATAAGCATCTACAATAACGGGCACCGAGTGGTATCCGATCATCATATCTGTTTCGTATCCATAAAAGTTCCATACGGGCAAACGTCCGTTTTGATCGTAAAAAGCCAAGAACGATTTAACCATGTCGTTAACGCGTTCGGGTTGTGTATAGGTAAACAGTGGGTGTGAGGCTCTGTATGTATCCCATAAAGAAAAAGTACTGTAGTTGATGCCACCATCTGTTTTATGGATGTTTCCATCGGGTCCGTAATACGAACCATCTACATCACTATATATGGTAGGTGCCAACATGCTGTGATATAATGCAGTATAAAAATTAACTTGATCATCTTTTGAACCTCCATTAATGTTGATTTTTCCTAATTCGCTATTCCATAATTTTTTTGTATAGGCTAGGTATTTATCAAAATCGTTGGTGGGGACTTCGGCCAAAAGGTTGTTCATGGCTCCCTCCATACTTACTCCCGATAGAGAAGTAGCCACCTCTATTTGTTCGCCCGGTGTGGTAGTGTAGTTGAATTGTGCTATATAAGAAGTACCGTCGGGTTGATTTTCTCTGATGATAGGTAGCGTGTCAAGTTGAACAGAGGCGAAAGGTTTCGAGAAGCGACTCACGAAGTATACCTTTTGTCCTTTTGCCCATCCGTTTGAAAAGCGATATCCTTTTATCGTTACTGAGTCAACAACTTCAATATATGTATCGTCGGTTGCATCCCAGTTCATTGCTTTGCGTAAATTCAATATAACAGCAGCTTCGCCTCCGGGGAACGTATATCTTTGGATACCGGTTCTCTCGGTTGCCGTAAGTTCCACCCATATATTATAATCGGTTAGGTGCACTTTGTAATAACCCGCCGAAGCCTCTTCTTTGTCATGGGTAAATTTAGAGTGAATTCCTAATGGTTCTTCTGCTTTTTTATAAGGAAGTGTGACAGGCATAAACGATATGTCATATAAATCGCCTGCACCGGTTCCCGATAAGTGTGTATGGCTAAATCCTGCAATGGTGCTGTCGGGATAATAGTATCCTGCAATTCTATCCCATCCGGGTAGACCATTGTCGGGACTCAATTGAACCATACCAAATGGTGCCTGTGCACCCGGATATGTATTGCCTGTAAAATCAGTACCAATAAATGGATTCACGATACCAGCGTAATCTTTGTCTACATCGTTCGACCGATTTGTACAGCTTAAAAATAGTAATAGTGATAAAGATAAAAACAAGGTTTTTAATTTCATTGAATGTATTTTTAGTTATTATTTTTCTGTTTATATAAAATAGATATTATCGTTATAACTGCGTGGAGTTATTTTTCATTTATCTGTTTTTATAGTATATATCCATATTCGTGTTAATACTCATGAATTTAACGTTTAAAAGTGTATTCTTGTTGAATGATATAGTCTCAAAAAAACTTCGCTACCGTTTAATTCTTAGTTAAATACAAATATAGTTCGTTTTAGCTCTTTGTGTATTGCTCTGATTATTAATTACTATTAATAAACAACTAAGGTATATTTATATACTTACTCTATATTGCGATTATTTATAAAATTATTAATCATATTTTATTTATTAACACTCTTTCGGTTTGCTGTGAGGCTGTTTTGTTTCTTGATGTCGATTTTTTTGATTGATGAATTATTGTGGATTGTTAACGTTTTATGTTCGTGTTTCGAAATAATTCATCTTGCCATTTAAAGTATTGATAAATCACAGGTTACTTGTTGATATCTATGTTGTTAAATGTCGATAATTATATTGTTAAATGTTATGCTTTTGAACTATGATAGTCAATGTAAATCAATGCTCTGATATCTCTGATGTATTTTTGTATGTAAACTTAAAATGACATTTTGAGAATGGTTTATGTTGAAAATGTTGTTGTGGTCGTTGTAATAGCATTAAATATATGTTATTTTTAATCAAGCTGTATCATTTTGTCACTACTTGAGACAAAATGTTTTTAGTTGTTGTATTGATAAAGTGTATTTAAAATGATCTAAATAATAAATATTAGTGATTTTGTATGGGCTTTAACTGAATAAATAAAAGTAAAATCCCTTTTAAATGATTTATAATGTAATTTTTTCATTTGAATTTATCATTAACAATGTAGCATGTTTTTTTGTGAATATGCTATATTAAAGTCAAATTGTAAATGGCTGGATGAGCTTCTGTTTTTTCACTTTTTGTGTTAAACAAATTAAATAATAATGATAATGGTTTTGCTTATGTCATTGTTTTAAAGTGCTAATATATTTGATAAAAGTGTTATATAGTAATTTAATGCTTGTGTAATTATCTATTTTGTAAATGCGCAGATGATCTATGCTTTCAAAATGTTACAATATCGGTGTCTTTGTTTGTGTTTACATAAATGAACATAAGTATTGTCTAATTAACTAAAGTGTGTTTGTGTGTTTTTGTAAAGTGTCGTATCTTTGCACAATAATTATAATCGGCGGATTATAATAACAAACACAAAATAAAAATCATTTTTAAATATAACTTAACGATAAAACAGAATTACTAGTGAAAAGATTTTATCTTGCCTTAACAGTTCTATCATTGTTATTTTCTTTGTCATCCAATGCCCAGACGCCCATAAGCGTTAACGGTGTTGTGATTTCATCTGAAGATAAAGAACCGGTGATAGGCGCTACAGTTAGCGTCAAAGGAACAGCCCGCGGTACAATTACATCTATGACGGGAGAGTTTTCAATTCAAGTGAATGTGGGTGATGTTCTCGAATTTTCATACATCGGTATGAAATCTGAAGAAGTGACCGTACAATCAACAAGTAGCAAATTAAATGTTGTTTTAAATCCCGATGCACAAACACTAAACGAAGTTGTTGTTGTAGCTTATGGTACTCGTAAAAAAGGTACGGTAGCAGGTTCGGTAGGTAGTGTCAAATCAAGCTCTATCGAAAATGTGCCAACACCAAGTTTCGATCAGGCACTTCAAGGACAAGTTGCAGGTTTGAGTGTAACTTCCAATTCGGGTGATCCAAGTGCAGCTGCAAAATTTACAATTCGTGGTACTAACTCTATCAACTCAGGTACATCACCTTTGTTCATTTTAGATGGTGCCCCAATATCTGAAGTAGATTTTAATACGATTAACCCTAATGATATAGATAATATTTCTGTATTGAAGGATGCGTCTTCAACTTCTATCTATGGTGCACGTGCCGCTAATGGTGTTGTTATCATCACTACCAAACGTGGTAAAAATGCTGAAAAACCAACAATTGTAGCAAGAGTACAAGGTGGTTTCTCGCAAATGGCACATGGTAATTGGGATATCATGAACACGGCTGAACGTATTCAATATGAAAAAGAAGTAGGTTTAGATACGGGTAAAGACTATGCAAAGTTATCACAAACAGATGTTCGCTGGGTAGACGAAGTGTTTAATAGTACTGCTCCCTTGCAAAACTATGACATCTCGGTAAGTGGTGCTAATGAGCGTTTTAATTATTTCGTTTCGGGCAACTATTACAACCAAGAAGGAACAGCTATTGCATCGCACTTCGAACGTACTGGTTTGCGTGCCAATTTTGATGTAAGAGCAGCGCAATGGTTAAAATTAGGTGTAAACACGATGTTTACTTATGAAGATTATGCCGAAGCGGATGAAGGTTCTTATACATTAGTAACTCCAATCTCAGCAGCTCGTTTCATGCTTCCTTATTATTCTCCTTATAAAGAGGATGGTTCATTGGCTTCTGTAAACGATGGCTCGTGGCAAAGTTTTGGCGAAAACCCATTGGAGTGGATTGAAAACAATCCTTTGAGTCGTCAAAAATATAAATTTATGACTTTACCATTTGTTGAAATCACTCCTATTGAGAATTTGAAAATTCGTTCTCAGTTTGGTTATGACTATATGCATGGTAAAACCTTTATTCAATCTTTCCCAAGTTACAAACCTAACAACGGAACAGGTACTGCTTCTCGTGCTACTACCAATACACAAAGATTATCGATAACAAATACTGCTACTTACAATTTTGATATTGATAGAAAACATATGTTCAATTTCTTGGTGGGTCAAGAAGGTGTAGATTATTATTATGATGGTTTCTCAACTAGCGTACGTGGTCAAAACAATGATAAATTGACAGACCTATCAAACGGTACTACAGCGCGTAGTTGGGCTGATTCTGAATCTTCATATTCATACTTATCTTTCTTCGGACGTGGTGAATATAGCTTTAGCGATAGATTTTATGCTGATGCTTCATTGCGTGCCGATGCCTCTTCTCGCTTTAGTAAAAGCAACCGTTGGGGTGTTTTCTGGTCATTAGGTTTCATGTGGAATGTTCGTAATGAATCTTTTATGAAAGATTTGTCATGGCTTACTACAGCACAAATCGCAGTAAGTACAGGTACATCAGGTAACTCGGAAATTCCTTACTATGACCATTTAGGTGTGATTGGTGGTGGTTTAGATTATGTAGGTGATGCAGGACTTGCTCCTGTACGTCAAAAGAACCCAAATCTTGGATGGGAAAACCTTTGGACAAGCAACTTAGCTCTTCGTTTAGGCTTTATCAATCGTTTCAATTTAGATATTGAGTTTTACAATAAGAAAACCACTAACATGTTGATGAATGTTCCTGTTAACTCATCTACAAACTCAGGTGTTTCTTTCGTATGGAAAAATGAAGGATCTATGGTAAACCGTGGTGTTGAAATGGCTTTCTCAGGAAGTGTAATTCGTGCGAATGGTTTTGATTGGCAATTGTCAGCAAATGTTTCATATAATAAGAATGAAATCACAGGCTTATATCATGGTGTAGATTCGTATGAATATGGTGAAACTAGCACAAAATTAGTGGTAGGTCATGCCGTTGGTACTTACTATATGAACCGTTATGCAGGTGTAAACCCTTTGAATGGTGATGCGTTGTGGTATACTAAAGATGGTGAAATAACCAATGTGATGAGAACTGAAGATAGAGTATTGTTAGATAAAACTCAGTTCGCACCATGGCAAGGTGGTTTCGGTACAGCTATTTCATGGAAAGGATTATCGTTGACAGCTCACTTTAGTTGGGTGAAAGATCGCTGGATGGTTAACAATGACCGCTTCTTTGACGAAAGTAATGGTCGATTTACATCTTACAACCAGTCGCGTCGCTTGCTTGATCGTTGGAAAAACCCTGGCGATATAACTGATATTCCTCGTCATGGTATTATGACTGAGTTTGATGATAGATTATTAGAAGATGCATCTTTCTTGCGTTTGAAGAATTTAACATTGAACTGGAACTTACCTCAACAATGGATGCAAAAATTAGGCGTAGTACAATCTGTACGTCTATATGCACAAGGACAAAACTTATTGACATTTACTAAGTTTACAGGTTTAGATCCTGAAAGTACTTCTAATATTTATCAGGCTCAATACCCAATGTCACGTCAATATACATTTGGTGTAGACTTCACATTCTAAAATAGACTAGACAATTTTATATGAAAAAATTTAAAATATTAATCGTATGTATAGCATCGATACTAATGTCTTCATGTTTAGATAAGACACCGTCGAATGCTATTATTGATGATAATGCAATTCAAACCATTTCGGATGCCGAACAGCTAGTGAATGGTATCTATGCGGCTTTTTTGAGTCCTGCTTTATATAGTGGTTATCTAACTTTATGTCCGGATATTCAAGCGGATTACGTTCATGCAGTAGAGGGTTTTAGAAATGTTTACGGACGTTTTTGGAATTGGGATTTGAAGGGTACCGACTCTGAAATTCAAGCTGTTTATTCTGCATTATACACTGTTATTGGTCGTTGTAACTATTTACTAGACAATATCGGTAATGTAGAAGATAATATTCGTACTGAAGCCGAATTTGCAAAACTTGAAATGTACATCGGTGAAGCGCATTTTGCTAGAGCTTTGGCTTATTCAGAATTAATTAAAATGTTTTGTAAAGCTTACTCTGAAGATATTGCTGATAATCAAGATTTAGGTGTTGTAATCTCTACCTCTTATTATGATAAAGCAACTCCTAAACGTGCTACACTTCGCCAAAGTTACAATCAAGTTATCAAAGACTTAGAGGTAGCTGATAAGAACTTGAAAGTAGACTATTACTCGTATGATTATTTTACTAAAGCTGCTGTTCATAGTTTGCGTGCTCGTATTGCATTATATATGCAAGATTGGGATACTGCAATTGAGTATTCAACAAAAGCAATCGAAAATGATGCTTATAGACTGGCTAGCTGTAAAGATTTTGTGAGTCAAGAACAGTCTACACTCGATTATATGTGGAGCGATGACAAATCATACGAAGTAATGTGGAAAGTAGGATTTACTCCTACCTCTATGGGTGGTGCTTTGGGTACTGTTTTTATGAACTATGACTATATGAGCTATACACCTGATTATATCCCTTCTACATGGATTACTGATGAGTTGTTTGATGCTGCTGATAAGCGTTATCAGTCTTATTTCCGTAGAGTAACCACTGGTTATCCTCATGGATTAACTTGTATCATTCTTTGGAAATACCCAGGAAATCCAACCTTTAAAAATCTTGGAATCCTTGGTGTGAATATGCCTAAAGTATTCCGTTTGGGAGAGCAATATCTAATACGTGCTGAAGCTTATTGTGCCAAAGAAAACCCAGATTATTCTAGAGCTGCAAAAGATATCACAACTTTACGTCAATCACGTTATTCAAGTTATGGTAATGCATCTGTCACTGCTCAAAACTGGTTTGAAGTGATTTCTGCTGAAAGATCTCGTGAGTTGTACATGGAAGGCTTCCGTCTGAATGACTTGAAAAGATGGGGTAAAGGCTTTGAACGTTCTGCTCAACGTAATACAGTTGCTCCAGGCAATAGCTTGAGAATTAAAGCTAATCATCCGATGTTTGTATGGCCAATACCACAACACGAAATCGATGCTCCCGGATCTCAAATCGTAGGAAATGAAAGTAATAATTAATGATAAAATACTAAATAATATGAAACATTATATAGCAATTTTAGCCATTATCATATCAGGATTATCTTTTGTAGGTTGTAATAATAGCTTTACAACCTATTCGGGAGGCGAATATATTGGTTTTGCCGATACAGTGGTAGTTTGTCCTGTTTTTGATAACAACAATGAATTTGAAATTGAAGTAGCCTCTACAGTAGAGTGTCCATACGATCGTGTATTTGGTGTAGAAATTGTAGATGCCAACACTAACGCAATCGAAGGAGTGCATTTTAAACTTGCAGATAACTCTTTTACAATTAAAGCTGGTGAGCGTAGTTCGGTAATTAAAATGAATGGTATATATAACAATATTGATATATATCACGATTTGCAAGTACAACTTCGTTTGGTTACACCCGATAACTTGAAATGGGATCTATATGATTACAATCAAGATATCAAAGTAATCCTTCTAAAACGTTGTCCATTCGATATTGAGATGTTCGACAATAGATATTGTATCGTTCAATCTTCTCTTTTATATGAAATGAATGGTGGTGAAAACAAACGATTAATCAAAACTTATGTTGATAGAAATTCAAAGAATGATAATGTATTAATTCTTAAAAATTTCTTGTTCGATGGTGATATTTTCCGTGATAACTATGATTTGCGTTTGAAATTTGAAACAGAAGATGCAATGACTCCTGATTTATCGATGGAACCTGATCAAATTATAGCGAGTACAAGAACCATTATGGGACAACCTCATGGAGATACATGGGTGCGTACTGAAGTAAGTGCTGGTCATATTTCTTATTATAGTGCTTGTGAAGAATTTGCCATGTTAAATCATCGTTGCTACGTAAATGGCAAAGGAAATATGGGTGTATTCTGGGCAGTTCTTAAATGGATATCTGATGAGGAAGGTGCTCTTATTGAAAAAGAAGGTTTTTAAATCAGTCTGAAACAATTACTTTTTTAATTAATAACGGAAAATAAATTATTTATGAAAAACTTTTTATTTAGAAAACTCAGCTATATTTTATGTTTGGCTGTCGTTGTTTTAGTAGGATGTTCAGATGATGAAAACGTAAGCCAGTATGTTTATGAATTTCCTCAACCTCAAACCTCAACTATGGTTATCGGCGACGGTGGTGAAATATCTTTTGAAGCTGCTGGTATGTGGAGCATACTTACCGAATCATCATGGGTGAAGTTTATTGATAATGAAGAGCATGTTTCTTCAATGTCAGGTGTGGAAGGTAAACATTCAATTAAATTTGAAGTAACGAAAGATAACTGGAGTTTTTCTGATCAAGTTGCTAAGATTACATTGAATATGGATTCAAAAAATGTTGTGGTGGCTACCATTACTCGTTTGGGAAATCAACCGGTATTCAAAATTACACAATCAAATGCTGAAACCGGAGAAGAAGCTGAAACAAAAAATATTTCTCTTGAGTGGGCCGAGAATTCATTTATGCATGCAGCTCGTATCAAATTCTCTTCTAATTTCGATTGGGAATTACAAGATATGCCAACTTGGATTGCATCTAATGATATTTATGATTATCCAAAGAAGGGTTATGCCGGAGAAACTTCTCATTTTTTTATGAATGCAGATTATTCAAATTATGATCTGGAAGATATGGTTGCAACTGTTAAAGTCGTTAATCAACACGATCCATCTATCTTTACTACCTTTACTATTACAGCTGAAGGTGCTAATAATTTGTTCCTTGTTCCAGCAACTTTGAAATACAATGGTATATTGTTCAACGCTGACGGACAAATCGAAACAAAAAATGGTGACTTAATGGATAGCTATGACTTTAATATTACTACTCTTTCTGGGGGTTACTCTTTAATGGCTATTAATAGTATGATTGGTAGCGATGGTACTAAATGGTATGGAGTAGATTATGCTGGTAATGGAGTTTTTGAATTTGAGGCAGATTGGATGTATCCTGATTTTATCAATTCAACCCCTCAAGGAACAAATGTTTCTGTTTATTCATATTCTATTGCGGTAAAACCTAATACTGCACAAGAAAGAACTGCAACAGTTTTCGCATTACCATTAAGTGTACTAGAAAGCATTAACTATGATGCAGAACAGATGTTGACTCCCGAAGGTCGTTTGAAACCTGAATATGAGAAATATCTAGTAGGCGAAGTAAGACAAGACGGCAAAGACGCTACTTCAGATAATATCTTGAGTTTTGTTTATGGAAGCATGGCAAATGATTATGGAGCTACATTGGAAAAAAGTACTAACGTCGATTTGATTAATGGTTATATCAATGAGTATGGCATAGACGAAAATAGCGTGTATGAATTGACTTATGAAACTCCACAATCGGGTATAATGGCTGCAATTAAATGGCATGGATCTGAGTCTTTTAATCTTGAAGTACCTCAAGAATACCAATCATGGTTAGAAGCCGAGCCACAAGAATTTGCATTTAACATAAGAATGAATCCTAGAAAACCAGGACAAACCTCCGGTACGGTTCTTATTATGGTAAATGAAAGAGTGAAATATGCTATCTTCTGTACTGTTTTAGACGGAAGCGAGCAATAATAAATAAAATATAAATAAAGATGTTCAGTGTTTTTCACTGACCATCTTTATTGAAAAGTTATTAATTAAAGAGTAATAAATGATATTTTGACATATGAAATTTAATATATTCAAATTATTTATGCTGGCAACAGCATTATTATTAACCTTTACCGGATGTTCAGATGATGATACATTTGACAATAGAGATCTGGGATATGGTTATGTACAATTCAAGCTTTATAAAGAAGCTTCATATAATCCGAGTGAGTCAAGAGCTGTAAATTCAAGTCTCGATAATCTTTCAGATGCTCACAAAATACGTGTAGAGTTTTTGCAAGCAGGTACGCGTTTTTCTCAAACAATGGTATTGAACTCATATAATGCAGAAAATGCTGCTTATGGGTTGCGAAGTGAAAAATTAAAATTGGTTATTGGTGATTATACAATTTTGGGATATACCTTGTATGATGCACTTGATCAAGAGCTATACTTAACTGAATTATCTACGCAAGTATCTATTATTGAAGGAGGTTTAGTAACCAAAGATCTTACAGTAAATGCAAGACAAAAAGGAAAAGTTAATTTCACTTTCGTTAAAGATATTGATGAGTCTGTTATAACTAAATCGATAGATAATGAATTTATGTTTACTGATATCAAATATATATCTTTGAATGTAAAGCAAAATAGTGAAATTGTTGCTATTTCTAATCTTCCTGTTGCCTATCAGTATTCATTCGATAAAGATGATAATAATCGTCAAACAGGAGTTTTAATTACAGATACAGTTGTGAACTTAGCTGGAGGAGATTGGACTATTGTATCATACTCATTGGCTACAAAAGATAAAACGATTGTAGCAACAGCAACAATTTCTCCAAATCCTGTCTTTACTATTACTGATAATGCTTTATCAAAAGTAGATGTGCCTGTAAAAATTGATACAAATCAAGAGTACATCAAAGATTATTTGGCATTATATGAAATATGGAAAGCTTTAAATGGTCCGAACTGGAGTTTTCAAGGTGAAGGATTTAACAAAGGATGTAACTGGGACTTTAACAAAGATCTTGATCTTTGGGGTCGTCAACCCGGTGTAAGTTTACATTCAAATGGTCGCGTGGGACTTCTTAATATCAGTGGTTTTGGTTTTGAAGGTCATATGCCTGCAGCACTAGGTCAATTAACTGAACTTGCCGAGTTGTATTTAGGAACACACAATGATATCAATGAAGATGTTTTTGAGCCATCTGAATCAATTGAAGGTATGGCTTTGAATGGTACGCTTGAGAATAATCGTATTGAAATTGGGAAAAAGTATCTAGCAAAAAAACACAAAACTATTGCTGAACAAACTTTATCTCCGGTATTACAAAGTGCGTACCATCTTAAAGGTATAAGTATTCCGGGTGGTATTGAGTTTGATAAAGACGGGTTTGCCGATTTCAATCAAAATATTGCTCCACGTAATAAATCGACAAGAAAATCTCCAATATCTAGAGCTGATACTGGTTATGGAAAACTATGTAATGGTTTGAAATCTTTGCCTAAAGAAATTGGAAACCTAAAAAGACTACAAACTTTATTTATTGCGAATTCAACTATCGAAGAGCTTCCTGAAGAACTTAGTTTGTTGGAAGAATTAACAGATGTAGAAATTTACAACTGTCCTCGTATGTCAAAATTCCCAATGAGTATAACAAGAATACCAAGATTAACAGCTTTGAATATAGCAAATAATACTCAATGGGATTCAGAAGATGTATATAATGGTATTGATGCTTTGGGAAACAACATTTGTAAAGATTATCTTCAACTTCTTTATTGTAACTATAGCCAACTGAAACAGTTGCCTCTATCTTTGGGTAATATTAAACGTATTGGTTTGATGGATTTTTCTTACAATCAATTAGAAGGTGTGTTGCCTGTTTATGGAGATAATATCAATCCTGTACAAATAATGTTTGATGGCAATCAAATTACAAGAATTCCAAGAAACTTCTGTGGTTATAATGATATCGAATCGTTTTCGGCTAACAATAATAAGCTAACAAAATTCCCTAATATCTTTTCACATAAAGGTTTACAAATTAAAGGAGTAAGTTTTGCTGATAATCAAATAGACGGTTTTGATGGAGAAGGTGAGTCGGGTGATGACGCATTCCAAGGTTTAAATGTTGTATCATTAAATTTATCTGGTAATAAATTTACTAAATACCCTTCATTACTTTGGACGTCAGGTTCTTCTATCGGACAAATTAATTTAGCGGTTAATCAAATATCAGAATTTCCGGATGATTCATTTACAGGTCCTAATGTATTTACTATAGAATCAATAGACTTAACCTCTAACTTAATCACGAAATTACCACACGATCTGAATGGTAAAAATGCACCATTCTTATATGGTATGGACTTATCATGCAATCAACTATCGGCATTTCCTTGGGATATGATGTCAATTTCAGGTTTGACAGTATTGATTCTTCGTACACAACGTGATGCTAATGGTAATCGTTGTTACTCAGAATTCCCTAAAAATGTTGGAAATCATATTGGATTGCGCGGATTATATTTAGGATCGAATGATTTGGGTGTTGTAAATGAACAATTATCGAACATGATTTTCCACATGGATATTTCAGATAATCCTAATATCACTTTCTATGCAGGTAGTATTTGTTATTATATTCGTAATAATATGTATAACCTATATTATGATCGTTCACAAGATATCCGTGATTGTTCAGCTTTAGTTCTTGACAAATAAGTACAATTTTGTTTATATGAAAAAATTTATATATGCCTTAACAGCTTTTGCACTTCTTATCGGTTTTACATCGTGTAACGATAGTGAGGATGCAAATAAATCGACCTATTTAAGTACGGAAACATTAACTACTTTTGCTCACCGTTCTGTAAATATAGTAAACGTACATACAGAAGATTCTTGGATTGCCACTACTGATGTGCCTTGGATACAAATTTCTCCAGCCAATGGATTGCGTTCGGCTGAGTGTAAAGTGATAGTCGATTCAACAACTATTCAAAATGAAAGAGATGCTCGTATCCGTTTTACTTTCTCATCTGGTGAAACTCGTTTTATCAAAGTAGAGCAATCGGGATATTTGCCTACCATCTCTTTAGAAGATTCTGTTATGCGAATCGATAATTATGGCTCAATTAATGATCGCTATTTTGATATTAATATTTTATCGAATGTAAAATTTGATATTAAGATGCAGAGCATTGATGAAGACGGTAGTGTTTCATGGTTAAACAGTGAACCTGTAAACTTTAACTTCGATAGAGGTGCAAGACCACGTAATATCAATGTTCGATTTAGATGGAATAATAACAATATTCCATTTAACGATCGTAAAATATTAGTGAAATTCGATCCTATTGAAGATATTGATTGTCAATTCGATCGTAAAGACTCTTTATTGGTTATTCAAAAAGCTGGAGAGTTGATCGAAGACTCAAGAGCTGGTGACTCATTGGCCGTATTGGGCATTATGCGTTCATTAGGTTGTTGGTATATTTCTGATCCAAGTGAATCGTTCAGTAAATGGTCTGAAGTAGATTTATGGAAGCCATCTGATGAGGGCTATACGAAAGAGAGAGAAGGACGTGTAAGAAAATTAGCGTTTAGATTTTTCACAACTTTAGAATCTATTCCTTATGAGTTCAGATATCTTAAGTATATGGAAACGTTATCGATTTTCTCAAATACAAATTATGACCAGTTAGATATTAAATCAGGGGATGCTCTTTCCAATCTTCAATATTTAAAAAGACTAACTCTCTATGCTTATGGTTTAACTTCACTTGATGAATCGTTTGTTAATCTTAGAAATCTAGAATATTTAGATCTTTCGGGTAACAACTTTAAGGAGATTCCAAGAATGATCAACAAAGAGAATTTCCCTAATTTGAAAGTTGTTGATTTCGTTGCCAATAAACTTAATAATACTTTGATTGATAATATCCGCTTTTTTACTTGGGATAAGTTAGAAGTATTAGCATTAGGTGTAAATGAAATCCATGGTAGTATACCAACTGAAAAAGAGATTAGTGATTATTATTTATTAGAGAATGGAGTTGAAATGCCTCGTTACACATTAGATGATTGTGTGGCTGAAAATCTTCCAACAGAACAAGTTGGTAAATTGAAAATAATACCAAATGTTGAAGAGTTGCGTTTGAACTTGAATCGTTTAACTGGTGATTTACCAGAATGGCTTTTATATCATCCACGTCTATATGATTGGAACGTTTATCCGCTTGTATTTAATCAAGAAGGTAGAGATCCATCTGGTAAAATAGCAGGTTTCGATAACGAACCATTTAATTTGAATTACTATTACGAATATTATAAAGATAAATATCCAACAAATTAACTATAGCTATGCATAAATATATTTCATTATTTCTAGTCACTTTATTATTAGTATCAAGTTGTGCTAATGATGCAATCGTGACAAACGAAAATGCAAACGAATCACAAGCTAAAATATTTAATACACCCGAGGGAGCAATCCCCGGGGAAATTTTAGTAAAGTTCAAAAGTGAAAATACTCAACTATTAGATAATGTAGCTGCTGCAACAAGAAGTGGCAATCAAGTTATCATTACTCGTACAGGATTAGCACGTGTCGATGAACAATTAAATAATATTGATGCACACCAACTAGAACGTGTATTTCCTATTGACTCTCGTCGTGAAGAAATTACACGTAAGTCGGGTTTAAATCTTTGGTACGTAGTGCGTTTCGATGAGAAAATGGATTTAGCAACAGTTGCTAATCAACTTGCTCGCACTGGTGATATTGATAAAGTACAGTTTTCGCACTTCATTCGCAAATATAGAGATTCAGAAGGTGAGCTTAACCGTTTTGTAAAATCGGTTCCTTATATCCGTTCGAAACAAGACCAAAATGCTTCAAAACCATTCAAAGCAGCTACTTATAACGATCCTCAATTTGATATTCAATGGGATTTACATAATGAAGGTGAAGCTGTAAACGGTATTAAAGGAATGTTGGCCGGTGCCGATATTAATGCTTTATCTGCATGGGATATTTGTAGTGGTGATCCTTCTATCATCGTTGCAGTTCTTGACGAAGGTGTGATGCATACACATCCTGACTTGAAAGATAATATGTGGGTAAACCCTAATGAAAAATTATTAGGAGGTGTTGATGCAGACGGCAATGGTTATGTTGACGATGTTCATGGTTATAACTTTGTTAGAAACAAAGGAATCATTACTTGGGATAAACGTTGGGATACGGGTCATGGTACACACGTAGCAGGAAGTGTAGCTGCAGTCAATAACAATGGTATTGGAATTTCAAGTATTGCCGGAGGTTCTGGCAATGGCGATGGTATTAAAATTATGTCATGTCAAATCTTCGACGGTCAAAATGTAGCATCTGTATATGAAGAAGCGCAAGCAATTAAATATGCTGCTGATAACGGTGCAGTTATTTTGCAATGTAGTTGGGGCTTCAATTCAGCTTATGCATCATTTCCCGATGATAAAGGTTTTGATAGTGTAGAAACATGGATACAATATAGCTCACTTGAGAAAGAAGCATTAGATTATTTCATTCATAATGCAGGTTCTCCTAATGGTGTTATCGATGGTGGTATTGCTATTTTTGCAGCTGGAAACGAATCGGGTGCACAAGCTGGTTTCCCAGGTGCTCATCCAGACTATATTTCGGTAGCATCAATGGCAGGTGATTTTTCTCCATCTACCTTTACAAACTATCATAGATTTATAGACCTAACTGCTCCTGGTGGTGACTCTGATTTCCATTTGGATACAAAAGGTATGATTTTATCTACTTTGCCAACACATGTAGCTGAAAGCGGTTATGGATATATGGAAGGTACATCTATGGCTTGCCCACATGTATCAGGTATAGTTGCTCTAGGTCTTTCATACGCCACTAAATTGCATAAACACTTTAAAGCAAGTGCTTTCAAAGATATGGTTATTGAATCATGTCATGCATTCGATGATTCAGTTTTCGAACATGAAAAAGAGTATTATTATTATTTTTCAGAGTTTGGTATGAATACTAAATCTAAAATGAATCTACCTTTTTATAAAGGTAAGATGGGCGCAGGTTATATCGACCCTGTTAAGTTGTTGAATAAAGTAGCTGACAATTCAAACGGTGTATCAATGCGTATACCTAATGTAAGAATCGATGTAAATAAAACGACTTCTCTTGATTTATCGCAATATTTTGTAAATGGTAAAGACAAAACATTTACTGTAACCGGAGGTGATGATAAAATTGCCACTACCCAAATTTCAGGTACTACTTTAACTGTATCTGGTGTAGCTACTGGTTCTACATCAGTATTGGTTAAAGCAGAAGGTGTTGAACAAGTTGTTTCTATCGTTGTGCGCAACGGTGGTGGCAATGGTTGGTTATAATGAATCATTGATGTCGAACTGTTTTAAATATTTAATTATTATCCATTCAATTGCCTTTTTGGCAATTGAATGGACAAATGCTCAAAGCATATCATCCTTGAAATTTAAAACGGAAAGTTACGATTTAGGTGTCATTAGTGAAGATACAAATTTGGTAAACGGCCGGGTTTCTTTTACAAATATTGGAACCGAGAATATAGATATTCATCACATATATACTTCTTGTTCTTGCGTAGAGGCCTATGTTTTAGACTCAGTCATACCACCGGGAATTTCATCCGAACTGTTTTTTTCATTCAAGCCTAAAAACTTTCCTGGACAAATCGATAAACAAATCTTTGTCGATTTCAACGATAATACAAAACATCATCAAGTGTTATATTTGACAGGCAATGTAACTCCTTCTACTAATCCTACTCACAATTATCGTTATTCATTAGGCGATTTATGGGTAAAGCAAAAACAAGTGATATTTAGAGGAGTTGAAACCATGCAAGTCGAAAAGATTAAATGCTATAATAATTCAAATATTTCAATGCAGTTATCAATGACCGAGCTTGATACCATAAAAGGTATTTCCTTTCATTCAGATCCTGCCATCATTGCACCACACAGTTCAGCGCAATTAATTTTTAAATTAAATCCTAGTGAATGGACTCATACCAATGAGAGGATTATGAATTTTTCATTGCAAGGCATTGATTCAGATTCAACAATCAATCATAAAATACGAATTAAAATTCAAGAATAAATAGAACAAAACATTATGAATAAGATTTTTAATATAATATTGGTCGCAATGTTGGCTTGTATATCAGTTGCTTGCTCAAGTGATCAAGAAGAGGTAAAATCAGGTGAGTTAGATATTACGACACGAAATATTGACGGTAACTGGAAATTGAAAACGTTAAACGGTGAAGCGTTAAGCGGCAATTCATACTTTTATATTTCACTTGAGAGAGTAGATACCAAATTTAAAATATACGATAATATTGAGTCAGGTGTTTCACATGCTTCATACGGTGTATTTACTATTACTCAAGATGGTGATGATAAAATTATCTCTGGTGTTTACGATATGCAATTTAGTAAACCATGGAATAATGAGTATGTAATTTCGAATCTAACTAAAACAGAAATGGTGTGGACTACCGTAGGTAATGCTGCAGAAGTTCAAGTATTCGAAAAAATAGAGTCAATACCATCCGATATCATCAACGGTACAAGAGCAATCAACTAAACAATATACTTTTTAGTATTAAAATGCGATAAAGATTCAACAATCTTCATCGCATTTTTTTATACTTTTCTGGCAGACTCAATATTTTGCTGTAAATTTGTACATTCAACAATAATTAAATTAAAGATTATGGCTGCAAAACCCAGTATACCGAAAGGAACCCGTGATTTTTCGCCTGTGGAAATGGCAAAACGCAATTATATATTCAATACAATTCGCGATGTATACCATCTTTATGGATTTCAACAGATAGAAACTCCATCTATGGAAATGCTTACAACATTGATGGGTAAGTATGGTGAAGAAGGCGATAAGTTGCTTTTCAAGATTCAAAATTCTGGCGATTACTTTAAAGGTATTACTGATGATGAGTTATTGAGTCGTAATGCTGCTAAATTGGCGAGCAAATTTTGTGAGAAAGGATTACGTTATGATTTAACCGTGCCATTTGCTCGTTATGTTGTAATGCATCGCGATGAAATAACTTTCCCATTTAAGAGATATCAAATCCAACCGGTTTGGCGTGCAGATCGTCCTCAAAAAGGGCGTTATCGCGAATTTTATCAATGCGATGCCGATGTGGTTGGGAGCGATTCACTTCTGAATGAGGTTGAATTAATGCAAATTGTTGATGCTGTATTCAGCAAGTTTGGCATTCGTGTTTCAATTAAAATTAATAACAGAAAAATACTATCGGGTATTGCCGAAATTATTGGTGAAGCCGATAAGATTGTTGATATTACTGTAGCCATTGATAAACTTGACAAGATAGGTCTCGATAATGTAAATGTCGAATTAAGAGCAAAGGGAATAAGCGAAGATGCTATTCAGAAGCTTCAACCTATTATATTACTATCCGGAACCAATATTGAGAAATTAGCAACGCTTAAAACCATCCTTTCCGAAAGCCAAACGGGATTGAAGGGGGTAGAAGAGTGTGAGTTTATTTTGAATACACTCGATAACATTCATATTGATAACGAAATAGAATTAGATTTAACTCTAGCTCGCGGATTAAACTACTATACCGGTGCTATTTTCGAAGTAAAAGCTCTTGATGTAGAAATTGGTAGTGTAACCGGCGGTGGACGTTATGACAACCTTACAGGTGTATTTGGTATGTCTGGCGTTTCGGGTGTTGGTATTTCATTCGGTGCAGATAGAATATTCGACGTGTTAAATCAATTAGATCTTTATCCTAAAGAGGCTGTTAATGGCACAAGATTGCTTTTCGTAAACTTTGGTGACAAGGAGGCTGCATTTGCAATTCCTTTCTTAACCAAAGCACGTGCAGCAGGTATCTGTTCTGAAATATATCCCGACTCATCAAAAATGAAAAAGCAAATGAGTTATGCTAATGCAAAAGCAATACCATTTGTCGCTATTATTGGCGAAAGCGAAATGAATGAGAATAAAGTAATGCTCAAAAATATGGAAACTGGAGATCAAAAACTGGTTTCAGCCGAAGAATTGGTAGCTATTGTTTCAAAATAAACTAACTATATATAACGTAAGAAGCCTATAAAAC
>DKPN01000049.1:89834-106528 GCA_002471195.1 Bacteroides sp. UBA7333
GTTTTATAGGCTTCTTACGTTATTATTATATATTTACCATTGTATCTTATCTAAAATACCACCTAAATAAGCCAATGCTATACCATAGTTGGTCATGGGTATATGTTGCTCTTTTGCTTGCTCTATTCGGCTAAGCACGTGTTTCCGATTGAACATGCAGGCACCGCATTGAATAATTAAATCGAACTCAGACAAATCTTTCGGAAAATCGTTCCCCGATGTAATGGTAATGGCCAAGTTGTCTCCAATCTTTTGGCGGAGTAGCCGCGGTAGCTTTACCCGGCCTATATCTTCATTTTGCGGAACATGTGTACAGGCTTCAGCAATCAACACTTTTGAGTTTTCATTTAATTGCCCAATTATAGGGGCGCTTTCCACATAATAATTAATATCACCTTTGTATGCGGCAAACAAAACCGAGAATGAAGTCAATAAGCTCTCTTTCGGTTTTAGTTCATATACGGTATTAAATACTTGCGAATCGGTAATGATTAATTTCGGAGGATAAGCCAGTGCATTTAATGTAGGTTGCAGTTGATCGGTAGTACAACTCATCACGATACACTTCTTATCCAAAAGTTCACGCAGGGTTTGTACTTGAGGCAATATCAAACGTCCTTTGGGGGCTTGAATATCTTGTGGCATTACCAACAATACTAAATCGCCATTACTTACGAGGTTGTGTGTAATGGTTTGAACGCCGAAGTTTTCGGGCATTTTAGCAATAATGGCTTTTCGAATTTCATCAATTCCCATTCCATTGAGTGCACTAACTGCAATTGGTTTTTCGCCGCATATCTTCTCAATGTGAGGTATCTCATTATCGATATTGCTTATGATATCCGCTTTATTTAAGATAAGAAGGGTAGGGATTCCTTTTTTTCGCAATAACTTGAGCCATTCCATCTCATCCTTCATGTCGGGTTGGCAGAGTAGTAACGCAACATCAATACGCTCAATGGCTTTGTTAGTACGTTCAATGCGTTGACTACCCAATTGAGTAGTGTCATTGAATCCCGGTGTATCGATAAAAAGACAAGGACCAATGCCATGTACCTCCATCGCTTTGGTTATCAAGTCGGTAGTAGTGCCTGCAATGTTTGATACCAAAGCAGCATCTTGCTGAGTAATCGCATTGATTAAGGACGATTTACCACTATTGGTACGTCCTAATAAACCAATTTGCAGACGATTAGAGTTTGGAGTTATTTGATCCATCGCATTAAAATCTAAAATCTCTTTTACCTTCGGCTATATCTTGCAGATTTCTTTTTGCTATTTCTTTAATCTTTGCGTTCGGTATTTTTTCCACCTCTTGTTCAATCATTTTAATTGCTTTGCCACGTGTTTCATCCGAAGCATAATCCATCAAATACTCCTTTAGTGTAATCAGCGAGTTGGGTGCACAGCAGTTTACTATTTGTCCCGATTTAATGAGCGACATAAACCGATCTCCGGTACGTCCCATTCTATAGCATGCAGTACAAAAACTCGGTACATGTCCCAGATCGAGCAACCAGCTCACTATTTCATCTAATGTGCGTTGATCGCTAATATCAAATTGAGCCGAATTATCTGTTTCAGGCAGGTTTTTAGCATAGCCACCTACCGAGGTTTTTGATCCTCCACTTATTTGCGACACCCCTATTTCGAGTACCTCTTTGCGTGATTTTTCAGACTCGCGTGTTGAAATAATAATACCCGTATATGGCACTACAATTCTAGTGATGGCCACAATCCTTTTAAATATTTCGTCCGAAATAGAGTTAGGAAAATCTTTTGTTTCAATATCATCGGCCGGACATATGCGTGGCATACTAATGGTATGTGGTCCTACGCCAAAAGCCGCTTCTAAATGTTCGGCATGCATTAACAATCCTACAAAATCATATTTATAAGTATTCAAACCAAACAAAACACCGATACCAACATCATCAATTCCAGCTTCCATGGCTCTATCCATTGCCTCGGTGTGGTATGCATAATTACTTTTGGGGCCGGTAGGATGTAAACTTTCATAATTGGTTTTATCATACGTCTCTTGAAAAAGAATATATGTGCCAATGCCTGCATCTTTCAACTTGCGATAGTTTTCTACGGTGGTGGCAGCAATGTTAACATTCACTCTACGAATGGCACCATTTTTATGTTTTATGCTATAGATGGTTTTTATCGATTCTAATACATAATCAATAGGCGAGTGCAAAGGATGTTCACCTGTTTCGAGTGCCAAACGTTTGTGTCCCATATCTTGCAGAGCAATCACTTCAGCTTCGATTTCATCTTGCGATAATTTTTTGCGAGAAATAGTTTTGTTCTGCAATTTATAAGGGCAATAGGTGCATCCGTTTACACAATAGTTCGAAAGATACAGCGGTGCAAACATAACAATACGGTTGCCATAAAAACGCTGTTTTATCTCTTTTGCCAAATCAAATACACGTTGCATCAAGTCATCTTCTGCGCACAATAACAATACTGCTGCTTCGCGATGACTCAACCCTTTGCATTGAGCCGCTTTATCAATAATTTGCTCTATCAATGCGCGATCATTTTTATGATTCTCTGCATACAAAAGCGTATCCAGTATCTCTGAATGATCAATGAACTCTTCTGCCTTTGGAGATTTTATATTATATGCCATAGCTGATATTATTTTTTATAATCGCCTCGTTCCATCGAAATTTCGTAGCCAATGGTACTCAATTGTTGGTTTAATAGCTTTAACCCTTCTGCCGCTTCTGCACCCAATGATGCTTTATTGTTGTAAAGTTCATAGTTTTTGCGAGTATCTTTCGGCGAAAGATTGGGCATAACTACATTTGCACCTGCCAATATTCCACGCAAACGCCCATCTAATCCGAGTGAAGCCAATGCAGTGGTCGACGGCAATAATATAGATGGAAACATCAGTCTGAAAATAGAGAGTAATTTTAAGGTAGTCTCAATGCTGCCCGCTTGATGCTGAGCAAAGGGGGTATCATGATGTGGAATGAAAGGTCCTAAACCTATCATTTGGGGTTGTAGCTCTTCGATAAACTGAATATCGTCAAGTATATTATCTATCGTTTGAAAAGGGCTACCTACCATGATGCCCGTTCCTGTTTGAAATCCTATCTCTTTGAGCCAACGCAGACACTGTTGACGATAATTCGCAGTCATCTCGCCGGGATGAAGTTTGGCGTAATGTTCCTCATCATATGTTTCATGACGCAACAGATAGCGATTTGCCCCTGCTTGATATAGTCGTTCATAATCATTGCGTTGCATTTCTCCCAACGATAAAGTGATGGCGCAATCTTGATATAATCGGCGTATTTCGCTGATTACATCGACCAGCCAATCAACCGATTGAGCGCGGTCTTCGCCACCTTGCATTACGAAAGTTTTGAAACCTAGTTCATATCCTTCGCGGCAACAATCAAGAATTTGTTCTTTGGAGAGTCGATAACGTGTAACGTTAATGTTCGATTTACGGATTCCACAATAGTAGCAATCGTTTCTACAGCAATTGCTTATTTCTATTAATCCGCGTATATATATTTTATTCCCAAATTGATTCAGGGCAACCTCTCTTGCCTGGTGATGCAAATACGCTATAGTATCTGCATCTTGGCAAGTGAGTAGTTGATGATATATTTCTCTGGGTAGATGATGCTCTCTACGTAAGCTATCAATCCATGTTTTCATATGTCTCTTTTCGCTTGATTAGCTCTTGAGCTAATTGGCGACGACCCGACATGATATCATTGTGTGTACATGGTCCGGTGATACAACCACCTTCACATGCCATTACTTCAATAAATTGTCCGGCTGCCTTACCTGTTTTAGCACTCGCGCGAAGCAAAGCAATATTCTTTTTATTAATATCTGATATTTGAATCGCATTAATTTTATCAGCATCTTCTTTTAAGTATGCTTTCACAGCTCCCATTACACCACCTGCTTGTGCAAAACCGTGTGCTTCGCGAACCGAATTATATAAAACAGAGAATCCTGTTGTTTGTTCTAGTTCAATATCCATACCATCGAGTATAGAACCAATCTCTTCGAATGTCATCATGTAGTCTACTGCTTCGTCGCGACGCATCTCTTTGCGTTTAGCTACACATGGACCTACAAATACGATTTTAGCATCCGGATGTTTCTCTTTAGCAATACGAGCTGTATAATACATAGGAGATCCTGTGCCCGATACATATGGTTTCATGCCCGGAATATGTTTTTCGACCAATTCAATGTATGACGGACAGCAAGAAGTGGTCATAAACGGTTGTCCTTCTTCCAGTTTTTCAAGCAATTCGTGCGCTTCATTTTTCGTTGTATCCATAGCACCTTGTGCCACTTCAATCACATCGGCAAAGCCCATTTGTGTAAAAGCACCATAAACCTGCTCGATAGATGTTTTGAATTGTCCTAGAATGGATGGTGCAATAATTGCCACCATTTTTTCGCCTTTACGAATGCCTTCGAGTACATCGAATACTTGTGATATTTCAAAAATGGCACCAAATGGACATGCATTGATACATTTTCCACAATATATACATTTGCTTTCGTCAATATGCTCAATACCATTTTCATCTTTCGTGATGGCTTTTACCGGGCAAGCCTCTTCGCATGGAACCGGAATATAAACAATGGCATGATATGGACAGCTTTTATGGCAAATACCGCAACTGATACAAGCGTCATGATCGATCTGTGCTTGGCCATTTTTTTGGAAACGAATCGCATCTTTCGGACAGTTCATATAACAGCTACGTGCCACACATCCACGGCAAAGATTGGTTACTTCGTAGTTGATTTGTACACACGAAGAACATGCCTCATCGATTACGCAAAGAATATTGTCTTTCAGTTCGCCTTTACGGCTTAATGCTTGTGTGGCGTATTTTGATAATGGATCTAATTCATCTTTCTCATCCGACATGTCCATACCTAAAAGAGGAAGGCATTTGTATTTCCATACCGCTCTCTCTTTATGAACACAACAACGGCCTAGAGTTTTCGATTTTCTTGGTGCAAATTCTAACGGTAGTCTGTCAATGTTTTCTACTAATTCACCTTTTTTCCACAGTTTTACAAGTTCGGCCATTAGTTTGTGGCGAACTATCATCACATTATTTGTAAATGCCATATATATTGTTGGATTATTTTTTTCGGCTGCAAAGATAGCAATATGTTTATTTATTACCTAGTAATAGGTATTCTCTAATGCTAACTTTTTGCAATTTTGATACCATTTTATAGATTATTGCTATTTTACTAAATATTAATAAAGTTTTTCTTTCTAGTCGTTTCCGTTACTTTCGAATGCATTTTTAACTCAAATACAAAGATTGTTGTTGTTCGATAATCAATTTCAAGTAAGTGTTTATCACTGTTTTATGATTTGTGTTCTTTGGTTTTTAACCCTGCCTTAACCGGTAGCCGGTTTTGTTTATTGCATTGTCATCACATCCCCATGTAATGCAGTCATTCACCCCCATGTAATGTACCTTTACATCCCCATGTAATGCATCAATACATCCCCATCTATAGTACAAAAAACCACCCCATTGATAAAGAATTTTCAATTTATCAATGGGGTGGTAGCTTTTATGTTTTTTACTTATCGACCTTTATATTGTAAGCTCAATTATTTAATGATATTATCTAATTGATCGATATTATGCTGAATTTCTTCGTCGGATAAAGAGTAATTAACAAGGTCGCCCGATAAATATTTATCATACGATGCCATATCAATTAATCCATGTCCGGATAGATTAAAAAGAATCACCTTTTCTTCATGAGTCTCTTTGCATTTATTGGCCTCTTGTATGGCTGCAGCAATGGCATGACACGATTCGGGTGCGGGTATTATCCCTTCAGCTTGTGCAAATAGACATCCGGCTTCGAATGAGGTAAGTTGGTCAATGTCGGTTGCTTCCATCAAACCATCTTTCAGTAGCTGCGAAACAATAACTCCAGCGCCATGATAACGCAAACCGCCGGCATGAATATTGGCAGGAGCAAAATTATGACCGAGTGTATACATTGGAAGCAGTGGTGTATAACCGGCTTCGTCGCCAAAATCGTAATGAAACTGACCGCGTGTTAACTTAGGGCATGAAGCGGGTTCGGCAGCAATATATCTTGTTTTTTTTCCTTCTAGTATAGAGTGGCGCATAAAAGGGAATGCGATACCGCCAAAATTAGAACCTCCGCCAAAACAACCGATAATAATATCAGGGTATTCTCCGGCAAGAGCCATCTGCTTTTCAGCTTCAAGACCTATCACCGTTTGGTGTAGTGTAACATGGCTCAATACCGATCCTAACGTATATTTACAACCCGGTGTGGTTTGTGCCAACTCGATGGCTTCTGATATGGCTGTACCTAGCGATCCTTGGTGATTGGGATGTTGTGTCAATATGTTTTTACCGGCACGAGTCGACATAGAAGGCGAAGGAGTAACTTGTGCACCAAAAGTTTGCATAATACTTCTTCGATATGGTTTTTGTTCGTAGCTGATTTTAACTTGATATACAGCAGCTTCCAACCCAAACAATTTGGCCGCATAGGCCAACGAAGCACCCCATTGGCCGGCACCGGTCTCAGTGGTTACATTGGTTACACCTTCCTCTTTGCAATAGTAAGCTTGCGGTATAGCCGAATTTAGTTTGTGCGATCCCATAGGACTTACACTCTCGTTTTTAAAATAGATGTGTGCAGGTGTTCCTAAGGCTTTTTCTAAGCCATAAGCACGTACAAGTGGAGTGCATCGATAGTATTTGTACATTTCACGTACTTCTTCCGGAATCTCAATCCATGCATCTTCTTGATTAAGCTCTTGTCTACATAGCTCTTCCGCAAAAATGGGATACATATCTTCGGCCTTTAAGGGCTCTTTTGTAGCCGGATTTAAAGGAGGAAGAGGCTTATTTTTCATATCTGCTTGAATATTGTACCAAAAACGTGGTATTTCATCTTCGGGCAAGATATATCTTTTTGTTTTATTACTCATAATGATAAATTGCATTAGAATTATAGCTGGCCAAATGTATACATTATTTTTAATATAGCGTTAAAAGTCAACAAATATTAAGGGATGAGTGTTATTAATACAGTGTATATAAGCAACTGTAATTTCAAAATGAAAATATATCATAAACTATTATTATATAAAAATAAACTACTTCTGCCTTATTTGAATTTTTTATTTAAACTAATGGCTGTATTTACCACATTGGCATCATTGTTAATGCTTGGAGCATTTGTCTATCAACATGGATTCCCATTAGACAGATTAGATTTGGATAAACTCAATTTGGCTTACAGAATTATATGGCTTATCTTCTTAATTGAGGTTTCGGTACATTTAATATTCGATTATAAGCGTTCAAAAGTAAAATACAAAAAAATACCTTGGATATTGAGTGGTTTGCTTTACTTAACGCTAATACCTGTTATTTTTCATCAACCCGAACATCATGGGGCTATACGCGATTTTTGGTTGTTTCTCGATGATCAAACCTTTAGATCGCTCGTATTGCTGGTTTTTGCGTTGCTGAACTTATCATATGGATTGACACGGATGTTGGGTAAACGCACAAATCCATCATTAATTTTAGCAGTCAGTTTCTTTGTTATCATCGTAATTGGTGCGGGACTTCTGTTGTTGCCGCTTTCCATTCAAGAAGGGGTGAAGCTAGAGTGGATCGATGCTCTGTTTACATCTACCAGCGCTGTGTGTGTCACCGGATTGACTACTGTCAATGTGGCCACTACATTTACTCCAATGGGGCTAACAATTATAATCATTTTGATACAGATAGGTGGGGTGGGTGTAATGACATTGACCAGTTTCTTTGCCCTTTTCTTTATGGGAAACACGTCGATTTACAATCAGTTGGTAGTGCGCGATATGGTTAGTTCTAACTCTTTAAACTCTCTGTTTTCAACCCTTATTTATATCTTGGGATTTACCTTAGTAATAGAGGCTATGGGTATGGCGGCAATATGGCTTAGTATCAATGGAACCATGGGAATGAGTCTAAAAGAAGAGTTGGCTTTCGCTGCATTTCACTCTATTTCGGCCTTTTGTAATGCAGGCTTCTCTACCTTGCCCGATAATCTTGGTCAACCGGTATTAATGACCAATCATAATTGGTTTTTTAATATTATATCGGTCTTGATTATTTTAGGTGGAATCGGTTTTCCTATATTGGTAAACTTTAAAGATGTCATTAAACATCATATACAGCATTGGTGGAATGTTATTAGAACCTTCAAATATAAAAAATATCAACGCAAGCACTTGTATAGCTTAAATACTAAAATCGTATTGATTACTACACTATTCTTACTTGTTTTTGGTACGGGTATGATTGCCTTGTTCGAATGGAATGTCTCATTTGCCGGAATGGATGCAGAAGACAAGCTGACGCAAGCTTTTTTTAATGCGGTATGTCCGCGTACTGCTGGTTTTAGTAGTGTGGATTTAACCGCTTTGACGCTTCAGTCTGTATTGATATATATATTCTTGATGTGGGTAGGTGGTGCAGCTCAGTCGACAGCCGGTGGTATAAAAGTGAATGCCTTCGCCGCTGTTTTTATGAATATAATATCTTCTATCAGAGGATCTTCTAAGGTTCAAGTTTTTGATAGAGAAATATCCTACGATTCGATTCGTCGTTCGAGTGTGACAGTTATTTTATCGCTTGGTGTACTTGCTATAGGGGTATTTTTAATTACTTGGTGGCAACCCGAATTGCATTTGTTAGCAGTGATATTTGAGTGTGTTTCTGCTTTAGCTACCGTTGGATCTAGTTTAAATACCACACCGCTTTTGGCCGATAATAGTAAACTGTTGATTTGTACCTTAATGTTTATCGGTCGTGTGGGCTTAATAACCTTGATGTTGGGTATAGTAAAACAGAAGAAGAAAATGAATTTCAGTTATCCCAAAGATAATATCATAATCAACTAATATGAAATATATAATTATTGGCTTAGGAAACTACGGATCAGTGTTAGCAGAAGAGTTGTCTGCTATGGGGCATGAGGTAATAGGTGCCGACTCGGAAGATAGTAAAGTAGAGAATATAAAAGATAAGATAGCTACTGCATTTGTGCTCGATGCTACCGATGAACAAGCTTTATCGGTATTGCCCCTTAACAATGTAGATGTAGTAATTGTAGCTATCGGAAAAAATTTCGGTGCTTCTATTCGTGTCGTTGCTTTATTGAAACAAAATAAAGTGGCGCATATCTATGGGCGTGCTATTGATCCGGTGCATAAGGCTATACTTGAGGCTTTTGCTATAGAGCGTATACTAACTCCCGAAGAGAATGCAGCAAAAAACTTAGTGCGATTACTTGAATTTAGTACTTCGGTAGATGTGTTTCAGATTGATGCTGATTATAGTATTGTAAATTTTATAGTACCCGACAAACTAATAGGGTATGGAGTGAACGAACTAAATTTAGATAAAGAGTTTCAGCTAAAGATTATTGCCGTAAAACAAGCAAATACAATTATCAACTGTGTGGGTTTTTCGGTGACCGAATTGAATGTAACCAATGAGCAACCCGATAATTATAAGATACAAAAAGGAGATGCTATAGTATGTTATGGAAAGTATAAAGACTTTCAGCGTTTTTGGAAAGCTTTATAAAAGTTAAATATATAATACGGCTTAAACCTTTCTTTTTTAGTAGAGTCATATATTCAGTTGCAACAAATGAGTATTAATTAAAATAATAAACGAAAAATGAAAAAGTTAGTATTTATAATGATAACAATGGTCTTGTCGGTTAGCATGGCGATGGCTCAAGGTAAAGGTCAAAGAGGTGGTAAACCCGAAAATGTAGATCCAAAAGTAAGAGCCGAAAAAGTAACAGGGAAAATGGCTCAGGAATTATCTTTAACCGATAAACAAAAAAAAGCGGTATACGATTTAAATTTAGCGACTTTCCAAAAGCGTCAAGAGTTTAAAGACAATAGGAAAGCTGATAAAAATGATCAAAAATCAGAACGACCAACGGCCGAGCAACGTGAGCAGTGGAGCAAAGAAAGAGATGCAGATCGAGAAGCATACGATGCTCAAATGAAGAAGATTTTAACACCTCAACAATATGAAAAGTATACACAGTTCGTATCAGAACGTAAAAATTCAGACAGCTGCACAAGAGGTGGTAAAAAGCAAGGCAAACCATGTAAACATGCTAGTTCGCAAACAAAATAATGTTGATACATTACTAAAAAAGCTGCATGACCATGCAGCTTTTTTTATTGAATATATATTTAGCTATTCAGTTTAAAATGGAAAGTTGCCAGTAAAATAACCTTCTAATTGCCTATTTTCAGAACTTTTATTTTATACATCTGTTATTTATTAAAAATATGTATAACATTAATATTAGTATCATCATGAAAAAGATTTTTTCTTCTCTATTTATTCTTTTTATTGCTGTGCAAACCATTTTCGCTGCAGATGTCATTACAAAAGATATAAATCAACTACCAAAAGGTGCGCGTGACTTTATTTCAACTTATTTTCCTAATTATGAACTTCAACAAATAAAGATTGATAAAGAGGCTTTAGCCGGAACAACGTACGATGTTTATTTTACCAATGGTGCCGAATTTGAATTTGATAAGAAAGGCAACTGGACAGAAATAGATTTACAAAAAACGGGTGAAATTATGCCTAAAAACTTAGTTCCTCCATTTGCAGCTAAATATTTAAAAGATAATAAGTTCGTAAATGAATATGTGACTAAAATTGATCGTGATAAAAATGGTTGTGAAGTAACATTGAACGATGGTAAATCATTTGAGTTTGATAGTAAAGGTAAATTTAAAAAAATGGATGATTAATACTTAATCTCTGAATGGCATGAAGCAATTATTTACTTACAAATCATTATTAATCGTTTTCTTTATTGCTCTATTTACGAGTTGCGACAATACAGATAACCCATATTTACCATCCAATCCGGATATTGTTTCAAACTTCAATCAAATGTATCCTAATGCACAAGATGTAGATTGGAGTAAGAAAGGAAATTATTATGTGGCCGATTGTCGTGTTAATGGTGTAGGGCTAGATGTGTGGTTTAACGCTAATGCAGTTTGGATAATGACGGAAGAAGAGTTGTTTAGATCGCAATTGCCCACAGCCGTGGCAGATGCATTTGATAGCAGTAGTTATGGTAATTGGGTCATTGATAATTTAACTCTATTGACTTTTCCAACGCAGCCCAACAAAATATATCTATTTGAGGTGCAAAGCGGCGATAAAGAACATGCTTTAGGCTATTCGGAATCAGGTCAGTTGGCATTCGAAAAAGAAATTACCAACGCCGATGATACCATTTGGCCCGATATTATTCAGATATTGGGATAAATAATTGATAAAGCTAAAAAGAGGTATTCTATTTTTAAGAATACCTCTTTTTAGCTTTACATTTGTTTATAATCTTTAGCTAAACCTCCTTCGCTTGTCTCTTTATAAAGAGAAGGTAAGTCATGCCCTGTTTGTTTCATTACTTCTACTACTTTATCGAACGACACCCGATGAATACCATCGGTAAATGATGCATAAATATTGGCATCTAAAGCCCTTGCTGCCGCATAGGCATTTCGTTCGATACATGGGATTTGTACTAAACCGCATACCGGGTCGCAAGTCATTCCTAAATGATGTTCAAGTCCCATTTCAGCCGCATACTCTATCTGTGCTGGGCTACCACCAAACAATTGATTGGATGCAGCAGAAGCCATCGCACATGCAACACCTACTTCTCCCTGGCATCCTACTTCAGCTCCCGATATAGAAGCATTGTGTTTTACTATATTGCCTACCAATCCAGCAGTAGCCAATGCTCGTAAAATGCGTGTGTTACTGAAGTTTCGGCTAGTATATAAGTGGTATAAAACAGAAGGAACAACGCCACACGATCCACACGTAGGAGCTGTTACGATTTTCCCACCCGATGCATTCTCTTCACTAACTGCCAAGGCATAAGCAAATACTAATCCCCTTGTTTGTAAAGTTTGGGTATATCCAGTAGCTTTGATGTAATATGCTGAGGCTTTTCTACGAAGATTTAATGGTCCGGGTAGTACACCTTCTTGTTCAAGTCCACGATGAATAGACTCTTTCATTGTTTCCCATACTTCATTCAGATAATCCCAAATATCATCACCTTCGCATTCTTGTACATACTCCCAGTATGTCTTACCTGTTTTTTCGCACCAGTCTAATATCTCTGTCATATTATTCATGCTATAAACAGGCTTCGAAGCTTCATTCTTCGTTTCGGTACTTTCGGCTAAAGCACCACCACCTACACTATATACAGTCCAGTTTTCAACCAGCTTGTTCTTTTCATCGAAAGCTGCAAAAGTCATAGCATTAGGATGGAACGGTAAAAAAACTTTCGGCTGCCATACAATTTCTACGGGAGCGGTGGGGCTGAGTGTATCAATGATGGCCACATCTGTCATGTGCCCTTTTCCTGTTGCTGCCAAACTACCATATAGTGTAACTTTAAATTTAGAAGCATCCATATGGCGCGAAAGAAATGTTTCGGCTGCTTTGCGTGGTCCCATCGTATGACTACTCGATGGTCCTGTACCTATTCGATATAATTCTTTAATAGATCTCATTATGTGTTTGTAAATTATATTTTAATTTATAACCATCTTTTGCGATATAAATAAATGCCAATGATTATTGCTACGATAATCATTAAACTCCATGCGCACAAGTATCCATATTTCCATCCAAGTTCGGGCATAAATTCAAAATTCATTCCCCAAATACCGGCTAAGAAAGTAAGTGGTATAAAAATAGTTGAGACAATGGTTAAACGTTTCATGATATCATTCATTTTTAAATCATTGTTTGATATATATAAGTCAACCAGTGATGAAAGTGTCTCTCTACAAATTTCTATTGTTTCGAGTACAAATTGAAGATGATCATTCACATCGCTAAAAAAAGCTTTGTTTGACTTTCGTATAAGAGAATTATCGCCTCTCATCAATTTAATATATTGTTCTTTCAATGGCATTACCGAGCGTTTTATAGTCATATACTGACTGCGTAATGCTTGTATCTGAATACCAATGTCTTTATTATTGCTGATCGTTAATAATACTTCTTCTAAATCTTCTAGTTGATCATCAATAGTCGAAACAATAGTTGTGTAATTAGCCATTATATTATTTAGCAATACACTAAAAAGATAATCGGTTTGTCTGCTTCTTATTTTAAGAATGTCCTTTTTAAGAGCCAATTTGATATTATCGAAAAAATCAGATTCGTTCTCTAAAAAAGTGAGTACATAGTTTTTCCCTAATATAATACAAACCTGTTCTTGCGTTAACTCATCCAAATCAGTATCTTCTTCGCGTGGCACCTGCTTAAATAATTTTAGGATGCTAACAATATAATTATCATGAATCTCGATTTTAGTAGGATGATTAGCATTTAAAATATCTTGAAGAATTAAAAAGTCAATCTCAAAATAGCTACATATATCTCTAATGGTCTCAGTGTTTTTAAGTCCGTGTATTTGCAGCCAATTAATTTTATTATTATCGATGATTTTAGCGATTTTGTTAAAACTAGAAGCCGAGTATTCTTGTACTTCATTCGTGTTATAGATATCAATGTGGAGATGGGTCTGCGTTTCACTCTCGCCATTGTATATTAGTTCATCGCTTAATAAATTGTTTTCCATTTTATAGAATTATTGATAATATAGAATTGTTGTGCAAAGTTATAATTATATGAAAAACAATAATATAATCTCTTTTGTTTATTAAAATTATGATTAAGTAAAATCGACCACAGTGATACCTGCTCCTCCAAATTGAACATGTTCATCGGCAAAATAATGTACCCCCGATACGGTACTTAAGTATTGTCTTATTAAAGTGCGCAATGCACCCGTACCCGTTCCATGAAGAATACGCACTCTGTCCATTCCAATAATTATAGCGTCATCGATAAAATAGGTAATCGCCTGTATTGCCTCATCACCCCTCATTCCTCTTACATCAATATCTTTTTTGAAGTTAAGTTTTTTCTCATACATTGAATCATGAGTTTGCGAACTAATAAAAGTAGATTTTTGAGTTGATTGATTATTTATAGGTTTTGAAGCTAAATCCAAACGGTCGATTTTGATATTAGTTTTGATACTTCCAAAAATCACAATTGCATTCTTTCCACTTATTTCAGAAACTTGACCGATATTGTTTTGACCTTTTATTTTTACATAATCATTTATGGCTATCGTTTTCGGCTTTTGAGGCACTATGTGGGTTATTGTTTTATCTTTAACGCTATTATTCTCTTTCTTCTTGCTTTGTTTCTCTATGAGTTTTTCCATTTTCCGAGCAATTTTATCTTGCTTTTGTTTGTTTTCAATCTCATCTAAACTTTGTCGGAACTCATTTAACTCTTGTCTTACTAAGCGTGTTTTCTCTTTTTCAGCTTGGGCCTCTTTTATGGTTCTAATTGTATTTTCAATGCGTGCATTCGATTCGCTCAAAATCTTTTCAGCCTCTACCTTTGCTTCCTTCAAAATAGTCTTTTTCGATTTATGAAGTTCCTCTACCTCGATTTGATATTTGGCTATGGTTTCTTCCAACTGCTTTTCGCGTTGACGAATATTTTGGCGTTTATTTTCCCAATAACGTTTATCCCTTACTATATCTTGCAAATATTTATCGGCATTAATATAGTCGCTTCCAACAATTTCGGAAGCATCATTGATCACCTCTTCTGGGAGACCTATTTTACGAGCAATCTCAATTGCAAACGAACTTCCTGGATTGCCTATTTGTAGTTGAAATAAAGCTTGCATCATGTGTCTATCATACAACATCGCTCCATTTACGATACCCTCATTGTCGTCGGCAAAATGCTTTAAGTTTTGATAATGAGTAGTAATAATTCCAAATGCATTTTTTGAGTTGAAACGTTTTAAAACAGCTTCGGCTATAGCTCCCCCTATTTGAGGTTCGGTACCACCACCAAATTCATCAATTAAAATCAAACTTTGGCTATCGCAGTACTTCATCATCATCTTCATGTTTGTAAGATGTGATGAGTAAGTACTTAAATCGTCTTCTATCGATTGCTCATCGCCGATATCAATAAATATATGATCGAATATGCCTGCTTTACTGCGTTCATGCATCGGGGCTAACAAGCCACATTGAAGCATATATTGCAATAGACCAACGGTTTTTAAACAGACAGATTTACCACCCGCATTAGGTCCCGATATGATTAAGATTCTTTTTTGAGCATCCAATTCGATATCTAGCGGTACGATTTTTTTTCCATGTTTAGTCAACGACATTTGCAGCAATGGATGAATAGCATCGGTCCAATCAATTATCGGTTGCGGCTCAAACGAGGGCTGTATGGCATTAAATTGAATAGCTAAACATCCTTTAGCCCTAATGAAATCAATCTCGGCTAAAAAAAGATACGAATCTAAAATATCGAATATATAAGGTCGAATATTATTAGAAAAAGTGGTCAATATGCGTATAATCTCTCTTCTCTCTTCTCCTTCCAATTCACGAATTTTATTGTTTGCCTCTACCACTTCGGCAGGCTCAATGAAAACAGTCTTACCACTTGCTGATTCGTCGTGAATAATACCTTTTAATTTTCGTTTTAGTCCGGGCGAAACAGGTATTACCAAACGGCCATCGCGCATAGTAGGAGCTACATCTTTATCAACGATGCCTTCATTTTGAGCATTTCGTAATATGTTATTCAATGATTTAGAAATTCCACCCATGGTACTAGCCAATTCACGGCGTATCCTAGCTAACTCTTGCGAAGCATTATCTTTGATCTTACCATATTTATTTAAAATGTCATCTACCTGTTTAATGATAGCAGGAAATACAATAACCTCTTCCGTTAGTTTTTGTAAATTGGGGTAGGGTGAACTCTCTTCTTCACCATCTGTATTAAAAAAGCGAACAATATCGCGTATGGTTTCTAACGAGCGTTTCAAATCAAATAACTCCTGTTCATCCAAATACAAACCTTCAATTTTTATTCTTTGTAATGATGAACGGATGTCAAAGAAAAATTGATTCGGAAAGTTATCTTCTTCTTGAATGATACGAACAAACTCACTTACACAAGTCAACTCTGTCATTATAGAATCGTAATTATTAGAAAATGACATTTCAGAAACTCTTTCTTTCCCCAAAGAGCTTAAGCATTTTTCTTGAATAAGTGTTCTGATTTGGTCGAAACCAATCTTGTGTTCGAAATTATAAGGATAAATCATTAATAATCAATTTGTAATATGTTAAAAAATAACTAATCAAAAGTATATAAGAAATTTGATAAAAGCTATTTTAGTGCCTTTAATAAATATTAAACATCCCTACATCTTAATGTCAATGTAGCGTTCGTTTCTATATCTATTTACCAATTTGGCAACAAAAATACAATTAAATCGTGAAATAGATATGAAATAATTTGCAGATTTAAAAAAGTTATGTACCTTTGCAACGCTTTTAACGAAAAGCACTTCTCTAAAAGAAGTTCTGGAGAGATGGCAGAGTGGTCGAATGCGGCGGTCTTGAAAACCGTTGTACTGCAAGGTACCGGGGGTTCGAATCCCTCTCTCTCCGCTGAAACCGGCAGACC